>CALGLE010000034.1 GCA_937930305.1 uncultured Granulosicoccaceae bacterium | reverse complement strand
TCGAATCGTGTTTGCGTTTGATCAGCGCGGTGTTGATGGAAGTGTCAGAAGGCTGGGAGACTGGCCGCAAGTATTTGACTATGTAGTACCGAACGACGAAACAGAAAAACCGAATTTACAGAATAGATGTTGCTTTATCTTTTTATCCTCTTTAAACATAACTCACTAGTCTTAAGGTGCGGGCATATATGAATAGGGCCATGTCTTTCGCGGTTTTACTTCTCATAGGTTATATATCACCTGTTCACGCGCAGGATAATTCCGCTCCCTTGATTTCACAGCTCCAACCGTCTGGGTCCGTTGCAACCATCCCGAGTCCTTTTACATTCAGTGGCGTCATTTCGGATAGTGGTGGCTCGGGTATTGATAGAGCGTTTTTTGTTATTCGTAATCTCGACACCAATGAATGGGTTAATGTGGATGGAAGCGTGGATACTGATCGCGTTTTTCGAGACACGGAATTAACCTTAAGTGATTCCAACAACGGGATATGGACTGTGGATACCAGATTCCCAGCAGGTAACTTCCGCCTATATGTTACCGCTCGCGATAAAGCGAGTAACACCTCGTGGTGGCAAGTTCGTACCACGATTGAAAGTGTCACCAATACGGACGAAATAAAGCCGTCAGCGTCACTTCTTCAACCCACCACATCGGTTATCACAACACAAACATTTAATGGTGTCGCCAACGATGCGGGCGGGTCCGGCCTTCGCGATGTATTTTATGTAATAAGAGATTTGGCCACAGGTCAGTACGTCAGTCCGGGTGGGGTCGTTGAGGCCCCTCGAAATATCCGCAACATTGCATTGAATTTCAGCAACGCAGATAACGCGACATGGCAGCTTAATACGGCTTTACCAGAAGGTGAATTTCGATTTTACATTGGCGTAAGTGACAACAACGACAACGTGAATTATTGGACGATTAGAGAAACATTCAATATCATTGAAGATACCGAGCCTCCAGCTGCATCCGTATTTGTACCCACTGACTCTGATATTGATGATCCATCCGACTTTTACAAGCGGGACGGATACGAGCTAATCAACGTTATCCGTATGGATGTCGCCACTCGAACCACCCCAGGTGTCTGCCTGCCAGAAGACCAAAGTGGCTGTACCCTTGCCGACGTGCTCGCTGATACCAATGGCGATGATGACTTTAAAGTTGATATCGATGTCAAGCTAACGACCACCGATTTGCCGGATACCGGACCAGATGCCAATGCAGGACTACGCCAGCGCGGGTCTACCTCACGGACTGCTCCGCAAAAGTCATTCAGGGTTCGCCTAGAGGACGACCTTTGGCGGAACGAGGAACGCATTCAATTAAACAAACACCCCTACGATCAAAGCCGAATGACGAATAAGCTGGCCTTTGATCTCATGCAGCGACTTCCACACCTGCCCAGTTTACGCACCCAGTTTGTCAACCTTTGGATTGATGACGGTGCGGGACCCGTTAACCAAGGTTTGTATACGCATGTTGAGTCGCGTGCCAAAGAGTACTTGATTAATCGTGGTTTGGATAAAGACGACAACGTTTATAAGGCTAACTTTTTTACGTTCTCAGGTAATGATCTAGCCGCTATTCAAGTGGATGCTGACGGCCAACCGGTGGATGAAACACGTTTTGAAGAGCGCATTGAAATCGATCGGGGTAAAAATCATACCAAGCTGGTGGAAATGGTTGCAGCGATCAACGATCCCAATATTGCTTTTGACACGGTGTTGGATCGTTATTTCAATCGCAATAATGTGCTGATGTGGATAACAACCAATCTTTTACTCGGGCATAGAGACGTTATCGACCAAAATTATTTTCTGTACAACCCTAAAGACTCTGAAACGTTCTATTTCCTACCCTGGGACTACGATGGATCGCTTCGTATCAACACACCACTAAGCGATGGCAACTCTTTCAATGAACTCGCCGCTCGCTTAACGTTTGGTTTTGCAAATGAAGCAGAGAATAATTTCATACGCCAGTTTTATTTATTGCCGGGCTCGCACGATTTAATTGTCAAAGCGGCAAACGAAATTCGACGAGATTATATAACAGACGATGCTATCAGAGATCTGAGCAGTCAATACGCAAACGTCATTCGGCCGTTCATATCAAGCTCTCCAGACCTTGAAAATATTGGTGGTGTACGAGTATTGGAGAATTTGTATGTTTGGGAGGAACGATGGCAGTCCTTCCCATCGGTTGTTGAAGGTAATTTACAACGACTCTCGGCCAGTCCTAACATGCCCTTGCCACACTTTTTGAAACTGCCGTTTTCGCGCAACAACAACACCGTTTTGTGGTGGGATAGAGCTACCGATATCACAGGAGGTGAAGTCAGCTATGACATCCAAATAGCATCTCAAGCAGACTTCGCAGACGGCACGATCATCTACAACAGTTCCGGAATTCCCAATGCACTTGAACGCGTCGAAGTCGTACTGGACAGGCAGACTTTACCTTCGGGCACTTGGTACTACCGAGTTCAAGCGAATTCTGGCCAGTTTTATCAAATAGCCAAGAATCAGCTGATTGAAAATGGTCAAAGGTATCTGGGGGTTCGGAAATTTAGTGTGCCTTAGAAATTAAGACAACATTATTCCATCCCAAGCACATCAGCTGCACGCACCGGCGGTAAGAAATTGACTTCGTGATCCGCTGAAATAGCCACAGCGTCCTCCGGGCGTCCTACGTTGTGCAGCTTACGGAACAAGTCCACCAGTTTGCCGGTAGGCGTTACCCAGAATAAGCACGTGACATCGTGACCGGTATTATTGAAAATACCGTGCGCTATGCCACGCGGCATTAAAATCAGGTCGCCTTCCTCAGCATGGGATGGCTTGCCATCGAGCGTCAGATCCAATTCCCCAGATAAGATCTGAATGTATTCATCTTGTGTGGGGTGAATATGAGGCGGAATAAAAGTTTCAGATGGCAAAAGCGCATGCCAACTGAAGCAATCCTCGGTAATACACTTAGGCGTATACACTTGCCCAAGAATGCTCCAGTGGACATCATCAATACCTTCACCTCTACGTTTAATTCCCGGTGCAAAGTTCGTAGTACGGCTCATGGCTTGTCATCCTTTGGCGTGCGACGCAGTAAGGTGTTCAGTGTGGTTGCGACCAAAGGGTTAGCGTTGCTCATTCGCGGGCCCAACTCGTTGGTAATCGCCTGTTCAAGCTCCACCTCATCCCAGAAGCCGATTAATATGCCAGTTTCAATGATCTTATCTTGCACGTTGGTGGATTCAATAATGCCATCGGAAATGGTGGATCGTTGACGCGGCTTTCTGGCCCACTCAAATAACGCTTCGTGTAAACGTTCGCACACATCATGGTAAGCGGGATCAGCGCCCAGATCATTCAACTCGTTGGGGTCTTCTTCCAAGTCATACAACATCGGCCGAAATCGTTCGGCGTGTATGTACTTGTAACGCCCGTCAAACACCATTCGCAACCAACATTCACGCGCCGGCATATCCAGTGCGATTCGAGGTTCAACAAAGGAATAATCGTATTCGGAAATCACATAGCGCCTAGGGTCTGCTTTGCGTGTGCCTGCTAATGTGTCCATTAGAGAATGCCCATCCAATATGTGAGGCACCGCAGCCCCTGCATACAGATCAAGGAAGTTTGGTGCCAAATCGATGGCCTCAACCAAATCGTTGTTCACCGATCCTCGTGTTCCATCCGCTTTAGGCGAGGGGTCATAAATAATCAGCGGTACTCGCACCGATTCTTCATGAAACAGCTCTTTCTCACCCAGCCAGTGATCCCCCAGATAATCGTCTGGCCCATAGAGGCTGGCGTAGGGTTCAGGAACGATGTAGGGCCAGTGAGGTTTGATGTAACTGACGTGGGCGACCCAAGGTTGATTCGGATTCGTTTCAATCGCTTCATCAATAAAATCCATTGCGCGACCGGTGATGTAGGGCGTCTCTGATAGAGGATCGGGAACACGGGCCGGTCGATCGGCGTACTTTAAAAACCAGCCAGACAACAGTTCGTTGTTATTGCCTGAGGCAGCATTGGCGTATTCTTCCCAAGGGTTCTCAGCCTCTAAACCCTGTTCGCGTGCAAAGTCGTTATAGCGTGGGTTGGGTTCATGACCCGAGTAGGGGTGTATGCCATCATCACGCTCATAGGGGTCGAACCCGCATTCGGATATTCTTACGCCGATACGGCTTGTAGGATCAATGCCCAGTCGCGCCATGCCCGGAGCATCCGCTTTCATGTGCGTTTTGCCAATGAGCACCGAACGCACACCCAGTGGACGTAAATGATCACCGATGGTCATTTCGCCAGCTTTTAGCGGCACAAAATTCCAAGAGGCGCCATGAGCATGAACATAACGCCCAGTGTAGGCCGACATTCTTGAAGCGCCACAGACTGGCGACTGTACGTACGCTCGATCGTAGCGAACACCACGGGAAGCCAACGCGTCAATATGCGGCGTCTGCAAACCTTCTTTGTTGTAGCAACTTAAGTAATCCCAGCGCAGTTGGTCGCACATGATGAACAGAATATTCTTAGTAGACATGGTTAATCTTTTTTTTCGTTCACAGTTTGCGTTGAATGCAGCACGCCACATAGTTTGGCGACGTTTATCTCAGAAGTGCCACCAATCCTACCGCTAAAATTGGGAAGGTGATGATGAGAGCCAAGGCGACCAAGTCGGCGATAACAAAGGCGATACCGGCAAAGATGACCACCACCATCAGCAATTCGATAATTTCTGAGGTGCCAAAAATTGAATTATTAAATCCGTAGCGCCCGATAACATCGACAAAGGTCAGAACCATCATGATAAGAAGCGCAATGCCAGCGAGGACCGCTAGCACGCGCTCGATACTCTTGAACAGGTGTTCCATCAGGTGGCGCTGCGTTGTTTACTTCGCCATGACCGCTTCACCCGCTGCAATGCGTTCCAAGTAGAAATCAATCACCGCTTGACCGTCGATTCCCATGTCACTCATCTTGGCTACCCAAGCATCGGTAATCGGTTGGCCTAACTCACGTAAACCATTCTCTAATTCGTCAGAACCTGTGACGACGTCAATACCTGACTCCATCAAAGCCGCTCGCGCCCCATCGTTAACCTTGTCCTGAATCGCTCCAACCCATTGCGCATAATCGGCCCCCATGACGTTCATGATCGCGGCTTGATCTTCTGCTGAGAATTTATCCCACTTCGCGTTGGAAATTAGAAACGAAAACGTCGGTTGGAAAAGCTTTGCATGCAGTTCGGTGGCTGACTTCGTGTAATCACCAAGCTTGAATGCAGCCACAGAACCCCAAGGCACGCCAGCGTATCCGTCAACCACACCTTTCGAAACGATTTCAAGCATTTGTACGGCAGGACCTGCGACCACGGAGCTTCCTGTGCCCTTAAGTGTGTTGGCAACAACACCGGGTAGGCCCCACATTTTACGACTACCAATATCTTCAATGCTCTCAATGGGCGAATCGTTCAGTGAGAAAAATTCATTGCCACTGGACGCATAGACTGCGATCAGCTTCGCGTCCCCATATTCATTTTTACCCGCGAAGAATTTTTGGTACGTCTCCCATAACGCAGGGCCAGCGATTTCGGCTTTACTGCTGCCGACAAAAGGTAACAACGAGAATTAAATACCCGGAACTTGGTTAGCAATGAAGGCATTGAACTGCAGAGCGCCGTCCATCACGCCGCCGACCACACCGTCATATTGATCGGGTGGGGCAGACAAGGACTTCGGTGGTGTATTGACCTTCACGCGCCCTTCTGTTGCCGTTTCGATTCGGTTCTTCAATTCGGGCAAAAATTGCGTACACACGTAATGCTTCGCCGGAAAGAAGCAGTTAAAAATAATGCGTTCCGCAGCTAGTGTAGGTGCTGAAAGCCCAGAGAGAAGCGCAAGCGCCAGGGCACCCGTCGTAACTTTGAAATTCATGTACAGATCCTCTTTTTTCGTTCGTCTACTTAATTATTCTAACTTTAGGTTCGATAAATAGCGCTTTTACCGGCTTCTGCGAACTGTTGTGCAGGAGCGGTGCGTGTTCTCACAGGAAACCTCATTTACCTGGCCAAAATATCATATGTCCGTGCCCAGTTATACGTCTTAATATTAGTCACGATGAGTTCACATAATCAGTCAGAGCCCAGCTGGGCTGTTTCTGATGACTAATTTTTACAACGGGGCAGTGCATAAAGATCGTTCCTAGGAAGATAAACGACCGGACCCAGCTCGCGCATCGTTGCATAAACCGGGTAGGGGTCTTGTATGACTTCATCTGAATAGAAGTCAATGTCTAATGATGGGATGCTCACGTGGCACTCTCAGCTGCAGGTAAGCGCAACTGGCTTAAACCCATCGCATCCGACATATTGAACGCGCCCATCCCACCGTCGATGGCAATGTCGGTACCTTTTATCCAATGTGAGGCGGGAGATAATAAGAACGCAGCAATCTCAGCCACTTCCTCGGCAGACCCTGCACGACCGGCACGTTCTATGTTCTTCGCCATCGCATCGCCAAATACACGTTGGAAGTCTGCAAGAATTCCGGTCGCTATTCCACCGGGACTGAGCGAATTCACTCGTACGCCACATTGCACCATCGGTTCTGCTTCAGCCATTGTCCACAGGATGATGGCTTCCTTACTTAAGTTATAACAGCGGGTGGCATCCAGTTTTTCATCCGCAACAAAGGCAGCCAGTTGATCACGTTGCATCCGTGTTGCTAATCGCTTGACTTGCTCAAGTGCGTCGCGCCAACCATGACCTGCGCGGCTTGCCATGTTGACAATTGACGCACCTTCACGCAGGTGCGGCAACATACCTTGAGTAAACGCGCGAGTTCCAAGAAAATTAACTTGAAGGATAGTTTCCTCTAATCCGTCGCGAGGAGGCAAACCTGCGTTGTTGCACAAGCCGTCAATCGGTGACTTAATTTGCGCGGTTGCTGCGACGATGCTGTTGGGGTCGTTTAAATCGAGTTTGATAAATTGATCGATGGGGTCAGTGGCTTCACGAATGTCCAAGCCAATAACGGTATGACCTTGCTCTTTTAGAATGCGCGCCAGCTGTGCACCGATGCCACTTGCCACCCCAGTTACCGCATACGTTAAAGTTGTCATGGCCGATTCTCACAGGTTCCAGCCATTCTATCTTTCGTTACCGATCATGAACAGCGTTGAGTGATTTCTTTGCTGGATCGTCTGATTCTTTGGCTTCGGTGTAAACTCTTAATGCACCAGGCGTCAACGCTGCGATCTAAGCACTAATTATGACTAATTCGACTGTTACTGCCGTTCTTTTCTGTTCACTGATGCTAAGCGCGTGTGGCGGCGGCAGCAATTTAAGCAACAACGCCCCGGCCAATGAAATCGCCCCAAACAATCAAAGTGCGGCGGTGAGTGCCGTCTCAATCAGCGGTGCACCGCTAAGCTACACATTCTCAGTTACTGTTCAGAGCCCAGATACGGGATGTGACCAATATGCAGATTGGTGGGAAGTGTTACGAGCTGACGGCAGTCTGGTTTATCGACGGATATTGGGCCACAGTCATGTGACTGAGCAACCGTTCACACGCAGTGGTGGGCCCATCGAATTGAGTGACAATGAACAAATTATTGTGCGTGCCCATATGAATAACGCAGGCTACGGTGACCAAGTATTCCGTGGAAGCGTGCTAGAGGGCTTAACCAAAAGCACCCTAGGGTCAGCTTTTATGGACGAGCTTGCGTTTGTGGATCCGCTGCCGGCAAGTTGCGCGTTTTAGCGAATCGTCCTGTGTCACAACTCGACGTCATTGCCAATGAAAGGCAGTCCTGAGTGGGGTAATTCTCAGGACTGCGCATTGTTAATCGGGGAAGGGCCCACTGGATGTTGGGGAGCCGTCGTCAAACTGAGACAACCAATCAATGGCGGTGCCACGAAAATTATCCAGACCCTTATAGGTGGACAATTCCGGTGGCAGTGATTTAAGCACTCTGTGCATGCGCGTTGCCCACTTGGGAACGGTGGAAAGGTCTCGCATGCTCAACAAGTAGCAACGTATGGGAAACAAGATGGCATTCGAGCGCGGCAAACGCCAAAAGCTTTGTAACTCGATGCGCAAGAATAATTTGTCGGCCACATTTTCCGGTGTGATGTGGGTGTTTTCTGGACCCCATTGGTGATAGTTTTCTGGGCTGGTGTCTAAGCGTGGGTTCACCGTCATCGTCCAGTTCAAGCGCCGCGCGGGGTTAGCCTGTTGAACGGCTAATAAGTATTTTAAGGCTCGTGTGAAGATGCCTTTTTCATGCGCCAACGGCACTGGTGCATGCCATTCGAAGAAATTCATCCCGATGTCAAAGTCGAGCGACCAGTCGGCTTGTGTGGTGACCATGCCCGCATCCATCCACAAATTGCCATGACGTTCATCCAGT
This sequence comes from uncultured Granulosicoccaceae bacterium, assembly GCA_937930305.1. Taxonomy (GTDB): domain Bacteria; phylum Pseudomonadota; class Gammaproteobacteria; order Granulosicoccales; family Granulosicoccaceae; genus Granulosicoccus. The sequence goes on along the minus strand of CALGLE010000034.1, from coordinate 39,681 downwards.
ACAACGAAATCCCCTTGAGCTTGACGCGTGATGTATTCAAACGGTCCATAGGGCAGCGTGGTGGCATCACCAAACGTAAAGCGTTGATCAATACCCATGGGACGATTAATCCAGTGCCACTGATCCCCGTCGCGTTCCAGTGAGAAGGCTTCGGGGTAGCTGGCGGCTTTGCACTCCATCAGCAATTCCAAGGTATCCCAGCCAGCCATTTCCATGTGCGGCTGGCTCTGGCAACGCAAGGGATCTTCATCAAGCACTAGCGCGCGATCACGCATCTCGGCTACGTAGTGCTCATCCACATCGATGGGTTGTTCATAGGCCGTACCCTTACGTCCATCCTTATGCAGCTCCATATTGACCGCATACATATACTCGTCTTTATCAAACGGGAAGGGTGCGCGTAAAACGGTTTCTGGGGAATTCTTGAAGCTAAAATCGTCGCGGTATGTTCCGTCTTTGAATGTCGGAAGGCTAGCGGTGCTACCCATGTTGAACCTCGGCGTTGGTTATCGAGAATAAAGAAAGAGTTAAAGGGCGGACAAAGTGAATCACCGTTCAAGTACCAGCCGCTTGCCGCAAAAGCGCGAAACGCACGGCATGATTTTTTCACCGGACGCTCGCTCATCGTCTTCGAGCCAGTGGTCTTCGTGAAGCAACTCACCCTCGTAATCGAGCACGCGAGTTTCGCATTGCCCACAGGCACCACCGCGACACAAATAGGGCGCGTCAATGCCCGCAGCTTCTATGGCTTCCAGCAGCGATTGGTCTCTGCCAACTTCCACAGTGACACCGCTGACAGAGAGTTCCGCGGTGAATGGTTCACCTGGAGCTGCCTTGGAGAAATGCTCAAAATGGATGTGTGACTCTGGCCACCCAGCCGCGCGTGCGGTGTTTAGCACCTTGTCGATCATCGGCGTGGGACCGCATACATACAAGTGTGTGCCAGCGGGTTGCGTGCTCAACAATGCATCGAAATCCATGGATTGTTTTTGATCATCAAAATAGGTATGTAAGCGATGTTGCAGTCGATCACCCAACACATCCAGATAGGCACCCAGCTCGGCACTGCGCACACCGTAGTGCAATTCGTAATGCCCACCAGTACGTTCGAGTTGGCTGGTTTGCGCTAGAAATGGCGTGATGCCAATGCCACCGGCAATCATTAAATGTTTACGGGCCCGTAAATCTAACGGAAACAGATTGGCTGGGGGGCTGATCTTCATCGCCATGCCGGGTTTAACTTCGCGATGCATGTACAGCGAACCACCACGACCCTCATCATCTCGGCGAATGCTGCACTGATAGTCGCTGGTATCCAGAGGGGAGCTCATTAACGAGTAGGGTGTTCGCCTTATATGATCGCCATCTTGCATTTCTATAACGATGTGAGCACCACCGGAAAAAGCCGGTAAGTACCCTCCATCACTGCGTTTGAAATGAAAGCGCTTAATCAACGAATTCACTTCGACCACATCTGAGACGATGACGTCAATTGCCGCGTGCGTGCTCAACGAAAAATCTCCTCTTTTGCCGGAACATCCGAAGGGTCTTCAGCGTTGATGTTCACACCTTGGAATGCACCAATGCGTCTTGAATAGTGATCACGCACCAGCAACAACAAACCACAATGCGCACACTCAGCCGGTTGGGTTGTGACCTCTTCGGTGATGCCTTTGCAGTGAACGCATTGCATTCTTCTGGCAAGGCTGCCGCGGTGTTCAGTTTGCAGGCCTTGATAATCCAGGCCTGCATCCGTACACACTTTCACAAACAGACTGAGTGCGGATTCATTGCCGGTTAAATACACTTGCGTTCCCATACGCAAGCGTTCCAAGGTACCGTTCAGCCGAGGTACGGCAGCTGCCGCCGTTGCACTGGTATGAAAACGCGCAAACCCCAAGGCACGCAACGCTTCTCTATTGCTGTTATCACTGACGTACGGCCCTTCAGCGTAGAGCAGTGTGGCTTTACTGGCAAAGTCAGCCGGTGCTTTGGCCACCAGATCAAGCACCGCCTGTGCACCTTCACCTTCTGCCACGACTAAATGCGCCACAGACGATGCCGGTTTTAACACACCATAAAATGGCCGACTTTTAAAATCAGCGTACTCAATGGTACTCATCACTTACCCCTTCGCGGATCGGCGTTCCTTATCCACATCATAGAACGGCATGGGTGCTGCTTCACAATCGATCAACCCGGACGCATTCTGAACTTGCAGCTTGGTACCCGGCTTAGCGCAGTCAACGGGCATTCTTGCAATACCCACATTGTGTTTATTCAGCGAAGAATACATACCAATTGTGACTACGCCAACTTGTTTACCATCTTGCATCAGCGGTGCACCTTCTTCGGCCGCTTCAGTGCCATCCAATTTCACGCCGTAGATCTTGAATCGCTCACGACCTTTTAGTCGGTAGTGTTCCTCAGCGCCACGAAAGCCGGTTTTGCCTTCACTAACGGTGAAATCTAAGCCAAGTTCCCAAAGGGTATCGCCAGTCACGTCATCGTCAAACGGATACATCTCCGAGTTATCGTACGGGAAGAACAGTAAGTAACTCTCGGCACGCAGCAGGTCTAAAGTGGTGAAGCGGGTTGGAATGATACCCATAGGTGCGCCTTGTTCCACTAAGGTGTCCCAGATGTTCGGCGCATCCTGGCCACGGCAAAAAATTTCATAGCCGCGCTCACCGGTGTAACCGGTGCGTGAAATTGTGACCGGATGACCAAACAGGCGGGTTGGCATGTGGGCGAAGTAATTCAGATTGCGAATGCCTTCCACGTGTTTTTCAAGGAAGTCGACAGCCAATGGACCTTGCAGCGAAATGTCGTGCAGGTTGTCATCAAAACGAATCGATACATCACGACCGATGGCCGCTCGCGTTAATTGCTCATGCCCATCGCCTGAACCGTGCACCACCATGAAGGAATTAGCACCGGTACGATAGATAACACAATCATCAATAAACTTACCCGCATCATTGAGCATGCAGGCATAAGAAGCACGTCCAGGTGAGATTTTCTCAACATCTCGTGTGGTTGCGCGATCAACAACATGAGAGGCATGTGCACCGGTGATGTGCACTTTTTTCAAGCCCGAGACATCCATGAAGCCTGCTTTGGTGCGAATGGCTAAATACTCTTCCTCTTGGTCCTTGTCGTAAGTCCAAGCGGTACCCATACCGCTCCAGTCTTCAAGTACTGAACCCATCGCACGATGTCGATCACCCAGTGTTGAAAAGCGCCAGCTTGCCGTCATGTTATCTCTCCTAGTCGTTCGTTGGATGCCTGCGAACAAAGCAGACACTGAATTCATTTATTAATTAAGTTATCTAAAACACCGTTTCAAACCACAGTGACTTAACGGTCGACCGAACTGGTCGACCGTACAATAAGTCATTAGCAATCGAGAGTGTGTTCGCGTTCCCATTCGGACAAGGAGCACGCGTAGCGATTCCATTCATCGTTCTTAAGATTAATGTACGCCTTGCTAAATTCATCACCTAGGGTTGATCGAAGGCCATCATTGGCTTCAAACAAACGCACCGCATCCAACAAGTTCAATGGCAGCTTGCGTAAGTTTTCTACGGTGTGCGCATGGGTATACATATTGATATCCAAGCGTTCACCGCTGGCGGTTTTATTCTGAATGCCGTGCAGACCCGCGGCCAACAATCCCGACATTAACAAGTAGGGGTTCGCTGAATTATCCGGTAATCGATGCTCAATGCGGCCTTCGTCTGGAATACGGATCATGTGTGTGCGGTTGTTACCGCCATAGGTGATCGAACTGGGCGACCACGTAGCACCGGATAAAGTCGGTGGTGCATTAATGCGTTTATAAGAATTAACCGAAGGGTTCGTGATGGCTGCGAGTGACTCTGCGTGTTCCAACAAACCCCCAATAAAATGGTAGGCAGTTTCAGACAAACCCAGTTCGCCATTTGCGTCAGAAAACTTATTGGTTTTTTCATCGTTAGACCACATGGATATGTGCACATGACAACCGTTACCCGTTAAATGAGAGAACGGTTTTGGCATGAAGGTCGCGCGGAGCCCATGCTTTTCGGCAATGGCTTTCACCATGAATTTAAAGAACGCGAGTTGATCGGCACAAGTTAAGGCGTTACTGAAATCCCAGTTGATTTCGTATTGGCCATTCGCATCTTCATGGTCACACTGGTACGGGTTCCAGCCTAATTCTGTCATGGTGGAACTGATCTCACCAATCACATCAATGCGGCGCATGATGGTGGATTGATCGTAGCAAGGCTTCATTTGAACGTCACGTTCATCAGAAATCGCACTGCCATCGGGTGTAATGATATGAAATTCAGGTTCAACACCCGCTTTCATGAGTAAATCATGCTCGGCCGATTCAGCCATGAGTTTTTTCAGCACATTGCGAGGGGCTTGAGCAACCAACTCATCGTCCATCCAGCAGTCACCAGCCAGCCAGGCGATTTCAGGCTTCCAAGGCAATTGAATTAACGAATCGGTATCGGGAATGACCAACATGTCCGCATCAGATGGGCTGTAATCGAGCCAACTTGCGAACGGGGCAAAACCTGCACCGGCTTTTTGTATGCCACTGGCCTTGCCAGCGGGCACCAATTTGGCGCGTTGCGTGCCAACAATGTCCGTAAAATTGAACAAGTAAAATTTTATGCCGTGCTTCTCAGCGTAATCGGTTAAGTCCAGTGTCATGCTGATTGCAACTCCTCTAAATTTTCTTAACGGTGCGCTGTGCGCGTGTACAGCTTAGTAGGGTGTTTGGCCTGGAATCCATGAGGTGCCTGCCAGCGGTACACCCGCCATGGCAGCGGCTTCCACAGTCAATGCACACAAATCTTCCGGTTCCAGGTTGTGCAAGTGATTCTTGCCACAGGCACGCGCTATAGTTTGCGCCTCTAACGTCATCACTTTCAAGTAGTTCGCTAGCCGTCGACCAGCAGCCACCGGATCAAGCCGGCTGGCCAGTTCTGGCTCTTGGGTTGTGATACCGGCCGGGTCGTGCCCCAAGTGCCACGCATCATAAGCACCCGCGGTACTGCCTAACTTATTGTATTCTGCTTCATAACGCGGATCGTTGTCGCCCAGCGCGATTAACGCGGCACTGCCCACGGCCACGGCATCAGCACCCAGCGCCATGGCTTTGGCAACATCGGCACCATTGCGAATACCGCCGGACACAATCAGCTGTACTTTTCTGTGCATGTCTAAGTCTTGCAGCGCTTGTACCGCAGGACGCACACACGCTAACGTCGGCTGACCCACGTGTTCAATAAACACATTTTGGGTGGCCGCTGTGCCACCTTGCATGCCATCGAGTACGACAACATCAGCACCGGCTTTTACCGCCAGCGCCGTATCGTAATAGGGACGAGAGCCTGCCACCTTCACATAGATGGGCTTTTCCCAATTCGTGATTTCACGCAATTCGAGAATCTTGATTTCCAAATCATCGGGGCCGGTCCAGTCGGGATGACGACACGCGGATCGTTGGTCAATGCCCTTTGGCAAGGAACGCATCTCAGCCACTCGGTCGTTGATTTTCTGCCCCATTAGCATGCCACCACCACCGGGTTTTGCACCTTGGCCCACCACAATTTCAATGGCATCCGCCTTACGCAAATCATCGGGATTCATACCATAACGGGAAGGCAAATATTGATAGACCAGCTGCTTTGAGTGACCGCGTTCTTCCGGGGTCATTCCCCCATCGCCTGTGGTGGTAGAGGTACCCGCAAGGTTCGCCCCACGACCCAACGATTCCTTTGCTTGACCGGACAACGATCCGAAGCTCATGCCAGCAATGGTGATCGGAATTTTTAATTCCAAAGGCTTTGAAGCGTTTAATCCACCCAGCGTGACATCGGTTCCGCAACGCTCACGATAGCCTTCCAGTGGGTAACGAGAAATGGAAGCCCCTAAAAACAAAAGATCGTCGAAATTCGGTAAATGTCGTTTGGCACCACCACCACGAATATCGTAGATACCGGTACTGGCGGCACGTCGAATCTCAGAGCGCGTGTATTCATCAAACGTCGCTGACTCTCGAGGGGTCACGCGAGGGATATTCTCGTCCATTATGCTGCGCCTGTTGTACCGAGCTTACGGCTCAGAGATTGTGCGAGGGAATAGGGTGATGGGTGTTGAAAAGCCGTGCACATAAAATCAATACTCGTCAGCATGATCTATATCAAAGTTGTAGAGCTTACGCGCCGAACCGTAGCGGCGAAAACTTTGCACGCTCTTGTTAATTTGTGATCGCTCAAGTAAATCTGCTAGTGCTTGCTCATGTTCAGCGGTCATTTCTTTTTCGGTGCAATCCGCGCCTAAGCTTTCCACTGAACCTGCCACATAAAGTTTGGCTTCATAAATGGAATCGCCTAGCGCTTCACCCGCATCACCACAAACCACCATGTGCCCAATTTGTCCCATAAACGCAGACATATGCCCCACAGAACCACCCACAACAATATCGATGCCTTTCATCGAAATACCACAACGTGAGGAGGCATCGCCTTCGATCACGAGTAAGCCGCCATGGCCAGTTGCCCCCGCGGATTGACTGGCGTTGCCTTTAACGCGAACTACACCACTCATCATGTTTTCCGCCAGGCCCACACCCGCGTGACCGTCGATGATCACTTCCGCTTGTTGGTTCATACCGGCGCAATAAAAACCTACGTTGCCTTTAATATGCACAGACAGAGGCGCGGTTATCCCGCACGCAATGGCGTGCTGACCCATTGGGTTTTCAATCGTCCATTCACGATTGTTGGTCAGTGATTCAACCGCTTGTAAAGATCGGTTAATTTCACGCAACCCAACTTCTTGAAAATCCATCGTGTTCACTAGGCAGCTCCCTTATCAACGTGCTCGGACGCGTTCGCCGCCTGCCCATCTAAAGTCTCTGCTCCCCAAGCGTAAACCGTTGCTGGTCGGGGCTCCCAAACTCGCGCCTGACCTGCGCCTGGCAGTGTGGCGATGGCTCGGTATTCAGTGGCCATAGCCACCCAGTCATCGGTTTCCGCCAACACCGCGTGTTTGCAAGCAATCGGATCACGCAGCACGGCAAAGCCATCACTGGTTCCAATGCAGAAAGTGAAGAAACCATCCAAGTCGTCTAAGGCTTCTTCCAAGGCATCTTTTAAAGATACGCCTTGGCGCAGCTTCCATGTTAGGTAGGCGGCAGCCACTTCAGAATCATTTTGACTGCCAAACGTCACGCCTTTTCGTTTCAATTCTTCACGCAAACGGTTGTGATTGGACAACGATCCGTTGTGAACAAGACACAGATCCGCACCCGTTGCAAAGGGGTGTGAGCCGGCTGTGGTCACCGCACTTTCGGTTGCCATGCGTGTATGGCCAATCATGTGACGCCCTTGAGCGCTTTGCAATCCGAAACGCTCATAAACCTGCTCAGGCAGGCCGGTCTCTTTATAAATTTCAACACTGCTGCCACTGCCCACGATTCGAATATCGGGTGCGTTCTCAGCCAGCCATTGTTGAACGTTTTTTTCCGCCCCTGAGGTGATGAGAATGCCGTGCGTGTCCCTTTGCGTAACATCAGTGCTGCAGGAAAGCGCTTCCCCAAGCTTAGCCGCCAGGGCTGTCCAATCGTAGTTGGAACTGTCGTGCGCTAAGGAAAATTTCACCTGACCCTCTGGAACTGGATCGCGGTAGATGGCCACACCGGCTGAATCGGGCCCACGACCTGTCATCTCGATGAGCATGGGCTTGAAAAGTGCGCCCAGCTCAGGGTAAAGCGCCTCGTTCTTGAGGTATAAACCAACAATTCCGCACATGGCATTGCACACAGGTTAGCGATGAATTTCAAAACGTTATCATTGAACTATCGAATATTCAAGAAAGGAATGATATTTTCTTCTGAATAATAATCTACTGACGCGTACAGTGAGCCAGAAGCTGGCTTTTTCGCGGTTAGTTTCGTATTGGTAGCGCCAGCCTGCGTCGGGCATGGCAGAGTAGTCACCTAGAACGCATTACCGGGTTTGTTTAATCATGAGCACATCGTCTACCCCCAAAAAGAGCAGCGAAGCGGCCGCGATAACTGCGGAAGTGAAACTGCCGCTGAAGCAAGACCCTCACTCACTGCGCGGCGAGACAGAGCGTACTTTGGAAGTGGCGATTGGTCGAGAAGTGCGCGCGGTGAGGCAACAACTGGGCATCACCGTGGCTGACATGGCGGAAAACAGCGGTTTGTCTGTGGGCATGTTGTCCAAAATTGAAAATGGCATGACCTCTCCATCGCTCACCACCTTGCAAGCTTTGTCAAACGCACTGGGGGTTCCCATATCCCAGTTGCTTAAACGTTTTGAACAAGAGCGTATGGCGGTGCAAGTGAAAAGTGGCGAGGGGGTGTCAGCGGAACGTCGGGGAACGCGGGCCGGGCATCAATACCAATTGCTTGGCTACTTGGGCGCAAACAACAGCGGCGTCATTTGTGAACCCTACATGATCACCCTGACCGATGAATCCGATGTATTCAAAACGTTCCAGCACGATGGGGTGGAATTTCTCTATTTTCTCGAAGGCAGCGTGGAATACCGACACGCGGATAAAACGTTCGTGATGGAGCCAGGAGACTCGCTGTTTTTTGATGCCGATGCCCCTCACGGACCAACGCGACTCATTGATCTTCCCGCCAAATATGTGTGCATCGTGGCTTATCCCACCACGAAAGCAACTGCTGCAGAATCGTAAGCGATGCCCATCGAACAAGTAAACTCAGTTATGTTATTTTCTTTACAGGAAAATCTAGTGTAAAGTGCGGAGAGTGACAAAAGCCTCACCTTGAGGCCTGAAAAGTCGCTTAATTACGTGAGGTTGAGGTCATTGCGGTCATGATCGGAAAGCACTGCTAAGGGTATGTAATGAATGCATCGGTTACACCAGCACCGTTCTGTCGCGCCGGTATCAATGTGCCGGGGATGCCGGTGTTGCCCGACAACATCGAGCGCCACGTCATACCAGGCGGTGGGTCTCGCGCGTTGGAAGTGGAAGCCGGTGACGTCATCAACGTGCAAGACACAGAAGGCTTGCAGCTTGTTGAATGCGTGCACTTCACCCCCGATGGAAAATCAGACGCTGGCAAACTCGGCGCAACCGGTGATAGACACGCGACCGGTTTGCAGCAAACACTTCAAGCGGGTGGGCCCAGCGGCCAACGCGTCATGGCGTTACTTGAGAACGCAGGCTTCTCGTTGTCGGCTGCCGATCCCGTGGTTTTATTCGACGGTGAATCCTACGCCGGTGAACTTCGAAGCTTAACCGTGGTGGCCGGTGGGCTGCTTTGCATTGCCGCTCCTGGGGGCCCCATGTCACCTGACATGCAGAACGTGCCAACCGATGTAGTGCTGTTCATTGAACGTGCAACCGCACGCGTCCCTGGCGAAACATTGCAGCCTCCCGCACCGCTTGCCGATGCATTAATTGATGCGAACATCGAGCCGGGTAATGCGTTTTCTTTTGAAGTAAAAGCGGGGCAATACATTCAAATTCTCGATGTTCAAGGGCGTGAATGTTCAGATTTTCAAGCGTTTTCTGCACGAGCGTTGGAAAAAGGTTTGGAGAGAGAAATTGATCCAACCACCACACGCTCTTTAAGCGGGTTGCTGTATCCAGCACCGGGTATTTACTCAAAATATTTTAGTAGCGATCACGAACCCCTAGTTGAAATTGTGCAAGACACCTGCGGTCGACACGACACCTTCGGGCTTGCGTGTACGGCACGCTATTACGAAGATCTGGGTTACCCCGGCCACATTAATTGCTCCACCAACATGAATCGCTCGCTGTCTAATTTCGGCGTTAGGCCCCGTGGCGGTTGGCCAGCGATTAACTTCTTCTTCAATACTCTGTTGGATGACACAAACGCCTTGGGTTTTGATGAGCCATGGTCTCGCCCCGGCGACTATGTGCTGCTTAAAGCCTTGTCCGACATTGTGTGCATAGCGACTGCTTGTCCCTGCGACATCGACGCAGCTAACGGATGGAACCCCACCGACATACAAACGCGTGTGTACGGGGAACAAGAACTCTTCAAACGATCAATTGGTTTTAGAAAAACCGCGGAGGCAGATGTGGAACAAACGCAAGAGACAGGTTTTCACGCCTGCTTTGCCGACCACACTCGAGATTTCATAGAGTACAACGGTTATTGGTTACCCAACACCATGACAAATTTTGGCACCACGGCAGAATATTGGGCGTGTCGTGAGAAAGCCGCCATCATGGATCTCTCACCACTTAGAAAATACGAAGTCACAGGGCCTGATGCGCAAGCGCTTATGCAGATGGCTGTGACGCGTAACATCAAGAAGTTGGCGGTCGGTCAAGTGGTGTACACAGCCATGTGTTACGAACACGGCGGCATGATTGATGACGGTACCGTGTTTCGATTGGCCGACGATAATTTTCGTTGGATCGGTGGCAACGATGAAAGTGGCTTAGCGTTAAGGGAACTGGCGGCAAAGCATAATTTGAATGCGTGGGTGCGCAACAGCACCAGTCACTTGTGCAATGTGGCTGTGCAGGGCCCATTATCCCGCGACATATTATCGAAAATCATCTGGACGGCTCCGGTGCAACCCACCGTGGAAGACTTGGGTTGGTTTCGATTCAGTGTGGGACGCATTGGTGATTTTCACGGGCCAGCGGTGGTGGTCAGTCGCACCGGTTATTCCGGGGAGCTGGGCTATGAAGTGTTCTGTCACCCCGATGATGCACGCGCTGTTTTCGATGCCATTTGGGAAGCGGGTGAACCGTTGGGGTTGGCACCGTTGGGGTTGGCGGCACTGGACATGCTGCGAATTGAGAGCGGTCTTATTTTCGCAGGCTATGAATTCACCGATCGAACCGATCCGTTTGAAGCGGGCATTGGTTTCACGGTACCGCTGAAATCAAAGGAAGATGATTTTGTCGGACGTGAAGTGTTGGAGCAACGTAAATTGCACCCGCAACGAATGTTAATGGGTTTAGAACTAGACGGTGGCACGGTGCCGGTTTCCGGTGATTGCCTTCGTGTGGGTCGTGCCCAGGTCGGTGAAATCACATCAGCCATTAAATCACCGATTTTAGGCAAGGTGATTGCCATGGCACGAGTGGACGTTACGCACGCTGTGCCCGGCACGAAAATCGAAGTAGGGCAGTTGGACGGTCAGCAAAAACGCTTAAGCGCAACCGTTGTGACAACACCTATGTTCGATCCAACCAAGGAGCGGGTAAAAGGCAACTACTGATGCAAAATACTCGACTAACGCGCAAGAATCGTTAGCTTGGTATTTTGCAAATTTAGTATTTGTTGGAGTAAAAAAAATAGTGATACTTTATGTTAACTATTGGTTCGTTGGATTGTTAGAAGTTGGAGGGGCTTTGGCGCTGGCAAGCGGTAGAAGTCTGTTGGAATACTATAATTAACTGAGACTGAAATTATGAAATTTAGAACACCTAAAACGTTGCGAACACTGGCCGCGGCTAGTTGCATTTCGCTGTTGTCTGTGGGAGGAGCAGCAAAAGCTGCTGACAGCACATCCCCGATCGTTATTCCGCTGCATAACTGGTCAAGCCAAGTGGTTATGGCGTACGTTATCGGCGGCATGTTTGAAAGCATGGGCAGCAACGTGGAATACGTTCCCGCTGATTCTCAAGCGGTTTATGAGTCCATTCGTAACGGAGATGTGACCATCTCGCATGAAGTTTGGCAATCCACTTTTGGTAAGTCGTTCTACAACGCAATGGCCAAGGGCGGCGTGATTGACGCAGGCACCCACTCAGCAACAACGCTTGAAGAAATGGGTGTGCCAACTTGGGTTATTGAAGAGAACCTATGCCCCGGTTTGCCGAATTGGGAAGCATTGAAGGATTGCCACGAAGTTTTCGCTACCGCTGATTCTGAAGGCAAAGGCCGTTGGTTAGAAGGCCCGCAAAGCTGGCACGGTGACCTGATGCCTGTTCGTTTAGAAGCGTTGGGATTGGCTGATAACTGGACGGTAAAATTTGCCGGTGGTGCGGATGCGTTATGGACTGAACTGGCTTCTGCAAAGAAGGAAGGACGAGGCACAATTATCTTTAACTGGACGCCTAACTTCACCGATGCAGACGGTTTCACATTCATTGAGTTTCCTGAATATACCGACGGTTGTCGAGTGGCTGATGGCGGTGACGGCAGTTGCGGTTCGCCAAAAGGTTGGTTGAAAAAAGCGGCTAACTACAAATTCCCAAAGACACACCCAGCCGCTTACACAGCGTTCTCTAAGTTGGACTTCACCACCGCCCAAATCGGTCAAATGGCCGCACTGGTTGATACCGATAAAATGGATCACAAAGACGCGGCTGCAAAATGGTTGAAAGACAACGAAGCCGTTTGGATGCCCTGGACTAAGTAAGCTTTAAGCTGAACACAACAAAACGGTTTCAACATCAAAACCGATGCGTTATGTTTGGATTAGGTTGAACCCATAAACCCTCTGGCTCATTGTTGTTCCAGAGGGTTTATTGTTCATGCAGAGATGCTTTAACAACGCTGGCTCGGCCAGCAACCAAGTGAAGTGCACACCTATGTCATCGACAATTTTGAATACGCAAGATCCCACCATCCGTTGCGATGGGGTTTTCAAGATTTTTGGAGATAACGCTAAGCAAGTACTGCAAGCCTCTGCCGGTACTGTAAATGCCGAAAAATTTAAGGAACAAGGTTGTATCGTCGGTGTGAACGATGCGTCCTTTGAAGTGTATCCGGGTGAGCTGCTCATCATCATGGGGCTCTCGGGATCAGGAAAATCCACCTTGCTGCGTTGCATTTCAAGGCTCACTGAGGCAACGGCCGGAAACATCTACATCGACGGCGAAGACATCTTGTCGTTGAACAACAAGAAGCTTATTGAACTGCGCCGCAGCAAAATGGGCATGGTGTTTCAAAGCTTTGCGTTATTGCCCCACAAAACGGTGCTGGAAAACATCGCGTTTCCATTGCAGGTTAAAGGGGTGAGCACAAAGAAGAGTATTGAGCGCGCCTCAGAGATGATCGAGCTGGTCAGTCTCTCCGGTCGTGAAAATTATTTTCCACGGGAATTATCGGGCGGTCAGCAACAACGCGTCGGCATCGCTCGCTCCTTAGCCATCGAACCGGATATCTGGTTCCTTGACGAGCCGTTTTCAGCGCTTGATCCGCTCATACGTAAAGAGATGCAAGATGAATTTTTGCGCTTACAAGGTGTATTGAGTAAAACCATCTTGTTTGTGACGCACGATTTTGATGAGGCGCTGCGCCTTGCCGATCGAATAGCCATCATGAAGGACGGCATTATTGAGCAACTCGATACGCCCGCCAATATTGTGCTTAACCCCGCGTCTGAATACGTTCAAAAATTCACCGCCGAAGTTCCTCGCGAAAAAGTATTGAAAATCGAATCCGTCATGGACGTGGTAACTCCCGGCGATGCGGTTGGCGATATCAAAGTCCAAAAAGACGCCATCATTGAAACGGTGGCTGAATTAATCCTGAATTCAGACAAGCCGATATCGGTGGTGGATGAATCAGGCGAACTGGTTGGCTCTGTGAGCGCATCCAAAGTCATCAGTGTGCTGTTTGGGGGGCACTCGCCAGGGGAAACAGGGCAAGCGTCATGATGCAAGTGCTTCAAAAAAACAAATTTCTGCAGTTTTTACTGCTGATCGTTGTTTTTATCTTGCTGTGTATGTTTATACCTGCAACGGAAGGCAATTGGCTTTGGCGATTTGAACCACTGCTGAAAAGCTTACCGGTTGTGATTAATAACTCGGTCGACTACTTAATGTTCGACTGGTGGTTAATTGAGGTGTACGACCCCGAAATAGAAGAATACGAAGAAAAACCGATGATGCGTCAAGTTACTCGCAGCATATCGGGGTTTATTTTATTCCTCATCGAATTCGTTCGTGAATTGATGTTGGGTGGTGTCAAAACCATCGTCACCTTTACCGGTTGGGATTGGGCGACTGAAAATCAATGGGCTCGCTGGCCGGGTCTGCCTTGGACGGTTGTCACCGGCGCTGTCGTGATTTTAGGTTACGCCTTAGGCGGTGTGGGCTTAGCTTGCTTCGTTGGTTTTGCTTTCACCTACATAGCGATATTTGGGCAATGGGAACCCTCCATGCAAACCCTATCGTTTGTGCTGATTGCAGCCCCCACCGCCATACTCATCGGGCTTTTTCTGGGTGTGTGGAGTTACAAAAGTAAAACGGTTGAAAACATACTCAACCCGTTATTGAATGTTGCGCAGATCATGCCGCATTTTGCCTACCTAATTCCTGTGATGGTGTTTTTCGGTATCGGCGATCACGCGGGTGCTATAGCCACCATTATTTTTGCCACCCCCCCGATGGTTCGATTGACTAATTTGGGACTTAAAAAAGTGCCCGCCGAAGTCGGGGAGGCGGGTTTGATGAACGGCTGCACCGATTGGCAGCTCATGCGTCGGGTACTGATTCCCTCAGCACGGCGCGATATTTTGTTAGGCGTTAACCAAGTCATCATGCAGTGCCTGGCGATGGTGGTAATCGCTTCACTTATCGGTGCTAAGGGTCTGGGCAATGATCTACTGATCGCACTGAACCGATTACGCATCGGCTTGGCATTAGAAATTGGTATCTGCATTGTGTTGATTGCAATCGTGCTCGACAGGCTGTCGCTGGCGTGGGCGAACAAGCAAACGGATTACTTTGCCGATCAATCATTTAAAGAACGTCATAAGTACTCTATTTGGTTCATGGGCATTTTTGTGGTGGGTCTTGCACTGGCGGGCGTTGGGCAAATGATTTTCAAAGAAGGGTTCAACTATCTTTATTTAATACCGCACAACAAAGGGATTACCACCGAGCCGTTCTGGCAAGCCGGTGTGGATTGGATGTGGGACACCTTCTTTTATACGCTGAAAGGCTTTAATGAATGGCTCATTATTGATGTACTGATTCCGGTTAAAAAGGCGTTTCTGGGCATGCCAGTCGTCGCCACATTCACACTGGTTATGGGGATAGGCTTTATCGTCGGCGGCATTCGCTCCGCGTTGATTGTGGGCGCTTATTTACTGTTTATCGCATTGACCGAGTGGTGGGACCGCGCTTTGATTACCTCCTACCTGATGACTATGGCGGTTCTTATATCAGGCGTTATAGGCATTGTGGTTGGCACGCTGTGTGCCCAACATCCCACAGCCACGCGAATTTTATTAGCGTGGTGCGATACCTTTCAAACCTTCCCCTCATTCATTTACTTAATACCGGTGATGATGCTGTTTGGGGTCACCGATACGTCCGTACTCATCGCCATTGTTGTGTATGCCACCATACCGGCCGCTCGGTATACCGTCATCGGGCTGCGCAGTGTGCCCGCTGAACTGCACGATGCGGGTTCGATGTCTGGCGTGAATCGCTTTCAACGCTTTGTCTCCATCGAACTGCCGTTGTCTTTTCCACACATGGCGCTGGGTATCAATCAAACCGTCGTATTTGCACTGGCGATGGTGATTATTGGCGCGTTAATCGGCACCGATGATTTGGGCCAATTGATTCTTGGCTCGCTCTCTGACAAACAAGGCGTGGGTAATGGTTTGGTGTTGGGTTTTTGCGTCGCCTTTATCGGTTTAGCCATTGATCAAATTCTGCGTACCTGGGCCAACCAAAGAAAAGCAGCACTCGGCATTGATTAATAGAACACAGGGCTGGGTGTAAAGAGCACGCGGTAATGACCACTCCAATGTCAATGACAGGCGCAAAAGTCGATACCGCAGGTGCTTGGGCGGTGGTTATTGGCGCGGCCGTTTGGGGGGTGTACTGGATACCACTGCGCTACCTTGAGCAAGCTGGCATTCCCGGTCTTTGGGCGGTGGCACTGGTTATGGGTGCAGCATTCATTCCGGCACTCATCGTTACGATGCGCCAACGCGAATTAAGCGAACTCGCTTCCTTCAACGGTTGGGTTGTGGGTATCGCCCTGGGTGTTGCCAGCGTGCTGTACTTTACGGCGGTTCTTTACACCGACGTAATACGAGCCATTTTTTTGTTCTACCTGTTGCCTTTATGGACAACCCTGTCAGCGCGCATCGTTTATGGAGAACGCATACGCCGAGCGCAGCTGTGGGTGATCGGTGCCGCCGTTCTAGGCGTTTGGCTATTGTTGGGTGGCGGGTTTGGTTTTCCCATTCCCAACAATGTGGGGGACTGGTGCGCTATTGCCTCAGGGTTTTGCTGGGGCGTTAGTTTGTCGCTGCTGAGAAGCAAGCAAGACACGCCTGCGTTTGCCACCACGGCGGCCACACTGTTTTCAGGTTTTGTCTTAGCAAGCCTTTGTGCCGTGCTTTTGCACATGTTGGCGGGCACAGGCACGGTTGCAACAACGAGTGCAAGCGCAGGTGAAGCGGCAGACATCACCAATGCCATGCTACAGCAACCCATCGATTTCATGAAAACTGTGCCCTTGGCAGCCGCCTTTGGAGCTGCTGTGTTGTTCCCTTCTATGTTGGGTCAAATTTGGGGCGCTCGACGTATACCTGCACCCACCGCGGCCTTACTCACCATGACAGAAATCATTGTGGCGACCACGTCCGCAGGCTTGCTTGTGGGCACCGACTTAACACCGATATCGATACTCGGTGGCATCATCATCATTGTTGCCGTGTGTATGGATCTAACAAGCAAAAGAAATCAAATTGATTAACGAATAAACTCAAGAGACCTAAGACTATGAAAAAACGCGTTGCTATTATTGGTGCCGGTCCCAGTGGTTTAGCCCAACTTCGCGCCTTTCAATCGGCGCAGAAAGCGGGCAGTGACATACCCGAAGTCGTGTGTTTTGAAAAACAGAGTAATTGGGGTGGGCTGTGGAATTACACCTGGCGTACCGGACTGGATCAATACGGTGAACCGGTGCACGGCAGTATGTATCGTTACCTTTGGTCGAACGGCCCTAAAGAGGGCTTAGAGTTTGCAGATTACTCATTCGAAGAACATTTCGGTAAGCCCATCGCATCCTACCCGCCAAGGGCTGTGTTGTTCGACTACATCGAAGGACGCGTAAAAAAAGCCGGTGTGCGCGACTGGATTCGCTTTAATACCGCAGTAAGACAAGTGAGCTTTGATGAAAGTACGGGGCAGTTTGACGTCACCGTGAACGACCTACCCAACGCCAGCCAATACACAGAGCAATTTGACAACGTCATTGTTGCCAGTGGTCACTTTTCAACACCCAATGTGCCCGAATTTGATGGCTTTGATCTTTTCCCCGGTCGCATCCTGCATGCTCACGATTTTCGTGATGCGGCCGAATTCAAAGACAAAAACATTTTGATCATCGGTACGTCTTATTCTGCCGAGGACATCGGATCACAATGTTGGAAGTACGGCTGTAAGTCTGTCACGGTATCGCATCGCACCGCTGCCATGGGATACGACTGGCCTGAGAACTGGGAAGAGTTGCCTTTGCTAACCAAGATGGAAGGCAACACGGCCACCTTCAAGAATGGGGCAAGTAAAGAGATCGACGCCATCATCTTATGCACCGGCTACCTGCATTATTTTCCGTTTATGGCTGAGGATCTGCGATTAATCACCAACAATCGTTTGTACCCCGGCAATCTTTATAACGGTGTCGTTTGGGAAGACAACCCCAAGCTGATGTATTTGGGTATGCAGGATCAGTGGTACACCTTCAACATGTTTGATGCGCAAGCCTGGTATGCGCGGGATGTCATTTTAGGTCGTCTAGACTTGCCATCAAAAAGTGAGATGCAGGCCGATACGGCACACCGGCAAGCTCAAGAAGACGCCATCGCTGATGACTACGAATCGATTAGGTACCAAGGGGATTACACCTTGCGATTAATGGCCATGACCGATTACCCCGACTTCGACATTGAAGGCGCCAACAACGCGTTCTTCGAATGGAAGAAACATAAAAAGGCGGGCATCATGACGTTTCGTGATAACGGCTATAAGTCAGCGCTTACTGGCACACTGGCCCCGGCACATCACACACCGTGGAAGGATGCATTGGATGATTCGTTAGAGGCCTACTTAAAGACTTAAGAGCTGATTCTGGGGCCAAATGCCACCAATGGCGGCGGATGGGCCGAATATTTGCTACTATTCGGCTCATCCCGCCACCTGTAAGGCTGAAACGCTATGTACATCTGGGAATTGCCAGCCTGGCAGAGCGCTGATCATCCAGCGTTTGTTTGGCGCTCTGACGCTCTGACAGCCAAGTTATCCGAACTGGCTGAACAGCAAACGCTGTTATCGGATCAACATCAGTCGTTATCTAACTCAAACCACACCACCGGCTTACAGGATGAACTGACTGCCGCGCACATAGATGCAGTGGTGGCGTCCGCACTGCGCAGCAGTGAAATTGAAGGTGAGCATTTGGATGTTTCATCGTTGCGTTCGTCGGTGGTCACACAATTGGGGTTGGATAAAGGCGGTTTTCATACCCACAAAAAAAATGGCACTCAACAAACCGATGCGCTTGTGCAATTGCTACTCAGCGCGACCACCGAAATCGACCAAGCCATAAGCACTGAATTGCTGTGCGAGTGGCAAAGCGCGTTATTTCCCGACGCTGCTGCACACGAAAAGATTCGTATTGGTGCGTTGCGTGGCATGGACAAGATGCAAGTCGTTTCTGGCCGAATCGATCGGCCCACGGTTCATTTTGAAGCACCACCGGGAGAGGGATTAGACAAAGAACTAGCGCGCTTTAACCAATGGTTCAACCACACACCCAATGACCTCGACCCCTTCATACGTGCCGGCATTGCGCATTTGTGGTTCATTACATTGCACCCGTTTGATGATGGCAACGGCCGAGTCGCACGTGCATTAACAGATAGAGCCTTGGCGCAGGCGGAAGGTGTGAGCGCTCGTTACTATTCATTAAGCGCCGCCATCATGCGACGGCGTAAAGAATACTACGACATTCTAGAACACACGCAAAGCAGTTCGCTGGACATCACGCCTTGGCTAAGTTGGTTTTTGGATGTGTTAATCGATGCCATGCAACAAGGCGAACATCGATTTGATCGCGTGATCCGCAAAGCCCGTTTTTGGCAACTTCATGCTCAAACCTTATTAAACGAACGACAAATAAAAGTGCTTAACCGGCTGTTGGATAGTTGGGGTGAAGAATTTCTCGACGGTATTAACGCCGCTAAATACGGCAGTGTAGGGCAGGTGAGTAAGGCCACGTCAACGCGTGAACTGGCGGATCTGGTGGCAAAAGCGTGTTTGGTTAAATTACCTGGTGGTGGCCGTAGTACACGTTATGCGCTGAGTACGGAAACACACGGACAATCATAGTCGTTAGAGCTTACTAGTCAATCACAGGCTTCGACCCGCTATGCTTAAGAGGCCAGGGTTTCGCACAAGGCATCGAGCTCCTTGGCACATTCGATATCTAGCATGGTAAGCGCGGATATCGAATGGGTTGTGAAGGTGATATGGCAATACCCCCAGCCTAAACAAATGTCGGGATGATGATTGTTTTGCTCTGCAACGGTAGAGCTCAGATTGGTTAACGCCAACGCTTGTTTAAACCCCTTGGTCGCAAACTTTCGGCGTATTGATTTGCCCTCTTCACAGCACTCCCAGTCGGTGTGAAGAGGGGCCATCAAATTCATGATTTCTAAATTACTAAGTGCTGTTGGAGGCATAGATCACCTTATATCTTTTCGTACGTTGACAATAGCGAAACTCTTTAGTTCTTTAACCGCAGGTCACCACAACCTGCCGCTCGCGCCCTTGAAGGGTTCGGTGAAATTAAAACCCGTGCAGTGACGCTGTGTGTTTTGTGTGTTGCCCAAGATGCGCATACCCAGTTGGGATGTTGTGAATTTTACCCAGACAGCTGTTAAGTATAACGATCTTCCTCGCCTTAAATCCCTGAAACTAGCGTCATGGAATTAATTGGGACTGAGTCGATACAGAGAAATGTGTTTATCAGTCCCCGCTAATAACCTCTTATTTGTTGGGGAAACTAAAATGAAATTTCGAATTCTAATCGCTTCTGTTTTATTTTTTGGCTTGTCTTCTATCGCACACGCAGGTTTTCTGATTGGCATTAAATCGGGTGAAATGCTAGTGGGCTTTGATGATGATGAGGTCAGTGAAAATCCTGTCAGTGTCGGTGTGTTACTGGGTTACGAATTTGGCACTAGGCCGGGTGGTTTTGCGGTGGAAGGCGAAGTTACTCGAAGCGTAGCAGCCGGTTCTGTCGCTGGAACTGAGTTGTACGTTGAAAGCCAAGGGCTCTACCTTTCATACTCCACTGGCGGGAATCTATACCTAAAAGGTAGAGTGGGTCTGATGGATGCCTCTCTAGACGCTGGCTCATTGTCAGAACCGGAAGTAGGGGAATCCTACGGGCTCGCTGTTGGATTGCGCTGGAGCGCCTTTCGGATTGAACTTGACTATACCTCGATAGATGATGATGTGGCATTCGTAAGCTTTGGCGTAGTTTTCTGATATCTCTTGCAATATCGACCGGCTTGGCTGCTGACAATCGATAAAAGTTCACGAAAAAAGCCAATTCGATCTGGACCGCTGTGAGGTAGGCTAGAGAGGTAGGCGCCCAAAAGTTGCGGATACGATTTGCATTTAATCAGGAGGATCAGTTGTCAATGAGAATGTTCTTTTTGTTTTTTTGCGTAGTCGTCACCGACCTAAATACCAATCAGGCAGTCTCTCAATCCATCACCGAGCCAACACGCGCAGGCTATAGTTTTTTCGGTCTAGGTTTGAACTTTATTGATTATGAGGAAAATTCAGTTCAACGAGTGGGTGAGCAAGTAGTCGACGTGGAAACAGCGTCCATGGTAAACGTTGCTCAGCAAAGTGGTACCTATGTCTCCTTTAACAAAGACTGGGGATTTTATCTGATCACCTCTTCCACACTTGGTGAATCCCAATCGGAAGAAAGCTGGGAGATTGACAACGAAATTGTTCGGACAAATAAAATACTGTTCGAACAACAACGCATTGGCTTATTGCTCTCAAAGCATTTCACGTCGAATTATTATTATCTTTTCGGCGCTCAGTATAACAATACAGAATTTCGTCGCTTCGGTACCGCCCTGACTCAGTCTGCTGAAGACAGTGGTCTAACTTTTGAGTCCGTTAATTTAGGAACTGAATCAGAAACGGTATTGGATCTTGCTGCGGTCGTGGGGCTTGAAAAAACTACGGTGTTTACATCAGAACAACCTGGGTGGCGATACCAGGTTCAAGCCGTACTGGGCTTGCCACTACTAACGAATATCTCAAACACAGAAATCAATGATGGCCAAAGCTTCGGTGAGGCATTCAATGGAATTTTTGCACAGGGGCGATTCAATTACGGATATCAATTTAATAAAAGCATCTTTCTTTCACTAAATTTAGAGGTAGCCATATCGCAGCGTAATAGAATTGATCGAAAAATTAGCGATGACTTGGGCACGACAGAATTCCCTTCCAATACGCTGGTTTACTTTTTTCCCAGTATGGCTCTTTACTGGTCATTTTAATTCTAGATCTGACGCCGAAGAGTTCCCGGACCACCACAAGTGACGTAACATATCAGCGACTCTTTTGGTAAGCACTCTTTACTTATATTGGGAAGCGAATAAATGACGATTGAATTCTTCTTTGATCCCATCAGCCCTTATGCCTGGCTGGCAGGGTCTCGTCTTGATGAGCTTGAAGCGAGAACCGGGCAGACTATTGTGGTTCGTCCCATCTTGTTCGCTGGCTTGTTGAAAGCGCATGGGCATCTAGGCCCAGCCGAAATCCCCGCCAAACGGCGTTATACATTTCGCGATGTGATGCGTCGCGCCAGTAATTATGGCCTGACGCTGCAGGGCCCGCCCACGCACCCGTTCAATCCGCTCAAAGCATTAAGAATTGCAACGGCGATTGACACTGACTCGCAGAGACGGGCATTTGCTGTGGATGTGATGAATGCGGCGTGGTCCGCTGGCCAAGACTTAAATGATGATGCCGTGCTAGACGACATTGCCAAAGGGGTCGGGCTTGAGCCTGATTGGTGGCGTAAAGCAATTGATGATGCTGATGTCAAAAACAAACTGATCACCACAACTCAACAAGCTATTGACAGCGATATGTTCGGCGTCCCGACTTTCCGCATAGGCGATGAAATATTCTGGGGTGACAACAGTATTGATGACCTGGTTCGTTGCATCGAAGGGCAGGCGGTGGACGAGGCGAAATTGGCGGTGATTCTGTCACGTGAGTCGGGTGTGGCACAGCGGAAGCGCTAGTTTTAAATGGGCACCGCTGCATTTCTTAGTTAAGCCGTTAGTAGAATAATAAGAGCATTCGATCTATGCAGAAAGTGGCGCTATTTATTGATGTTCAGAATGTGTACTACACCTCAAGGCAAATTTTTGGAAAAAACTTTGACTACAACAAATTCTGGTCGCAGGCCACCCAAGACAGAGAGGTTGTAAAGGCGTTTGCCTATGCCATAGACAGAGGTGACCCTAAGCAGCGTGAATTTCAAAATATCTTACGAGCGATTGGTTTTGACGTGAAACTAAAACCATTCATACAAAGAGCGGATGGCTCTGCGAAAGGTGATTGGGATGTCGGAATTACCATCGATGTGATGGAATACGCCGACAGTGCCGATGTTGTGGTTCTCGTTTCCGGCGACGGTGATTTTGATCTTTTAGCCAATAAAATAAAGCAAGACAGAGGTAAGCGAGTTGAAGTTTACGGAGTGGCCAAACTCACAGCTAATTCATTGATTGACGCAGCCACTGAATTCATACCGATCGAGAAGTCATTGCTATTGAACTAGCAATTTAGGCGTAAACAAGACAAACATTCGATGTAGGGCTGATCGACAGTTAAAAGATCAGAATCAGTGCCCAAACACCCGTGGCGTCTGAATTGGGTTACTCTGGCTAATTCGTGTCAATTTGACAAAAGGACGTCCCCTTGGTTTCTTGGTTCAGCAGTTTGGCGGCACTGGGTGTCTAATTCTTCCCTAACTCAAGATCAGCCTCTTTTTAGTGCTTTATCACTGAGACCAGAGCTTTTGCAAGCGCTGAGCGCTGTGCATTATGAGCAGATGACGCCAATTCAAGCAGAATCGGCTTCGGCCATACTGCAGGGGCGAGACCTAGTAGCACAAGCGCAAACCGGTAGTGGAAAAACAGCCGCGTTTGCCATTGGCATACTCAATAAACTTGAAATTTCCTTGTTTGAAACTCAGGCATTGGTGATCTGCCCAACCCGGGAATTAAGTGATCAAGTTGCCGAGGAAATTCAGCGCCTGGCCAGTGCTCTTGCCAACACCCGTGTATTAACCCTGTGCGGTGGCAAACCCATGCACGACCAACTCAATTCACTCAAGCGCGAACCACACGTGGTCGTCGGCACACCGGGGCGACTCAAGAAACATCTTGAAAAAGGCACGCTTAATATCAGCGGCGTACAAACATTGGTTTTGGATGAAGCCGACCGGATGCTGGATATGGGCTTTTACGACGACATTATGAGTATTCTGGATAGAACCAGCTCGCGTCGTCAAACCTTGCTGTTCTCCGCCACATACCCCACTGAAATCAGCAGCATCAGTCAAGCTATTCAGCGCGATCCAGTTGAAGTTAAGGTTGCAGCAAGCGATACCACAGGCCCAATTGACCAAGAATTCTTTTTTGCCAAAGAAGAGCAAAAGCTCGAAGCCCTGTACCGCGCAATGGGCAAATACCAGCCGGACAACGCCATCATCTTCTGCAACCGGAAAAGTCACGTTCAGCAGTTGTGCGATACCTTAAACCAAGCCGGCTACCACGCTCGCGCCTTGCACGGTGATCTAGACCAAAGAGAAAGAGACGAGGCCATCCTTTTGTTCGCCAATAAGAGTGTGTCCCTTCTGATTGCCACGGACGTCGCGGCACGAGGTCTTGACATCGACGCGTTGTCTGCTGTCATCAACTACGACATAACACCCGATCCTGAAAACCACGTACACCGAATTGGTCGAACTGGGCGAGCAGGCTTAAATGGGCTTGCAATAACGTTGGTTGATCCGAACGAAGTCCATCGTGTACAAGCTATCGAACAATTCATGCAAACAGAATTCAAGATTGGCGAACTGCAGGCTTACGACCGAGACGATAGTCCGATTCCAACGCCCGAAACACGCACCCTGCAACTCAGTGCCGGCAAAAAAGACAAAATACGCCCCGGTGATATTGTGGGCGCCTTAACCGCCAGCGCAGAATTATCCAAAGACGATATCGGAAAAATCAAAGTACAGGCTAAAGTGGCTTTTGTTGCTATCGCGTATTCCAAGGCAAAGATTGCGTTGAAAATATTAACGGAAGAACGAATTAAAAAACAAAAGGTGAAGGCTCGAATTATTCACTAGCGTATTTTCGGTAAGCTTATCATTCGGATTCGCCAATTTAAAGACAGTGTCTCCATTCGTTAAAAATCAACGAAAACTTCAACGATTATCCGCTGTAATCATTCGATCTGCGTGATGCCCAATCATGATCGGTTGTGCTTATCTATTCGCAGTAATCACATAATCACATTAATATCAAAGACGCCAAAAGATAAGCCGTGAGCCTTG
This sequence comes from uncultured Granulosicoccaceae bacterium, assembly GCA_937930305.1. GTDB lineage: Bacteria > Pseudomonadota > Gammaproteobacteria > Granulosicoccales > Granulosicoccaceae > Granulosicoccus. The sequence goes on along the minus strand of CALGLE010000034.1, from coordinate 15,038 downwards.
CTGGCAACGCTGGACGTCGTTTTTCCCCGCTGACAAACAATAAAACGCTAGCCTTCTCATTAAATATATTATATTCTGAATGTAATATATATTCGATGACGTATGAATTGCGAATATTCAAGAGTATTAAATACAAAGCGTCACAAATGACAGACTTTATGGCGAGCTACGGCGAACCTTAAGCATCAATCGGGAGAGTCTTGATGGAAATTCGTTTTTTGAGTTGCGCAGTCTTTGTGTGTAGCGCCGCCTACTTTACCTTTGCGCAGGCGGACACCGCCCCCGGTGACGTAGAAATCAACGCCATATCGATTGATAAACCCTTGACCGACGTTGCTGGCGATCCTGCCAACGGAAAAAAAATATTTATCAACCGAAAGCAGGGTAACTGCTTGGCCTGTCACGCCAACAGCGATATGAAAGACCAACTGTTTCACGGCGAGGTGGGACCTAGCCTTGACGGCGCAGGAACCCGTTGGCAAGAAGACCATCTTCGAACCATCTTAGTCAACGCTAAAGCAGTATTTGGAGATCAAACCGTTATGCCTGGCTTCTATAGCCTGGAAGTCGGTGCAGATGTTCGAAAAGATTTGATCGGCAAGACCATCCTTCAAGCACAAGATATCGAAGATCTTGTGGCCTACCTCAGTACATTGAAATAGTCCGTAGGAGTGAATTCAACTATGAACCTTAACCGACGAAAATTGCTCGTCCGTACGCTCGGCACGATCGGGCTACTCGGAACATCGAAAGTATTTGCAACCGCGGAAGATGTCGACGCCGCGATTAAAGCCATAGCAGGCGATGCAGAAGTTACGCAAGGCGCGCTGACTCTTAATGCACCTGAGATTGCAGAGAACGGAAACAGCGTGCCGATTTCGGTCAGCGTTGACGGTGAAATATCCGATGACAGCTACGTCGAATCGGTCACGATCTTTGCCGACGGTAACCCACGTCCAGAAGTCATCACCTTTAACTTCACACCGCTAAGTGGTGAAGCGTTTGCGGCCACACGAATGCGACTTGCTAAAACGCAGAACGTCATCGCAGTTGCAAAACTCAGTGATGGCACCGTTTTATCAGACACACGAAACGTCAAAGTCACCATTGGCGGCTGCGGCGGATAAGGAACAGAAAACAATGGCTAAACCACGAATCAAAGTACCGAAAAAGGCCTCAGCAGGGGACGTGATCAAGATAAAAGCCTTGGTCAGTCATACGATGGAATCGGGCCAACGCAAAGACAAAGAAGGCAATGTCATTCCTCAAAAAATCATCAACAAATTTGAGTGCACGTTCAATGGCACATCCGTATTTGGATGCGACATTGATCCGGCTGTATCCGCAAATCCCTTTTTAGAGTTTCGAGCAAAAGTTGCTGAGTCTGGAACTTTCAAGTTTATGTGGACGGACGATGATGGATCGGTTATCGAAGCTGAAAAATCGATAGAAGTTTCATAACGGCATCGGTTACGTACGATCACACAACAGAGCTCATTCTTACGGAGAGGTCCATGCACTTTACAAATAATAAAACGTTATTCACTTTGATCGGTATCGCGTTGTGTGTAACCGCATCGGCGACACCGGTAGACGAAGTGTTGGTCATCGACGAAGAACTTGAGATGACAACCCGTGTACAGGCGGTAGAGGGACATCCGATATCGGAAATCTATTCTGGCTGGCATTATCGAACACCGGAAACACGGGCGCTGGAGGCGGACTCGTTTGCGAATCCAGGCATGCTCGGTGTTGAGCAAGGTGAAGAGATTTGGCATACGGTCGAAGGCAGTGAAGGGAAATCTTGCGCATCCTGCCACGATGACGCGGCCGTATCCATGAAAGGTGTGGGCGCTAATTATCCGAAGTGGGATGAGAAAACACAGCGTCCAAAAAACATCGAGGCGCAGATTAACTCCTGCCGAGTTGAGAACATGGGCGCTGAGCCGTATAAATTTGACAAAGGTGGGCAAAAACCCTTAACGGCCTACATCAAGAATCAGTCGCTCGGTATGCCGGTGGAACTTGATCTTTCAGAAGGCGAGATGCAATCCTGGTGGGAGAAAGGTAAAGAAACCTATTATCTGCGCACCGGTCAGTTAAACCTCTCTTGTGCGTCTTGCCACGAACAAAATCACGGCAAACACATTCGAGCCGATCACTTGAGTCAGGGCAATGTGAATGGCTTTCCGACCTATCGGCTAAAGCAAAATAAGCTCATCTCTTTGCACAATCGCTTTCGTGGTTGTATCCGCGACACCCGGGCGGAATTTCCCGATGCATTTTCTGATGTGTTGATGGGCTTAGAGGTTTATACAACTTGGCGCGGAACCGGTTTGTCAGTCGAGACACCTGCGGTACGACAGTAACTTTACTAACAACGAATTGTGAGTTAGAGCAATGTACTCAAGACGTGATTTCTTACAATTCTCGGCCATCTGTGCCGCCACAACAGGGTTTAGCACCGCGTTAACACCCGTGGCGGCGCAGCAAAAGCTCAGCCAAGACCAACTGTTGAATTTTGACAGTAAAGGCTCATTGACACTTTTGCACATCACCGACATTCACGCGCAACTGAAACCTGTTTACTTTCGCCCACCGTCAGAAAATTATGGCGTCGGGGACTTTGAAGGGGTACCCCCTCACTTAGTTGGTCAGAATTTCCTAGACCACTTCAACATAGAAAAAGGCAGCGCGCTTGCATACGCGCACACCATGGTCGACTACGTCGATCTCGCACGTACCTATGGACGCCTTGGTGGACTTGATCGCATGGCGACCTTAGTCAACGCCATTCGAGCCGAGCGCGGTGACAATAACGTGTTACTGCTTGATGGCGGGGACACTTGGCAGGGCTCGTACACCGCCCTTAAAACGAACGGACAAGATATGGTCGATTGCATGGCTATATTAAAGCCCGACGCCATGGTCGGACATTGGGAATTTACCTTAGGTACTGATCGGGTGCTCGAAATTATCGATTCAATGGACTATCCGTTTTTAGCCAGTAATATCGTGGACACCGACTGGGAAGAGCCAGTATTCGACAGCACCGCATTCTATGATCGAGGAAATACGCGCGTTGCGGTGATTGGCCAAGCGATGCCTTATACCCCCATTGCCAATCCGCGTTGGATGTTTCCAGAATGGTCGTTCGGATTGCGTTTGGGGCTATTGCAAGAGAACGTGAATAAAGCACGGGAAGAGGGAGCCGAGGTGGTGGTTCTGTTGTCCCACAACGGCTTTGATGTCGATCAAAAATTGGCCAGAGAATTGACCGGGCTGGATGTCATCTTGACTGGACACACGCACGATGCCGTACCCGAAGCTTTAAACATCAACAATACCTTAGTACTGTCGTCGGGCTCGCATGGAAAGTATTTAGGTCGTGTGGATCTTGAGGTTAATAATGGAAAAGTCACCGACTATTCATCATCGCTCATTCCCGTTTTTTCCGATGTAATCGAACCGGACGCTGAAATGAAGGCAGCGATCGATGCCGTTCGCGCACCACACGAGAACGAACTCAATCGTGTACTTGGGCAAACCGACACCATGCTGTATCGAAGAGGTAACTTCAATGGCACCTGGGACGATCTTATCTGCCAAGGATTGATGGTTGAGCGCGATGCCGAGCTGTCGTTTAGCCCAGGCTTTCGTTGGGGATCCACTTTACTACCCGGCAACAACATCACCGTTGATGATCTTTACAACCAAACTTCAATGTCGTACCCATCGGTCTATCGATTGGAGTTCTCAGGCTCTCAAATTAAAGAAATTCTTGAAGACGTCTGCGACAACTTATTTAATCCTGATCCGTTTTTTCAACAAGGTGGCGACATGGTACGCGTCGGTGGCATGGGATACACCTGCGCACCAAAGGAAATCATGGGCAGCCGCATCAGTGATATGACTCTACTAGCGACGGGTGAACCAATCGATCCGAACAAGAACTATGTGGTCGCCGGCTGGGCGTCCGTGAACGAAAACGTGGAAGGGCCTGCGGTCTACGACCTTATGGAGTCCTATATCAGTGATCAAAAAACGGTATCGATGGAAAAGAATAACGCGGTTAAAGTAACCGGCGTTTAGCACGAATTTAAACACTGAATATCATTGAGCAACATGAAAATAGACAAAGGCGACATTGAAAAACAGGAACGCCGCAAGCTGTTAAAGACTGGGCTTGCCGTATCTACCACGGTCGGTGCTTCCTTGGCGGGTGTTAAATCGGCAACAGCCAGCACGCCTGACCCATTGATCACCGAGATTCAAGACTGGAATCGGTATCTAGGTGACGGTGTCGATGCTCGACCGTACGGTATGCCGTCAAAGCACGAAGCCGAAGCGGTTCGACGTGACGTGGCGTGGCTAACGGCCGATCCAAAGGCGTCAGTTAATTTCACGCCCTTACACAAGTTGGAAGGAATCATTACGCCCAATGGTTTGTGCTTTGAACGTCATCACGGCGGCATTGCGGAAATCGCCCCATCTGAGCATCGATTGATGATCAATGGCTTGGTGGATACTCCACTAGTGTTCACCATGGAAGACATCGCTCGCTTTCCTAGAGAAAACCGCTTGTATTTTCTCGAGTGCGCTGCGAACACCGGAATGGAATGGCGTGGCGCCCAACTCAATGGCTGCCAATTTACTCACGGCATGGTTCACAACGTCATGTATACCGGTGTAAAACTTAAGCACATTCTTGACGAGGCAGGTGTTAAGGCAAGCGGCAAATGGCTATTACCCGAAGGCGCTGATGCATCGCATATGACGCGATCGATCCCCATTGAAAAGGGGCTCGATGACTGTTTAGTGGTCACACACATGAACGGTGAAGCGCTGCGACCCGAGCAAGGGTACCCATTGCGTCTTGTGGTGCCGGGTTGGGAAGGGAACATGTGGGTGAAATGGTTACGCCGAATCGAGGTGGGGGACAAGCCCTGGCACCACCGAGAAGAAACCTCTAAATACACCGATCTTTTAGAAGACGGCACGGCACGCCGATTTACCTGGGAGATGGACGTCAAATCGGTCATCACCAATCCCAGCCCACAAGCACCGATCAATCACGGAAGAGGCCACACCGTTTTGACCGGGATCGCTTGGTCGGGGCACGGGCGAATAAAACGTGTTGATGTCACGGTTGATGGCGGACGCAATTGGACAACAGCGCGAATGGATCCGCACTCTTTTTCAAAGTCCCTGCATCGCTTCTACTACGACTTTGATTGGGATGGCTCGGAACTCTTTCTACAAAGCCGCGCCATCGATGAATTTGGCAATGTACAACCCACGAAGAAACAACTTCGAGAAGTTCGCGGTGTGAATTCCATTTATCACAACAACAGCATTCAAACCTGGCATGTGAAACAGGATGGAGTGACTGAAAATGTCGAAATATCTTAAATACGGGATGTTGGCAATTAGCTTGTTGATTGGTTTCAGCAACAACGCAATGGCCGACGACGAAGGTAAAGCCTTGTTTGGTCAGTGCCGAGGTTGTCACGCCGTCGGTGCCGATGCAAAACATCAGTTTGGACCCGTGTTAAACGGCGTAATGGACCAAGCCTTCATGATCGCTGGTGATTACGACTACTCAGCGGCTTTTAACAAAGCCGGTGAAAGTGGATTAAGTTGGACGGATGAGACGATGTCCGATTTTCTGGCTGCCCCCATGTCGTATATACCCGGCACTAAAATGGCATTTCCCGGCGTACAAAACGAAGAGGATCGCAACAAGATTATTGCCTATCTTCGTCTATTTGATACTGATGGTAAACGACAAGACACTGCATCCGATGAAACGGCAGCGCTCACTCCGGTCGTTACCGAGGAGCGCAAACTGGCAAGCGACTTTGCAGTGCCTGAACACGGCGTATTTAAGTTAGGGCGTGTGGCTTTAACGGAAGAAATCAACGCATGGGATATTGATGTTCGTCCCGATGGCACAGGACTGCCACCAGGCTCAGGCGATGCAATCACGGGCGGGGAACTCTACGATGCACAATGCGCTAGCTGTCACGGAGACTTTGGAGAAGGAACAGGGCGCTGGCCAATTTTAGCCGGCGGACACGACACCTTAACCGATGATCGCCCGGAGAAAACCATCGGTTCGTATTGGCCGTACTTATCGACGGTGTACGACTATGTAAGACGAGCTATGCCATTTGGCAACGCGCGCTCGTTGTCCGACGACGATGTTTATGCGATTACCGCGTACTTGCTTTATTTAAACGACGAAGTTGATGAAGACTTTGAGCTTTCTTCCGAGAACTTCAGTGACATTGTGCTACCGAACGAGGCCAATTTCATCGCTGATAATCGCAATAACGAAGGTTTCCGTTCCATTAGTATCGATGAGTTGTGTATGACGAACTGCGCCGATGATGCAGCGGTCGTGACACAACGTGCAAACGTTTTGGATGTTACACCCGATGAATAGATTCTTTGCACTAGTCGGTGGCGCTTTGCTGTGTGCGTCCTGCATCGCGGGTGAAACGGCTAACAAATTGGCTGAAAAGACTGACCCTCGAATCGATACGATTATGGCACTGCAGCTTGATGCGGCCTACGGTGAATACCTCGCCAGCGAATGTGCAACTTGTCATAACGAAACCAGCACTGATCAGGGCATACCCACGATTCACGGGCAAGATCAAAAATATCTGATCAACGCATTGCTTGAATATCAAGATAATAAGCGAACAAATGAGACGATGATTTCGATCGCAAATGCACTTAATGAAGAAGAAATAGGATCACTAGCGCTGTACTTAAGCGGCCAATAAACAATACCGACTGGAGAGAAGACCATGAGTACTTTAACAAGACGACAGTTTACAAAGGTACTGGGCCTTGGGGCCGCAGCACTGAGCGTACCGATCCACGTCATCGGTCAAGCAAAACCGAAAGTTGTGGTTGTTGGTGGGGGTGCTGGTGGTGCGACAGCGGCACGCTACGTTGCAATGAACAGTAAAGGCGCTGTTGACGTTACCCTAATTGAGAATTCTAAAACCTACACAACCTGCTTTTTCTCCAACCTGTACCTAGGTGGTGTGCGAGATTTTGATTCCATTACTCACAGCTACGACACACTGGCTAGTGAGTACGGCATCAACGTTGTGCACGGCTATGCTGCCGAAGTTGATCGCTCTGCGAAAACAGTGACGCTAAATGATGGAAGTTCTATTAACTATGATCGACTGGTTTTATCGCCAGGCATTGATTTGATTTTTGACAGCGTGCCGGGTTACTCAGAAGAAGCCGCTACTATAGCCCCACACGCGTGGCAGGCTGGCCCACAAACTCAGCTGTTAAAAGAGAAGCTCGATGCGCTCAGTAATGGCGACAGCGTCGTCATGGTCGCACCACCTAATCCGTATCGTTGTCCACCAGGACCTTACGAGCGCGTGTCTATGATGGCGCACTTGTTCAAAGAGAAGGGCATGACGGATAGCACCATTACGATTATTGATCCTAAGCCAAAATTCTCAAAGCAAGGCCTGTTCACCGCTGGCTGGGAAAAGCACTACCCCGGCATGGTTGAATGGATCAGTCCAGATATTCACGGAGGCATCGTGGGTGTTGACGTGAATGCTGGAACGGTTGAAACCGATTTTGATACCTTTGAAGGAACGCTACTTAATGTCATTCCAGCCCAGCGAGCAGGCGCCATTGCTCACCAAGCTGAATTGGTAGACAACTCAGGGTTCTGTCAAATCAACAGCGATTCAATGCGTTCTATGGTGGATGAAAACATCTTTGTTATTGGCGATGCCAGTATCGCTGGTGCCATGCCGAAGTCTGGGTTCTCAGCCAACAGCCAAGCCAAGGTCGCAGCGATGCACATCTTGGGAGATGTCAATGACGGTAAGACCTTCCCAGCGAAGTACTCAAATACTTGCTGGAGCATGATTGGCACCGATGATGGTGTGAAAGTGGGCGCGCAATACGCATCCGTTGACGGAAAAATCGCAAGTACATCAACGTTCGTCAGCCAAGGTGATGAAGATGATGCGATGCGAAAGGCAACCTTTGAAGAATCGCTTGGCTGGTACGACGGCATGACGAAAGACATGTTTGGTTAAGCGCTGTGAACGTGACAAGACGTAATCTCTTCCAAGTGGTGTTGGGTAGTGCGGCTCTAGCCGCGCTACCTGTTTCTTTACGTCGTGCTTATGCACAAACCACAGTCACGCTGGGGGCAGGGAAACTATCGGTGATCAGTGATGGGAATCTCCATTTACCCGTGGGCTTCCTGCAACCGCCGAATATGTCCGATACCGAGTTTGCTGCATTTCTCGATAAGAATGGTATGACGGGGGAGTTCTATCAACCTGCATGCAATGTCACGCTGTGGCAACACGGAGATCACACGGTGTTGTTTGATGTGGGAGCAGGCGACACCTTTATGGACAGTACCGGGCGCTTATTGGAAAACTTAGAGGCAGCGGGGGTTAGCCCAGAAGACGTGACCGATGTGGTGATTTCACACGCTCACCCCGATCATTTGTGGGGATTGGTGGATGACTTCGATGAACTGGTATTTGCCGATGCGATCTACCATATGCACCAAACCGAATGGAATTTTTGGTCTGATGATGCAACGCTTGAAAAAATGCCGGAAGCCCGAAAAGTTTTCGCGCTTGGCGCAAAGTCGCGCTTTGCCTACTTAGAAGATCGAAGTAAATTGTTCACAGCTGGCAACGAAATCATCCCAGGCATAGAAGTGATTGACACACCCGGGCACACACCCGGACACAGCGCCTTTGCGATCCACGATGGCAGTGAATCCATCGTTGTGGTCGGCGACGCTTTGATTCATCCGGTATTGGCTTTTCAGCCTAAAAAGTGGTTATCAGGTTCCGATCATGAGCCTGAGTTAGCCAGGGCAACACGACTATCATTGTTGGAGCGACTTGCCACCGATCAATCCAGATTAGCGGCCTACCACTTACCGTACCCTGGCTTAGGGCATGCCGAAAGAGATGGATCGGCGTATCGGTTCGTTCCGAGTTAGATATTAGCTCGACTCGTGAATCATCGATGAGCCTTCCACCAACAGCCGAAGGCCAATTCGAGCACCGATGAGAATGCTAAAGAAAACAATCGGAGCTGATAAGGCTAAAGTTGATGAGGCGGATACGCCTTGTCCAATGGTGCAACCGCCAGCAAATATGCCGCCGACACCCATTAAAAATGCACCGGCCAGGTGACGATTTAATTCCCTCGCATCATCACAAGCCTCCCATCTCATGTCGCCTTGTAAGTAAGCGACAAGACTTGCACCGAGCACAACCCCTAGTACGAGCCCCATACCATAGTCTGGGATTTCTCCGGTGACAGCGATCAAACTAAATATCAATTCACCTGGCGGTAACACGAAGGAGGCCGATTCAATTTGCACCACATCAAAAGAAACCGCGCTGTGCATGGTGGTTACGATCCATCCCGTGGTCACACACAATCCGATGATCACCGCCGCAATTATCGCTTTCCGATTACGCCGAAACACAGCATCCTTAAACACCCAAACCAGTAACCCGATCACGATCACGGCCGAAACAACAAAGTGCACAGGAAGTCCGATGGCTGTAGCGACAACATCGGCAATGGAAGCGCTGCCCACATCACTTAAATCTAACGCGAGAGGCTCAACAAACGTGTTTCTAAGGCGACCGATGACACCGCGCTGCGCGATCAGTGCGGACAAACCGATAGCAACGATGATGATGAGTGAGCGCATACTGCCGCCACCGAGCCGAACCAGCGCGCCAAACCCACAAGTTCCGACCAAGGCCATGCCTAGTCCAAATACAATACCGCCGCCAATCGCGCCATAAAGGTTCAAGCGTGGCTGCAGGTAAAACACAGAATCTAGAGTAATAAAATTAAAGGCAATCAGCGCTTGCGTACTGGCGATAGCCACGGCGATCGCCAGAACCCACATTCGAACACCCTTTGCATCACTGGCGTACCAGTAACGTTCTAAGGCCGATAACGTACAAAAATGATTCCACCGCGCGACTCCACCCAACACGGTGCCTACTAAGACACCGGCTGCGGGTAGAAACCAGGCGGATTCAGTCACGTTCTGACGTCTTTACAAAACACGTCATACAAAGAGGCGATGACACTTTCCACATCATCGTTGGCGATTCGATAATGAATCACACGCCCTTCACGGCGAGCAATAACGAGTTTATCTTGGCGCAGTCTTGCTAGCTGCTGGGAGACATTGGCTTGTGGCAACTGCACGATTTCTTCAATCTCAGACACTGACATTTCACCTTCGGACAATAAACACAGGATCAGCAGCCGCGTCTCGTGCGACAGAGCTTTCAGTAGATCCGCGGCCGCTTTTGCCTGCGCAAATAACGCATCAACATCGTCGGCGTCATTCAGACTGGAAAATTTAGGGAGTGCCATTAAGGTAATTTATCCAGCATTTCGTTCAGCAAAAACCAGAAGTGTTCGTCTCCAGGATAGCCGACCAGTCGGTCCACTTCCTCGCCATCATCGTCAACCAAAATAAAAGTCGGTGTGACGGCAGCTGGATTGATAAACGAATATTTATCTGGCCAAGGTGCATTAAGTTGTACACGCACTAGCGGTGCCCGCTGTCCTTCATCCGTATTCGGGTAGGCTTGTGCAATCTCTGCATTAAAGCGCTCGCAATAGGGACAGTTCGGCTGATCCACAACCAATAACTCAGCGGCCAAACCGGGCAGCGCAATACTTGCTAATGCAGCGATACCTAGCCACTTTGTTAAGAAAGATTCAAAAATACGCATATTTAGAGTATACCCTAGGTTTTAGCCTGAAGAAATGAGCTTCAATCGGGATTTTGGCGTGATATATTCAATATTCGCTATGTATGAGAACCGGATACAAGCTTATGAAATGGATAAATCACCTACTGATCATTGCCGCTTCAATGACAAGCACATTAGCCATGGCCGAATCGACACTGGCAACGGGTGAAGATTGGGTGGCAAAAATCCACTCCGAGACCACTCACATCTCGACAAGCGAACTGCTTGATCATCTCACGTCGCACCCTGACACAGAATTTTTGGACGTTCGATTGATGGAGGAGATTGCCTCGCAAGGCGGGCTCATTGATGCGGGACGACGAACGCATCATGTTCCGCGCGGATGGATCGAACATCGCATCGGTGATGAAATCCCCAATCTCGATACGCCAATCGTTGTTTACTGCAGTACCAATCGACGCAGCCCCCTAGCTGCGTACACCTTGCAAAAAATGGGGTACACCAACGTACAAAATTACAGTGACGGATTTCTAACGTGGCGGGATGAAGGACTTAACATTGAGCCAACTGATGCAGCAGTGGGCACTCAATTGTTTAGAACGCCAACGAAAGTGTCCGAAAACGTGTACTCCGCGATCGGTGCTACCGCACCTGCAACGTACGAAAATTCGGGGCACAACAACAACTTGTCTTTTGTTATAGGCAAGGAAGCCGTGTTGGTTGTAAACGCTGGCGATAACTACTTATTGGCATCAGCGCTACACACCGAGATTAAAAAAGTCACTGACCTGCCGGTGAAGTACGTCGTTCTGGAAAACGCGCAGGGCCACGCGATGCTGGGTATGAACTACTGGCAAGAACAGGGTGCAGAAGTTATTGCTCACGTCGATGCTGCCGAGTCGATAGCTGCTAGAGGCGAAGGCATACTTGAACGAATGATTGCGCGCAACCGCGATAAGTCCATGGGAACTGTGTTGTCCCAACCGGATACCACCTTTGATGAAAAACTCGAACTCTCTTTGGGTGGCATCGTTGTAGAGATCCTGTATCTCGGACCAGCGCACAGCCCGGGCGATGTCTCAGTGTGGATGCCGGTTGAAAAGATCGTCATCGCTGGTGATATCGCGTTCCATGAACGGCTATTACCAGTTTTCGAATACACCGATACATTGGGTTGGATCGAAACATGGAGTAACTTTGCAGCACTTGATCCTAAGATCGTTATTCCCGGGCACGGTCATGCCACGTCACTAGAAGAAGTCGACAACTGGACAATGGGATACTTAAAACACATGCGGAAGGCAATAGGCAATTTGCTTGACGAAGGCGGATCGCTGATCGATGCGTACAAAATTGATCAAAGTGCCTACTCCCATTTAGATACCTTTGATGAGCTTGCTGGATTGAATGCTGATCGCATCTATCGTGCGATGGAATTTGAGTAAGCTGACGAAACGGTATATTGCGGATTCAAAACTACCGCCATCAGCTAATCCAAAGACTGAACAGGTCTAACAGCTCTACCAGTAGCTCTTCTAAAAGAATTTCAAGGGTGCTGATAATGGCACAGCCACCATCGATTAAAGATTCAGAGATTACTGCGAAAGGCAGCTTGAACGTAAGGGCGGTCATATCTTGTAGATCAGACCCGCTTGAGCGTCTTTACGATGATTCTGATGACGCTTGTCTTATAATTTGAACAAACTTTCGCAGCCGTTCTTCAAGTATAATTTCAGCCCCGGCTACGCGGCAGCCTGATATACATTTGATGGCAGCTTAAGGGCAGCCGCTTTTGACGGGTTTTTATTCTTGCACACCTTCATTTGATTTCAAACTAGAATCAAAAAGCCGGAAATGTAACCGTTTAATCAGGATCGCCGATGGCCAAAAAATCAAAAGCAGTGGTATTCGACAAGAACCCCGGTCGCAATGCGCAAACCTATGGAATTGCCCGAGAACTGAACACAGATGAAAATCTGATTCATGAACCGTCGGTGGGTGTTGTCGGCACCAAAGGCGACAGTCAGTGCTACTTGGGTGTTCAGCGTAAAGTCGAAGCGATTCACGAGCACCTGAGACAAAACTTGGGAGACGAGCCTGATCAAATGCGATTGCGTCTGGTGCAGCCCGAGTACACAGTCGCGACGTCCGATGGTATGCGTAACGGGACGCGCGAGATGCGTTACTCACTCATTGGTCGCGAAGTAACGCATGACACAATCTGCGAGCATTTGAGTGCCAGTGGTCTTGAAGGAACCATTGCGGTGGTTGCCTGTGATAAACCACCCGTCGGTGCGCTTGCTGGCTTGTTAGAGCATGATCGACCAGCGATTATTATGTCTGACGGGCCAATCCGCCCAGGTCGTGATTCTGTTACAGAACAGCCCATCGATATCATTACAGGCTTCCAGGCAGCCGCTAACATCGATGAAGATTTTAAAAAACGCATAGCCCGTGAAGCCTGCCCAGGTTACGGCAGTTGTGGCGGTATGTTCACTTACAACACCATGCAGACCTTTATCGGCGTGGTGGGTATGCAGCCTTTGCACATGGTGTCACCACCGTCTGATGATGCACGCCGAATGACTGAATTTCCGCAGCAATTAGTAAGCTACCTTAAGGGCTTGATTGAACGAGGCCATACCCCGAGAGACATCGTCTCGCGTGACGCCATAAGAAACGCAGTTATAGTTTCAATGGCTGTGGGTGGTTCCACCAATGTACTGCTACACGCACCGGAAATTGCACGTGCTGCAGGCTTTAAGAATTTCGCAGAAGACATTATGTCGCCGGATGAGTTTAATCATTTGTCACAGCATGTCGTGCCGGTACTGACCGATGCGAGGCCCTACGGTATTTACTCCATGGTCGATATTGATGAGAAGGGCGGTGTGCAGGTCATTGTCAAAGAACTCATGAATGCGGGCTTGTTGAATGGCGATACGCTTACCTGTACCGGTGAGACTCTTGCAGAACAGATAGACAGACTCAACACGGCAGACGTTGATGGCACTGTGATTTATCCGGTTGAAAAGCCTTATAAAGCGACAGGTGGCTTACGTGTGCTTGGCGGCAATCTCTCGCCAGAATTTAGCGCGGTATTAAAACTTGCGGGGGTTGAAGGCGGTCTTGAAAACAATCGTTTTATTGGCCGTGCGCGAATCTTTAATGGTGAGCAGTCGCTGCTTGATGCACTGGAAACTGACCCCGGCGGGTTTACAAATAACGATATGGTTATTGTTCGCTATGAAGGTCCTAGTGGCGGACCCGGTATGCCCGAGATGCTTGACTCAACATCGCGCATAACCACGCTTTGTCGTGAACGCGATATCGTCATTGGAATGATGACCGATGCAAGGTTCTCTGGCGGATCGGTGGGGCTTGTTATTGGTCATGTTGGGCCGGAAGCCGCATTGGGCGGCCCGATTGCATTGGTAGAAGACGGTGATGAAATCATCGCAGATTTGGACGTCAATGAACTCAACTGCACCCAGCTGCAGGACGCTGCTACGTATACAGCGCGAAGGGCGGCATGGGATAAAGCGGTTGCCGATAACAACGGAATTCACCCATTGTGCGGCGATGTAAATACCCGTTTGTTAAATCGCATGCGCCGCTCGGCGGTGTCTGCCGTGCAAGGTGCTGGCATGCATCCTGATCGAGAATTGTGGGTGCCTGAACCACGTGAACCGGTACAAACCGGTTTTGTTCCACAGAACAAGTATCGTGAAGGTACGCAGAAATCTTTTAGTTAGTCAGCGGCAAATAACGACAACACGTCATCGGTCGATAACTGAGCCATGCCGTCATTGCTATCTTGTTCAATTTCAATGGCGGCATCGGCCAGTGCTTGTTTGGACGACTCGACAGAATCAACAATCCAAAAATGGGAAACACCATCGCGGGCAAACTAAGTTGGCTGATACAGAAAACAAATCTTCATAAGTAGCGACTTGATCAATCGGAGCACGCTTGCAAGCATCACGGTTAGATTGGAAAAAACGGTGTACCACCATCGCTTACGGCTCCATATCATTGCGCATAATCTATATTATGTTAAATTGAATATCTAGCATCTATATCCGGTTAGCTGGCGTCCTGCCGCCTTCTTAGGCCTCTATCGCTGTTCTTACCCGATTACGCATAAGTCGATGGCTGTCCTATCTCTGCCTTGGCTAGACGGTCCAAATGCCGCCCTTTGTAAATACCCGCTAAACCGATGTAGATTCGGAACACCACTTACAGTGATTCCCCGCA
>CALGLE010000033.1 GCA_937930305.1 uncultured Granulosicoccaceae bacterium | reverse complement strand
GTTTCCTATTTTTCTGAAACTGGGCCAGTGATGGGCGTGCCTAAGCATTCCCTCTACTTTAATGGGTTTACCTACCGGTTTGCTACAGCGAAAAACTTGCAGAAATTCTCTGAGAATCCAGACAAATATGCACCGGCATATGGTGGAAATTGTGCCTTTGGTATGGTGCACGGTCGGGAATCAACCATTGATCCGACGGTTTATGAAATTGTTGACGGTAGGCTGTTCTTCATGATTAATCCCGGTACAAGGAAGCAGTGGAACAGGAAAGCCGACAAGAACATTCGTAAAGGCGATGCGAATTGGGATAGGTACTTCGGCAATATTCGTTAATACCTACCTAATGAAGGGCAGAGTATTTGTATCAATAGTTTGCTCGTATTGAAATATGGCAATTCGTAAAATTAGCAGCTCAATTACCGGCAAGGTTCTGATGATTGTCGGTGCCTGTCTGTTTGTTATTCTAACGCTGTTCATTCTGTTTATTGAGTACCAGAGTTACCAATTCCAATTGAGCCAGCTGGCTCATCAGCAGAGCCGCATAACAGAAGGGCAGGTTATTCTGCTGGCCGATCAGTTGTCGGAGAATACGAACGACAATCACGACGACGCAGCTTTCCTTACGTTGTCTGGCATTATCGCCAACCCTGCCATTGTCGGTGTCGAACTGTCCTACAGCGACGAATCTGAACCTCTTGTTATCGGTGATGTGTCAGGCGCGATCACTTATGCTGATAGCGTCGCCTATATGAATGACGACTACAATATGATTGATGTGGGCAAGTTGACGACCTTTGCAACGACCAATCATATCGATGTGGCGCTAAGAAAGCGAATCACCTACTTAGCAGGCTTAGTCGCCACACTGTTGGTCTCAATTCTTTTTATAACCACCGTTGTACTGAGAAAATATGTGGGTAAACCGCTCGCGCTGATTGTCAATACCATCGAGCAATCGGACATTGAAGAAGCCGCGCAAATTGACTGGCAAAGCGATGATGAGATTGGCCAAGTTATTCATCGACTAAATGCATTACATCAAAATCAAAAAGAACGCGTTGTTGTGTTGAAGCAAGAAATTAACGACAGCGAGATTCGAGAGTCTGAACGATTGCGAAGTCTTGCCAATGCTTCCTTTGAAGCCATTCTTATTTACAAAGATAATGTCGTTCTTGATATTAATGACCGAATGGAAGCTATGCTTAATTCCTCAAAAGAGAAGCTGGTTTCACAGTCAATGGATATATCCTTTGATGGCGAATTTCTCGATGCGTTGATGACGGAGAAAGAACTGGGCGGAAATTACTTCGAACGCATTAACCTGCCAGTGGATTCCAATCAATCCATACCTGTGGAGCTGTATGTATCAGACTTCAAATACGGTTCGGTGGATGCCAAGGTGGCTGTATTAAGAGATATATCCGACAGAGTTGAAGCTGAAAGACATATCCGGTTTCTGGCGCATCATGACGAATTAACTCGGTTGTTGAACCGACGGGCTTTTATGGATTCGTACGAAAAAGCACTGGAAACAGCTGTTTCCGAAGGTTCGTTTCTAGCCGTCATGTATCTTGATCTTGATAAGTTTAAAGAGGTCAACGATATTTTCGGGCATGCAGCAGGCGACAAATTACTCAAGAGCGTATCTGATGGATTGATTGAGTGTGCTGGCAACGATTCTCTGATAGCGCGTTTAGGCGGTGACGAGTTTGCTATTCTTATATCAGGTAAAGATCAGCTCAGTGTGAACCCGGAAAAAATTGCCTCTGAATTTTTAGACGTTATTAATAAGTGTAAAGAGAGTTGCAGCGTTGGTGGGGGCTTTGGCGCCAGTATTGGTATTGCGGTATTTGATGGAAGCTGTTCAGATAATAACGACCTTCTCATCCAAGCAGATCTAGCCCTGTATCATGCAAAAGATACTGGCCGAAACAACTACAAACTTTATGATCACAACCTGGGTATAGAACAGAGCACGTATCGATTGATGATAGATCGGCTCTTGATGGCTATTCAGGAAAGCAAGCTGGAAATGCATTATCAACCGCAGCTAGAGGTGAGCAGTGGAGAAATTATTGGGTTCGAAGCTTTATTAAGGTGGAATGATGAGGTGCTGGGTCAGGTACCGCCACCGTTTATTATTGAAGCGGCACAGAAGGAGCGTATTACAGACAAGCTGAGCGAATGGATACTGAATGCGGTTCTTGCGCAAGCTGCTACCTGGCCACCCGAGTACGCGGTGTCGATTAACCTGACCCCGGCAGATTTGGCCAATAAAAATCTATCTTCCTATATCCATTCGTTGCTGAATAAATACAATATTTCGCCCAGGCGTCTCAATCTGGAGATCACCGAATCGGCTGTTATTGCCGATGTCGCCCATGCAGCAAGAATAGTGAAGGATTTGCAAAGTCTGGGCATTTCTGTAGCGCTGGATGACTTTGGCACTGGGTACTCTAGCTTAAGCTTTTTGCATCAGTTGTCTTTCGACCGAATCAAGCTTGATAAGTCGTTTATTTCCACCTCGCAAATAGACAGTCTGAAAATCGCAAAAGCGATTATCGAGTTGGGTTCAGAGCTGGGTGTAGAGGTTCTGGCGGAAGGAGTAGAGACGGCAGAGCAAATGAACAGAATGCGCGTGCAGCGGTGCCATTCGGTTCAGGGTTATTTTATCAGTAAGCCACTGTCTACGGTCGACCTGCATGACTACATTGACTCGTTACAGAATCCAAAGAAAAAAGCATCTTGATCAATTCGCCAACTGCCAATTGATGTCCTGCTATTTTCGCGACCCATGTTGGTGATTCTCGTGTTGCCCGAATTCTTAGGGTTTTCATGATCGGCTCTAGGTGTTACGAATATGTAGTCCGGTTATAATTACCCCTTCCTTAAAGAAAACTGAACCACACTATCTACATCGCTTCGTTGGTTATGCAGTGACAATAACGTGTCTTTATATCGATGCCTAAAGTAACAACCTTACGGGATAGCTTGCCGATTGTTGGTTTTTAACTTCAATCCTTCGATATTCTTTGGTACTTCTGGTGATAAAAACTGACATTGCTTGGTTGTGCTGAGATGATCTTTCGCTTAGCAATGTGCCTTTTCAAAGCGCCATTAGCATGGCTTTTTTCAACGCTGCTGGTGAAACAGGCTTTTGTAGTAGTTCGAATCCATTAGCAGTTATTTCTTGTATTCTATAAGGCTTGCTGTCGCCGGTGATAATGATGAACGCAACTGTAGTGCTGAGTTGCTGGCGTAGTCTCTTAGAAGTTTCAACACCGTTCATTGCATCCCCCAACTGATAGTCACACAACACAATATCCGGAACGAACAATCCGGAGGTAACAATATCAAGTGCCTGGCTTGACGAACGCGCTAGGCTGATCTCGCAGCCCCATTCGGACAGAGCGCTATGCATTCCTTCGAGTATATTGGGATCATCATCGATAACCAGTACTTTCCTGTTTTCGATGTTGATGGAATCTATCTGAATTGCAGGAGCGATCGCGCTGTAGGGTACATTTGCCAGAGCCATGGTCAGTTTGAACATCGAACCCTTGCCAAGTTCGCTAGTCACCTCGATGTTTGTGTCTAACAATTGGCATATTCGCTTTACAATGGCGAGACCCAGCCCAAATCCTCCGCCCTCGTCAGCACTCTCATCATTAACCTTATAAAACTCGGTGAAAATAGTTGATAAGTGATTTTGTGATATGCCAGTACCCGTATCAGATATGCTCAATTCCATATGCTTGTCGTCAATGGCTTCGGCATTTACCCACACGTGACCCTGGTCGGTGTGAGCCATGGCATTGACAATTAAATTTCTGACTACTCTTTCAAGCAATATAGGATCCGTATGAACCGCCAAGTTGTTGTGTGTGATGCGGAATTCGATATCCTTCTTTTTTGCTATTTGGTAAAACTCGGCAACCATTGGATCAAAAATGGATTCAAGTGAGTAGGGACCGATTTCGGGTTCAATAACGCCTGCATCGAGTCTAGAGACATCGAGTAAGCCGGTGAATAGCTGTTGTAGGGCCAGTGTTGATTTTTCCATCGAATCAATGATGTGTACCATTTCAGGACTATCGGCTTTATTTCTTAGAGCCACTTGAAATAAACCCAGTGCGTGCAATGGTTGTCGAAGATCATGGCTGGCGGTTGCAATAAACTTACTTTTCTCAACAATCGCGTTTTCTGCAATTGCTCGGTACTGCTCTGCTTCTTCCTTCTCTGTGGCTAGATGTTGAAAAAGGCGATCGTTCTCGTCTTTGACGATAATGAGGTCGGCGAGTCTGCGGGAGACATGATTTGATCGGCTGATAACAACGAGGCCTGAAACAACAATAGTCAGTGCTGTGATTTTCAGCCAAAAATCGCCAGTAATCAGCAATCCAACAAATACTGGCAATACCATCACAATATACTGCAGGGATGCGCCACTAGGCATATCGACGGCCACGTTGACGCAGATGAAAATCACATTGGCAGCGACGATAGTTACCACCAGTAAATTACCGGGAGGCATGGGTAAGAATACGACTAGAAAACTTAGTCCGTAAACAATACCCGAGTAGAGCGTGGCAGCCCAGGCCACCATGGTCCATTCATGAACGTCGATGGTGCCGGCTGAATACTCACGGTTATATCGACTCCACAATGGCAGTTTCCACGCAATTTCTACCACAAAAAGTGTAAGAAAAACAATAATGTAGAAGTTTGGGATGTGTCCCCATAACGCGTAGAGGGCAATGGCGAAAAGGGTTACAACACCCAGCCCGGCAAACTTAAGATCCAGTATGGAGATTCGTAGTTGTTCCTGAAGAACGATAACAACTTTCGGGTCGCTATAGTCTCCGAACAGTTTTTTTTGCAGCCAAATTCCCATTATCTGTGGCCTATAGTTAGTACGGCCTAGTTCGACACATGACTCGCCTGATGGCTATGTAGAACTTTACATATTTCCGATCGATTGTCCATCTTTACCATGGTGCTCAAGACAATTCATTCTCAAGAAAACTGAGTGTAAACATGTTTCAAATCAATAACTGAGAAATGCTGTTGAAAATGTAAACAACGGACCCAGCAAAACTCGCGACTTTTGCATTTCGGTTAATTAGTTAGTAACTAATTTAAAGCTCGTACAAAAAATTGAACTGCACTGATGACTTGAATTAGACTTGAATTCAAAAGCTCTGGAAAGACAATTGCAAGATACCTCGGTTATAGAGGGCATAGCTCGTGGAATAATTGCTATTCGTAAGTCTAGTTTCACAACTTAGTACGGGACACTAACGAAAACTGAATCACACTATTTATTTCACTTTGTTGGTCATGCAGTTACTTTCCACCTGCGCGTAAAAAAATGAGCTCTTATGGGCTGGGGTTATATCCCAATAAGTTTATTTTCAGCTCCAATAATGGCGAGCGACTCAGAGTTTCAACGGCATTTCCGCGCGGGGTTATCTATTGGCATTCCCGGCACGGGTGTCGCGGGCCAGGCGGTGTTGACGAAAAACATTACTGTGGGATTGGTGGGTTTAGTGGGGGCTTACGGGCACATTAACTTCACTTTCAATTCACCCGTGGGATTTTATTTGGTAGCTGGTACTTACAGTTATAAAAACGTGTCTTTAAATCGATTTGGTTTAGGTTATCTTTGGGAAATTAAGCAGGTAACCTTTAATATTGAGTTGGGAGACAATGATATAACACGCTCATCGGAAACCATTGCCGATGGCTATTATGGTTTTCCCCTAATTTTCGGTGTAATGTATAGCTTCAAATAATACCAGGGTCTTGTCCAACGTTACATGACTTCGAGTGCCAGCAGAATTCTGCTAACACTCGACGTAGTGAGCAGCCACACCCGCAATGCCCACAATGGCTGAAATTAACTCGGTTTGCTCGGAAGACTGCGTAACTCAATACCCGTGAATTGGCTCAGGGCTGTGGGTGCATCTATTCCGAAATTTAGTAAATCAGTCACGAATCGATATTTAAATCAATCAGCAGCTGTACTTATCTGTGCAAGGACCTCTGTAGTCTCCCCATAAGTCACTATCAACATATCTCCTGAACTTGCATACTGGCGTGTTAGCGCGCTGATGTTCACTTGATGGGTGACCAAAACGACAGGGGCTTTGTGGGTGGCGATCGATGATCGAATGTAACGCTCCAATGCGCGGGTTTGCTCAGACTCGGTGCTTCGATCTGCAAAAAATGAGTTTAAAAAACTGGCCTCTTCTGGGTTTCCGATATTAAGCAATTTTGCTGTTTCAACACAGCGGCACCATTGACTGGTTAATACCGTCGCTACGCTAACGTCATTCTCTCGCAATAGATCGCCGATGGCCTGAGCTTGCGCACGACCAAGATCGGATAGATTTCTCTGTGTTGCGCAGTCGTTCACGTCGAATGCGTCAGGGTCCCCCGTCCCAGGTGCCAGTGCGTGGCGCATTAATGCGACAGCGGTGCCTGAGCGAAGCGCATCCCAAGCAGTCGCGACGGAGTTTGACGTTGGGTCGCCAGCATGCACCGGGTTGATTGAAAAACCAATTATAAGTGTGCAAGCGATTAGGGTGGACCACAAGCAACGACGTACTTTGGTGCGACTAGTCATTTCCAATACCTATTCAAGTAACGATTAATTGATCCAGTACGGTTTTCAAAAACTCAACTGTGCGATCAACATTTCCCAGTTTGTCCAGCCAATATAGACCCAGTCTCAAGGTGGAATAGTCGTCTCCTATGTTAGTCAAAACCATACAAAGCCTTCGGATTCTCCACCAATATTTTTGTTCGCTGCGATTCACTGGGTGCCCACGCCGAAAGCTGATCTAACAGTGCGCCGTCATTAGGCATGGTGCCCTTAAAAACCGGATGCGGCCAATCTGTTCCCCACACAACACGGTCCTCATTTGCTTCAATGATCGCTTGTGCATAAGGGGTGACATCATTGTACGGTGTGCTGGTCGATGTGGTGATTCGGTAGGAGCCTGTTAACTTTACCCAGCTATTGCCATCACGCAGTAAGTTCAGTAACTCTTGAAACCCTGGATGTTCAATCGGGTTGTCGGTTTTCATGTAACCCAGATGACCAAACGATACGTCAACGGACATGGCATTCATGGTGGCGCGTAGATCATCGAATTTGTGCACATTCACTAATACCTCAAGGTGCCAGCCTAAGTCCTTAATTCGATCGGTAAGTTTTTGCACCGCCCGTGGGCCGTCAAATGGGTTGCCACCTTTATCCACCATATTCACCCGCACACCACGCGCACCCTGTTTGTGAAACTGTTGAAGCTGCGCGTCAGTTACCGTGGAATCTATCGCTATCACTGCACGAAACTTTCCCTTCAGCTTGGAAACCGCGTTTAGCATGCAAGCATTGTCTGTCCCATAAACACTGGGTTGAGTCAGTACGGCGCGATCAATTCCGCCTAAAGCTTTATGCAGCTGTAAGTAAGACTCTAGTGGCGCCTCTGGCGGTGTATACCCGCGGGTGGGTGAGAATGGGTACTCATCGTCGGTTCCAAAAATATGGGCGTGGGTGTCAATCGTACCGTTGGGTAAATCGAACGCTGGCTTGGTTGGGGCAGGGTCAGGCCCTTGGTACAGCGGATATTTGTCGTCGACCACGTTGGTTTTCTAGGGAGTGCGAATAAAAGGTTCCTTGCATACTGCCAGCTCCCCCGGGTTCCTGCTACAGCAGAATCGGTGTATCAGGCAATTCGTCCAGTGCTGGGAAATCGTCAAGGGTTCGTGCCTCTGTTAAGGTATCTTGAATTGTTGGTATTTATGATAAGTCGAGTTGCTGTATGAAATCACCGTTGATGCCTTCCGATTTCGTGGCCGTAAAAGACGGATACGATGCCGACCCCGCACGATCGTATTCGTTACGAAAAGAAGCCTACACAGATTCACGCTGGCACGATATTGATGTTAAACATGTTTTGGGTAAAACATGGCAATGGGTGTGTCACGTTGAGAAGGTGCGCGACAAAGGTCAGTACATTGCTGTTGATGTGGCAGGACAACCCATCATTGTTGTTCGTGACAGGCTGGGTACGCTGCAAGCTTTTTACAATGTGTGTAAACACAGAGCGCACCAACTTTTGCAAGGAGAAGGCACCACGGGAGGGATTGTATGCCCGTATCATGCGTGGAGTTATCAACTGGATGGACAGCTAAACCGTGCCCCCCATACTGAGAACCTGGAAAACTTTAAAATAGAAAGTGTGTGCCTAGACAAGGTACAAGTGGAAGAGTTTAGCGGTTTTGTTTATGTCAATTTGGATCCGTTTGCGGCGTCCCTGGCTTCCCAAACTGGGGATCTGGCAAAAGAGATTCATCATTGGGCGCCAGATATTGAACAGTTAACGTTTGGCCATAGGCTAACTTACGACATACAGTCCAACTGGAAGAATGTGGTTGATAACTTCCTAGAGTGTTATCACTGCCCAGTAGCCCACAAAGATTTTTGTCAGTTGGTTGACATGGATACGTATAAGGTGACCACGCATGGCATCTACTCAAGCCACATGGCCGATGCAGGCAACGCCCCTAATTCTGCCTATGATGTGTCTGCGGCTACCGTTAAAACCCATGCTGTCTGGTGGTTATGGCCTAACACCTGTTTGATGCGATATCCGGGGCGCAGTTCGATGATCGTGATGAACATCATTCCCATTGCACATAATCGTACGTTTGAAACATACGATTTTTATTTGGAAACGCCAGAGGCGGATTCCATGGAGCAAGAGGCCATTCGCTATATCGATGACGTGTTGCAAGTGGAAGATATTGCGCTGGTTGAAAGTGTTCAGCGAGGGATGGACACACCGGCGTTTACGCAAGGCCGCATCGTTCATGATCCTTCTGGTTCAGGAAAGTCTGAACATGCGGTGCACCATTTTCACGGTTTGGTGCTCGATGCCTATGCGCAGGTGACGTCTTGAGTTTAAATAACAAGGTGGCTGTCGTGACCGGTGGTTGTGGTGGCATTGGCCGCGCCATCTGTGAGCGCTTGAATAACGAAGGCGCAACCGTGTATGCGGCTGATGTCAGTGAACAAGGCTCCTTTGATAAGGGTGCTCAAAGTGGGGCGCAGTATGTAGCGCTGGACGTCACCTCTGAACAGAGTGTGATTGATCTGATGGAGCAGATTAAAAATAGCGACGGCCGGCTCGATATTCTGATTAATGCGGCCGGTATCGAGATTGAGAAAACGATAGAACACACCTCCCTTGAGGAATGGAATCGCAGTTTTGCCGTTAACGTCACCGGTACGTTTTTAACTTGCAAGTATGCGTTACCGTTGATGAGAGAAGCCGCTACTCAGGGCGCCAGCGCATCCATTATCAACTTCGGATCCTACGATGGGTTTATTGCTGATCCGGGTTTGGCGGCCTATTGCGCCAGTAAAGGTGCGGTGCACGCGTTAACCCGAGCGATGGCTTGCGATCATGGGCCGGAAGGCATTCGTGTCAATGCCATATGCCCAGGCTATATCGATACGCCGATGTTGCAGAGTTTTTTTAACGGAGACGGCTCAGGTGGCGGTGGTGGTGATATTGAATCGCTGCAGCAGGCGGTGCGTGATGTTCATCCCATGCGCACCTATGGCACACCGGCTGATGTGGCTAATTTGGTGAACTGGCTGGCGTCTGATGAGGCGCGGTATGCGTCGGGTCAACTGTGGGTTCTCGATGGGGGTTTGTCGGCCCAGGTACAGCAGATGAAATTGTAAGAGCAACCACTATGACTAAATCAGTTGCCATTGTTACCGGTGGTGGGCAGGGAATTGGACTGTCCATCGTTCAGCGATTACTGGATGACGGCTTTCAGGTTCTCAGTTGTGGTCGGGGGGAGCGGACCGCTCAATTTCCCAAAAGTGCTGAGTGGATTCAGGCGGATGTGTCCAAAGTGGCTGACGCAACGCGCATTGTTGAAAAGGCTGAACACTGTTTTGGCCCGGTGTCACTGCTGGTGAACAACGCCGGAGTTCAAGTTGAAAAAAACGTCGTCGACAGCAGTGATGACGATTGGGACTTGGTGGTGGGTGTTAACTGCCGAGGCGTTTTTAACATGAGTCGGGCGTGCTTACCCGCAATGCAAAAATCCAACGGCAACATCATCAACATTGGTTCTATTTCAGGGAACGTATCGGACCCTTCCATGGCGTTGTACAACGCATCGAAAGCGTTTGTGCATGGATTGACCCGATCAATCGCGGTGGACCATGGCCCGACTGTGCGATGCAATGCCATACAACCGGGTTGGATCATGACGGCCATGGCCGATGATGCGTTTGCTTTGGCCAACAACCCGCAAGCGGCAAAGCAAGATGCGTTGTCGAGGCATCCGGTTGGCCGCTTCGGTAAGCCGTCTGACATTGCTGATCTGGTGTCGTTTCTGGCGTCGGATCAATCGCATTACATTTCAGGTGAATGCATCACAGTCGATGGCGGTATGACCGCCGCCTCGCCTTTACAACCTGGGCTATTTTGAACATGAACTCAACACACACGGCTGTTTTAGGAGCTGGCGTGATAGGCGCAAGTTGGACATCGTTGTTTCTGGCAGCCGGTAAAAGTGTCGCGGTATACGACTCGTCAAGTTCGGTAGAAAAATCGGTAAGAGACTACATGGAAGCGGCCTGGCCAACACTTGAAAAGCTGGGATTAACTGAAAACGGCAACCCGGATGCGGTGCGCTTTTTAAGTTCACCGGAAGCTGCGGTAAAGGATGCTGCGTTTGTGCAAGAGAGTGTGCCGGAACGACTCGCCATAAAACACGCGCTGTATCAACAGATTGAAAACAACCTAGCGCCCGAATGCGTGATCGCCAGTTCAGCGTCTGGATTAACACTGAGTGACATGCAGAAAGGGTGGAGCAAACCGAACCGATTTGTATTGGGGCATCCATTTAATCCGCCCCATCTAATTCCTTTAGTGGAAGTGATGGGCAATGAAAAAACAGATGATGCGGCTGTTGATTTCGCTGAACAGTTCTACCAGTCAATTGGTAAGGTGACGATCAGGTTAAACAAGGAGCGTCCCGGTCATGTTGCCAACCGTTTGCAGGCTGCTGTTTGGCGCGAGGCTTTGCACCTGGTTAAAGAAGGAGTAGCCAGCGTTGAAGACATCGATATAGCGATGTGGGCAGGTCCTGGGCTACGATGGGCAGCAATGGGACCGAACATGCTGTTTCATCTGGGTGCAGGCCCTGGTGGTATGCGTGACTTTTGCGAACGTTACAGCGATAGCTTCAACACCTGGTGGGATGATTTAGGTTCACCCCATTTGGATGCAAGCGCTGCTGCACTGTTAGTGTCGGGTGTGGAGGCGGCCGCTGGGTCAGCCACCACGGATGAGTTGGCGCAGCAACGCGATGAACTTATTGTGGCGATGCTGCAAGCTGTGCGACCTATTCGGGGAACCGGTGATTAAGCGCTTATCCGAGTATCGATGTGATTAGGGTCGATCAGCTATCACGGTTTAAAATGTATCTTGATGATCGGTATTTAATGTGTAGCGCCTTTGTAGGAACAGGCGGCTAGTAATGCCCACGCACAAGGTATCGCATCCGAAAGCCGATACTAATCGTTAAATGAATGAATCTAAGTGAGCTCACCCATCGTTTCAGGTGTGAATTCAATCAAGCCCAATCTCTCCATCGCACCACTTAGAACCGGTATAACCATACCCGCACCATGCTGCGCCTGGGATATTGGATGGCTGCCATACTTTAATGTAGTCAATTTCGAACGCTGGTTTGTTGTCTGTATCCAGTAGCGCACTGTCAATCTCTTCGCCTTCGAATACGCCCAACCCCATCGCAAGGTTTGCAATCATGTACATTCGCTTGTTGAAAACCGGAGCGTCAACCTGAAAACCTTTTATGGTTTCCCCACCTTCCAGTACTCGGTGAACTAGCACATCGTTAACATACCATTCAATACTATCAGGCTGCCATAGAACTCCATAGGTTACAAAACCATCTGGAGCAGCTGTCGAAATAGAATAGGGAGGTGTATTAGGACCATCGATTGTCGGAAATACTGTAGCCCTACGAGTTTTATAACGGTCTTCTGCGTTAAAAGTCCAATCCGTCGGGGTTCGGTTTACGCCGTTGTTAAAATGATAGGTATGGAAAATCGTGTCATAAGTTAAAATTTTCTTGTCGTCATTTCTTGCGTCGTTGTTTACACCCCCAAAAAGTTCTGCTTGAGGCTGATAACCGTTTACGTCGCCTGAATTCGGCAGATATTCCATGACATCGATCTCGTGCCTATTGTTGTTTGGAATAAAATCAGGATTGCCACGGATCAATTGATTGTAGTACGCGTTATCAGAGTACAGCCAAAACGCTGCACGAAATCCATTTCCTTGTTCGGGCAGTTTTGCACGCATCTCAGCATAACCGTAACGAAATTCAAATCCATTAGCGCCTACCGTAAATTCTTTATCGGGGTCAGGGTTGGAATGACTGGACAGCAGCCCGGAAATGTATTTCTTACCACCATTAATCTTACGGCTTGGGTCTGGATTACGTTTTGCGATAATGCGAATGCCATTTGGCGTTGTATTAAAAACACTTCCTGTTGAATTCACCGTGTCCAAATAATCTATTTGAGAACTGTTGTTATAGAAATTATCAACACCTACCCCTTCGCCAGGGTAGCGTCCCGTAGTATTTACATTCCAATGCGCATCTTCCCCTGGGATGGTATTTATCTTGGCATCAATTGAAAACGCGTATTTAGAGCTCCAACGACGGTAGTTAAATGAGTTACTGTAATCCGGCAAGTTGTTGGTATTGTCGAAATCATCATTAAAAATTAAATTGAAGTCGTTGAATTCACTTCTATCGAGTATGACAATGTCGTCGCTCCTAATGTTTATGCCGTAGTAAGTGGTGTCAAAATCAACATTGTCTGAATTACAACCCGCAGGGTACTGACTAATTTCAGCTTCCTTCAGCGCGTCTACATCCACTTCGGTTAAAACGCCTTCTTGGGATCTTTGCTTAACAAACTTGCCACCTGATTCGGAGACGGAAATTACATCACTGTTTATCAATACCTCGGTTGGACATTCTGATGTGGATTCGCCTCCTCCATTATCTGGCTTCCCTCCGCCCGGGTTGTTCGGTTTCCCTTTTGCGTTAGCTGGAAGAATACCGATCATTGAAAGGCAAATCACTAAAAATAGTTTTGCTGAGATTGATTTAATTGCATGCATTCGAAATCATGTCCTTAGCTTTAAGCAGGCCTGGGGTGAGGAGTTTAATATCCTGTCTTACAAATATAGTTAATTTCAATCACTATAATTAATGATGATGCAGTGAAAAAACGCCATTTCACTGTGACTCTATAAAATCAAGCTTTGAAAAACGTAATTTTCGGATCTTTCTAATCAGCACTATGCTTTCGGTTAATTAAATATTCATTGGTATTCTGTTCAATTAATGGAGCGTTATATGATGCTGGTGTGCAGGAGAGTGTGTCAGAACGCTCGCCATGATAGAGCGATGTGGGCAGCTCCGGACTGCGATGGCCAACCATGCGACTTGTTCAGGATGGTAGTGATTGATCTGTCTGTGATGCTTCCAATGTAGTGGAATATTTCCCTGATCCGTGGTCACACCCATTGGCCAGTTATCCGATAACTCACAGTTAACAGGCTAATAATCTAACAGGCATGACTTAGGCGGCGCGAAACTTAGTTGCGCAGTATTTGTGCTCATCATCATCACGTTACGTAAGGTCTTAACCGAATTCCCTTGTCAAGCAGATAATTCTTAATGAAGCAACAGATCAAAAAAAGTTGGCTGGGTGTGGTGTTTGGATCGCTATTTGTAATTGCAGGTTTAGTTGCGGGTTACGGCATCGCGGTCAATATGTTGATTGGCTATGTTCAATCGGGTCAGTGGGTTGAGGTGTCAGCAACGCTTCACGAAGTCAATTTGATTACAAAATCAGGTGACTCGACGACTTACACGGTCAAAGGCTCCTACTCGTATGATTATGAGGGTGTCACCTATCAAGGTGATCGAATCAGTTTGAGTTCTGGCAGTGATAATTTTGGTACTTACTGGAAAGATCTAGCACGCACACTTCAAGCTGGCAAAAACAGCAATGAAGCATCGGTGTTTGTTAATCCAAGTAACCCTTCAGAATCTGTTTTAGATCGAACGCTGCGTTGGCAATCTATTGTAATCGGCGCGATATTCCTTTTTTCCTTTTCTAGTGCCGGTGTTTGCTTCATCTGGTTTTCTTTGCGCCAAAACAATAAAACTAAGGATCGAGCCACGTATGACCCTGGCGTAGGAATGGACAGCTCTGAAAAATATGAGCATTGGATCACGCTGTTTATCGGCGTTGTGACGACTGCGATCTGTGTAACGTTGAGTGTTTCAGTGCTACCCGACGCCCTGCGAGATGGTGAATACGGTGCCGCTTTCTTGTTATTATTTGTTGTCGTTGGTTTAGGTCTGATTTTCTACGCATTTAAGCGTCATCAAGCCTTTCGACGTGTTGGCCCAACGCCGTTGTTTCTCGATCCGTTTGCACCCGGTGTGGGTGGTGAGCTTGGCGGGCACTTTAGTATTACCGTGGCGAATATCACCGAACTGGCTAACACCAAAGCACCGCTTCATGCCACCTTACAATGCACCCGAATAACCCGATCAAAATCACGCAATAACCGCAGTTCAAACCGGACGGTTCAGTGGCAAAAAGTTGCGCCGGTGTACGTAAAACAAACGGCAGATGGGTTGAACGGGCAATTTCTTTTTGAGATTCCTAGCGATTGCGCGCCGACAGAAGATTTGAGCGATCGTGAATCGATTGAATGGGCTGTTGTGGTTGAGGGAGAATTCACGTCGGCCAGCTTAGGTCAGTTTGAACGCAGTTGGGTTGTGAATGTTGGTGACATTGGTGCCCGTGCAGGCGGTAGGGTAAACATACCGGCAGGCTTTTTAGAAAAAGAACGACAAGCGAGTGAAGAACGTGTTTTAGCGGCGGCTATCGAACAGGTGCCCGTGACAGAAGACTCACAAAACCTCTATATATACAGCCGGGCAAGCCAAAGTCCAAAATCAACACTCGCCGCTGCATTCGTTGGAATATTATTCGCTGGCTACGGGTTGTTCACCGCAGTTCAAGGGTGGGGGGCGGGTTATATTTTCATTTGCATCGGAGGTGCCGTAACGATGTTATTGTTGTTTTGGGTAGGCAAATCGGTTGATGTAAAAATCGATAAGAAATCATTAGTGCTCTTCACGCAGCACAAGTGGTTCGGTTACGTCTATGCCAAACATCAAGGTGTGGTTGCGGACGACGATCAATTCATTATTCGACACACCATGACAAAGAGTACGAAAACTAAGTCATTTGAGTATTATGCGATAAATTTTAAGGCTGATAAAAAAACGATTAGAATCGTAGACGGAATTGAAGGGAAGCACCATGCGCTTGCTTTGATTCAGACGGTTCGTGATCGCTGCTAGATGTAAAAATACGAACTCACGGTTATCGTGTTAAGTACCGTAACAAGCTAAGGCTTAGGCGGCGCGCAGATTACGGCCGCCGTATTTTCGCTCAGCCCAGTCAAGAGCCACCGCATTCAAGTCATCGAGCTGCTCGGTCAGAAGATCCCCAGCGATTGGCTTGCACAGGTAATAACCTTGCATTTGGGTACCGCCTGAATCCAACAACAGCGCTAAAGACCCGGCATCCTCGACACCTTCGAGCACCAGTTCAACACCCACATTAGCCGCAAGATCGATTACCGCTTTCACAATCGCCTTGTTTTTGCGTCGACTGAGGTTATAGCTAAACGAACGGTCGAGTTTAAGCTCGTTTATGGGCAAGTTATTCACGTACGACAGCGATGAATAGCCGGTACCAAAATCGTCCAGTGAAATACCGACACCAGCAGAACGCAGGCGTTCCAGCAGTTCAATCGCTTTTTTCGAATCGTGCATCACCGCCGTTTCGGTGACTTCAATGATTAAGTGATGGCTTTGTATATCGTGGGCTTCTAACAACTCCAACAGCATAACTACGGTTTCGTCTGCATTGAGCATTTGTGCAGAGAGATTCACCGCCATCTTTAAATCACGCCCTGCGTCGTGCCATTGCTTTAGTTGCCGCAGACTGGTATCCACCGTCCAGCGCGTTAGCGCCATAATTTGATCTGATTGCTCAGCCATTGGAATAATCCGATCCGGAGAAATCATGCCTCGTTCTGGGTGCTCCCATCGAAGCAACGCTTCTGCACCGCTAACCACACCGCGTTCAAAGTCAAACTTTGGCTGATACACCATCGATAAACCATCGTTATCCAACGCAGCTTTAAAATCGGTGATGATCGATAGTGAATTCAAGTTGTTGTGGTCATTGTCCAAGTGGTAAAACTTGTACCCGGTTTTGGCTCGCTTAGCGCAGTACATTGCGACATCCGCGCAACGTAACGCTTCGGATAAATTCTGGCTATCACCCGGCATCATCGAGATGCCAATACTTGCGTTGGATTTGAGTCGATACTGATCCACTTCGATGTTGGCATCTAGTGCTTGATTGATTGCTCGAGCGGTATTGATCACTTGCTGGTTGTTTACGTTGTTGAGGAACACCACAAACTCATCACCACCGAGCCGACCGAACACAGATGGAGGCGCAATCAAGGCTTGTAAGCGCACCGCAACCTCCCGCAGCACTTCATCCCCGATGTGATGACCCAACGTGTCGTTGATGCGTTTGAAATCGTTTAAATCCAACAGCATGACCGCGTGCTGGGATGCTGAAGTGCTCGTACGAAGCAGTGCATCAACCTTAGCTTTTAATCCAGCCCGGTTCGGCAAGCCGGTTAACGAATCCGTGCGCGCTTTTACTTCCAAGTCTTTTGTGACGGCCAAAGCCCGTGCGCCATCGAACGCAGAAATACCGAGCACCAATAAAATTCCGGTGATCGCCACAGCCAGCACCAGAAACAACCCCGAACGTGTTTGCGCCGCAGCCAGCGCTGACGACTCATGCACGGGTACGATTACCTCGAGCGCCCCCATTAAGTCGTTCAATTGCCACATCTTGTTAAGTTCAGTACCTGCGTCCCGACGCATGGCTTGAATCTCTGGCGTTTGCTCTAGTGAATTGTGGCAGTTGACACACGAGGCATTGGCAGCCGGGTCTGCAACCATATAGCGCAACGCGTTTTGCCCGCCCACGTTTTCAATACGCCACACGGGTTCCCAGTCAACAATGCCCTCGGGCGTGTTTGACTGCTGTTGTTCAAGTTGTTCCCAAGCCCAAACTTGGAAATCGTCTTTGAGTCCTTGATCGGGGCTCAGATTCCATTTACTTAACGGCCGAAACTGGAACGCATCCTCGTGCTCGACGGATGAATTTGCTGCCAGTTGTTTTAAAAATTGCGCTGGAATCGGGACTGAACCGATATGATCGGCGGAGTCGATCCGTGCTCCGAAGCCTTCTTTTTTTAGTTTAGCAACAACGGAAGTTGTGTAGACCGAGCGTGCGGTTCTCGCTTGGGTGGCGACCACATTGGCGATCTCTTGGGATTTGAACTCAATAAGCCGTTGTTGACTGGTGTTGGTGATTAACCAGGTGGCAACCAGCAATACAAACAACAAGATTAAGCACGCTAGGATTAAACCGCGTCGTTCACCGACACCAAAGGCCAGCATCTTTTGAAACGAAGCCGTGCCGCTAAATTTACTCATTGAATTGATCGTACCCAAGGTCTTTATCGGATTTCAGGTTACGTTCAGGGCAAATCCTCTGCGCTAATCGTTGGTTTGTAGTTATCTATCGACTTTCAGCCAACGGTAGCTGAATGGTGTGTCCGCATAAAGCGACAAAGATCACACAAACCCGACGCATATACACACCACTTGACCCATCGATAGGCCTATTTTATACCTAACGGTATGATTGATCGTGCTTTAGGGATTGCACCAAAAGTGGGCGCAAGACTGGCGGGTACGATCGGGTCATTTGCGACGACGAATGATGGGATTCCTGCACCTCGTCTGCTTCACGCCCCGCAGTCCCCACTACGGTTTATGCGAACATCACTCGCCAACTCCATTGTTTTGATACACTTTGACCCAAGAATTGCGACTGACCCGCTTAAGGAAAAGCGTCATAAAGGCCAATGGATATGTGCTCAACAATTATGCATAAAACTCCCCTATCACCCCTTGCCGCTGAAGTCGCCGAATATTTTGCGGTGATTTATCCGTCTCGCCCTGCGCGCAGCAAAGTGATGAAATGGGCTGGGCGCGTACGCAAACTGCTTGGGGCCACACGAGCTTTTAAGTTAGAGGAATTCAACCAAGCAATTGATGAGCTCGTGGCTGCTGGATTCATGGAACCGTCTATTGTCGGTAGCAAAGGCGTCACAGCACAAGGGCCATCCGCCAAATCGGGCACGATCACGCGCTTTTGTGTCTCAGCTGTGACCCGTGGTGCTGCAACCCCGATGATTAATGAGATGGACACGGATACGTATCACTCTTACTACCGCGAGCCACATGAGCAACCCTTTCTAGAGCAGCGTGTGCGCGTTGCACTAATTGCTAATAAGTTTGAAGAGTACGACTATATTCAAATACCGGTGCAGTTTTTCCTATGGCTAACAGAACCTGCAGCAAAGCCTTATTTGCAGCGTTTGCCCGAGCCCCACTTAAGCTCAGCTTGCCGGTTTGGTATTCAGTGGTTGCAGGAATTTCTTAAGCCGGTTGATGTGTTTGCAAAGACCGTAAAGTCGATATGCGACGACCCCTATTGCGATGTGTTGTTGGCTAATACGCGACTGTTTCAAGGAAACATAAAGCTAGCTAAAAAACTTTGTAAACAAGCTGAACAAAATGAGTTCAGTGAGAAAAAATACCATCGCGTCAATTTGCAATCCACACAAGCGCTGATGCATGTTTTCGAAGGCAATGATATCGCTGCGATCAAAGCCATACAACGAGCTCTAGAGCTTGAGCGGGACGGTACACGTAAGCGGGTGATTTATCCAGATACGGCGGGCTTTACATTGTCGTTGTTTTCACTCGTGCGCGAAGGCTCGGCGGGTAGTCGTGCGTTATTTAGCGAGTTATTAGAGTCTAGAAAAAAGCTTAAAATCAGTTCAGAGTTTGATGTGTTGTTAGCAGCAGCGGAGGTAGCGGAACAACCTAAACCATTTTTAAATAATTTTTATCATGGTGGAAAGCCCTCCATTTTAAGTGCTTTAACTGCCATTGCCGGATGTTGGCACACGGACTATCAATTGCCACTTGGGCATTCGGGGTACTTATGGTGGATTCAAAGCATGATAAGGCAAGCCAATGCCAATGGGTATCTCTGGGTGCTAGCGGAATTGGTCTGTGTGGCTGAAATTACATTTGATGACGAAACACCTTTTGATGAGGATATTCGTGCGTTACTCGATGCAGAAAGTGGTGCTTCAAGGCATAAAAAGCTGGGTACAAAATCTCTAACCACTTTGGTGGAAGTGTTACCTGCATGGGAGTATTCCATGCGCGAACTTGAGCAGCTGGGGTTGAAGGCAAAGAAACCCAAAGCTAAAAACACCGCAAACTCATCAGGTGATAGCCGACGTTTGGTTTGGCGTATAAACCTTGGTTATGACCGCATGGTGGATGTGTCGCCACTTGAGCAAACTCTTGATAAAAAAGGCCAATGGTCAGGTGGTCGCCGTGTCTCGTTAAAACGCTTGCGTGAGCAGACCAGCAGCATGGCGCATTTGAATGCCCAAGATATTGCAGCCAGTGGGACGATTCAAAAATTCTCGGCCGGTTGGGGTGGCGGCGGCCCCACTTATGAAACGAACCAGCGAACCGTTTTCCAGCTTATCGGCCATCCGAATGTGTGTGATGAATACATGCAACGCTACGATGTGGTTGAACAACCGGCTGAACTGCAAATCACCGAACACGACGATGGTATAACCAAGTTATCCTTTAAACCTGCGTTTCGAGGCAGTTCGTATATCAGCCGATTAGATTCCGATCATCAACGGGTTTACGTCACGCATTTTACAGCCGCGCAACAACGGATTCAGGCAGCGATACCGGAAGAGGGTTTGAGCGTGCCCATCGATGCGGCTGAACGGTTACAAAAATTAGCCACGACCTTAGCAGGTGACATTGTGGTATCGGGCAATGTCGATGCGGTTGATGAATCGGTACTCCCAGGTAATCCTGAGCCCTTATTATCGCTGGAGCCTTATGGCGCATCCTTACGGGTTCGTTTGCGGGTGGAACCCTTAGCAACGTCTAATGTGTTTTTCGACGCTGGGGCGGGTGGGTCTGTTGTGCATGTGCAATCGGCAAGTGGCCTCGTCACTTTGCAGCGCGACATGGATAAAGAGCATCAGTTGGTGTCGGAGCTGATTGCGCAGTCGGTCGTGCTTAGTGAACATTACAATGGTTTGCCATTTTTTGTTCTTAATGACACCACCGCCGCATTAGAGCTGCTCAGTGAGTTGCAAGTCACCGACATTCGGTGCGTGTGGCCCAGTGATATTCCGTTCAAAATAAAAGCTCAAGCCGATGTGGGTAATGTGAGCCTGAACATAAAAACAGCGGCTAATTGGTTTGCAGCTGATGGCAGTGTGTTGTTGGATGATAAAGGCAAGGACACGCTTAGCTTGCAACGTTTGCTAGAGCTTATGTCAGCGCGTCCCGGTTCTCGGTTTGTGTCGTTGGGAAAAGATGAGTATTTGGCATTGTCGAAAACTCTACATCAACAGTTAAGCGCCTTGCAAGCGTTTAGCCTACCGAGCAGTGACGACGACAGCGATGAACAACAGCTTCATCCCATGGCAGCGCTTGCACTCGAACCTCTGCTGGACGGAGCATCTGTTTCTGGTGATAAAAAATGGAAGCAAACGCGTAAGAAAATTGTTCATGTGCTGGCAGAACCCATTGATGTGCCAACAACCCTACAAGCTGACTTACGTGATTATCAGGTAGAAGGGTATGTATGGATGGCTCGTCTAGGAGCCATGGGCGGTGGTGCGTGTTTGGCCGATGACATGGGGTTGGGTAAAACGCTGCAATGTTTGGCTTTGCTGCTGCATCGGGGGGCGGACGGCCCAGCATTGGTGGTTGCACCAACGTCGGTTACTGGCAACTGGTTGGCAGAGTCTCAACGATTCTCACCCACGTTAAACCTGATTGAGTATGGGCAAATTACTGGTGATCGAATAGAGGCGTTGAAAAACCTAACAGCGTTCGATTTAGTGGTGGTGAGCTATGGGCTGTTGTTGAACAACATCGAACAGTTTAAGAAAATCCGCTGGACTACCGTGGTTCTCGATGAAGCGCAAGCCATTAAGAATGCAGCGACCGGGCGAGCCAAAGCGGTCAAGCAGCTGAAGGTGGATTTTCGAGTAGTTACCACTGGTACTCCGGTACAGAATAATTTGATGGACTTGCATTCCTTGTTTGGATTTTTGAACCCACGATTGTTAGGCAGCGAATCCTATTTTCGCCAGCGGTTCGCACTTCCGATTAGTCGCGACCGAGACGACTACGCGCGAGATCAATTGCAGTCGTTAGTAGCGCCGTTTCTATTGCGACGACAGAAACGCGACGTGCTTCGAGAGCTTCCGTCGCGTACTGATGTCACACTCAAAGTGTCGCTATCCCCTGAAGAAGCAGCGCTGTACGAATCGATAAGGATTGAAGCGCTGAACTCGTTGTCAGCTGGCCGTGAAACAGAGAGTGTGAGTCGAGATTTTAAAAAGCAGAGCATGTTGATGTTGTCGTATCTTACTAAGCTACGTCGAATGTGCTGTAACCCCAGTTTGATTGAACCGAGTTGGGATGGGCCGACATCGAAACTTGCTCTGTTCTCAAACTCACTGGATGAGTTGATTGAAAGCGGTCATAAAGCATTAGTGTTCTCACAATTTGTGGATCATCTGCAGATTGTAAAAAATCACCTGGACGACAAAGGTATTCGTTATCAATACCTCGATGGAAAAACTCCGACCAAGCAGCGCACTGAACGCGTTAAACAGTTTCAGTCCGGTGAGGGTGATGTGTTCCTGATATCGCTAACAGCTGGTGGTACTGGTTTGAATTTGACTGCGGCCGACTACGTGATTCATCTAGACCCTTGGTGGAACCCAGCCGTCGAAGATCAAGCGTCTGACCGTGCGCATCGCTTCGGCCAACAACGCCCCGTTACAGTGATTCGAATGGTAACGGGTGGAACGATCGAAGAGCAGATACAAGAGTTACACGCATCAAAGCGCGATCTGGCCGAGTCAATTTTAGCGGGCACAGATTCAGCTTCGTTGGATGCACAGCGTATGATTGAGTTGTTGCAAGTTGGGTTTGGTGAGACATGATATTGCAACCCCAACCACTCAACGAATCCTATACAACCCACCATCAGCCGCATCTTTAAGAAAATAAAGATACCCATCTGGCCCCTGACGAACATCACGAATACGCCCAAATTCATTTTGCAGCATTCTTTCTTCGTCTTGCACTGTGTTGTCTTCAAGCGTTAATCGCGCCAGCAGTTGAAACTTAAGTGCGCCCACCAATAAGTTACCGATCCACTCAGGGTATTTGTCACTCGTAACCAGTGCTAAGCCTGATGGTGCGATGGATGGGTCCCAGTAGGTGGCGGGTTGTTCATATCCCGGCTTTTCTTGGCCTTCACCAATCTTTGTACCCACGCCGTAATTCACGCCATAGGTGATGATGGGCCAACCGTAATTCTTACCCGCTATAACTTGGTTTAATTCATCGCCACCTTGAGGGCCGTGTTCATGTGCCCATAGCGTGTCTGCCTGTGAGTCGTAAGTCATACCCTGAATGTTGCGATGACCTAAGCTGTAGATTTCGTTTAATACGTCATCGTTTTCAATAAACGGATTGGATTCTGGGATATCGCCATTGGCGTGTAATCGAATGATGGAGCCTGCGTGTGTCTTACCATTTTGGGCTGTGTCACGGTCCCCACGATCGCCAAGGGATATATACAGATAGCCCTCATTATCAAACACTAAGCGGGAACCGAAGTGTCGGCCACCTCTTTGCTTAGGCGTGGCAACAAACAGGGTTTGTTCGTCAACCCATTGGTTGTCTTTAATTTTGCCACGCACAACTTCGGTGCCGCTGCTGCCGAAGAGTTTTCTATTGCGAGCCGCGTAGGACAAGTATATCCAGCCATTCTCTGCATAGTTTGGATCGGGAACCACATCGAGTAGGCCGCCTTGCCCGTCGCTGTCAACATCGGGTGTTCCAGTAATGGCTTGCGGCTGTAATACGCCATCGACGATCCGTCGTAATTGTCCTGTGCGTTCTGTGACTAACCATTCGTCGTTAGTGAGAAAAGCTACGGACCAGGGTCTCTCCAATCCGTCCGTCACCTGTTCTATGGTGATGGAGCGTTCTTGTGTGTCGTAGGATTGGGCCCAGGTCACTGGCGTAAGTGTTACCAAAAGGACTAAGGCACAAAGCCATTTGATGTTTGCGAGTTTGCTTGTTTGTAATAATGCGTGCGTGTTGGCCATAGCCTGTGCCTTATTGACGGTGGTCTTTGCGTTCGATTGCTAATGTCGCCGTGAGTTTGCTTATATACGCAGAAACGGTGGATTTGTCTTAAACATACTAAACAGCTGGGTCAACATCCTTGCCGGCCATAACAAAAAATTTGATATGCAAAATTAGGGAATTAGCTAGTAGCGCTGTATTCATCGTGGTTGATAGTATCGTAATCCTCACACGATGGCACCGGCTACTCAGTAACTCAGTGAAAGACGCGTTGCCGATGTCACCGCCATGCTCGCCGGGTTCGATACTCCTCGCCGAAGTATTCACTTCAGGTGATTAACAGCAGCAACACCAAAAACTTTCTGAAGTTGCGTGATGAGTATTTTCGCGATTGAATGGAATGCATGATTCTAAGTGGTTTCGGAAAACAGGCTGAATGAGAGCAAAGTAAGTGTTCATGCTCAGTAATGTTCAAACCGAACATGATCATATTCATCCTGTGGTTTACGACGCCACTTGATCCACCCCGTATGCTCAATGAACACATCGGCCCCGATGCCGCCTTCACCTTCTTCCCAAACATTTGATCCGGGTGCTGGCACTTTGTAACTTACTTTCATCCAATCACCATTAAGTTGAAGTGGTTCAGTGCGTTCGCGCCGATCCTTGCCTAGAACGGTTAAGATTTTCGATTGTGTGCTTGGGTTAGATCTGAGATTGTGTGTGGATAAGAATGTGATATCGCTAGCGTCCAACACAGATTGTTCACGGGTGATGTAGTGTTTCAAGAAGTTGGGTTCTAGACTATATTTATTAATCCATAGTGGTTTTATTGAGCTCGAGGATACGTTAAACCAATCGCCGCGCACATCGAACACATAAAGGATCGGATTGTAGCGATATTGAATGCCCACTTTTGTTGGGACTATTTCGCGTCCCTCATTATCAAGCAGTTTTACCGTGCCGTGACTTCCATCCGCAATATCTAAATAAGACAGTGTCATTTTCATCGTACCTACCGCATTGCCGCCTACCGCATCGTAAATAGGTAACGCGGTTCGATAAGTGCTGGTTTTGAAACCGTTGTCGGTTTCTCCTTTTTCCACTTCAATGGATGTGTTCGTTAAATAGTCCATTTGGAAAATACCCACACTTTGCCTCTCGGTTAAATCGGCAAAGGGTGTAGTGAGTGTCCCCACGACAGCGGCAATGTTGGTTTTATACCAGTCCCTTAAACAGGCTTCGTCGCTGCACTTTCCGTTACGTTGCTGCAATGCTAAAAACGCATCGTTGGCGATTTTAGATCTTTGTTGCGGAAATTCTTTCAGCGACTGCTTGTAAAGCTGGCCATAGCTTGAATCTAATTCTGATAATTCATCGGAGTTGCAAATCAAATGCTCGATGTTGGTGGACGCCTTAGCGCAATCGAAGCTTGCAGCCAAGGCGTGTTCAAAAGGAATGATCAGTAGTAGAAAAACACCGAGTAATTTAATCATGCACCTCATCCAAACCACTAACGCAAAATACCTCTGCACTACGGTTGTTTACGGCGGTTTTTATATCCTCTGAATTCGAAAATGAGAGCTAGGCCAGATTTATCCAACGCTTACACTATGACGGGTTGTTCTCGACATCAAGAAACCCCGTTTCTGTCTTTAATCTATGACGAATCACATTGCTTTGGCCTAGGGTCTGTTCAAGAAAGCAGCCCTTTTTAGCAGCGTCAATTAACGCCAGTTGTTCTTCTAATGGGTTCGGGCTTGCAAGCGTAATATCAAATTCAAACGACTTAGGTGCGGTTTCATAAATCTTACCCACGGGCGTCCATTGCCAGACGACTTTACAATCGACTTGTAATTCATCGATTTGAACGTTCATTCGTTTTGCAAACGCTCGTAGCTGAGTCATGATGCAACCGGTAAGCCCACCAATAAACATCGCCAACGGAGGTGGGGCGGTTGCATCACCGCCATGAAACGGGCCTTCGTCAGTCGCCAGCGTAAAGGTCTCGAGGAAGGGTTTGACCATTTTCACGTCCAGGTCATTACGCATTTTTCCGGTGGCATTTCCTGCGCAGGTGAAGATCACTTCAACGGGATGATCGGGTTGTTCAATCGTCATGGGCTTCTCAGCTAAAAGTTAACCTGGTTTGCGCCTTTAAGACCCAACATAGCGCGTGCT
The DNA here is from genome assembly GCA_937930305.1 of uncultured Granulosicoccaceae bacterium. Lineage (GTDB taxonomy): Bacteria > Pseudomonadota > Gammaproteobacteria > Granulosicoccales > Granulosicoccaceae > Granulosicoccus. Next base: position 10,130 of record CALGLE010000033.1, on the reverse strand, counting down.
TCTTCGGGTGTGGCGATAACATTCCCCTGAGCTTCCAGAATGTTTTTTACTTTCTCTACCTGTTGTGCATTGGATTCAGCTAAAACGCCGCGCTCGATATACAGCGAATCTTCAAGGCCCACACGCACATGCCCACCCATGGCGGCAGAGGCTGCGGCCAGTTTCATTTGCGCGCTGCCTGCGCCGATAACAGACCATTGGTAGTTATCACCAAATAATTTGTCCGCTGTTTTTTTCATGAACTCAAGGTTATCAAGTTCGGCGGTTATGCCACCCAGCACCCCCATCACAAACTGTAGAAAAATGGGTTGTTTGAACATGCCGTGTTTTATGCAAAACGCCAAATTATACAAATGCCCAACGTCGTAGCATTCGTGTTCAAACTTTACCTGGTGTTTATCCCCACCCATGGTTTCAGCTACCAGTTTAATGTCAGCAAAGGTGTTGCGGAAGATGGCGCTTTCTGTGGAACGAATATAGTTTTCTTCCCAATCGAATTTGAATGTTTCATAGCGATCGGCCAGTGGATGAAAGGAAAAATTGATCGAGCCCATGTTCATGGAACACATTTCGGGGGAAAAGGTATCGGCAGGTCCTAAGCGTTCATCAATGCTCATCATGATGCTGCCGCCGGTTGAGATATTAATGATGGCATCGGTTTCTGATTTTATACGCGACAGAAACTCGTTAAAATGTGCAGGGTCAACCGAGGGTGCACCGTTAGCCGGATTTCGAGCGTGCAAATGCAAAATTGTGGCACCGGCGTGAGCGGCGGCAATGGCTTGCTCTGCAATTTGATCCGAATTAATCGGTAGCGCATCGGACATAGTTGGCGTGTGGATTGCACCGGTGATCGCGCAACTGATGATGGTTTTATTCATTGTTCCATGTCCTTAGTTAAACCTTTTGGGTTAGTGCTTACAGCTTACTGCTTACTGCTCACTGCTGACTGCTGACTGCTGACTGCTTTAGGGTTTTTCGTTTAGGTTAATCATCGATAATGGCTACCGCTCGCACAAAGCCTGCAGAAGCTGCCTTAATTTTGAAAGGAAAGCAGGAGACCGTAAAACCACTCGACGGTAGTTGCTCAAGGTTATTCAGCTTTTCTATATGGCAATAGCCAATATCCATGCTTGCGCGATGGCCTTCCCAAATGATGGACGGGTCTTTTTCATCAGCGAATCGTTTCGCGGTTGCGGGGAACGGGGCGTCCCAACTCCAGGCATCGGTGCCGGTAACACGGACACCTTGTTCCAATAGATACAGCGTTGCATCCCGGCCCATGCCACAGCCTCGTTCCAGGTAGTCGGCTTCACCGTATCTAGAACCGGCGGCGGTATTAACCAAAACAATATCCAGCGGTGAGAGTGTGTGCCCAATGCGTTTAAGCTCTGCATCAATTTCTGCTGGAGTCACGATATGTGCATCAGGTAGATGTCGAAAATCGAGCTTGATGCCGGGTGCAAAACACCACTCAAGCGGTACTTCATCAATTGTTATGGCGCGTTCCCCACCGTTCATGGTGGAGTGATGATGATAGGGCGCGTCAAGGTGTGTGCCGTTATGGGTATAGAGAGTGAGCTTCTCGAGTGCCCAGCCTTCGCCTTCGGGCAGATCATCAACCGACAGGCCAGGAAAAAAGCCAGCCATTTGCTCTGCGGTGTCTTTATGCGTGTAGTACTCAATCTCTGGCAGCATAATATCGGGATCCGATGCGATGTCTGATTCGAGTGCGACCGATAAATCGATAAAGTGTCGTGTCATGAGTGTCTTCTCATCGCGCCAGTAACCCGGTGGCTATGATCGGGAAAAAGATAATTAACGCCAGACACAGCAGCATCATGAGGGCAAAGGGAGCAGCGCCTATGAAGATGTCTGACAAGCTGATGTCGTTGTTATCGAGTGTGGATTTAATCACGTAAACGGATATGCCAAACGGTGGTGTGAGTAGGCCAATTTCAACAGCGATGACCGTCACAATGCCGAACCAAACCAAGTCAACGCCCATGGGTCCGATGATCGGTAACATCAGTGGGACCAGTATCAGCATGATCGATGAGCTGTCGAGAATCATGCCCAGTAAAATCACCACACACACATACATTAAGATCAGCCCGTGTAAAGTCAGGTCGGCATTGGCGGCAAGGTCTCCAAAGGCGTGGGGTAATCCGGAGAACGCCAACATGCGTGAGTACATTTGCGCGGCAATGATTAAAAAGCACACAGATGCTGTGACCAGTCCGGTATCAACCAGTACACGGCCTAAAGCTTTCACACTGAGTCGCCGCTTTGCCATGCCGATGCACAACGCAGCAATCGCACCGATGGCGCCTGCTTCCACCGGCGTAAAAAAACCTAGGTAGATACCGCCTAATACCAACGTGATGAGTGCCACAATGGGAAGCCCTTTAGAGAGCAGTTCTTTACGTGAGTAATCCACAGCATCCGCACTGAGTGATTTCCCGACAAATCCGGGGGCGAACGTTGCCATAGCCACTGTACCGATGGCAAAGAACAGCGCGAGTATGATGCCAGGGCCAATACCGGCAATGAAAAGATCACCAATGGATTGTTCTGCCAGTAAGCCGAACAAAATCAACAACAAGCTGGGCGGTATTAACATACCAAGCACACTGCTGCCTGCAACAACTCCTACGGCAAAGCGCCCGGTGTAACCATGCCGGCGCATCTCGGGTACCGCTATTTTGGTAAATACCGCAGCAGAGGCAATCGAGATTCCAGTGATCGCTGCAAAGATGGCATTAGCTGCGACAGTGCCGACACCCAAGCCCCCTTTGATGCGACGGAACATGGCGTTGGCAACATCAAACGCATCTCTGCCCAGCCCGGATTCGGACACGATAAAGCCCATCAGAACAAACAGCGGGACAACACCGAAGAAGTAGCTGGCAATAGCATCGTTAGCGGCCAGTCCCAACATTTTTGCGGCTAGTTCGGGGGAGCCTTTGATGGCCCAAACACCAAGAAACGAAACCAGCATCAGTGCAATCGGGACGAACATGCCGCTTATAACCAGTACGAGCATGCCGATCAGTGCCAACAGACCGATATCAAACGCAGACATCAAGCAGACTCACGGACTGTTAAGCGCCGAAGTATTCGAGCGATAAACTGACAAGCCAGCAATGCGCAACCGAGCAGTATCATGGCTTTAACGGGCCAGGTTGGCGCGGTGAAGTCACCCACGGCACCGATGAAATCGTCACGCTGCCACGACTTGATTAGGATGGGGTAGGTGGCGTACATAATGGCCGCCACAACCCCGAAGCCTAATAGATCATAAATTGACTCAAGCACTTTTTCAGTTCTTGGTGCGCGGGATGATAAGAAGTTAATCAGTGCATCCGAACGCGTTATCCGACCGGCCTTTAGTGCTTGGGGAGCTTGCAGAAACACAATGGCAACGATGGACAACGTCACCATTTCAGGAACACCGGAAATGGGTGCGTTAAACACGTTGCGACTGAACACATCAGCGCCGATCAGTAGCATTAAACCCAGGATCAGCACCGATCCACAGATATTAGCTACCTGCGTTAGCCAGTCCAGCAAACGCAGGTAGAGTGGATCGGTTGTTGAGTTCGGTGGCATCAACTCTCCTAAGAAGGTGCAGGCTATTCTTTATCCCAATCACGCAGTGGTGTTGCACCTTGGGCGCGCATCTCTTCCATGTAGAGTTTAAGAATGTCTGTGCCGGGAATGTTTTTGGCGTCCAGATCACTCGCCCAGTTTTTAGCGGCGTTGTCCATGCCCTTTGCCCACGTGGCGCGCATGTCTTGTGGCGCATCTTTTATGGTTGCACCGTTGGCGGCCATGGCGTCGAATGCACCGGCAACGGCCGCTTCGAGGTTATCTACATACCAGTCGCCGGTTTTTTCAAGCGCTGCGGTGATAGCTTCCTGCACGGTGGAAGGCAACCCTTCCCACCAGTCAGTATTGGCACAGACAGCGCCGGCGAATTGTGCGCCTAATCCTGCTTTCGTAATATTGGGTGCCACTTCGTAAAGCTTACCGGGAAGGGCTGCTGATGCAAAAACAATAACGCCATCAAACACACCGGTTTTCAGTTCGTTGTAATAGGTTGTCAGGTTTCCCGACACACCCACAGCGCCGGTACCCGCTAGCCAGTTTAATGCGGGGCCAGGTGCACCGATTTTCTTCCCATCCAAATCAGCCAGTGAATCAACTGGAAAGTTTGACATCAAAAGGTAGTCGTCGATGACGACAGGAGCACCAAGGTAGGTAACACCGTTGTCATTCCAGCTTTTTTGCATGCGCTCGTCTTCTAGCTGTAAACGATGCATTAGGTTACTGACGCTTCTGACATCGTCCGATACGAACGGTGTGTAGTAGGTAACGTTCTGGATAGCGAGTTTCGCAGGATCGAAAAGGGATTGGCAGATTCCAAGTTCTGAAAGACCTGCCTCTACCGCTTCCAGCTCCTCACCCACGCCGGCTATAGAGCCACCGTATTGCCCGGTAAAGTTGACGGTGTGTTCGCTGCCCTCAAGTGCTTTGGTGACTTCTGGTATGAAGACTTCATCTAACATCTTCACCCATCTAAATACAGGTGGATGGCCGGCGGCTATGGTGGCGTTTATGGTTTCACCAGAAGCTGCGAGGGGTAGCATTGCAGCCGTGACCAACACGGTGCTTTTTAGCACTGTGCTCTTAACAAAGGAGCTGTTAATCAATAAGCGGGAAACGCTGTGTTTTAAATGGTTCATGGTTTTTCCTCTCTCTAATTTCCTACGTTTTTATAAGTCGTATCCACTGTTTGGAATCAAGCTTTTGTAAGCGCTGTAATTCCGCCTTCGGTAAAGTCAACTAATTTTCTTAGGATCTCTTCCGTATCTAATGCAGCCTTATCTTGTTTGCCCATTAATCTTTCCACGCGCCCGTTACGGTTAATAACCGTAATCAATGATCCCAATGCAAGCGTATAACTCATGGCCGCTGTGGCCTGATCCGTGCCAGGAATGGCCTGCTGTAGTTTTGCAATGAAGCGTTGTGCGGTGGGGTCGTAACAGCTACGCACAAGTTGTTGATCACGCTCGCGCCCAACCACCAAGCCAGAAAAGATTTTTGCATAGGGTTCAGCTCCTCCGGCTGGGCCTAGTGGTGGACGGAATAGGGCTTCGAGTATTTCTCGCACAGCGGTTGATGATTCGGTATCGACGCAATCTAGGAGTGCGTGGCGTTCGTCGTTGATTTTTTTTGAGCGCCGGCTAATGACCTCAACGTAGAGTTGTTCCTTGGTGCCGAAGTGATAGTGCAGTAAAGCTTGCGATACCTGCGCTTCCTGGGCGATTGCTTTCATGCCGGTGCCGTCAAACCCCCGTTCTGCAAACAGGATTTCGGCTGCCAGCAAAATGTTATCGACAGCCGTTGTTGCGGTGTCTTCCAGTGCGGGTTCAGCTTTGCTCATGCCCTCAAAAATACACTAACTGATCGATCAGTCAAGGCATTTTTTTTTTTGTCGGTTGGCGCGATCTCATTTCTATGGCTGCCTGAAGCATCACTGGATTTGCGATTCGTTTTCCACTGATGTCGGCCCAGGGTCCGGGGAGCCCGTGTCGATTTGTTCAATTAGGAGAGCTGCAAACGCAACGTAAGGCTTGAGACTCTGGTAAAAGGATCATGTATGACAGTCTCACAAATGATGTTCATCCATGCGCCTGCGGGCTTGATCGCTTTATTGTCTGGTATCGGTGCGTTAACTGTTGCTAAAGGCTCAGCCAATCACAGGCTTCTGGGAAAGGCATTTGCTGTCTCGATGTTCGTAATGTGTGTAAGCGCTGTTTATATCGCTTACTTAAACACAAGTCTGGATTCCTTGTTTGTAGGCCTAATTACATTTTATTTGGTCGCTACAGCTTGGGGTGCCGTAACTCAGAAAAAAAGTGGAATAAATGCATTGGATTACGCTGCACTGCTTTATGCCGTGTTAGTGGGTGTTAGTGCGCTCTTTATGGAATTACAGAAAACAGACCCAGAGGCACCATCTTTATATGGTGTGGTAATCATTTCAATCTTAGTAGTTATCGGTGATGTTCGAATGATCATTCGGGGTGGTTTATTCGGCGTGCAAAGATTGGCCCGTCATTTATGGAGAATGTGCTTTGGCTTATTCTTCGCGGTAATTTCTTTTGCTTTTCAAGTGCAAGAAAAATTTCCCGTTATAAGCCAAGAATTAGCTCTGCTTATTCCAGGATTGATCGTGCTTGTAACCATGTTTTATTGGCTGTTTCGAGTCTTGTACAGGAAAAATGCAAAAGCCACGTAATGGCCTGCGGTGAACATTTAGAAAAAGCAAGTTCTGTGAAATTTAAGGAAAGTACGACATGTCAGTTGAGTTCTTTTTAACATCCTTAGTTGTCGTTTTGCTGCCAGGAACCGGAGTTATCTACACGATCGCGATAGGCTTAGGTCGAGGGTTCAAATCCAGTGTGGCAGCAGCGATTGGATGCACATTTGGAATAGTGCCTGCAGCGACGGCCAGTATCTTAGGTCTTGCTGCAATTTTCCATACCAGTGCAATAGCGTTCCTATTCGTTAAATATTTAGGGGTTGCTTACTTGATGTATATGGCATGGAGTATCTTTCGTAATGACGATTTGATGCATGTGAGTGAGAATAAAGTCAAAAAGTCCTATTTTCGTACCGCCTTGGAAGGTACGTTATTGAACGTACTCAATCCTAAACTTTCATTATTTTTCGTAGCATTCTTGCCGCAATTCGTTCCGCTGGAAAAAGCGGGTTCAATTGGTTACTTGGCATACCTCGCTTTTATATTCATGCTGATGACGTTCCTGGTATTCGTTGTTTATGGTGCATTTGCGGCAAAAGCTAGAGCCTATGTCATCGAATCACCTGCTGTAATGCGATGGATGCAAAAGTGCTTCGCGGGGACCTTCGCATTCTTGGGCTTAAAGCTAGCATTTGCTGAGCAATGAGGCTTGTGTGAACTAAATTCGTTACACGACGGTACACACCTATTTATTTGAGATGGCAAACTTCCTATAGCCTTAATATTTGGTAAAGGGAGTCGTCATGCAAAGGATTTTATTTTGTCTGATAGCCACAGTGTTAGTGCTTGGATGCGCTGGGAAACACAACGATACCAACCGACCCGATGAACAACCTACCCCTGATCTGGACGCAACCACGGAGTTGTTCACCGATCTAACTATCGATATCGAGGGTACTAAAAGAAGCTACCATCTCTATCTGCCGGGCGAGCCGAAAACAGCACCGCTGGTGTTATTGCTGCACGGAAACCGTGGGAGCAGTGATCAACTGCTCGGTTTGAACGGATTGGTGGCGCCATTCAAACGTTGGTTGACTATCGCTGAACGCGAAAACCTGGTTCTTATTATTCCCAATGGAGAGACAAGTTCTGAGGGCCACCAGGGCTGGAACGATTGTCGAACCGATGTCGTATTTGACTTAGAAACCGATGATGTATTTTTTCTAAGAACTTTGATTGATTCGGTTTCAAACATGACCGAGAACACTGACCCTAGAGTATTCTCGGTAGGCATATCCAACGGTGGGCTGATGACCATGCGATTGGCTGATGAAATACCGAATCAGCTTGATGGAATAGCCATTGTTGTGGCATCACGCCCGGTCAATACAGAGTGTCCAGATTCATCAACGCCTGTGTCTGCGCTTTTTATGAATGGTACAGATGATCCAATACTGCCTTACGAAGGTGGCCACATAGTACCCATGCGAGGCGAGCTATTTTCAACTCTTGATACCGTTGCCTACTGGGTGAATCGTAATCAGGCAAATACATCAACAGAAACTCTAGAATTGCCAGACCTTTACCTAGAGGACAACAGTGTGGTCCGAGTGACGTCTTACTCCGGTGGTTTGAATGACACTAAAATTAAACACTATGAAGTGGTCGGTGGTGGCCATACAGAGCCGAGTTTGGCTGAGCACTACAGCAATATTTATAAATTAGTCGTGGGTGAGCAAAACAGAGATATAGAGATGGCGGATGAAATATGGGATTTCTTCTCGACTCTGTAAACGGTCAATTCGTTATCATGAAACAAGCGAGTCAAATTTTATCGGAGCTTTAACTCATGAAACAGCTACTGCCGATGTGTCTACTAATCTTTTCGTGTCATGCACACGCGGAGTGGGTTGAATATTCAACTCAATCGAATGGTGATGTGTTTTATTACGACAGCGCACGAATAGAAAAAAGCGACCGCGAAATTAGCGTATGGACCCGAGTTCGATATAAGACATCGGTGATGGCAGCTTCAAGCTACCAAAGTCGTTTGAAACTAGACTGTTCCGAGAATTCAGAAACCGTGTTGCAAAGTACGTTTTTCACAGACAAGGACTGGACCAAACCGGCAATGGCAACCAACATGAATGCGAAGCCGAAAGCCACTGTTAAAGATAATTCCGCCACGCAGCATCTTATAAATATTTTGTGTGTGGATTAAATTTGCGGCAAAAAACTCGCGCTACTTTCATAGCGCGAGTTTTTTTCTACTTCTTACGGATCAATCACTGCGTCAATTAGAAACACATTAATATTGAGGCGTTGCAGTGATTTGGTAAATGATGCCGTCATCAACCGTTGCGTACAACGCATTGTCCGGCCCCATAACCAAACCGCGATATCTTGTAGTGATCGCTGTAGGCATGATGATTGCGCCCTTAATCGATAGTCCGTCATCTGCAAGATCGTAAACGTCAATACGCGACCCAGGTGGGGTGTTTCCAAAACCAATCCCCATGATGCCCACGCTTAAACGTCCTTCATAGATGCCCCAATTGCTGCCCGTTAGGAATGCCGCAGAGCTTGTGCCTTGAGAAAACCCGTGGTTATTCCAGGAAGGCGGCATTAGATCTTCAAAACGAGTATCACTCATCGGGGTATACGCAGCTCGAATGGCAGGGTCCATTGCATCCATTTGATTGGGCTCATAACCACAGTACTCATCCGGGCATTCGCCACGTCCACCCACATTTTGGGCTGGATCCCAACCGGCATTACCCCCATTAACTAAGGCGGTAATCTCGTCGCTATGCCACGGTCCGTGCTCTGCCGTAAACGCTCTGCCATCGCTGGGACGGAAATCTATACCTTGTACGTTTCTGTGCCCATAGGTGTAGATTCGTTTGTCAAAACCTTCTGGTGGGTTGTTATCAGGATGTGCGTTACCGTCCCCATCGATTCGAAGGATTTTGCCGCACAGCAATTGGCCATCTTGAGGGCAAATGCCCCGGTGACGATCACCGCCTGTGACCCAAAGATACCCTTCAGGGCCGATACGTAACCGGCCGCCATTGTGCGCGCCAGGCCCGCCAAAGGGCTGATCCGATTCGAATGGCTTGTATTGGATGTCAGTGACAATATCGGTTCGATCAGAAACGCTCATTAGGTCGTCACTGACCGTAAAGCGCATGACAATGTTGCCATCACATTTTTCGAAGTTAGTTTTACAGCCGTCGCCATAATATTTCGTGGAGGAAGAATAAAGATACAGCGCACGATTCTCCGCAAAGTTGGCGTCAGCTACCACGCCTAAAACACCCGCTTGACCGTCGCAGAACAGATCATCCCCTGAGTCAGGGTAACCGCTGGTGTCTTTAGCACCATAGAGTGGGTTGATATCACCAGAACTTGTTCGTACTGATAGACCTTTACACTTTTCCGTAAAGAACATCGTGCCGTCAGGTAAGAATGCCATGTCCCAGGGATTTTCAAGTCCGGTCACAAATTCTGTTGTTTTAATGAAAGGAACATTCATTCCCTTCCCATGACCATCGGCGTGTGCGTTAGAGACTACCCCGATCAAAACGAGCGCGGACGCTAAGGCCGTGGCCTTTCTATATTTAGACATCTCTTCATCCTCTTAAAGTGTTATCAACGTGTTAAATCAATTTGTTGCTACCTTTAAATACGCCGCCAAATTTGCGATTTCTTCATCTGTTAAGGGCTTTGCCATCATAATCATCAACGATGAATTAGGCCCAATCTTGATTCCATCTCGATAAGTTTCCAGTTTTGCTGTGGTATACGAAATCTCCTGTCCCGATATTTTTGGATAACTGGCCACACCCTTACCTGCAGC
>CALGLE010000032.1 GCA_937930305.1 uncultured Granulosicoccaceae bacterium | reverse complement strand
GTTCCCGCTTACTTAGACGATGACGACACAGATCCAGCTGTTGGCAACGACGATGGTGCTGTTGAGTCTGTGTTTGATGTGGATGGTAACGGCGTGGCCGAATTCCAAGATCCAAATTCCGACACCGACGGTGATGGTGTACCTGATGGTGTTGAAAGCGCTGAAGGCACTAACCCAACCGACGTGACGAGCTTTACGGATTCCGATAATGACGGTGCACCCGACTACGTTGAAGTGAATGTGAATGTCAATGCGGATTATCCAGTGGGTACAACCGACTCCGATGGTGACGGTGTTCCCGATAACGCAGAAACTCCGAGTGATCCATACGTGGATACTGACGGTGACGGTGTTCCCGCTTACTTAGACGATGACGATGCAGACCCTGGCGTTGGCAACGACGACGGTGCCGTTGAACCCGCTTTTGATGTTGACGGTAATGGAGTAGCTGAATTCCAGGATCCGAACTCCGACACCGACGGTGATGGTGTACCTGATGGCGTTGAAAGTGCTGAAGGAACTGATCCAACGGACGTGACAAACTTTATCGATTCCGATAACGACGGCACACCAGATCACGTTGAGGTGAATGCGAATGCCAGTGCGGATTACCCAGTGGGTACAACCGACTCTGACGGTGACGGTGTTCCCGATAACGCAGAAACCCCAAGCGATCCATTTGCAGACGCAGACGGTGATGGTGTTCCTGCTTACTTAGACGATGACGATGCAGACCCTGCCGTTGGTAACGACGACGGTGCCGTTGAATCCGAGTTCGATGTCGACGGGAATGGCTTAGCAGAATTCCAGGATCCAAACTCCGATAACGATGGTGACGGCGTGCCGGACGCAATCGAATCAGCCGAAGGTACCGACCCACTGAATGGCCTGAGCTTTTTAGATACCGATCTCGACGGCTCACCCGACAATATCGATTCCGATGCAGACGGTGATGGCCTGGTCGATGTGACCGAAACGGGTGGTGCCCCCTACGTCGATGCCGATGGCGATGGGATACCGGCCTACTTAGACGATGACGACACCAACCCAAGCGTGGGCAATGTCAATGCCGAGGTTGAGTCAGCTTTTGATATCGACAGCGATGGCCTAGCCGACTTCCAAGAAATGGACATAGACGGTGATGGTGTACCCGACGGTGTGGAAGTCAGCGAAGGCACGGATAGCAACGATCCAACAGCTTTTGTTGATACCGACAACGACGGCTCACCCGACTACGTCGATGTCACAGTCAACTCGGGCGCTGACTACGGAACTGCAGGTACCGATACGGATGGCGATGGAGTACCCGACAGCATGGAGTCACCCAGCGATCCTTATGCCGATGCAGACGGTGATGGTGTCCCTGCCTACCTAGACGATGACGATAATGATCCGTCATTAGGAAATGCGGACAATGCACCACACGTGGCCTTCGATATCGACGGCGATGGCGTTGCAGATTTCCAGGATCCAAATTCGGATGCGGATGGTGACGGTGTGAACGACGGTGTAGAAACCGCCGCCGGTACCGACCCGAGTGATGCGACCGAATTTCCGGATGCTGACAACGATGGTGTGCCTGACTCAATTGAAATTGCACAAGGCACTGACCCGAACGATGCAAGCGATTACCTCGACACCGACGGTGACAGGGTTCCGGACTATCACGAGATCATGGTCGACAACACTGACCCAACGGATGCGGCCGATGTGGCTGACACCGATGGCGGTGGTGAACCAGACTATGTAGAGACCACGTTACAACCGAACACCGGCCTTACGGCAACTGACCCAACGGATAACGGTGACGATGATCTGGATAACGACGGTATCGCCAACGCGCTGGAAGGGGATTTGAATACCGATTCCGACAACGACGGGATTCCGGACGCCCTAGATACTGATTCGGACAATGACGGCATTCCGGATGAATTGGAAGGTGCAGAGGATTCCGATAATGACGGTATTCCGAACTTCCAAGATGCGGACTCAGATAACGACGGTATTCCCGATAGCGTCGAAGGCTTGGATGACACCGACGGCGACGGCATTCCAAACGCCCTCGACTTAGATTCGGACAACGACGGCATCTCAGACCTAGCTGAGATGGGCGGTACTGACGAAGATAGTGACGGTCAAGTTGACAACCTGCTTGATGCCAATAACGACGGACTGGACGACGCACTGGCCATTGCACCGCTGGAAGTCTTAGACAGCGACAACGATGGCCTGGTCGACTCGGTTGACTTGGACAGTGACAACGATGGTCTTTCTGACCTCATTGAAACCCAAGGCAACGGTTCGGATACTGACGGAGACGGCACAATCGATAGTTTCATCGATGAGGACGGCGACGGCTTAGACGACAGCATGGCGTTGATGCCGGTCGAGTTGATCGATACCGATGGCGATGGCCTGAACGACAACATTGATCTTGATGCGGACGGAGATGGCTACTTCGACTTGGTTGAAGGTGGCGGAGTTGATGCCGACGGCGACGGTATCGTCGATGCCCTAGCCGACAGCGACAATGACGGTATTCCAAATTCCGTGGATGTGGACAGTACCGGTGGCAGTGATGCCGATGGTGACGGTATCGATGACACAGCCGATGCGGACTTTGTGTCCAAACCGGACACCGACGGTGACGGCATTGTCGATGACTATGACGCCGATGCTGACGGTAATGGGGTGATCGACTCGGTTTACGCGGGTATCCCGGACTTGGGAGGCGCGTTACCGGATCTGGATGGCAACGGCGTCGCTGACATCTTTGAAATCACCGGCAGTGTTGTTACTGGCGTCGACGGTCACGGTTGCAGCGTCACCGGTGGCAAAGGCTCTTTGGACATCACGCTGTTGTTCTTAACGTTAATCAGTCTGTGCGTCGTTATTCGACGACGCTCAGTCCTTTCACTCAACACCGATAAGGAGCGCACGTAATGTTCACTTTTAAACGACATTACTTAGGTGACATAGCAGCAATCACCCTTGGTGGCGTTCTGGTAACGAGTTCTGCGATGGCAGACACCCTAACCCACCGACTGGATGACCAGCTGCAACCCAACTTTTACGTCGGTATCGGTTTTGGGGCGAGTTGGTTGAACCCGAATACCGCAGATACACCCGCAGTGAACGTCAACGATCGAGTTCAAAGCGGCGCGCAGTTGGCTATCGGGCGAGACATCAACAAGTGGTTATCATTGGAATTGAACGCGGCCGACTTAGGTTCCGCTGGGTTCTCCCCAACCGGTGAAATTAGCTATCGAACCTTCGGCGCAAGTGGATTATTTTATGCGGGCAAAAACCGCCATCGCTACAAGCGTAATGGGCTGTCCGCCTACGCTCGTCTCGGCTATGGCATGTTGCAAAATAAAGCGACCGATATATTTTCTTACGAACAAAATAACTCCACGCACCTATTGGTCGGTGCGGGCGTGGAATACTTCACGCGTAAGGGTTTGGGTATTCGTGTCGAAGGTATTTCTTTCGATAGCGATGTTCGCTACGGCCAAGGCTCTTTGGTGTATCGGTTCGGTCGCACCAACGAAACACGCATCATAGAAACGGTCGAAGCGCCCAAGCCAACCCCAGTTGCGCCCGTTGCAGTGCCGATAGTTGCCGCTGCATTACCCGTGGGCGATGACGACAACGACTCGATCAACAATGATCTGGATCAATGCCCGCAAACAGCACCAGGTGTTGCAGTCTCTAGTGATGGTTGCGCCTTATTTTCTGGGGTTATTGAAGGAGTTCAATTTAAATCAGGCAGCGATGAGCTGACACATGAATCCACCAATATTCTTAACGGTGTTATACAAACGCTGCGAAAATACCCTCGCCTTGCGTTGGATATTTCGGCGCACACAGATTCGCAAGGTGATGAGGTCTACAATCAGGATCTATCCGAGCGACGGGCTCGTTCAGTAAAACACTATTTTGAATCCAACGATATCAGCCCATCTCGATTGACTGCAGCCGCTTATGGCGAGACTCAACCGATCGCTAACAACGCGACCGCTGAAGGTCGATTCACAAACCGCCGCGTGGAGTTGTTTGGACGCAATATGAACTAAGCAGCCTACCAAACAGTGGTTGCGGCAAGCACCAACGCCCTAATGATCACAACGGGGGCGTTGGTTTTTTTTTGTTTTTAAACCGCGATTGGGGCCGCAATATTGTCATCCGCTTCGTATCCACGCAGCTCAAAATCTTCAAATTTAAATTCGAAAAGTTTATTCACTGCCGGATTAATAACCAGCTGAGGCAGGATTTTTGGCTGACGCTTAAGCTGGGTTTGTGCTTGTTCAAAGTGATTTGAATAGATATGCGCATCCCCTAGCGTGTGTACAAACTCGCCCACTTTCAGGTTCGTGACCTGCGCAATCATATGGGTAAGCAAGGCGTAAGAGGCGATGTTAAATGGCACCCCTAAAAAGATATCCGCGCTGCGCTGATACAGCTGGCAAGACAACTTCCCATCAGCCACATAAAACTGAAACAAACAATGACACGGCGGCAACGCCATATGATCCACATCGGCGACATTCCAGGCACTAACAATTAAGCGCCTGGAATTAGGGTTGTTTTCAATTTGATGAATTAACTGGGTAATTTGATCCACGGTGCCGCCATCAGCTGTTGGCCAAGAACGCCATTGGTGGCCGTATACCGGTCCTAATTCACCCTGCTCATCAGCCCACTCATTCCAAATGCGCACGCCGTTGTCTTGTAAGTACTTAACGTTGGTGTCACCGGCTAAAAACCACAGCAACTCATGAATGATGGATTTTAGATGCAAGCGTTTGGTGGTAAGCACGGGAAATCCTTCAGACAAATCAAACCGCATTTGATGACCAAACACCGAACGGGTGCCAGTGCCTGTTCTGTCGCCTTTATCTGCACCTTCGCTGAGCACGTGCTGCAGCAGATCTAAATATTGTTGCATGAAAGCTAACTCTTTACCTATGTGCGCTAATTCTTCGCAGGACTTTGGTCGATGATGTTGCGTTTGTATCCGATGATGATGAACAACAAACCAATGATAATCATCGGTAAAGACAACAACTGCCCCATGGTGAGCCATTCAAACGCAATAAAACCTAAGTCTCTGTCGGGCTCACGAACAAATTCCACTAAGAAGCGGTAAATGCCATAGCCGACACAAAAGAAACCAGACACCGCCATGCGAGGACGAGGTTTCGATGAGAACCACCACAAAAGTCCAAACAATATGATGCCTTCGCCTATGAACTGATAAATGGGATTGGGGTGGCGCAATTGATCGTCAACCCGCGGGAACACCATGCCCCACGGCACATCGGTAACGCGGCCCCACAGTTCGCCATTGATGAAGTTTCCGATTCGGCCAAAACCTAAGCCAATAGGAATGCAAGGCGCGATAAAATCTGCGACTTGAAAAAACGAGCGTTTGGTGCTGCGACCGTAGTAGTAGAACGCAGCCAGTACCCCCAAAAAGCCCCCGTGAAAAGACATGCCGGCATTCATCGGATTCAAGGCTTGCAACGGTTTTGAAAACAACAGCTCGGTGTTGTAAAACAAGGCAGAGCCCAGTTTTCCACCCACGATAACGCCCAGCACCACATAGAAGATGAGGTCGCCAATTTCTTCTTTTTGCCAACCAGAATTCGGTTTTGCAGCGCGTCGGGTGGCCAACCACCAGCCCACCAGAAAGGCGGCTAAATAGCTGATGCCATACCAATGAATTTGAAAAAATCCTAAATCAATGGCCACCGGATTGAAATCGGGGTGCTGCATAAAGCGCTCACTTCCGTCGTTGACGTGGCAGTATAAAGTCTTAACTTTGTACCGAACAGAATTAGATCATTTTTGCCCAAAAACCGGTCAAATACAGCGTTTCCGGCATGGCGGCATGCACGGGATGATCCGTATCCTGACGCAATGAGCCAAGCAGTTGAAGGGTTGAATAATCCCTTGGCAAATTCGCCCGGGCAGCTTGCACCCCATCGTGTTCAGAGAACGCCTGTGAACACGATGCGCTGTATAAATAGCCGCCAGGCTTTAACAATCGCAGCGCTAATTTGTGGTTCAAATGATAGTGTTTAGAACCGGCATCCTTATCTTTTTTGCGCTTCACAAAAGCCGGTGGATCAAGCACCACCACATCAAAACGTTCTCCCGCTTCGATCAACTCACGCATGCCAGTCACCGCATCGTTCTGCAAGGTTTTGACCTTATCCGCAACCGATAGTTGCTTGGCGTTCTCATTCAAAGCATCAATGGCGGGTTTTGAGGAATCAATGCACACCACTTCTTCAGCGCCCGCACAGGCTGCCTGCAAACCAAAGCCACCTAGGTAGCTGTACACATCCAGCACCCGCTTGCCTTGGGCTTCAGACGCCACCAACTGACGTGTGGCGCGGTGATCGTAAAACCAACCGGTTTTCTGTTGCACAGACATGGGCACAGAAAATCGGGTGCCGTGTTCAACCACATCCAAATGGGCGGGTGTTTCTCCAAGCAACACCGCCGACTCTCTGTCCAAGCCTTCTAATTCTCGAGCGGTAATATCGTGATTACATAAGATGGTGCGCACCCCGCTGAGCTCTGCCAGCATCGCCACGATCGAATCCCGCCAGGCCTCCATGCCAGCGGTGGTGATTTGCAGCACCAAGGCGTCGCCAAAGCGATCCACAACCAAGCCGGGCAAGTTATCGCCTTCGCCATGCACCCAACGGTAGTGCGGCGTGTCAAATAGGCTTTGGCGTAAGGCTAACGCTTCCGAAAGCCGGCCACGCAGTTGATCAGCAGCAAAGGGCTGTGAGGCTCGTCGCCCGGTAATGCGCACACTGATCAAGGATTGAGGGTTGGCATACCCGTGGGCTAAGAATTTTCCGTTTGCACCCAACAGCTGCACGGGAGCGCCAGGCGGCAAGCCTTTTAACGGCGTGGTTTGGGTGTCGATTTCATTCGAGAAAACCCACAAATGACCGGCGCGAACCCGTCGGTCTTCGCGCTTTTTCAGTTGTAGCGTGCTCATGGAGATGCTCAGATCGGTAGCGGATGCGCTACCTTACACCCTGTTATGGGTTAATTTCGGCCACCACCAACGGGTTTGAAAGCTTGGGCCTGGGCGGCACAAAAAAAGCCGCGAACGAGGCGGCTTTTTTGGCAGTGGCGACGCGCCACTGCAGGTGTTTGGAAATCTCTTGAACGTTAGCGAGGTTCTTTTTTAGCCGCCAGTGCCGCTAGAATTTGGTCTTCTAAGTCGCCGCGAACGGCAATCACTTCACCTAATTTTGACAAGTCGGTATCCAGTTCATCCAGCTCTTGTTCAGTGCCTTGGAAATCCACGTACTTGTCATTGAAATCCACTAGGAAATTGGTGGTATCGGCGATACCGGGGTAGACTTTGGCAGCCACCTCTTTCACGGCCACTCGACGTTCTTGACCGTCAATGATGCGCTGGTAAACTTCGAAATGGCCCATGGCGGTGTAGTCCACCATCAACTGGCAAAAAGAACGCAGTTGCTCACTTTGCCCGTTGTTTTGCTCCACCATGCGACGGTCGAACGTGCTCACGCCGGCTAATTGACAATAGCTAACGTACATTTCCTGACGCAATTGAATTAGCGAGTTGATGGTTTCCGTCAAACGAGTTCGACGATCCACGTTTTCAACGGGAGCTGCTTGAGCTTGGGTCGGTGCCATGATTTTCTCCGGCAAGCGGTATATTGTGGTTTGGACTGCTTCAGTTCGCTTGCTGTGTATCACATAGCAAGCTTACTGCCAACTGTGTCGCAATTTAACCACAAGTAAAGTCAAAAGCCTACAACTATTTCATTACTTTCTAAATTCACTAAAAACCATAAGCTATTGAAAACAAACGAATTAATTTCTTGACAATTTAATAATGAACGTCTACGCCTACTCATCCCCCCATTCCACCAGCCTTTGCGGTAGTTCGTGCAGGGGTATTAATGTCTCAGAAATACAACGCCCCGCCATACCAATACCGGCAGCATGCACCGAATTCACATCGTCAGACACTAAGGGATGCCAATCAGCCAAGGCACGCCCTTCGGACAATCGCCGGTAGGCGCAGCTTTTCGGTAACCAACGCAATTTATCGTCATCTAGGGGCCTCACATTTAGGCAATCGGGCACCAAAGATTGGCGTTTTGCGTAGTGCGTGCAGCGACAGTTACTGGTATCGAGCAGCACGCACGCCACATCGGTGGTGTGAACAGCACCGGTGTCTTCATCTTCCAATTTTTGCAGACAACAGCGACCGCAGCCATCACACAAAGCTTCCCACTCGGCATCGTTCATATCATTCAAATGAACGCTTTCCCAAAATCGTGGCCGCAGTGTGTTGGCTTTTATGCTCATGGTTAAGTGCTGTGGTATTCCATCAGGCGATCAATTTCACTCGCCGAACCCATCATGACAGGCACGCGCTGATGCAAACTCGTGGGTATAACCTCTAATATGTTTTGTGCACCCGTATGGGCTTTGCCCGACGCTTGTTCCATTAACCACCCCATCGGACTGGCCTCATACATCAAACGTAATTTACCGGTTTTTCCCGCCTTCTCCATGCGCGCATCGGATGGGT
This sequence comes from uncultured Granulosicoccaceae bacterium, assembly GCA_937930305.1. Lineage (GTDB taxonomy): Bacteria > Pseudomonadota > Gammaproteobacteria > Granulosicoccales > Granulosicoccaceae > Granulosicoccus. The sequence continues at coordinate 66,464 of CALGLE010000032.1, read as the reverse complement.
ATAAAAACACCCCACCGCGACACAGTATGCGATGCACATCCCCAACCATGGACCCAGCCCATCGCATATTGAAATTCTCACCACGCGGACCCGCATCCCCCTGCACACATTCATCGATGTAACGTTTTATCGGTGCATGCCAATGCGCAGCGTAAGCGGCGTTAATGGAAAACTCCCGGCTCTGTGCTGGCACTTGCATAGCCGGATGTGACAACACAAATTCGCCCTGATCAAGATCTAAAGTAAACCCGGCAACCCCATGACCGAACGTCAACACCAACATGGTGGCGGAACTGTATAAGCAGTACCCAGCCAATACTTGTTGATTACCAGCTTGCAGAAAATCTGCATCGTCAGGAGGCGATTCCTTGGCATAAGGCAGCACAGAAAAAATGGTGCCGGTCGCACCATTGACATCGATGTTTGAGGATCCGTCTAGCGGATCCACGGTGATGAGGTAATTGCCACGTGCCACACCTTCAGGGATGGGGTGATGATTGTCCATTTCTTCCGATGCGATCCCGGCTAATTGGCCACTGGCTTGGGTCTTATCGATGAACACATCGTTGGCAATAATATCGAGCTTTTTCTGCTCCTCACCTTGCACATTTTCTTGCCCAGCGGCTCCCAGCACACCGGCCAACTCGCCGTGACGCACCAAAGCGGCGATATCCACACAGGCGTCCGCTATCGAGAGGGTTAAGGCACTCAGTGCGGCGGCGTTGCTTTGGCCCTGGGTTTCTGCTGCCAAAAAGTCAGCCAAAGTGATGCGCTTTGTCATAGATCAAAACTCTTAAATTGAACCGGTTGATGCGTTGGGGCATTGTCCGTGCCATTGTCCCACGCAGACTGTAATTGTGAACGGCTGAATTAACCGTACGGTGGTATGGTTTGAAAAAAGCTGCAACACTCCATTTCAGTCTTACATTTATAGGAAATATTCTGTGTCCGCCTCAGCCGATCTATTTCAACATGCGCAAAAAGTCATTCCAGGTGGCGTCAATTCACCGGTGCGAGCCTTCGGCAGCGTGGGCGGTACGCCAAAGTTTGTTTCCCGGGCCAAAGGTTCTCGCCTTTGGGATGCCGATAACAAAGAATACATCGACTACATCGGCTCCTGGGGCCCAATGTTGTTGGGGCATGCTCACCCTGAGGTGATTCAAGCGGTGCAAGAAGCGGCAGCGCACGGGTTAAGTTTCGGTGCTCCAACCGCATTAGAAACTCGAATGGCTGAACTCATTTGCCAGGCAGTGCCTTCGATTCAAAAAGTGCGCATGGTGAGTTCTGGCACCGAGGCTACGATGAGCGCTATTCGATTGGCTCGCGGGTTTACCGGTCGGGACAACATCGTTAAATTTGAAGGCTGCTATCACGGACACTCGGATGCGTTGCTGGTAAAAGCCGGTTCTGGCGCTTTGACCCTGGGCGTTCCTAGTTCACCGGGCGTACCTGCAGCCTTCACACAGCACACACTCACATTACCCTTTAACGATGCCGACGCACTAAAAGCCTTGTTCCGTGAAAAAGGTGACAGCTTGGCCTGTGTCATCATCGAACCGATCGCTGGCAATATGAATTTCGTAGAACCTCTACCAGGTTACCTACAAACGCTACGCGAGTTGTGCACAGAACATGGCTGTGTGTTGATTTTTGATGAAGTCATGACCGGTTTTCGTGTGGCATTGGGTGGCGCACAAGCGCACTATCAAGTCACGCCCGATCTGACGACCTTAGGCAAAGTCATCGGCGGCGGCATGCCCGTGGGTGCTTTCGGTGGTCGCACCGACATCATGAATCACATCGCACCGGAAGGACCGGTGTATCAAGCGGGCACACTGTCGGGGAACCCCATCGCCATGACGGCAGGCATTAAAACCTTAGAGCTACTCAACGCACCCGGCTTTCATGAACAACTGAATGAAAAATCGGCCGCGTTAATGCAAGGCCTACAAACCGCCGCCGACAAGCACGGCATCGCCCTAACGACCGCACACGCCGGTGGCATGTTTGGTCTCTTTTTTACAGACGAAAAAACCGTGTCTCACTTTGATCAAGTGATGGCGTGCAACACCGAACAATTTAATGCCTTTTTTCACGCCATGCTTGAGGCGGGTATCTATCTCGCACCCTCATCATTTGAAGCCGGTTTTATCAGTGCGGCCCACAGCGATGAGGACATCGCGGCAACCGTTGCTGCAGCCGATGCCGCTTTTCAAAGCTTAAGTTAAGCTTTTTTTAGCCCCTTGAGTTCATGCTGGGCTCACTCTGGGGCTAGTGCAACACACGCCATATAGAATGATACAAACGAACAATAGCCCGACTCACACTCTGGCGTTTTGGTCTGGGCCAAGAAACCTATCCACCGCCATGATGCGCGCCTGGGAGAACCGAAGCGATACACAAGTATGGGATGAGCCCTTTTACGCCTACTATTTAACTCAAACCCAACGCCCCGACCCGCTGGCCGATCAAACGATACAAACCGGTATCACCGACTGGCAACAGGTGGTTGATCGGTTGTGCCAATCCCCTGCCAGTGGCTTGCAGTACCACAAGCACATTACGACGCATGTACTGCCAGGTGATTCACTCGACTGGGTTCATCAAGACCCTGGCATGCGCCATGTGTTTTTAATTCGTGAGCCCGAACGCGTTGTCGCCTCTTTCAACCAGCTCTTCAGCGACGCGGACGTGGATGAACTGGAAAGCTTTATTGGCTTTCATCAACAACAGCGGATTTTTGATGCCATAAAAAAGCATACCGGTGATACACCCTTAGTCATTGACAGTTCGCGTTTTCTAACCAACCCAAAACAGCACCTGCAAAACGTTTGTGAGAGTTTGGCCATTGCCTTTGAAGACGCGATGTTATCTTGGCCAAAAGGTTTGCGTGACAGTGACGGCGTTTGGGCATCGCACTGGTATAAGTCCGTACAACAAAGTACCGGCTTTGGCCCACCACCTACTGGCGTACCCACATTGAATGAGGCACAACACGAGGTGGCAAGCCGCTGCCGGGCGGTGTATGAAAATCTATTAACGCATGCGATTTAGAAGTACACCTTCACACCAAAGTTAATGGTAGAAATCTCATCGTAGATGCCTTCATCTTGTGTGTAACGCATATAGTCAGCCGATAAATCGATGTTGTCGGAAATTTGTGTTTCCAGCCCAAAGCCGTATGAAAATCCCGCGCGTCGATCACTCAGTTCTCGATCATCAATGATTTCCGTTAATTCCATCCAACTAAAACCACCCATACCAAACAGAGCGCTTCGAAAACCTAAGGGTAAGTAACCTTTTAAGTAAACACCAGCGTAAGCAGCATCGAATTCATCAAACGGGCCAGCCGGTTCATCAGTTGCGCCACCAAACTGCGCTTCCAAATCAAACGCGTGACTAATGCCTGTGCCCACTTTTAAGCGAATACCTGTGGGGGAAATTTCTTCACTCTGAACACCCGAACTGGAATCAATCGATACGGCAGTGCGTTCGATAGCGAAGTAGGTTCCGTCGTGGTTGGCCAAAGCCGGAGCGACAGTGATGGTACTTAACGCAGCAACTGCAGCCAGTGCCCCTAGGGTGTATTTGCCTAGCAACATGTTCATATCTCCTGTGGTGAACGATGAGGCTACTGTAGGCGGAACAAACTGAACGGTGTCTGAACGACACCGTTGGTGTTACCGCCCGTTACGGCGGGTTTACCCGTTAGATTAGGAAGCTTGTTCTTTTTTATTCAAACCATCGTTACTGGCCGTGGTGTCAGTTTCCATGTAGTCGGTTAACGGCGGACAACTGCACACCAGGTTTTTATCCCCATGCACATGATCCACCCGCCCAACAGGCGGCCAGTACTTAACACCCAAGGTGGTTGTTACATTCGGATACGCACCCCGCTCACGCGTATAAGGCGCAGACCAGTTCTCACTAATCAGTGTCTCAACCGTGTGCGGTGCGTTGACTAAAGGATTGTTATCCGCTGGCCATTCGCCGCGTTCCACGCATTTGGCTTCCTCGTATATCGACAACATCGCTTCACAGAAACGATCGATCTCCGACAAGGATTCACTTTCGGTGGGTTCAATCATTAAGGTGCCAGCCACCGGAAAACTCATAGTGGGTGCATGAAAGCCGTGGTCAATCAAACGTTTGGCAATGTCATCCACGGTGATACCGGCTGAATCTTTTAATACCCGGGTATCCACAATGCACTCATGCGCCACTCGGCCATTGGCACCACGATAAAGAATCGGGAACAGTGTTTCCAATCGGTGCGCGATGTAATTGGCATTAAGAATCGCAGTTTTTGTTGCATCGGCAAGCCCAGTTGCCCCCATCATACGAATGTACATCCACGTGATGGGCAGAATCATCGCGCTACCAAAAGGTGCTGCACTCACCGCCCCTTGTTGCCTAGATAGCGTTTCATGTCCGGGTAAGAATTCGGCTAAGTGTTGCCCAACGGCGACGGGACCAACACCGGGGCCGCCGCCACCGTGCGGGATGCAAAAGGTTTTGTGTAAGTTTAAATGTGATACGTCGCCGCCAAACTTACCGGGTTGGGCCACACCCACCATGGCGTTCATATTCGCCCCATCGATGTACACCTGGCCACCCGCGGCGTGCACTTGCTCACACACACTGCGCACGTTCACTTCAAACACACCGTGCGTTGAGGGGTAGGTAATCATGATAGCGGCGACCGCTTCTAGATTGGCCTCGATTTTCGCAGCCAAGTCGTCCAAATCCACATTGCCATCTTCGTCACACGCCACCACAACCACCTTCATGCCCACCATTTGCGCGCTGGCTGGATTGGTGCCATGGGCGGACGCGGGAATGAGGCACACGTTTCGATGAGCATCTCCTCGGCTTGCGTGATACGCGCTAATTGCCAGTAACCCGGCAAACTCACCTTGACTGCCAGCGTTGGGTTGTAAAGACACCGCGTCATAACCAGTACAAGCACACAACCACTGTTCTACCTGGGTAATCATTTCCCGATAACCTTCGGTTTGGCTTGCCGGTGCAAACGGATGCATACGCGAAAATTCCGGCCACAAAATGGGCATCATTTCACTGGCCGCATTGAGTTTCATGGTGCATGAACCCAGCGGGATCATGGCTCTGTCCAAGGCCAGATCTTTGTCCGCCATACGCCGACAGTAACGCATCATTTCAGTTTCAGAATGATAGGAATTGAAGCAGGCTTGGGTTAGGAAATTCAGGCTGCGATCATGGTCGGATGAACGGTCACGGCCCGTTGCCTTGATGGCGTGCTCTAGCGCGGCTTCCATGCCAGCTTCATCAGCGCCATGGTTAAGTCCAACCACAAAGCCTTTGATGATGCGCCGAACATCGGCTTCGTTGATGGTTTCGTCCACACTGATGCGTAGCGATGAATCACTCAAAAATTTAGCATTGAAATTTTCAACCTGTAGCGCGTTGATAACCGATTGCGCCGCTTTGTTGGGCACTGCAATGTGCAACGTATCAAACCAATCTTCGTTCTTTATTGTCGCCCCCAGCGTGCTAAGTGCAGCCGCTAGGTGATCGGCTTTACGTCGGGTGCTCAAGGCAATGTTTCGTAAACCTTGTGGCCCGTGATAACACGCATAGAGCGTTGCTACGATGGCCAATAACGCTTGAGCGGTGCAGATATTGGATGTGGCTTTATCACGGCGTATGTGTTGTTCACGGGTTTGCAATGCCAATCGATACGCCGGGCCGCCCTGCTCAGTTATCGATTGGCCCACCAACCGACCCGGCATGTTACGTTTTAACGCATCGGTGCACGCCATGAAGGCGGCGTGCGGGCCGCCAAAACCCATCGGCACACCAAAGCGTTGTGCACTGCCCACCACGATGTCTGCACCGAAGTCGCCCGGTGCTGGCAACAACATCAACGCCAAAGGATCGGCAAGTACGATGGATAAGGCTTTTACCCCTTTGGCTGATTCAATAGCTGGCTGAATAGGCTGCACGTCCCCCTGCGTGTGTGTGTACTGACACACCACCGCAAAAACATCCGCGTTAGCCTCTTTATCCGCTAGCACCACTTGTTGAATATCGGCCACAGGCAAGAGCGTTAATTCGATATCCAACGCTTGCGTTCGTGTCCGCAACACCGCTAGGGTTTGGCGATGGCAACCTGCATCCACTAACACAGTGTTTTTCTTCCCGCGTGCTGCGCGATGCGCCAAGGCCACCGCTTCTGCCGCGGCTGTTGCTTCATCTAACAAAGACGCATTCGCAATCGGTAAGCCGGTCAGTTCCGTAATCAAGGTTTGAAAATTAAACAGCACTTCCAATCGGCCTTGAGCGATCTCGGGTTGGTACGGGGTGTAGGCGGTATACCAGCCCGGGTTTTCAAGCACACAACGCCGAATGACCGACGGTGTGTGGCAATCGTAATAACCTTGGCCTAACAGGGTTCGGACCACTTGATTTTTAGCCGCCATCGCTTGCAACTCGGCCAAAGCTTCATGCTCATCAATGCCATCAGGCACGGCTAACTTTCCAGCGTCCAAAATATTACTTGGCACCACTTCAGCCAATAGTTCTTCAACCGAATTCAACCCCAATGCCTTAAGCATGGTTGAACGTTCGGAATCGGTCGGCCCGATATGGCGTGCTGGAAAGTCACTGTTCATGCGTTGTCTACCATTGAATCGTAGTCGCCTGCATCCATCAATGCGTTCAAATCGTCCTTGTTGTCCGGCTGCAGTGTGAATAACCATCCATCCTCGAATGGGCTGTCGTTAACCATTTCTGGAGAATCGGCCAAGGCTTCGTTTACCGCGGTTACGGTGCCTGTCACTGGCGCGTAGATATCGGATGCCGCTTTCACCGACTCCACAACGGCAATGGCATCTTCTGCCTTAACGGCTGCATCCACTTCAGGCACTTCGACAAAGACCAAGTCCCCTAGTTGTTCTTGGGCATGATGCGAAATGCCGACGGTAACGGACCCGTCATCGTTTAAACGTGCCCATTCATGGGATTCAGCAAATTTTAGATCGCCTGGGGTTTCCATTAAGAACTCCAAATTAGTGTTGAGTTATGTCGTTATGTTTTGCGTAGGAACGGTACCGGTACCCGCAGCGCACTGACCGGTTTATTTCGAATCACAACCGAAAGTTCGCTGGTGGAATCGTTCACCGCAGGCGCGTGCGCTCGTTCAACACGCGCCATGGCAATAGTACGTTGAAGTGTGGGGCTATAGGTGCCCGATGTAACCACGCCAATGTCAGAGCCATCCAACTGCACCACTTGGCCGGCACGCAACACCCCGCGCTCTTGCAGTTCAAGCCCAATTCGTAAGTACGTAGAACCGGCTAATTTTTGCGCTTGCAAGGCCTTACGGCCGACAAATTGCCGCGCATCATCCGAGAAGTCCACCGTCCACCCCACGCCACTATCAAACGGGGAGTGCTCATCATCTAAATCATTGCCGTACAAACTCATGCCTGCTTCCAGGCGCAGCGTGTCTCGCGCACCTAATCCGCACGGCGTCACTCCCGCCTCAATTAACGCGTTCCATAGAGAGGTTGCCTGCTGTTTGGAAACAATCATCTCAACACCGTCTTCACCGGTGTATCCCGTTCGACCCACAAACCCGTCGTCAAGCCACACACAGCCAAAGTTAGGTAAGGCGGCAATGTCTGGATGCGTGGGGAAAATGTGTTCCACGATGCTTTGCACTTTGGCCACAGCGTTTGGTCCTTGAACTGCGAGCATGGCCAATTCTTCAGCACCCGATGTTTCTGTATCGCCCACACCGTGTGAACGAAACCAATCCAACACTTTAGTGCGTGTGGCAGCGTTTGAGATAACGCGAAAATGTGCAGCTTCGATGCGATAAACAATTAAATCGTCCACCACCCCACCGTGTTCGTGGCAAAGACAACTGTAAAGAGCGGTGTTGTCGGATAGTTTGCTGATGTCATTGGTGAGCAGATTGCGTAAGGCTTGAACAGATGACTCACCGCGAACGTCACTGACAACCATGTGCGATACATCAAAAACGCCCGCATCGGCTCGCACCGCCTGATGCTCATCCACCAATGAACCGTAGTGCACGGGCAAAGACCAACCGGCGAAATCCACCAGCTTGCCTGCCGCACGAATGTGGCAATCGTAAAAAGGAGTTTTTAAGGTATCAGGCATCTTCAGTCAGGTTTTTAACAGTGTAGCGGCAACCCACACAAACACTTACCGCGTGCTTGCGCAACTTACCCCTCTGTCCTGAAACCTGAGAGATTCAAACCAACTTATGGAAGTTGGCCCTTTCCCCTTGGGTGGGCGAAGCAATGACGCTTAACCACTCTCCAGAGATGACTTATTTTGGTAGTCCGGGTACCTGAGCGTTTCCGGGCGGTTGCGCCTTCGGTGTTGGCTTGCCAGCCAAACTCTCCCACCAAACGTAATTACGTCATGTACACGACTATACGCGACGCCGACGAAAATGCAACCCAACCGAAATGGCTAACACTAGGAAACAAGCGATACCGATCGGCCAATTGCCGGTAGCGGCATAGGGTGTTTGCCCAGTTTGCGGAACCACCGTTCTATCTAAAACACCTTGCTTGTTATGCGCGATGCGGCCCTGCACCTCTCCGTTGTGATCAATAAATGAGGACACGCCGGTGTTGGTTGCACGGACCATGGGACGAGAGAATTCTCGTGCGCGCATGCGAGCTTTTTGTTCATGTTGATGGGGTGCGAAACTATCACCAAACCAGGCATCGTTGGAAACGTTAATTAACACTGTGGAAGCCGGAAGTAACGCTCGCATTTCTTCGCCAAACACATCTTCGTAGCAAATCGACACACCCAATGGGGTGTTTTGCACCAACAAAGGTTCTAACGGTGTTGAGCCTGCGGATAAATCAAAGTTGGGGATGGTGACCAGGCTGGAAAACCACTGCAATGCGAATCGAAACGGCACATATTCACCGAAGGGCACCAAGTGGCGTTTCTGATATAACGCGCGCTCACCTCCCAATTGACGAACCGAATTGTAGTTACCGGTATCGTCTTTGAAAAAACCGCCCGACAACACATCGATGCCACGAGCATCCATTTCCGAAACAAACGGAGCCAGGCTGCGTTCCACATTTTGAAAGTATGTGGGTATGGCCGTTTCTGGCCACAATATAAGCTGGGTATCATCAGGTGCATCTAATGACAATCGCGTGTATTGCTGTAACGATTCTGTTAAACGCTCCCGACTGAACTTAAGTTCTTGCGCAATGTTTGCCTGCACAATGCGAACTTTGATGTTCTGTTGTGAGGCGGACGAGAAGGACACTTGCGTTAACGCAATGCCCAACACCGGCACCGCGATTAAACAAATGATGCTGCCAATGCGCGTGATCATTGGCTGTTTAGGAACGGCGAACGTGGTTAGCAACACAGACCACAGCACCACAACAAAGCTAATGCCATACACCCCAATGACGGGGGCCAAGCTGCCCAATGGCCCGCTGGTTTGACTGTAGCCCACCAAAATCCAAGGAAATCCATCCATGATTTTGCCACGCAGCAATTCTGAAATTACCCACAGTGCCGCAAAAAGGGCCGCATTAAACACCGTCATACGCGCGGCTTGCTGACGCGTTAGTCGGCGGAATATATAAGCTGTCAGACTGGGGAAACACGACATGACACACACAAATGCGCCGGTTAATAAAATGGCCACAGGCAAAGCGGCACCACCAAACACATGCAAGGAGTTGTACACCCACGATACGCCGATGCCGAAATAACCCAAACCAAATAAGAAACCCAGCAAGGCAGCGCGCTTGGGAGAATGCGGTTGTATTAGCGCGTACAGACAGCCTAGACAAACCGGCGACAACCACCACAATTCAAACGGGGCGAAAGTGAGCGACATGGCAGCGCCAGCCACCAGCGCCAATACGGTGCACAAAAAGGATTGCATGAATAAAAAAGTCTTTCCGTTAGCTCGTCAAGCTGACAGCCATGACGCGAACCCGACGCGAATCAGCGTCGACGATACGAAATTCACAGCCACCCAATTCAGCCGTTTCACCCTCTTTGGGCATGTGACCGATGTGTTGCATCACCAAGCCCCCGATGGTGTCAAATTCATCATCACTAAATGTTGTGCCCATGACTTCGTTAAAATCTTCAATTGGGGTGAGTGCGTTCACCGTATACCGATCATCGGCAATTCGCCGAATGTGCGCATCTTCTTCCGTATCGTGCTCATCGTCGATTTCGCCCACAATCTCTTCCAGCACGTCTTCAATGGTAACCAAACCGGCAACACCGCCGTATTCATCCAACACAATCGCCATGTGATTTCGTTTGGCTCGAAACTCTTTAAGCAACACGTTCAATCGCTTGGTTTCCGGCGTCATGGTCGTGGGACGAATTATGGACGCCATATCAAATTCAGCAGCATTGTTAGCGTTACTGGAAAATTTGAGTAAATCCTTGGCTAGCAGCACACCCACAACGTTATCTTTGTCCTCATCGATAACGGGAAAACGCGAATGGCCAGACTGCGTAATCACCGGCAAGAGCTCTTCAAGCGAGGCATCTTGATCGAGTACCACCATTTGAGCACGCGGTATCATGATGTCACGCACGCGCATTTCCACTACTTGAAAAGCGCCCTCCACCATTTGCAATGTATCCGCATCGAATACTTGCCTGGCCTGTGCGTCTCGTAGCAATTCCAGCAATTCATCTTGATCGCGGGGTTCACCACCCATGGCATGAACAATTCGATCCATAAACGATCGATTGCCACTGTTTGAATCTGATTTATCGTCACTCATTTAAATTTGAAACGACTGTTGATAAGGGTTGGGAATGGACAAGGTATGCAGCAACTTCACTTCAAGTGCCTCCATAACTTGAGCCTGTTCTTGTTCACTGTGGTCATGCCCGCATAGGTGCAAAACGCTGTGAACGACCATGTGCGCCCAGTGGTGTTCAATGGCCTTACCTTGAATGCTTGCTTCAGCAACAATAATGGAATGGCAAACCACCACATCACCTAAAGCGTGGTGCTTTTCACCTGAATCAGGGTCAGTCAGCACCGGCATGCCTGAAGGAAAGCTTAGAACATTTGTGGGTTTATTTTTATCGCGGTAATCGCGATTGAGGGATTGGATGCTGGATTCATCCACGACCGATACGGACACTTCGTATTGCACAGAGTCATCGTACGTGGGTAAGGCTTGCAACGTGTGTGATATCCACATAACGATGCTATTTAATTCGGGCAGTTCGGTGTGATCGAGCGCATCGGCCACAGTCAGGGATACGTTTAAGCCACTCGACGGAGGTTCCGCGTCATCGCGACTGGCATCACGACAGGCCATCAGGCGGTACCACCTTTGTGATTGTTTGCTTTTTCCGCTTTTTCGCGATCTTCTTCGGCTTTCTCAGCGATCGCGTAAGCCGCTACCACTCGTTGGACCATGGGGTGCCGCACCACATCATTAGCCTGGAATTCGCAAAAGCCAATGCCCTCCACACCTTTTAAAACACCTTGAACGTGCTTGAGGCCACTTAATTGATGTTTGGGTAAATCCACTTGCGTAACATCGCCTGTGACGATGGCTCGAGACCCAAAACCAATGCGAGTTAAGAACATTTTCATTTGCTCAACCGTGGTGTTTTGTGCCTCATCCATAATGACGCAGGAATGATTCAAAGTGCGCCCGCGCATGTACGCCAGCGGGGCTATTTCAATCACATTGCGTTCAACTAATTTGGCCACGCGCTCGAAACCCAAAAATTCATACAGTGCATCGTATATGGGGCGTAGGTAGGGATCAACTTTTTGCATCATGTCACCCGGTAAAAAACCGAGCCGTTCGCCCGCTTCAACCGCCGGACGCACCAGCACCAAACGACGAACCTCTTCCGCTTCCAAGGCCTCAACCGCACAGGCCACCGCCAAGAAAGTCTTACCCGTGCCGGCAGGGCCAATACCAAAAGTTAGGTCACGCGACTTAATGCTCTCTACATATTCGAGTTGTCGCTCACCACGACATTGAATGAGCGCGCGGCGAGTTTTTATTGTGTTGCGTTTTTTAACCGCATCATCTGTGTTATCGCTCAGTGATTCCAATTCCGCTTCCTGCATATATAAGTGCACTCGCTCCGGTTCTAAGGTTTCCGATTCAGTGGCGGCATATAGGTGGGTAATCAATCGCTTGGTGTTGGCGACTTGATTGACGACGTCTCCTGTCACCATGAAGCGATCCCCTCGGTGACTGATGTCAACACTCAACCGCTGCTCAATTTGCTTTAAATGTTCATCAAACTGGCCACACAAATTGGCCAGTCGTTCATTGTCCGCTGGCTCTACTCGAAACGCTAATTCAGCCACAGGCGACAACGCCCGACTCTGCAACGGCTTTTAATTCGCCGCGCAATGAATTTGGTAAGGCTTCCGTAATTAATACATCCGCAAAACCACCGATCAAATCCGACTCGCCCGTGAAGTTCACCACTCGATTGTTCTCCGTGCGCCCACTCACCTGAGCAGGATCTTTTCTGGACGGGCGATCCACTAAGACGCGTTGCACAGTGCCAACCATATCCGCGCTGATGGCCGCTGCCTGTTGAGTAATGGTGGCTTGCAATCGATGAAGGCGCGCTTTCTTAACGTCCATCGGCGTGTCATCGGATAAGTTTGATGCGGGTGTTCCCGGCCTTGCGCTGTAGATAAAACTGTAAGAATGATCGAAGCCCATGGTTTCAATGAGCTTCATGGTGTCTTCAAAGTCCTTCTCCGTTTCACCCGGAAAACCGACAATAAAATCCGACGACAAAGTAAGGGACGGCCGAGCCGCCATTAATTTGCGAATTTTCGATTTGTATTCCAACGCCGTATGGCCTCGTTTCATGGCAGCCAAAATTCTGTCTGAACCGGTTTGCACAGGAAGATGCAGAAAGCTCACCAATTCGGGCACCGTGCGATAGGCATCAATTAACGCATCGTTAAACTCCACTGGGTGGGATGTGGTGAAACGAATGCGATCAATGCCATCCACCGCTGCGACGTAGTGAATTAACAAAGCAAGATCGGCAATACCACCATCGTGCATCGGGCCACGGTAGGCATTCACGTTTTGGCCAAGCAAATGAATCTCACGAACGCCCTGCTCTGATAAAGCCACAACTTCAGCCAACACATCATCTAGCGGCCGGCTGATTTCTTCACCACGCGTGTAGGGAACCACACAAAAACTACAGTACTTACTGCAACCTTCAATGATGGATACGAACGCACTGGGGCCGTCGGCTTTGGGTTCTGGCAAGCGATCAAACTTTTCAATTTCTGGGAAACTGATATCAACTACCGGGCCCTTTGTGCTCACCGAGTCATCCAGCATTTCGGGTAAACGATGCAGAGTCTGTGGCCCAAACACCACATCGACAAACGGTGCCCGCTGATGAATGGCTTCACCTTCCTGGCTGGCTACACAACCGCCCACACCAATCACCACGTCTTTACGTGCGTCTTTTAATGGCTTCCAACGACCTAATTCGGAGAACACCTTCTCTTGAGCTTTCTCTCGTATGGAGCAGGTGTTGAGCAACAAAATGTCGGCATCGGCTGGATTGTTGGTGGCTTCGACCGGGCCGTGCTCACCGAGCACATCGAGCATTTTGGCCGAGTCATACTCATTCATTTGGCAGCCGTGTGTCTTGATAAAAACTTTGCGTGTCATGGGTGTGCCAGCAGGGCACCTCTTTAAACCGGTTTAGACCCGCCAGGATAACGCTTTTAGTGCGCCAATTGATCTGAATTTTCAACCCATTGGTAGGCATTGACGAACTGGCAACAAATTTCTGGCGCTAGCGTCAGCCACATCGCTATCGCGGCTTGCGCAGGAGACGCGGCGTGCAGATCGCAGCAAAGCTAGGCCAAAAGGATTCGTACAGATAGATACAGCATTAATACTTTAATAGAAAAACATCTAAAATCCAATATATTTGAATATATTTCAATGAGATAAGATTTTTTTCGATAAGCGCTATCTATAACTAAAAAGATAAAATGCTGAAAGCACGCGACCGATAAATAATTTAATACCCATCAATTTTTGTGACGAATCTGACAATTTTACGTATCAAACTATTTTCGGGCATAAGTTTTGTAGTTTAATACCGCAAATAAGCTAAACCCGTGACTGAACATCGCTGTGTCCAACACAACCTCGCCTATCAAAGTTTTAAATGAACGCCGCCTCGACGCGGTTCGGCGACGTTTGGACGGTGAATCCTTAGCGGATGTCAGCTCAGCGGTTGGCTTGAGTGTGCCCACTGTCGTGGCGGCCATGAAAGCCTACGACTTGGGCGGCTGGGATGGCGTGGCCGTAAAACCACGCGGCCGGCCTGCAGCTACCAAGGCGCTAACGCCGGAAAAACTGGACGAACTGAAATCGACACTTATTCAAACCGCCCTGCTTGGTGATGGCGAATTGCCGCAACACGCTCTTTGGACAGCGGCTCGTGTACATGAGTGGCTCAACGAACAGGGCGTTGCAGTGAGTACCGCCACAGCTAGCCGACACAGTAAATCCTGGGGACTTGCCCCCTCATCGCCAGCTTCAGGCTACAAACCGGCCCCTGGCACCGAAAGCCATCGCTTCACGACTGAGGCTCGGCGATTAAAGCGTCGACTGGTTTGGCTGAGCACACACCCAATCGCAGCTGGCGATCAAACACATACCTTGTTATGCGCACACACCGCTCGTGGGCTTTGCCTGTGGGTTTTGGTTAATCGCGTGGAGCAAAACACTTTTATCGAATTCCTAAGCGCTGTTACCGAGCACGTCGGCACAGCCCTTGCGCCTGTCACACGACTGAATCAAGGCATTGAAAAAACCTGGATACAGCAGTGGCAGCAACAAACCGGAAATTCCGCTTTGTTGTTACCCGCGGCAATGGAATCGGATAACTCGAATTCATCTTCAACTATAACGGCTCGATCAACTATGACAGCTCTCAATCAAACACCGGACAAAGCCAGCGATCTGCTGCTTGCTCCAGAACAGCTCACTCATTTGCAACGCCTGGAAGCGGAAAGCATCCACATCATGCGCGAAGTGGTGGCTGAGGCTGAAAATCCGGTCATGTTGTATTCCATCGGTAAAGACAGCGCAGTGATGCTGCACTTGGCGGTAAAAGCCTTTTACCCAGCACCTCCTCCGTTTCCACTGCTGCACGTAGACACCACGTGGAAATTCCAAGAGATGTACAAATTTCGTGATTCGATTGCGAAAGACTTGGGCTTTGAATTACTGGTTCATCGCAACGAGGAAGGCATCAAGCAAGGTGTTAGCCCGTTTACACACGGCTCAGAATTGCATACCGATATTTTAAAAACTCAAGCGCTTAAGCAAGCCTTGGACAAGCACGGTTTTGATGTGGCCTTCGGTGGCGCACGCCGTGATGAAGAGAAGTCGCGTGCAAAAGAGCGCGTGTTCAGTTTCCGAACGTCTGCGCATCGCTGGGAGCCTAAGAGCCAGCGCCCAGAGTTATGGAGTTTATACAACGCGAAAAAACGCAAAGATGAATCGATTCGGGTATTCCCTTTATCCAACTGGACCGAATTGGATATCTGGCAGTACATCCATCAGCAGTCCATCCCTATCGTGCCGTTGTATTTTTCAGGTGAGCGCCCCGTGGTTGAACGCGACGGCCAAATCATCATGGTAGATGATGATCGTATGCCGCTATTAGAAGGTGAAACCCCAGAAATGAAGC
The DNA here is from genome assembly GCA_937930305.1 of uncultured Granulosicoccaceae bacterium. Lineage (GTDB taxonomy): Bacteria > Pseudomonadota > Gammaproteobacteria > Granulosicoccales > Granulosicoccaceae > Granulosicoccus. Next base: position 50,699 of record CALGLE010000032.1, on the reverse strand, counting down.
GCGTGCGTTTTCGCACACTGGGCTGTTACCCACTGACCGGCGCGGTTGAATCCAACGCCACAACGCTAACCGACATCATTCAAGAAATGTTGCTTGCCACTACCTCCGAACGTCAAGGCCGTTTGATCGATCACGACACATCCGCCTCGATGGAGAAGAAAAAACAAGAGGGCTACTTCTAATGAACCAGCCAAACCACGATTTAATTGCCAGTGACATCGACGCCTATTTAAACCAGCATGAAAACAAAAGCCTGTTGCGCTTTATTACATGCGGCAGTGTGGACGACGGTAAAAGTACGTTAATCGGTCGCCTGCTTTATGAAAGCAAAGTCTTATTCGAAGATCAACTCGACGCGGTTGCATCTGATTCGAAAAAATGGGGCACACAAGGTAAGGAAATGGACTTTGCACTGCTCGTCGACGGGCTAGCAGCAGAGCGCGAGCAAGGCATCACGATTGATGTGGCTTACCGTTTCTTCTCAACTGAAAATCGTAAGTTCATAGTGGCAGATACGCCAGGACACGAACAGTACACACGTAATATGGTGACTGGCGCGTCCACTTGTGATGCTGCCGTAATCCTTTGTGATGCGCGACAAGGCGTATTAACGCAAACACGTCGACACAGTTACTTGTTGTCACTACTGGGTATTCGTAATGTTATCTTGGCTGTGAATAAGATGGATTTGATGAATTACGACGAAAGCGTGTACGACGACATCGTAGATACCTATCAAGCATTTGCCAAAGACATTGGCTTAGAAAACGTAACCGCCATTCCCATGTCAGCCCTGCGTGGCGATAACATTTTGCAACGCAGCCCGAAGATGCCTTGGTATCACGGCCCAACCTTGTTGTCGTATTTAGAAACAGCGGAAGTTAATGATGAACACCGGCGTAACGCACCGTTTCGCTTGCCCGTGCAATGGGTTAACCGCCCCAACCTCGATTTCCGAGGCTTTGCAGGCTCAATCGCCAGCGGATCGGTAAAACCCGGTGATACGATTCGAGTTCAACCCTCGGGTAAAACCAGCTCGGTAGCTCGCATCGTCACTCAAGACGGCGACTTAGCTGAAGCGGTGGCAGGACAAAGTGTCACCATTACACTGGCTGATGAAATTGATGTGTCGCGTGGCGATATCATTTCCACCACGGAAAACCCAGCCAGCACAGCCGATCAATTTGAAACCACGATTGTGTGGATGCACGAGGAACCCCTGCACAGTGGTCGTCCCTATTGGTTAAAAATCGGCACTAAGACCGTGTCTGCCACGGTGACGCAAATTAAACACGAAGTGAATGTGAACACCCTGGAGCAAACAGCGGCTAAGCAGCTTGAGCTTAATGCCATTGGTATTTGCAACATCAGCACAGACCAACCCATTGCGTTTGATGCATTTGAAGACAATCAAGAAACCGGTAGCTTCATTCTGATCGATCGCGTCGCCAACCACACCGTTGGCGCAGGCATGTTGCACTTCGCCCTTCGCCGCTCAGAAAACATTCACATGCAAGCCACCGATGTGAATAAAGATCGTCGATCGGAACTGAAAGGTCAAAAGCCTGCGGTTGTTTGGTTTACCGGATTATCCGGTGCTGGTAAATCCACCGTGGCCAACATTGTCGAGAAGAAATTGGCAGCTGCAGGTCATCACACCTACCTTTTAGACGGTGACAACGTGCGCCACGGCCTGAACAAGGACTTAGGTTTCACCGATTCAGATCGCGTGGAAAACATTCGTCGCATAGGTGAAGTGGCTGGCTTGATGGTTGATGCGGGCATGATTGTATTAACCGCTTTCATCTCGCCTTTCCGATCAGAGCGCGCCTTAGCACGCAGCATTGTGGGAGAACGCGAATTTATCGAAGTCTATGTAGAAACCCCATTGGCCATTGCTGAAGAGCGTGACCCTAAGGGCCTATACAAAAAGGCGCGACGCGGGGAACTGCAAAACTTCACCGGTATTGATTCGCCCTATGAGGCCCCTGAGTCTGCAGAAATTTTAGTAGACACCGGCACCCTATCGGCCGAACAAGCAGCAGAACGGGTTATTGCCGAACTGCGTAAACGTGGTTTACTAGAACCTTAGGATTCAATCGCTTTACGAATCGATAAAGACAACTTGCATCATGCGCAGACTAATCATTGATACCGACACAGCGTCTGACGACGCTGTGGCACTCATGATGGCCATTGCTGACCCGAAGGTAAGCATCGATGCAATCACCGTTGTTGCTGGTAACGTTGGGACAACCCAAGCCAGCTTAAACGCACGCTTTGTGCTGCAACTGTGCAACGCGAACGTGCCGGTATACAACGGATGCCCTGCCCCTTGGTTACAAACCCACGCACCCGCGGACTGGTTTCACGGACAGGATGGCATGGGAGATAAACACTACCCAGCGCCTGTGCAAGCCGCTGAATCGATGCACGCGGTTCAAGCACTCATTGAACGTTTTCGTGCGGAACCGGGTGAAATTGAATTAGTCACCTTGGGGCCACTTACGAATCTCGCCTGCGCCTTAGCCATGGAGCCTGAATTAGCTTCCTGGATCAAACATACCTGGGTTATGGGCGGGGCGGCTAACACGGTAGGTAACGTTACTCCAGCGGCGGAATACAATATTTGGTGCGACCCAGAGGCTGCACATCGTGTGCTGCATTCAGGCACAGCACTGACGTTGTTGGGTTGGGAATTGAGCTGCGATGAAGCCACGTTAAGTGATGCCGAAATGCAACAGGTTCGCAACTTGAATAACGAACGCGCGCAGGTTGCGATGGATTGTAACGAGCATGCCTTAAGGGCCGTTCGTGAATTACAAGGCCAAGCAGGACTTGCCCTAGCCGATCCTGTTGCCATGGCTGTCGTATTAGATGAGAGCATAGCAACCGACATCGGTGACTATTTTGTCGATATCGCCACCGGCAATGACAACACCCGCGGCATGACCATTGTGGATAAATTGCACGTCACAGGAAGAGCTGCGAATGCGCGCGTCTGTCATGCAATTGACGCCGTAAAATGGAAATCCCTGCTGATGAGTACGCTTTCGTAATCTCTGACGAACCAAGTTGTGACTTGGTCGATTGATTTGCCAGCTGGGTGGTCCCGTTTTCGCATCGATAAGCGCACTCCTTCGCCGCTTGTCGAATGTAATCCGAAGATGCAAGAGCACAACGCCCTTCACCGTATCCTGCCCAAGTGCCAGGTAAAAAAAGCGCTAACCGGCTTGGTATTAAGCCAAGTACTGCTGTTGAATGCCTGTGACCCGTTCACCGGAGGCAGCCTACTATTGGACTGCATTGACGACGATGGACCCGTCTTAACTCCAAGAGACTTACCCATCCCCATTTTAAATCACAGCTACGAAGCGGTGATCACAGCCTCTATTGAAAACGAGCCGTATGATGATCGGTTCCAATACAAATTCAATATTGGTGCAGGCTTACCGGCTGGCTTAATTGTGGATACCTTCGAGCGCGAAGTGAGAATCAGTGGCGCTCCTACTGAACTTGGCAACTACGCCATGCGCGTGGAGGTTACCGTGGAAGATGCGTCTTCGGACGGGAACAGCAGCCGCTTGTGTCGCAGAAAAACCGCACGAAATTACGTGTTTATGATTCAGCAAGGATTGTAGACCTAACCCAACCGCACACTGCCTGAATGGCGAGGTGTACCTACACATAAATTCGTTTAGCCTTTAGTTTTAGAACGAAGTTTTAGGACGGATGCTTGAACAACAAACCATGTTCGGTTTTTAGGAAACCTGATACTCAAACCGCTGCCATGCGCGCCCGAAAAAAGCATTATGGTGCCTATTTCAAATGAGCCCTATTTCCACAATTCGCTACAAACTGACGTATCAACTTCGCCACGTAAGGCGCATAATCGTGCAGCCGTATCATCTATGGATCATCTGATTCCCATTGATGCTATACACACGATGACTTCAGCAGACGGCTGTGTCTGCTTATAACTCTTCAGCTATGAAGCGATGTAGGTTCTAAACCATGACAGAGAAGGACAAACAGGATGGTCCGTTAAGTTCGGTATCCTCCTCCCTGGCGCTTGTCCCAATTACTGCAATCGGTGCCTCGGCAGGCGGGTTAGAACCCATTGAACAATTCTTTGATGCGATGCCCCCAGACACAGGGTCAGCATTCATCATCATCCAGCACCTATCTCCCGATTTTCGCAGCTTGATGGATGAGCTACTGGCTCGCCACTCCACGATGAACATCCATCGCATCAGCGACGGCATGGAGATTGAGCCCAACTGTATTTACCTCAACCCGCCGCGTTCGGTGATGACCATTGAAGGTAATCATTTATTAGTTGATGAGATAAGCAGTAAGAACACTGTTTATCTGCCTATAGATATTTTCTTCAATTCTTTAGCAAAGAGTCGCGGGGCTGATGCCTTAGGCATTGTGTTGTCCGGTACTGGTTCGGACGGCACATTGGGTAGCGCTCAAATACACACAGAGGGGGGCAAAATTCTGGTTCAAGACCCTCAGTCCACTCGATTTGACGGCATGCCTCGCTCAGTGCTCTCCGATGGTTACGCCACGTTGGTGGGTGTGCCGCAAGTACTGGCCCTATCGGTTCAGCGAATTTTGAAAGGTGAATCCACGCTCGACTTAGAAGATAGCGATCGGGAACACATAGCCGACCCCAAAGCGGATGTGTTGTCGATGTTAAAGCACACGCATGGCACCGATTTTTTGCAATACAAAGAAGCCACCATCGATCGTCGCATTGAGCGGCGGGCACACATGCACGGCATCAGTGATATCAGCGACTATCGAGACATGCTGAATACCAACGCCTTAGAGCTGCAAGATCTATATGCCGACTTGCTGATTGAAGTTACCGAGTTTTTCCGAGACAAAGCAGCGTTCGATATTTTACGCAGAAGAGTGCTACCTGACTTAACCAGTCATCTAAAAGACGGGAGCGCCTTACGCGTTTGGGTCCCCGGCTGCGCCAGCGGCGAAGAAGCTTACTCCATCGCCATTTTGTTGCAAGAACAAGCCAGAAGCATGGGTATATATCTGCATTTAAAAATCATGGCAACAGATATTCATATTCGCTCGATGAACCAAGCCAGCTCCGGCATCTACAGCGAAGATGCCTTACGGAACATGCCGCAAGAACTCGTTGAGCGGTATTTCGATTGCGAAGATGGCCAAGCTCAGATTAAACCCATGCTTAGGAATATGGTTTTCTTCAGCACACACGATGTCACGCTAGACCCACCTTTCACTCGTATCGATTTAATAAGTTGCCGCAATTTACTCATATATCTCAAGGAAGAAGCGCAAGACAAAGTAATGAAGCTGCTGCACTTTTCTCTACGAAAAGACGGCTACTTATTTCTAGGCCCCAGCGAACACATCGGTTCCATTGCCCACGAGTTTGAGGTGATAAATGAAAAATGGCGCATTTATAAAAAACGTCGTGACGTAAAACTGCTGGCATCAGAGTCTATTTTTCAACGCACTGATATTGCCTCTAACATGTCACGTTCTAACAGTGGCTTACCAAGAGCTCAACGTGCCTATTCAGACGACACCATCCCGTTCAAAAGAGCACACCGGGCAGCGCTAGAATCCATTGTAACCACCCATGCCCCACCGGGCTTTCTTTTGTCCGAAGACGGTGTGGTTGTGCATATATTCGGTAATGCGGGTGAATTGATTCCATTGCAATCAGGTTCATTCAGCAAACGCGTTGTGGACCTCATCCGGCCCGACTTAAGAGTGGTAGTTTCGGCTGCATTAGATCATAGCAAAACAGCGAATTTTGAGAGCTTTCGTCGAGTGGCTTACATTCGTAATGACGATCAAACAGGCGCGTCTTATGAAGTGACCCTGACACCGATGGAATTGCAAGGCGAAGCCCATCGCTTCCAACTGTTATCCATTGAAAAGAAAATTAGCATCGACGATTCAAAGCAGAACGATGAAAATTTAAGCGTGGAATCATTCGAAACCTTCGAATCAACCCAGGCCTTGCAACAACGCGTATTGATGCTTGAACATAACTTACAAGCTTCTGAGGAAAGCCTGCAATCCACCATTGAAGAACTGGAAACCAGTAATGAGGAGTTGCAAAGCACCAACGAAGAATTGATGTCCACCAATGAAGAGCTTCAAAGTACGAATGAAGAACTTCACTCTGTCAATGAAGAGTTGTACACCGTCAGCGCAGAGCACCAAAGAAAAAACGATGAGCTCACAGAGCGCGACACGGATATTGATGCCTTATTAAAATCATCAAAAATTGGCACTCTGCATTTAGACGCCAATTTATGCCTGCACCGTTACACCGCTAGTGCTCGAAGTGTATTCAACATCCTGCCACAAGATGTGGGCCGACCATTAAATCACATCACTATTCGGGCTTTCAACCACGACATCATGGAGCTAGTTGAAAGAACCAGCAAGTTTAACGAATCCAACGAAACGCAAGTTGTCATAGACGATCGTGTGTTTTTAATTCGAATCATGCCGTATCAAGAACGAGAAAATCAACCCAGTAGTGTGCTACTAACCGTCATTGACATCACTGACGTCGAACACATCCGAGAAGAACTAGAAAACCTAGGGGTTCGGTACAAAGACCTAATAGAAAATACCGATAGTTTTTTCGTGCAATGGGACGCGAAAACCGAAAATATTTTGTATTGCAATGAGGCTTACGCTGAGCGCTGGAAAAGTACAGTCGAACATTTGACAGGCAAGAATATTGTTGAACTGCGAGTAACTAAAGATCGCAAAACATTTCGGGATTCTCTTTTAGGTTTAAAGCCGGGTGAAGCCAAAGTTGACACGTTATCCACTTCACTACCAGATGGAACAGAACGCACAGCTAGAATATTCACTCGAGCCGTTTCCCGAGATGGAAAAACGATTGATAGCTATCATTCGAACGGGTATGACTGTACCGATGAGGTTCGCTACAGTGCTTCATTAGATCGCCTGCACAATGTCTTTGCTGACGATGAATTGGCCTATGACGAAAAACTGTCCGCACTGTTGCAGGTGGGTATGGATTTTTATGATCTAGACACAGCCCTTGTAAGCATGATCGTGGGGCAGGATTACACGGTAAAGAGTATTGTCGGAAAAAAATCGGAATCATTCAAGCCGGGTGATGTCATCAACCTGAGCGATACATTCTGCAATGAATTTATTAACGCCAAGCAATCCTTGGCCGTGGATGATGTCACTAACAGCCCTTTAAACGGGATTCCATGCCACGAATTTACTAAAATAGAGAGCTTTGTCGGTGCAGCTGTTAACACAACGCATGGGCCCTACGGTTCAGTCAGCTTTTCATCCGATATTGCAAGGGGGCGGCCTTACTCCCCTCAAGATGAGCATTTTGCGATGTTACTGGGTGGCTGGATTGGATTGGTGCTACACAATCAAGAACAAATGGAATTAATGGCAAGCCAAAACGAGTTTTATCAAAGCTTATTCCAAACCGTCCCCACGATGATGTTTTTAAGCGACAAAGACGGCTTGATTATTTCCGCCAGTGATCTGATGAGCAAAAATTTAGGCATCAGTGCAAATGACCTTTTAGGAAAACGGTGTTTAGACGTTTTCAAGGTAAAAGACCAAGCCGCATTCACAAATGCCCTATCCACGGGCTCCGCCAAGCGCCTTCCCGTCACACTCAACAAACCGGACGGAACAACGCTTGAGACCGAGCTGAACTGCAGAACCAAGGACATTGGAACGCTTCAAAACGCTCGTATGTGTGTATTAGTTGATGTATCAGAACGCAACAAAGCTTTTTCAGATATTGAAGCACAAAATAGATTACTGGAATCGGCGAACAAAAATTTAAATCAATTTGCCTTCATAACATCCCATGACCTGCAAGAGCCATTAAGAAAAATACAACAATTTAGTGCGTTTCTCGAAGAAGATTTAGCAGATCAACTCTCCAAAGATACTCGTTATCACTTAGATGTGATCCAGGACGCATCAAGCCGTATGCGTACTTTGATAAAAGATTTATTGAGTTTTTGTGGCACATCACAAGCAGAATTGGAAACCGAAGATATCTCTTTAGATGAATTACTCAACGAGGTGATTTCAGAATATGATTTGCAAATTAGCAAGGCAAACGCAACGGTTAGTCTAGAGGGCTTACCTCGTGTGCAAGGTGATAGAGGTATGCTTAAGCAATTGTTTATCAACTTTATCAGCAACAGCATCAAATACCGAGCCGATGCGCGGCCATTAAAAATTCATATAGCCGGGTCAGGCCCCGAAGGTCAACACGGGATAAGTATCACCGACAACGGTATTGGATTTGACATGAAATACGTTGACAAAATATTTGAACCATTCAACCGGCTTCATAAGAATAAGGAATACAAAGGTAGCGGTATTGGATTAGCAATTTGTAGTACAGTCTGCGAAAAGCACGGCTGGACACTATCAGCAGACGGTAAACAGGACATCGGCTGCACCTTCACTGTGCATTTCTAGCATCGGCTCAGGTGTTGACTTGCTAAAGTGACAAAGACTAACTGTCTGCCATCATTGCGATAGATGATCCCAAAGCGTGTTTTATGCTTAGTTCCAACACCAAAGGACTGAGCTCACCCTTACTGATATACATCGCGGTATCTTCTAGGTTCATTTTTTCAGCCAAAATGTCTCGTTCAAGTTCAGACACCAGAATAACAGGCACACTGTATTTACTACGGGCGGCTTTCTTCAAAAAATCAGACGCATCTTCGTTGGCCAATTTAAAATCCAACAAACACACATCAATATCCTTTGACTCAATACAGGCGATCGCTGATTCCACAGAATCCGCTTCATAGCTTGCAATTGAAACCGATTTGACCCGATCCAAATAGTTAGCTATGGCAAAACGATCGTCCGTATTGTCATCCACAATAAGCACGTTGAGCATGGACATTTCAGACCCACGATTCTCACTGGCTTTTCGCCGTCTCTGTTGCTTCTTCAATCGCTCGGCATCGCTCAATGTTCGATGCGAAAGATCCGCCACTGAAATGATGCACCCTTTGCGACCGGATGAATCCGATGGCTTATAAGGCACAAGCTTAACCTGAACAAACTCACCCGAAATCGAGAAAACCTCTCGGCGTATGGATCTTAAATTAGACATAACACTTCGAATGTCGTCAAAAAGATCTGGATATTTTAAATCGTGGGAAATGTGGTCCAATGGCCGACCGATGTCCGAAGGCATGGTGTTAAAAAAGCGCCGAGCAACTTCAGTAAGGCGACGAATACGTCCATTTTCGTCCAAAAATACAATACCTATGGCGGTACTGGAGAGGACGTTGTCCAAATCATCGTTTGCGACAGTGAGTTCTGTAATTTTTTGCTGGAATTCACTGTTCACAGTAAACAATTCTTCATTCACCGATTGCAGCTCTTCATTGGTACTCTGCAACTCTTCGTTAGACGACATGAGCTCTTCATTAGCCGATTGCAGCTCTTCGTTTGTGGTTTCCAGCTCTTCATTGGTTGCCTGAAGATGTTCCTGCTTATGTAAGATGTCGTTTTCAAGGTCTCGTATGCGTTGATTCGCTTGTGCACCGATATCAAAATCTGGGATTTCTTTAAGCGCGTTATTCTTCCCTTCACGCGCAGCTTCTTCCATAGTCAGCGCGTAGTAGGCTGCTTTCCCTGTCGATGTTTCAAAATACTCGATGCGCAAAGAAATAGAGACAAGTTCTTCTTCTATTTTTACCGGAATATTGTCGTACTTCACCATCGTACGGGTTGCTTTGGCCTTGTTAAGAGCGGTGTCAATAGCCATGGATAATTCAGGTAAAATTAAATCTTGAATTCTTGTCGACACTCGACCTGCCGCCATGCTGTGCATATAGCGCCCACCATTTCCATACACATGGACGGCCTGGCAGTCCGCATTCAAAATCACGCAAGCGCCAATAAAAGAATTCAGCAGGCTGTCTTTCACATGATCGTAGTTGGCATCCCTACTCTGCTGCCCGCGGTAGTTCCTCAGCAAATTGGAAACTGGCGGTATGCCTAATCTTGGCGCCCTGTGCTCAGAGGGCTGACGCATCAAACTGCCTATTGGTAGTTTGATATTACTTATTTTCTTGTAGACTCGGGACGACTCGTTAAGCGATTCAAAATAGGCTTTTAAATCCCCAATGGATTCTGAACTGCCAAAGAAAATTGGTGCATCGGGTTTGAGTGAAAAGTGAAAACCGGCCAGAACTTTCTTTTGCACCGCATGCTGGAAGTAAATCAGCACGTTTCGACAAGAGATAAAGTCAATGTTCGAAAACGGCGGGTCTGAGATCATGTTGTGGTGGGCAAACACCACCAACTTTCGCAAATGAGTGCGAACTTCGAATCCACCATGAATCTCTTGAAAGTATCGATTCAATCGTTCCTGGGAAACTTCAGCAATAATTTCCCGAGAGTAGCGACCGGCGGATGCTTCGGCCATCGCCATGCTGTCCACGTCCGTAGCAAACACTTTAAGTTTTAGGTTCTTTTCAGATGCTGATATCGCTTCATCAAATAGCATAGCGATAGAGTAAGGCTCTTCGCCAGTAGAGCACCCAGCCACCCAAACTCGTAACTCTTGGCCTTCGCTGGCCTTGTCAACCACCCGAGAAATGACTTGCTCTTCAACGAGGTCAAACGCTTCGGTATCGCGAAAGAACTGTGTAACGTTAATGAGCAATTCTCGACCAAGAATTTGAATTTCTCTAACCGATTCCTCCAACAACCCAAGGTACTCACGCAGCGTGTGCACTTGGTTGATTCCAATTCGTTGCTCGATACGTCGGGCAACGGTTGATGCTTTATAGTGCGAAAAATCAATGTCACATTCTGCTCGTAACAGTTCGAAGATGCGATTCATCACATCCGAGTCTTGTTCCAATTCCCGTTTGAACGGAGTTACCTCATTAATGATGCGTGGGTGCTTCGAGTAGCGAGAGAGGTGCTCGGCTACGGCATCGGGAGCCAACGTAAAATCCGCCAGCCCGGTTTGGATAGCGCTGATTGGCATGCCATCAAATTTGGCAGATTGTGGCTCTTGCACTAGGACTAATCCGCCCGCCTCCTTGATCGCTTTCAGGCCGCGACTGCCATCACTGCCAGTACCGGAGAAAATGACCGCAACCGATCGATCTGTCGCATTTTCAGCTAGCGACTTAAAGAACCCATCAATGGGGAGGTTCACGCCTTGGTTCTGAACCTGATCGGTAATATAAAGCTTGCCGCCTTCAAGCACCATATCCTTTCGCGCTGGCATTAAATAAACAGAATTAGAGCGCACGCGCACGCCATCAACGACATTTTTAACTGGCATTTCGGTGTGCTTGCTTAAAAGCTCATCCATCAAGCTTTTGAAGTCGGGTGACAGGTGCTGCACCACGATGAAAGCACAGCCAGTATCGCTGGGTAGCGCATCAAAAAAGTCGCACAGTGCTTCTAATCCGCCAGCCGATGCCCCCAAGCCGACAAACAGCGCGGGTGTACCCTCAGCCGAGGAGGTGTTGTCACTATCTAAATTCACGCTAATGAGAGATTCCAAGCCCGATCTGCGGCGAGCGATCAATAATTCCCTCTGCTCGCGTCCGCTCGTTTTCTTTTTATTAGGCCGGACGGAATCTTCCGCCTCGTCGTCCAGTGTAACCATAGTACCCCCATCAGTGAGGTAACGATAGTGTAGACATTATAGTAAAACGGCAAATATGGCAAACAACCTCCCTATATGGGTGGAGCTGCAAAACCGCTACCGTCGAAAAATTAACCTGCGCAGGCTAACTGCGGTTCTCCCAAGTTATAAAACGACGTGTAACGGCAGAGACGTAGTTTGGTCATCTTTTGCAGAAAAGTTCGGATTTGGGCAGACTGCATGGCTTTCGATAGGTGAAAGCCTTGATAGGAATGGCAATATTCTTTATTTAGGAACTGAACAACATCGTCATTTTCAACGCCTTCCGCGACGACACAGATGTCCAATGCTCTTGCCATACTGATTATTGCACGCACGATGGCTTGCCGCTGATTGCAATTTAATACATCAATTATAAAAGATTTGTCAATTTTCAGGTGATCAATCGGTAAGCGGCTTAAATAAGAGAGCGAAGAAAACCCAGTGCCAAAATCATCCAGCGATATTTTTAGTCCACGCTTTTTTATTTGAGCAATGGTGTGCAGATTCTTCTCGGAATGCTCCACTAACGCAGATTCGGTAATTTCTAGTATCACCGTGGATGGGTCTATGCCTGTATCGGCCAGCGCTTTGTCGATATCGGTCAAAAATGCTGAGTGGCTTAACTGCCGAGCGGACACATTGACAGAAACCGTGCATCCGTCGGACAACAAACCCGCCTGCTGCAGTTGCACGTGATCTTTGCACGCTCGCCGTAAAGCCCAAGCACCGACCTCGTGAATCATGCCACTGTCTTCTAGTACTTTGACCACATCAGCTGGCAATGTTTCCAGCCCAAACTCATTAGGCAGTCTAAGCAAAGCCTCGAACCCCATGATTTCATGGTTCACCAAGTCTATTTGCGGCTGGTACACCAATTCAAATTGCTGGTTGAGTAGCGCGCTACGCACCTTCACATGCAACTCCGCCAACCATAGCTGCTCTCGGTTCAAATCCTCAGAAAAAATAACCGCGCAAGATTTTCCGTTTTGCTTAGCTCGATATAGGGCCACATCGGCCTGCTTGATGAGCACTTCACTGCTGAGTTGAGTTTTTTCGCCAATGGCGATGCCAACACTCGCCGATATTTCGACTTGCGAATCAGTGACAACCAGAGGTCGTTGTATATTTTCTATGATGCGTATAGCTAATTCACGAGTCTGCATGTCGCTTTCAACATGATGTAGCCCTACGGTGAATTCATCACCACCCAATCGAGCAACCATACCCGCCTGCCCAATGGTTTCCGTCAATCGGTCAGCCACTTCTTTGAGCACGGCATCGCCTGCATCGTGGCCCAAATTATCATTTACCGCTTTAAACCCATCTAAATCAATCGACATGAGTCCGATGGTATCGTTATGGGAAGTATCAGCGATCATTTCATTGAGCGTATCGAGAAAATGCAGTCGATTGAGTAAACCCGTTAGCGTATCGTGATGAGCGAGCTGCTTAAGCCGCACAGCTGCGTTGTGTTTCTCGGTTATATCAGTGAAAACAACCAAGAACCCGGTCAAACGATGGTGATCGTCCACCGTGGATGTCGCACTCATGCTAACCCAGGTTACGCCACCCAAAGGTTTTTGCAACCGTAACTCACGTTTGAACACGGTGTTGTGACAAACCGATTCACGCAAATCATTCAAGGTAGAGTCAACATCATCCGCGTGAATGGCATCGATCCAACCTTCCGCATTTGACTCCTCAGAAGTGAGCTCACTCATGGCATACCACATGTCATTGGCATATGAGCAGGTCCAATCAACGCTTAGCTGCAGAATCCCAACCGGAGCAAGGTTAGTCAGCGTTTTCAGCTGGAAGAACGCTTGTTCAGATTCTCGAGCTGATTCAATACGGTCGCTGATATCGTCAATGATGAGGGTGACACAAACGTGCTGCTCAATTCTTGAAAAAAATGCGGTGACTTGTATAGGAAATTCACTGCCATCTGAACGTATGCCAATCGACTCTTTCGGCTCCTTGGTGCCAATTTCTGATAGGTTTTCGTCCACAGAAAGCTTACAAGCCTGATCAAGCAAAGGCTGAATGATTTTCCCAGGAATGTAATTGTTCGCGTTCTTTCCGATCGCCATACTGCAGATAACATCAAAATATCTTTCGCATGCGGGGTTTATGGCCGTAACAACCCCATCATGATCAACCGTCATTACTCCATTAAAATTAGCTTTTAGAAGACGATCGTAGTGCCGGTCTCCACGTCGATAACGTTGAACAGCCACTTGCGCCTGGGTGCTCGTACTGGTGTTTCTATGTATGCGGACAAAACCTGACAGTAAACTTTCAATGCGCGTGACCAACTGCTCGTTAATCGTTTTATCGCAATTCGCGACAAACAAAACGGAGGGTGCTTTTCGGCGCGTAACGATGGGAAAGATCACAAAATTGTGCAGTGGGGGACGACAATCAGGCAAACAAGCAGGCACCCTGGAGCGTTTATTGTTCGCCCACGTCGGACTCCCCGTGGAGAAAACCATCTCCACCAGCCCTTCGGGCCGACGATTCAGCAAAGTATCGTACTGTCGCGCAAGCCGACCCGCACTATCACGTTGCACGACCGACACCAGCTCTAAGAAAGGTGATTCAGCGAGATCACCCCCAGTCAAACGCATCACACAGCCGTAGTTAGCCGTTGCAATAGTCAATATCTCTTGCAGCAAACACTCATACAGTCGCCTGGGCTGAGTGCAAACATCCGTGCTTACCTCACCCGACTGTTGAAGGTATTGAGATTGGACACGTTCCAATGCTTGCCTGGCGTCAATATCGTGACGTCTTTCCACTACAAGTTCACTCATAACTTCAGGGCGATGATGAACCAGCAGACAGAATCAGCAAAGGAAGATACAGTTCCATTATCTTTACTTGCTTACGAAGTAACAAAACTAATCGGTTCGGAGTTGATCTATGGATACGACTTTCGGCGAACCATACACCGACGATCAGGTTCAGATAGCCGTTCGACAGGTTGCACACGTCGCTCTTCATTAACGCGCTCTTCGAGTGCTTCTTCCAGTTGATCATAGGTTGGTAAAGGAAGACTGCTTAAAGGCCCAACCGAGCTCATTGACTCAGTGGATTCAGACATCATGTCCTCCGTTAGATGGGTACCATCTTTGGCTTCGTATGCTGTCGAATTCATATCAATGAGTATCCACTCTAATTTGATAGGGGCAAGATTGCCTACACGGAGCCAGATGCTACCCGAACGATTAAATTTTAGCAATCGAATTTATTAACTACTTAACGTATGTCCTTGCAAACGAAGGAATTTGTTGGGTTTTTGATCAACAAAACAGTTGTTCGAATTTTGCGCAAAAAATTTCGCAACATGGCTTAAATCACTAAAAATTGTGCTTAAAAAAGTACATCTTATAGCGCTGCTAACACGCTACCGATGCCGTCGGTTTAGATGTCATACGGCAAGTCAAACAATCTAGAGATTCCAAAAATATCGAATGTTATGACTTAAGCGATTTTCGAATACATTTTCCGATAATCATTGGGACTAACATCCAACATTCGACGAAAGTGATGCCGCATTGAATCTGTTTTCGAAAAACCCACTTCGTTACTTATTCGCTCCATTGTTAAGTTTGTTGTTTCAATTAGTCGACAGGCATGAGCTATGCGCTGTTGAACCAACCATTGTTTAGCTGTTATTCCGGTGTAGGCACGAAACCGTCTTTGGAACTTTCTGCTCGACATGCTAACCGAGCCGGACATCGAAGCTAGAGTATGTGACTCAGCTAAATTTGCACTTACCGATTCCATCATCGAAGTTAATCGTTCAGTCTCTAACGATGTAGCAATTGGCTGCTCAATAAATTGAGCTTGATTCCCCAAACGATGCGACTGCATGACTAAACGACGAGCGACTTTGTTCGCTATATCCGCACCGTAGTCGATACGAACAAGATGTAAGCACGCATCGATGCCGGCCGAACTCCCCGCCGACGTAATCACATTACCCTCATCTACATAAAGCGCGTTTTCTCGGACATCAATGTCGGGAAACTGAGCCTGTAAATGTTCTGCATATCGCCAATGTGTCGTCGCCGATTTATTACCGAGTAACCCGGTTGCCGCCAATACGTACACACCTGAACATATTGATAAAATTCGAGCACCACGTTTATGTGCTTGATGAAGTTCATCACACAAATATTTCGGTACAGGCGCATCTTTACCCCGCCAACCAGGAATGATGATCGTATGGGCGTTACGAAATTGCTCTATGGAGCCGGTGGCCGATATGTTAAGGCAACTGCTTGTGGTTAAGGGCCCCTCTTCCAAAGCGACAGAGGTAAAGCGATAGAGTTCTCGACCTAATTCAGGCCGAGATAATCCGAACACCTCGGCCGCAATGCCAAATTCGAACAGGCACAAGTTATCGTATATCAATGCAGCAACATCGATGGCTTCAGCGGGTTGATTCCAGTCATTGCCCATTGGCACTTTTTCCATTTAATTTGGCACGCTCATGTGTGGTTTGGTTCTGGCATTAGCCATTACCATTTGCCACTCCAATTAAACAGGAAAAATTGATGAATTTGTCACACGAACTAATCGATGCCGTGCAGACTTACTTTGACGCACTTTACTACTGCGACACAGAAAAACTAAACTCGGTTTTTCATGAAAGCTCCAGTCTCTTTGATGCAGACAATGGCGAGCTGTTTGTTGAACCCATAAAAAGTTTTTCCGATGACGTGGGCAGTCGTGTTTCACCCGCCAGCCAGGGGCAAGAGCGGGAAGATGAAATACTCATGATCGATTGGTTGTCGCCCATTAGCGCGGTTGTGAAGATTCGGCTACGAGCCCATCAGAATGTGTTTGTGGATCATCTGTCTTTCGTCAAAACCCCAGAGGGTTGGAAAATAGTCGCTAAAATTTGGCATCTTGAAAAAGTTGTTTAGCCATAGGAATTAGAGAAGATTCAACGTACCCTCAGCGTCGTTTCACGTTTGCGTCATACCAAGTGCTACACAGTCGTTTCGAATACAAAGCACCCGGCAGCAATATCAGCATGAATTGCCACAGTAACTGAGGCGTGGAATACCACTGCAGTTTTCGCGCAGATGTTTTAATTGGCGTATCGGTTATGACTTGAAACCGGTAGTTATTGCGCCGACCCCAACGCTTTAATTTACGAGTGAGTGTGATTTCTTCTCCAGCGTATAATTTCGTGTCAAACCCACCAATGGCTTCAAACGCATCTCGTCGGCAGTAGATAAAACTGCCAGCGGCCAAATGAAACTTTTTAGACAAGTAATTCCATAGGTTCAGCACCCAACGTGCTGTGCGTCTAGGGGGTTCATCCAATTCAATAATCACACCTCCCCCCACCACACGTTCATTGGCCAGGGCATCCAGTGCGGTTTGCAAAAGCTGGTCAGTGAGCAGCGTATCCGCATCTAGAAACACCAACGCATCTGTCTCAGCCACTGCAGCCCCTGCGTTACGAGACGCAGCAATTTGGTTGACGGATTCAAACACAACATCAGCCCCAGCTTGCGTTGCGATCAACGCCGTATCATCTGAAGAGTTGTTATCCACAACGACCAAACGCCCGGCATAGGAGCAGGCGCGCATGGCTTTTTGGGCATGGTTCAAAGTTTCCGGTAGAAAACTGGCTTCATTCCAAGCGGGGATTATGAGTGTGTATTGCATTCAAGCTCTTGAAAATGGACAGGTTTACAGCCTTTCGGTATCAACACGTATCAAACCGGCGAACATTCTGGAATTGAACGGTGATTCTGAATAAACTGGCTCTACGGTAACACTGCGAACACCGTAACAGAGATACCCCCAATGGCTTAGCGTTCGTACGCTAGGCGTCACTTAGCTAGTTAGGAGAGCAGAACATGAGCCATGCTATTCGGCCACGCCGAACCCTGTTTCGCTTGCCGATCGCGTTGCTCAGCACGCTACTGCTTTCCGCTTGCAGCCCGTTAACCGACCTCCTATTCGACTGCATCGATGACGATGGCCCTGAACTGTCGCCCCGTGTCATTCCAAACCCGGTGCTAAACCAAAGTTACGATGTGCGTATTACGGCATCCATAAAGAACGAACCATACGATGATTCTTTCCGATACGACATTCAAGTGTCTCAAACCTTACCGCCGGGTTTAACCGTTGATGTGTTTGAACGCCAAATACGCATCACAGGTGCTGCCACAGAACTTGGCAGCTATACCTTCGATGTGGGCGTCACGATTGATGATCCGTATCACACCCATGGCGACGACTACTACGATGGGTATAACGGAACCAGCAGTGGCCTATGTCGTCATCACACACAAAGGATGTACCACTTAAACGTAAGGCAAGGCAGTTAAACTGCGGTATTTTTGGATTCCTTCATCAATGACCACATACTCCAAATTCCGAATAAAGGCCCTAAAGCCAAAACCACAAATACCCCTGGCCAGGTAATTAGGTCTGCTAATTTGGGTGTCAATTGCACCGTGGCTATCGTCAGCAAAAAACCCAGCGCGGTTTGTAAGGTGAGCAAACTCCCGGCTCTTTCTGGCGGGGCTAAGTCAGCCACTAACGCCGAGAACTGCGCTGAATCGGGAATAACCGACATACCCCATAGAACAAACACAACAAACACCCACAGAACTGGCCCTTCAAACACAAAAGCACTCAGCAGCGCTGATGCACCACTCACACTTAAAACAATAATCGTTAACCTCGCCTTACCGATGCTATCGGCCACCCAGCCCGCAATCGGGCATAGGAAAGCCCCTGCGGCAATGGCCACAAAGGCGGTTAGTTTGGCCAATTGTGTGGCGTCCGATTCGGGCAAATGCACGCGATAAGACACCGCTGAGGCCACACCTAACCAAGACCACATGGCATAAAGCTCCCACATGTGGCCAAAGTAGCCGCCAAACGCTCGCCGAATATCAACATTTGTCCAAGCCTCGGTAATGGCAGAGAAAGAGATACTTGCAGCACGCGCATGATTGGGCCCAAGTTTTGTTGCCATAACTAAGCCTGCGCCCAATGCAGATAACGCCGAGGCCGCCATGACCGTATGCTGCCATTCGGCACCACCCAACCAGGCCAACAAGTGTGGCGATGATGAACCTAGCGTAAGCCCACCCACCAATAAACCCACTAATAAACCGCGATCGTGCGTGCCCCAACCCACCATGATTTTCATACCCACTGGGTATACGCCGGCAAGAGCGACCCCGGTTAGAAACCGCAACATCACCGCCGAAACACTGCCCGCAGGAACAAACAGTAGAGCCAAATTAAACAACGCACCCAACAAAGCTGACGCCCCAAACACATGCCGCGGGTCTAAGCGATCGGCGATGCAAGAGATCGCCACAAACAGCGCACCGACGACAAATCCAGCAGGCACTGCGGAACTCAAGAAAGCGCCCATGGCTTGCCCGACTAACCCCGTGGATCGCAGGTCATTGAGGATGGCCGCTGACACAAACCAAAGCCCCATGGCCAGAATTTCAGCAATCACCAGCAGCGTGACTGTGCGCTGTTTGTTTGATAGGTTCATGGATTAATGTAGGTTAGCAATAAAAAAACCCGCTGACACCTTTCAGTGGTCAGCGGGCATTGCTCCCTCTATGGAGCTGTGCGTTCTAGTAGCGGTAGTGTTCAGGCTTGAATGGGCCTTCTTTATCAATACCGAGATACGCTGATTGATCATCGCTAAGCTCGGTGAGATTTGCACCAATTTTCTGTAAGTGCAACCGCGCCACTTTCTCATCCAAATCTTTCGGCAGTACGTGCACGTCAACCGAATATTTACCTGGATTGTTGAACAATTCAATTTGCGCCAACACTTGGTTGGTGAACGAGGCGCTCATAACAAAACTTGGGTGACCCGTGGCACAACCTAAATTCACTAAACGACCTTCTGCCAGCAAAGTGATGCGCTTGCCGTCGGGAAACATCACTTGATCAACCTGGGGCTTCACGTTATCCCATTGGAAGTTACGTAAGGCATCCACTTGAATTTCATTGTCAAAGTGGCCGATGTTACAAACAATGGCTTCGTTCTTCATGTCTTTCATATGGTCGAGGGTAATCACGTCCACATTGCCCGTTGCGGTTACAAAAATATCGCCTTGATCCGCCACATCATCCATCTTAACAACCCGAAAACCTTCCATCGCCGCTTGCAGCGCGTTGATTGGGTCGACCTCGGTAACCATGACAGTAGCACCCATGCCTCGGAACGCTTGCGCACAACCTTTACCCACATCACCATAACCAAGAACGACAGCGGTCTTGCCGGCAATCATGACATCGGTTGCACGCTTAATACCGTCCAGCAGTGATTCACGACAACCGTATAGGTTATCGAATTTCGACTTTGTGACTGAATCATTGATGTTGATTGCAGGTACTTTTAATTCTCCGTTTTTCGCCATTTCCACCAAACGATGAACACCCGTGGTGGTTTCTTCAGATAACCCTTTCACATCGGTGAGTAGCTCAGGGTAATCCTTATGCATCATCACGGTTAAGTCACCGCCATCATCTAAGATCATGTTGGGAAACCAACCGTCAGGGCCTTTGATGGTTTGATGAATGCACCAATCAAATTCTTCTTCCGTCTCGCCTTTCCAAGCAAACACAGGAATGTCGGCAGCGGCAATCGCTGCAGCGGCCTGATCTTGCGTTGAGAAGATGTTGCAAGAAGACCAACGCACTTCAGCGCCTAAGGCTGTGAGTGTTTCAATTAACACAGCCGTTTGAATGGTCATGTGTAAGCAGCCAGCAATGCGAGCCCCTTTTAAAGGTTGCTCACTTGCGTACTGTTCACGCAAGGCCATCAAACCAGGCATTTCATGCTGGGCAATATTGATTTCTTTGCGGCCCCATTCAGCTAGGCTAATGTCCGCGACTTTGTAGTCGGAAAAGCTCATATCGTGTTCTCAAAATTTGGTAATAGAAAAGTTAAAATTCGTACAGTGACGCAGCTTAAAAGTTCGCTCAAAGCGCCCCACTAGCGTCGGTGTTCGTTGCGGCGTTTAACTTAAACCCGCCGCTTGTCGAATGGCGTCAGTCTTGTCAGTTTTTTCCCAACTGAATTCTGCGTTTTCACGTCCAAAATGACCGTAAGCAGCAGTTTGTTGGTAGATGGGGCGAATTAAATCCAGCATGGTCACGATGCCGTAAGGACGAAGATCAAACACGTCCGACACGATGGCTTCGATTTTTCGATCATCAATTTTGCCCGTGCCAAACGTATCGATGCTGATGGACGTAGGCTTGGCCACACCGATGGCGTAAGACACTTGAATTTCACAACGCTCGGCAAGACCTGCAGCAACAATATTCTTTGCCACATAACGACCGGCATACGCCGCTGATCGGTCAACCTTTGAAGGATCTTTACCAGAGAAAGCACCACCGCCGTGTCGGGCCATCCCACCGTAGGTGTCCACGATGATTTTACGACCGGTTAAACCACAATCACCCACGGGACCACCAATAATGAATTGTCCTGTTGGGTTAATGTGGATGTTCTCACTTGGGCAAGCGGCTAACCAATCAGCCGGTAACACAGGCTTTAGCACGTGTTCCATAACGGCTTCACGTAAATCTTCTAGAGAGATATCAGGATCATGTTGTGTCGATAAAACCACCGCGTCTAAACCCACTGGCTTGCCTTCTTGATAACGCAAGGTGACCTGGCTTTTTGCATCAGGACGTAACCAATCGAGGGTGCCGTCGCGTCGAACTTTCGATTGCTGCTCCACCAAACGGTGTGAATACGTAATGGGCGCTGGCATCAGCACATCGGTTTCGTTCGTTGCATAACCAAACATCAAGCCTTGATCGCCCGCACCCTGCTCTTCAGGGGCCGATCGATCCACACCCATGGCGATGTCTGGTGATTGTTTACCAATGCCATTTAACACAGCGCAGGTTTGCCCATCGAAGCCAACTTCAGAGCTGGTGTAGCCGATGTCGGTGACCGTTTTTCGAACCAAGTCTTCCAAGTCAACCCAGGCGGTGGTGGTTATTTCACCCGCAACCACCACAAGACCGGTTTTGACCAGGGTCTCGCAGGCAACACGAGCTTTGGTGTCTTGTTTAAGGATGGCGTCAAGCACCGCGTCGGAAATCTGATCGGCTAATTTGTCCGGGTGCCCCTCTGACACGGATTCCGATGTGAAGATGTAATCTGAAGACATGAATGGTCTCTAAAAGTCGGATTGATCAAAAATGGCGCTTACCCAACGCCTCTCATCCGTCTATTGTACCGTTATTCACATAAAGATTTCTTTATATGTTTATGCCGACAAGTTCGAGGTTCCGCGATGTTTCAGCATGAATCCCTGGGAGATGCGCTTGAAAAAGCCCGAATCCAGCTCGCATCGGCGAAAATCCCGTCAGTTTCATTAGGTTGCATGAAAAAGGCTTGCCGGTTCCTCACCGACAAGCCTTCATTAAATAGCCTGTGTGAACCCGACTTAGAAAGGTATGTCGTCGTCAAATTCAGCCGCTTCTGCAACGGGCTCTCGTTGCTGAGGTTGTCCACCGCCGCGATTGGCAGGCGCACTGGAGTTAGCCCCCATGCCGCCCGAACTCGCACCCTGGCCTTGGCCTTCACCGCGTCCACCCAGCAATTGCATGCTGTTCGCAATGATGGAGGTGGAGTAGCGATCTTCACCGGTTTTTTTATCTTGGTACTTATCGGTGCGTAATGATCCTTCAATGTACACCTGAGAACCTTTCTTACAGTATTCACCCGCAATTTCGCCTAAGCGATTAAACAGGGTGACACGATGCCACTCCGTTCGCTCTTGGCGTTCACCGGTTTTTTTGTCAGTCCAAGATTCTGAAGTTGCGATGCTGATATTGGCTACAGCGCTTCCGCTTGCCGAGTAGCGAATATCGGGGTCTGCGCCTAAATTGCCGACCAAAATAACTTTGTTGACACCTCGTGCCATGGATTTCTCCTCAAAAATAAACACTCGATCCGTGAGTGGTTCCGGAGCGAATACAGCTGTACTCGCTGGGCTCTATATTAACTGATTAGGCTCTTGATTAGGCCTGTCGTGAGCCTCTAATTGGCCCCTTGCTTAGACCTTGGCGGACCCTGCAGTATGAGTCATCGCTGGCTCAGAATGGGAGTCGAACAGGGCTTTATTAACTTTCAGATAGGCCACCCCTTCAGCCTCTACAAAAGCCACTTCGGCCACCCCTGGGCGCGCCCGCAATGCGGCCAGCGTATCGGTTAACCTTTCCCGTTCTAGCTCGGATAAGCGGTGTCGCCGCATGAACAGTTTTTCAGGACTTGTAAAACCTTTCACTAGCATGAGCCAAACAGCGCAGAGTATTCCGAGGGCAATGAACACAGCCGACGCACCGAACGCCCCGTATAACCAGCCGCCGCCAGCTCCACCCACAAACCCACCCATAAATTGGCTGCTTGAGTAAACGCCCATGGCACTGCCTTTGGCATCCGCTGGCGCAATACGAGACACAAGAGAAGGGAACAGCGCTTCAAGCACGGTCAGAAAACTGAAAAACAAAAATATGCCAATAAACAAATTCGTAATGGAATGAGGCATTAACCAGAAAAATAATTGCGTCGCCAATAAGCCCGCGACGCAAGTTAGTAGGATGGGCTTCAGATAATTACGCTCAGCCCCCATCATCATGGGGATTAACACAATCGACGCCATGGCCATCGCGGGTAGATAAATGCGCCAGTGCTGGTTGGCCTCTAAACCGTTGTTAAGCAGCAACAAGGGCACCGCCAAGAACGTAGCGGTGATGATGGTGTGAAGCACAAAAATACTGCAGTCCAGACGCAGTAGCTGAGGATCACGCAACAATTCGCGCATTCGAACTAAATTGGCCCCGGTTTCGGCTCGGTGCACACTGATCTCAGGGTCTGGTACCACTGTGTGCAGCAGCACCAAGCCAATGACCGCAGTCGCGGCGGTAAGCCAAAACAGCGCACCAATAGAAAACCAGGTGATGAGTAGCGGCCCTAGCATGAGCGCCAAGATAAAAGCAAAACCAATGCTCGCGCCTAACACTGCCATGATTTTTGTGCGTTGCTCATCGCGAGTTAAGTCAGCCGCTAGTGCCATAATAACCGCTGAAATAGCACCGGCACCTTGAAGCGCTCGACCCAATATAACCACGTAAATGGATTCTGCGGTAGCGGCAATGACACTGCCCAAGGCTAAAAGTATTAATCCAATCGTTATCATGAGTTTACGACCAAACCGGTCGCTCAACATGCCGAAAGGCACCTGCAGAACCGCCTGAAATATTCCGTACATGCCGATGGCCAGCCCCACCATGAATGGGGTGCTGTGCGCGTATTCACCCGCGAACAAGCTGAACACCGGCAACACGATGAACAAACCCAGCATACGAAAAATATAGATAGCCGCCAGCGACCCGGTCGCGCGGCGTTCACTTGGCAGCATTGCCGAGGATGATGAAGAAGAACTGACCATGAGCGCCCAAGGCGATATTGACCCAGGTATATTACATGGCTTGCTCGTTGGCTGGACCAACTATGGATACGATCAAAATACGCGGCGCAAGAACTCACAATCTTAAGAATGTGGATGCCGATCTACCACGCGATAAATTGATTGTGATAACCGGTTTATCTGGCTCAGGAAAATCCTCTCTAGCCTTCGACACCTTATTTGCTGAGGGCCAGCGTCGCTACGTCGAATCCTTATCCGCCTACGCCAGGCAATTCCTGTCCGTGATGGATAAGCCCGATGTGGATTTAATCGACGGATTATCACCCGCCATATCGATTGAACAAAAATCCACATCCCACAACCCACGATCCACCGTGGGCACCATCACGGAAGTGCACGATTACTTACGCTTACTGTTCGCTCGTGCCGGCACCCCCACCTGCCCGACTCACGATGAACCACTAACCGCACAAACCATCAGCCAGATGGTGGACACCATCATGGCGCAACCCAGCGGTGTTGGTTTTGCGTTGTTGGCCCCCGTGGTTGCAAATAAAAAAGGCGATCACGCCAAACTCATTGAACAAACGCGTGCGCAAGGGTATTTACGCATTCGTTTGAATGGGGACATCGTTGAACTTGACGACGACATCAAATTGAATGCACGTAAAAAGCACTCTATCGATGTGGTGATTGATCGATTCAAAATTCGTGAAGACTTAGCGCTGCGTTTAGCCGAATCATTAGAAACCACTTTAACGATGAGTGATGGCAACGCCGTACTCGCATCTCTCACGGGCGATACAGAAGACGTTGTTTTTTCCAGTCGATACGCCTGTCGATTTTGTGGCTACTCGGTGCCTCCTATAGAACCCAGATCGTTTTCGTTTAATAGCCCACACGGTGCATGCAGTGATTGTGATGGCTTAGGGGTGAGTCAGTTTTTTGATCCAGAGCGCATTGTTACCCATCCGGATGAGGGCGTGGCCAATGGCGCAATTCGTAGTTGGGATAAGAAAAACCCTTTTTATTACCAAATGATGAAATCCATCGCCAAGCACTACAAGATGGATTTGAATACACCGTTTAATGCTTTGATTAAAAAACATCAAGATATCTTGTTATATGGCAGTAACGGTGAAGAAATCACCTTCACATACAAAAGTGATCGCGATAAAAACACCCGCAAACGCGTTCACGCCTTTGAAGGCATCATTCCCAACTTAGAACGACGTTACAAAGAAACAGAATCCAATGCAGTTCGGGAAGAACTCACCAAACTTTTATCGCAACGTCGATGCACCAGTTGCACTGGCACTCGCTTAAATGAAGCGGCCCGCCATGTGTTTATCGATAAAAAAACGTTACCGCAAATAGCCAGCTGTTCCATTCGCGAAGCACGCGAATTAATCAGTGGCTTAACTTTGTCGGGGCAACGTAAAGAAATCGCTGACAAGGTATTAGTTGAAATTTTGCAACGCATCGATTTTTTAATTAACGTGGGCTTAGATTATTTATCTTTGGATCGAGGGGCGGATACCTTATCCGGTGGTGAAGCACAGCGAATCCGCTTAGCCAGTCAAATTGGCGCTGGGCTGATGGGTGTGATGTATGTGTTGGACGAACCCTCTATCGGATTGCATCAACGCGACAACGACAAACTGCTCGGCACACTGCGCTATCTTCGTGATCTGGGTAACACGGTGATCGTGGTAGAGCACGATGAAGATGCCATACGCACTGCTGATCATGTCATTGACATCGGCCCTGGTGCGGGTCGCCATGGCGGGGAAATTGTGGCTGCCGGCACCCCGAAAGACATAATGAAAGCCAAAGGCTCATTAACGGGTCAGTATTTATCGGGCAAGAAACGCATTGAGCTACCCAAGCGCGAGAAACCCGGCAAACAATGGATCAGCATCACGAAAGCCCGGGGCAATAATTTGCAATCGGTCAACGCAAAAATACCTGTGGGTTTGTTTACTTGCATCACCGGCGTTTCAGGTTCGGGCAAATCCACACTGATTAATGACACCTTATATCGCTATGCGGCCAACACGATTAACAAAGCCCGACACGAAGTTGCATCGGTGCAACGCATTGCCGGCTTAACCCAATTCGACAAAATTGTTGATATTGACCAAAGCCCAATCGGTAGAACACCACGCAGTAACCCAGCCACCTACTCAGGTCTATTTACCGGCATTCGAGACCTATTTGCCGGTACTCGTGAGGCGCGTTCACGCGGTTATAAGACGGGGCGATTCAGTTTTAACGTAAAAGGCGGACGTTGCGAAGCGTGTCAAGGTGATGGCTTAATAAAAGTTGAGATGCACTTCTTACCCGATGTATATGTACCGTGTGATGTGTGTGATGCCAGGCGGTATAACCGCGAAACCTTGGAGATCCGCTACAAAGGTAAAACGATTCACGAAGTGTTGGAAATGACCGTTGAAGATGCGCAACAGTTTTTTTCCGCTGTTCCCGTTTTAAATCGAAAACTCACCACCCTAATGGATGTGGGTTTGTCCTATATCACCTTAGGCCAAAACGCCACCACCTTATCCGGTGGAGAAGCACAACGTATAAAATTGGCACGTGAATTATCCAAACGAGACACCGGCAATACGCTGTATATCTTAGATGAACCCACAACAGGGCTGCACTTTGAAGATGTTAAAGCGTTGTTAGCGGTATTACTTCGACTGCGTGAAGCCGGTAACACCATTGTGGTGATAGAGCACAACTTGGATGTGATTAAGTGTGCCGACTGGATATTGGACATGGGCCCTGAAGGGGGCTCTGGTGGTGGCACCGTTGTCGCAACCGGTACACCAGAAGACGTGGCTAAAGTGAAGCAGTCCTACACCGGTCAATACCTCAAACGCATGCTGAAATAATGCGAAGCCATTCACAAATTTCTCACTTTACGTGAACTGAGTTAACCTTTTTCCACACCTCGCCGTTAACTGATCTATAAATGATTTAAAGGCGAATTCGATATGACGTTATCCATCCGAGCAGGAGCTTGTGTGTTGGCGTTTTCCACAATGCTAGCGGCGTGTAGCGAAGACGGCGCACCCATCATCACCGGCGAAAATAGTGTTGTTGCAAGTACTTCCGCTCCCGTTTTTGATGCTGACGGTAACGATCTGACTGCTGTTAATCAGACAAATTTTCCTTTGCCGCTGCCTGTTTTCACTGGTGGGGCCACACCGAACACACCCTCAACGCCTAGCGCAGGTGGGGATGTGGAAGAAGAAATTAACCCCAACAGTGGTGATGCAAACCCAAATTCAGGCGCATCGTCGGACATCTATTTTCCGAGCAGTGAACCCGAGCTCAAGGTAGACCCATTGGGCGGGATGATGGCTTTATTGGTTGACGTCATTGGTCGTGGTGTCGGCAGTGAATTCCAGAGAGTGACCAATGGCTCTGCCTACTCCGATGGCACAGCAGAAATAGTGAAACGATTAAACCGAGATTGGTCAGCTTGTGAGAACGATGGTTTGTCTTCATCCTTAGAGGCCAACGGGTCTTCAATCACAGGTGGCGTGGTCACCTACAGTAATTGCGTATCAGAATTCGGTGCGATTCTCGATGGTAGAGTAGAAATCCAACAAGCAACCGCTAGCGAAGGTGAGGCCTTCTCTGTGAACATTTCGGTCAATGTGGAAGTGCTAGAAGGCAACATCGCAAGATTAGAAGCTGACGAATTGGTTCTGACAGGTGAACTATTGCTAGTTAGCGTTGGTGACCAATTTACCGTAACTAGTGATTTGATTTCCGTGCTTGGTTATGGCGCAAACCGCCGTTTCGTTGAAACCAATGTAACAAGTCAAATAACAACGGGTGGCGATCGAAACCTGAATGGCACAACAACAATGGACAACTTAAGCGTTAGTGATTCTATTGAGTTTACGTTTGACAACGTTGAGGCTGATCTTAACGCCGGAGTACCATGGTGGGGCAGTATCACAATGGTTCATTCAACCAACGATACTCTGGTTCTAAGATTTAACGGAAGCGGTAATGACACCATCTCTGAAATCACGCGCCCAGATGGTACGTTTGTAGAAGACAGATTTGGACCGTCTGGAAACAGAAATACATACGTCCCTTTCTAACGACTACTGCTCAGAAATAATCCGGCTCGCTAAGTCGCCATACCCCCAACATTCAACTGACGTGCAACGTGTACACATTCGGTACGCGTTCGCACGTTCAGTTCTCTAAATAAACCCGCGATGTGAAACTTAACCGTGGACTGGCTGATACCCAGCACCTCTGCGATTTGCTTATTCGTTTTACCGCTTTCCATTAGGTCCAAAATTTCATGTTGGCGTGAGGAAAGATTGGGCCCTGTCGCACCCGAGGGAGTAACTGTAGGACGACGCGACTGAGCCCCTACGCTGGTTCGAACTCGAGTCCATAAATCGTCCGGCAAATAAACATCCCCCTGCAACACACGTTCAACCGCTTCTAGCATGGCCTCTGGCGCTGTACTTTTAGGGATGTAGCCACGTGCACCCGCACTCATCGCGCGTTCAACTTCACGTGCGTGTTCAGTGGCAGAAACTATGATGAGCGGAATGCAGATCTCTCTGGCTTTCAACGCCAGCAGTAAATCTATTCCGCTGACGGAAGGCATTTCTATATCCGCTAACACAAGGTCGTATTCGACATCGCGCTCAAGCTCTGTTAAGGCTTGCATGCCGTTATAGATTTCTTTTACCTCAACGGGCCGGCGCAACATACGCAGCACTGAGGACATACCCGCCGCGAACAAGCGATGATCATCAACGACAAGTATTCTTATGGCTTTATTCAAGTCGCTATCCAAAGCGTTGTACGAGAGACCAAGCTACCAATTGTACTAGCCTCTAGGCTACTGTACTTTTGGCTACGTATACGTAAAAAGATACATCGGGAGGGCTATTTTGCAATTTTTCTTACAGGGAAGATGGGCTATTGATACCTACCCATAGATCACTTTTAAACTGACCCGTTTGCCTGTTGCTGGGTGAATCAGGGTCCTCGTTGCACGAGGCTCATGTGTTTATTTTGACATTGGCAGTTCGGAAATAAAAGTCATCAATTCGGCCTTAAACGCAATGCTGTCAGGCTTTGCGCAGACCGACCTTTCGGGCAGCAACAGTGAGTGTGGTCATCTTAAGCCGGCCGTGTCATTACCACTAGCCCGACTCAACAAATCCCGAACCGCATCCTGCACGGGCTTATTTTCGTGCAGCACTCGATATATTTGCTCAACAATAGGCATGGACACGTTCAATGCGGCAGCCTTTTCGAACACCGCTTGGGCTGCAGGCACCCCTTCCACAACTTGCTGTATCTCAATCGCTGCCTGTTCCACGCTTGAACCGGAGGCTAACGCCATACCCATTCGACGATTGCGCGACAGGTTATCGGTACAGGTCAGAACCAAGTCTCCCATACCCGCCAGTCCCATAAACGTCTCTGCTTGTGCGCCCATCGCAATGCCCAAACGCGACAGTTCCCGCAGTCCGCGGTTAATTAACGCAACACGAGCGTTGGCACCAAAACCCAATCCATCAGACATACCGGCACCGATGGCTAAAACGTTTTTAACCGCACCCCCCACTTCAACTCCGATGAGGTCATCAGAGGAATACGCCATAAATCGCTCTGAACGTAAGGTTTCACACAGTGTTTGACCAAAGGCTTCAGTGGATGCGGCAACCGTAATGGCGGTGGGCAAATCTAAACCCACTTCTTTTGCAAACGTAGGCCCAGATAACACCGCGTAACGGGGGTGGTGTGGAACCATCGAAAGCAGTACTTGATGCGGTAACAAACCTGTGGCCATTTCCAACCCTTTGGTTGCCCAACACAAGCCAACCTCTTCTATCGCAACGGGAGAGTCGTCCAATAATCGTTGCACGACTGGGCGGAAGCCATGGCTAGGAACTGAGATTAGAACAATACCCACATCGGTTAAGCAGGTTTGCCAATCGGGCTCTGCCGATAGAGTTTTAGGAAACGATGCATCGGGTAAATATTGCGAATTAACGCGTTCATCACGCAGGCGATTTAAAGCGTCTTCGTCACGCCCCCATAGTTTTACGGTGGAGCCAGCACGGGCCAACTGAACAGCCAAAGCTGTGCCCCACGAGCCAGCACCCAGAACCGCAATGGGCTTTTGCGCGCTGCGAGTTTGCTTAACCGCACTACTAGATTCATTCATATCGAGACTTCCGAAGCGCCGCCTGTTTGCACGGCCCACTGGCGTGTATAAAAACCGTTCATACGCAACAATTGCGCATGAGTGCCCTGCTCTACAACGCGGCCTTGATCAAGAACCACAATGAGATCAGCTTGAACAATTGTAGACAAGCGATGAGCGACCACGATAACGGTGCGTTCTCTGGATAGCACGGCAAGGGATTTCTGGATGGCGGCCTCGGTTTCGTTATCAACCGCACTCGTGGCTTCATCCAAAATTAAAATTGCGGGACGTTTCAGAATGGCGCGCGCCAACGATAAACGTTGCCTTTGCCCACCAGATAACTTCACCCCGCGTTCGCCCACGGGTGTGTCATAGCCCTCGGGCAGTAGTTGAATGAAATCTGCAGCTTCGGCAGCAGCGGCCGCTTGCATCACATCGTCTAGCGATGCAGATGGATTACCGTAGGCGATATTGTCTCGAACGCTGCCATCAAACAAAAATACATCTTGACTGACTAAGCCCATCGTCTCTCTGAGTTCGGACAGTGGTAACTGCTCAATGGGTGTGCCATCAACAAAGATTACTCCTTCGTTTACAGGGTAAAAACGTTGCAACAGTTTGATCAATGTGGATTTACCCGATCCTGTGGCCCCCACCAAGGCTAAGGTGCTGCCCGCAGGCACACCTAGTGTGACTTGCTGAACACCGGCATCACTGTGTTGGTATTCGAACGATACTTGCTTGAATTGCACCTCCCCCCGCACCGGTTTTTCAAGTCGTTGAGTACCACTGTCTCGTACTTCAGTTTTGGTGTTTATCAGTGCCAATATTCGGCGCGTGCTGGCCATGGCTCTTTCGTATAGATCCACGGTTTGCGCAAGGCTTGTCAGTGGCCACAACAAACGTTGAGTGAGAAAGACCAACATGCCATAAGCGCCGGCATTCAGAGTCCCCTCCAGCACTTGCAAACCGCCTAGAACGAACGTTGCCAGAAACCCCGCAAGCACTGCCATACGAATCAAAGGAACGAATGCGGAACTGATTCTGATGGCGGCGCGATTTGCAGCAACATAGCCATCGCTTGCTTGTCTCAACGCCGCTGCCTCGCGAGGTTCAGCGGTGAAGGACTTAATGGTAGCGATACCACCAATGTTGTTCGATAAACGACGGGCAAGGCTTCCCACATGCTCACGCACTGCTGCGTAGCGCGGTGTTGCTTTGCGCATGAACAGGAAGGCACCCCAGATAATAATCGGGATGGGCAGAATGGCTAATATTGCAATATCGGGCGCGGTATAGAAAAATACGGCGCTGACTAACCCAACGGTGACGAAAACCTGCAGGAAGTCGTTTGCACCGCCGTCTAAAAATCGTTCCAGTTGATTCACGTCGTCATTTAAGATCGACACCAGCTCGCCTGAACTTCGGGATTCGAAAAAACCCATGTCTTGTCGCTGCAGCGTTTCGTAAGCGTCTTGGCGCAAATCTGCTTGAAGATCTTGCGCCAAATTACGCCATAAAATGAGATAAAGAAATTGAAACGTGGACTCGAATACCCAAACCAATAACGTGACAAAGGCTAAGGCCAAAATTTGGCTTTTGGGCGTTTCAAAGCCAAGGGATGCAACAAAACTGGTGTCTTGGTTGATAACCACATCTAAGGCGATGCCAATTAAAATTTCGGGCATCACATCGAAAAAGCAATTCAAAAACGAACACAACGCCGCCAGCAATATGCGCGTGCGATAACCTTTTGCATATTGCAGAAGCGCAAGTAAGCTTCCAAAACTGGAGGCGTTGACGGGTGCTTTTTTCAAAGTGGAGTCGGTGACGTCAGATGGCGTAGATTTCGATCGAGTTTACAGCTTGAGCGTCCAGGCTGGGCTGGCGGTTTCGAAGGTGGTGCCAGTAATTACGAAAATTGCGCCGACCAGAAACGAAAAACGCTCAGATCGTTTGCACGAATCTGAGCGTTTGAAATGCGACTGCATGAGATGCTGCCCATGCAATGATGCACGTCCTACGTATGCGCTAAGTCAGCGCCACATCAAGGGCTGGATGAATTACGCTTCGGGGCGATCAACAAACTCAATAATGGCCATTGGCGCGTTATCGCCAGGGCGATTACCGATTTTCAAAATGCGTGTGTAGCCACCTGGGCGCTCTGAATAACGTGGGCCGAGATCAGTGAACAATTTACCCACCGCCGCTTTGTCGCGCAGACGATCGAACGCCAAGCGACGCTTGGAAACGCTGTCATCTTTGCTCAGCGTTACCAGTGGCTCAACAACACGACGCAGTTCCTTGGCTTTCGGCAAGGTGGTTTTAATAGCTTCATGCTCAACCAAAGATGCAGCCATGTTTCGGAACATAGCGTGCCGGTGGCTACTGTTGCGGTTTAGTTTACGTCCGCTTTTACGGTGTCTCATGGTCTTAGTGCCTAGTGTTTCTTAGAATTACTTGCCGAGCTCGCGCTGCTTTTGCAGCTCAGGCGGCGGCCAGTTTTCCAAACGCATGCCCAGCGACAACGCTTGTTGTGCCAATACGTCTTTGATTTCAGTTAACGACTTCTTACCTAAGTTGGGAGTTTTCAGTAACTCCACTTCGGTGCGTTGAATTAAGTCGCCGATATAGTAAATGTTTTCCGCTTTCAGGCAGTTTGCTGAGCGAACCGTCAGTTCCAAGTCATCCACCGGACGCAGCAAAATCGGATCGATGTCAGATGCTTGCTCTTCTTCGGGTTGCTGGGATTCAGCTTTCAAATCAACGAATACCGACAGCTGCTCTTGCAGTATGGTGGCCGCCTTTCGAATGGCTTCTTCAGGATCGATGGTGCCGTTGGTTTCTAAATCTACAACCAACTTGTCCAAATCGGTGCGCTGTTCTACGCGAGCCGACTCAACGTTGTACGCCACCTTGTGAACCGGGCTAAAAGAGGCATCAATTTGCAATGAGCCAATCGGACGGCTTTCGCCCTCATCAAGCTTTCGGTGTGAACTTGGCTCGTATCCGCGACCCACGCGAGCGCGCAACGTCATGTTCAAATTCATGTTGCCGTTCAATGTGCAGATAACATGATCAGGATTAACCACCTCTATATCATGATCTAGCGTGATGTCACCGGCTTTAACGACGCAAGGCCCCTGCTTTACAAGCTTCAGAGTGGCCTCTTCTTTTGCGTGCATGACAAGCGATACGCCTTTCAAGTTCAGCAAAATATCGAGCACATCTTCTTGCACACCTTCCATCGTGGTGTACTCGTGCAAAACACCTTCAATTTCGGCTTCATAGATTGCCGCTCCCGGCATAGAAGACAAAAGAATTCGGCGCAATGCGTTGCCCAACGTATGACCAAAGCCGCGCTCGAGAGGCTCGAGTGTGACTTTCGCATGGTTGGAGCTGGTTGCTGAAACATCGACGATGCGTGGCTTCAGAAATTCGGTTTGCATGGCATTCAACCTGTTGATACCCCTGAAATACAAAGATCAGCACACCAAACGGGTGAGCTGACGTCGCGCCTAAGCGCGCAAAGCGGGCCCCGTTAGGAACCCGCCCATACTGTTTTATGTGTTACTTGGAATACAGTTCCACAACCAAAGATTCATTAATCTCTGCAGGTAAATCTGCACGATCTGGATACGCTTTGAACACACCTTCAAATTTCTTCGCATCCACTTCAATCCAACCTGGAATTCCACGCTGCTCTGCCAATTGCATCGCATCGGAAATTCGCGCCTGCTTGCGAGACTTTTCGCGCACTGACACAGTTTGGTTTGGTTGAATCTGGTACGACGCTACGTTCACGACAACACCGTCTACCATGATGGACTTGTGCGACACCAGCTGACGCGCTTCAGCACGTGTTGAGCCGTAACCCATGCGGTACACAACGTTGTCCAAACGAGATTCAAGCAAACGCAACAGGTTCTCACCCGTGCTGCCTTTTCTCGACGCAGCCGCTTTGTAGTAATTTCGGAATTGCTTTTCAAGCACACCGTACATGCGGCGCAGCTTTTGCTTTTCACGTAACTGCAAAGCATAGTCAGACGGACGGCCGCGCTTCGCACCTTGCATACCTGGAGGGGTTTCCAAGTTGCACTTGGATTCCAACGGACGTAAGCCCGACTTCAGGTAGAGGTCGGTGCCTTCGCGACGACTCAATTTGCACTTCGGACCAATATAACGAGCCACTAGATCTTCACTCCCACGAATGCTTTAAACGCGACGCTTCTTAGGCGGACGACAACCGTTGTGCGGAATCGGCGTAACATCGATGATGCTGCTGATTTTGAAGCCAACGTTATTCAATGAACGAACCGCAGAGTCACGACCAGGACCTGGGCCTTTGACGTGAACGTCAATGTTCTTTAAACCATATTCTTTCGCTGCTTCACCCGCGCGTTCTGCAGCCACCTGAGCTGCGAACGGCGTGCTTTTGCGCGAACCACGAAAACCGGAACCACCCGCCGTTGCCCACGACAAGGCATTGCCCTGGCGATCAGTAATCATCACGAT
The DNA here is from genome assembly GCA_937930305.1 of uncultured Granulosicoccaceae bacterium. Classification (GTDB taxonomy): domain Bacteria; phylum Pseudomonadota; class Gammaproteobacteria; order Granulosicoccales; family Granulosicoccaceae; genus Granulosicoccus. The sequence goes on along the minus strand of CALGLE010000032.1, from coordinate 15,793 downwards.
CGTATTGTTAAACGAGGCGTGAATGTGCGCAATGCCGTCAGTGACGGTTCGGCGAACTTTCTTCTTTGTGCTTTGAGCCATAGTAATTTCTTCTTAGCGCTTGAGCGGACGACGCGGTCCCTTTCGGGTGCGTGCGTTCGTTTTGGTGCGTTGTCCGCGCAGCGGTAAACCGCGACGGTGACGGATGCCGCGATAGCAGCCCAAATCCATCAAGCGTTTGATGTTCATCGAAACATCTCGTCGTAGATCACCCTCCACAGTGAATTTGCCAACTTCGGTTCGCAAATTCTCGATCTCTGACTCGGATAAGTCTCGCACTTTTACATCCGATTTGACGTTTGCGGCTTCGCATATAGCGTAAGCGCGCGTTCGACCAACGCCGTAAATGGAAGTAAGTGCTACCCAGACGTGTTTCTGAACTGGGATGTTGATGCCGGCAATACGGGCCATGCTGGTATTCCTCTAACCTTGCCGCTGCTTGTGACGTGGATCGGTGCAAATGACGCGTACAACGCCCTTGCGCTTAACCACTTTGCAGTTTCGGCAAATCTTTTTGACTGATGCTCTAACTTTCATCGGTGTCTCCGCTAATCACGTGGCGCTTAACGCGCTCCGCCCTTAGCTCCTTTCATGTTGGACTTCTTGAGAAGACCGTCGTACTGCTGGCTCATCATGTGGGCTTGGGACTGAGCTACAAAGTCCATCACCACAACCACAATAATCAACAGGGAGGTGCCGCCAAAGTAGAACGGTACCTGCCACAGCAGGATTAAAAATTCCGGCAACAAGCACACGAGCGTGATGTACAACGCTCCGTACAGAGTAAGCCGAGTCAATACGCCATCAATGTACCGCGCCGTTTTCTCACCTGGGCGAATTCCGGGGATAAACGCCCCTTGTCGCTTCAGATTGTCTGCCGTTTCCTTAGCGTTGAACACCAACGCCGTGTAGAAAAAACAGAAGAAAATAATGGCTGACGCATACAACAATATATATACCGGCTGACCTGGCTGAAGCGTTGATACCAACGTGTTGAGCCAAGAGCTGGTGTTACTGGTAGCCACATCACCAATGGTGGCTGGAAACAAGATAATGCTGGACGCGAAGATGGGTGGGATAACTCCCGCCATATTCAACTTCAGTGGCAAATGACTGGACTGAGCCGCGTACATACGACGACCTTGCTGCCGCTTTGCATAGTTTACGGTGATTCGGCGCTGACCACGTTCCACAAACACCACAAAAGCTGTGACGGCAATGACCATCGCGAACAAAATGATGACAGTAAAGGCGTTCAATTCGCCCTGCCGAGCCAATTCCAGGGTGCCGCCAATCGCTGCTGGTAGCCCAGCCACGATGCCAGCAAAAATCAAGATAGAGATGCCGTTACCGATGCCGCGCTCGGTGATTTGCTCACCTAACCACATTAAGAACATGGTGCCCGTGACCAAACTGACAGCAGCGGTCAGTACAAAGCCCGGACCAGATAGGAACACCACACTCTGCCCGCCAGCGCCTTGATTCTGTAACGCGAAAGTAATACCCACCGCTTGGATCGTTGCCAGTAAAAGGGTGCCATAACGGGTGTACTTGGTGATGATACGACGACCACTCTCACCTTCTTTACGCAACTGTTCAAGTTGCGGAATGACGTGCGTCATTAACTGCATGATGATGGACGCAGAAATATAAGGCATGACGCCCAATGCGAAAATCGACATTCGACTGAGTGCACCGCCGCCGAACATATTCAGCATGCCCAGAATACCGCTACTATTTTGCTCGAAAATCTGCGCCATCACGCGAGGGTCAACGCCCGGGATTGTGATGTGAGACCCGATGCGGAAGATGGCGATTGCGGCCAGCACAAACAACAAGCGCGTGCGTAGCTCGGAGCTACCGCCAATGCCTGAGGCTACACCTGATGCGTTTTTCGCTGCCATGGTTCTACCTTTTCCGACGCGTTGACTGACGCTTAGTCAGCAATGCTGCCGCCTGCCGCTTCAATTGCTGCACGAGCACCTTTAGTCACTCGACAGCCCGATACTTTGACCGAACCTGAAACTTCACCCGCTAAAATAATTTTCACGGTTTTCGTCTGAAGTGGCACCACGCCAGCTTTGATTAAACTCTCAGGCGTTACATCGCCTTCAACCATGCTGAGCTCGTGTAAACGAACTTCGGCGTAATGTCGGCCCATTCGAGAGGTGAAACCAAACTTAGGCAAACGGCGTTGAATAGGCATTTGACCGCCCTCAAAACCGACCTTGTGGTAACCACCCGAACGCGCTTTTTGACCTTTATGGCCACGTCCACACGTTTTGCCGAAGCCTGAGCCAATGCCCCGACCCACTCGGCGTGCTGCTCGGCGTTGTCCGGCAGCAGGTTTTAATGTATTCAGACTCATGGTTAACCTTTAGTCTTCAATGCGCAGCATGTAATTGATCTTATTGATCATGCCGCGATTCTCTGGCGTGTCTTTCACTTCAACGGTTTGGTGCATGCGACGCAAGCCCAATCCACGAACACACGCTTTGTGGTTTTTCAAACGCCCGTGAAAACTGCGCACCAACGTAATTTTTACTGTTTTATCACTCATGCATCACCCGTGATATCCGCCACTGATTTACCGCGCTTAGCAGCAACTGTTTCAGCGCTTTGCATTTCAGCCAATCCATTAATCGTGGCGCGAACCACATTGATAGGATTGTTTGTACCAATGATCTTTGCTAACACGTTACGAACACCTACGGCTTCAAAAACCGCGCGCATCGCACCACCAGCAATGATTCCAGTACCTTCAGAAGCTGGCTGCATATACACACGAGCCGCACCATGCCGGCCTTTCAGTGCATATTGCAAGGTACCGTCTTTCAACGCCACCTGCTTCATGTCGCGACGTGCTTTTTCCATCGCCTTTTGGATTGCCAATGGAACTTCACGTGCTTTGCCGTAACCTATGCCGACGCGCCCGTTGCCATCACCGACCACTGTCAGGGCTGTGAAACCGAACTGACGACCACCTTTAACCACTTTCGCTACGCGGTTTATGGTGACCAGCTTTTCGATGTAGCCGTCGCTGCTTTGGTTGTAATCTTGTTGTGCCATGTGACGTGTCCTAGAACTTCAGTCCGCTTTCGCGCGCTGCATCAGCCAGTGCTTTAACACGGCCATGAAACTTAAAACCTGATCGGTCGAAGGCCACGCTTTCAACGCCCGCCGCTTTTGCTTTCTCAGCAATGGCTTTACCCACCGCCTCTGCCGCTGCCACATTACCGCCGTTACCCAGACTGCTGCGCAGGTCTTTGTTAACGGTTGAGGCCGTAGCCATTACCTTTTGCGTTTCGCCATCGATAACCTGCGCATAGATATGACGCGGGGTGCGATGGATCGTCAAACGTGGTACGCGTAACTCGCGAATTTTCGCACGAGTCCGCTTGGCACGACGCAAACGACTGTTCTTCTTATCCATAGGAATACCGACCGGTTATTTCTTCTTGGCTTCTTTCATCGCTACGTATTCATCCACGTAACGAACGCCTTTGCCCTTGTACGGCTCAGGTGGGCGATAACTACGAATATCTGCCGCCACTTGACCCACGATTTGTTTGTTCGAACCACTCACCACGATCTCGGTTTGGCTCGGTGTTTCCACCTTAATGCCTTGCGGGATTTGGTGAACTACCGGATGCGAGAAACCCAGCGATAAATTGATCGCTTGACCTTGCGCTTGAGCTCTATAACCCACTCCACGCAACTCCAGTTTCTTTTCGAAACCCGTACTCACACCAATAACAAGATTATTAACCAATGAGCGCATGGTGCCCGCCATTGCCATCGAACCTTTCGACTCGTTGGCCGGTTTAACACCCAACACGCCATCTTCCAAAGCGAGCGTTACATCGCTATGCAGTGTCATGCTTTCGTTTCCTTTCGGACCCTTGGCACTGACTTCTTGGCCGTTGATGGTGATATCAACACCCTTAGGTACTTCAATCGGATTTTTTGCTACGCGTGACATAACTGTTCCAGTTTTATTGCTCCGTTAGCAAACGGTGCAAATAACCTCACCGCCTTCACGCATGGCTTTCGCCTTTGCGCCCGTCATTACGCCCTTGGACGTACTAACGATAGCGATTCCTAATCCGCCCAATACTTGCGGGATGTCCTCAGAGCCTGAGTAACGACGCAAGCCAGGACGGCTAACTCGGTTGATTTTGTCGATAACGGGTTTACCGTTGAAGTACTTCAGTGTGACTGACAAAGTGGGTTTCCCCTCCTCAACAGATTCACCAAAATCAATGATGTAACCTTCATCTTTCAATACCGCTGCGATAGCCTTCTTCGCTTTTGAAGCGGGCATCGACACGGATACTTTTTGCGCCTGTTGACCGTTACGGATGCGGGTCAGCATATCGGCGATGGGATCAGACATACTCATAGTGCTTCTCCTACCAACTGGCCTTAACGAGGCCTGGCACGTCACCACGCATTGCGGCTTCGCGCAATTTGGTGCGGCTTAAACCGAACTTACGGTATACACCGTGCGGACGACCAGTGATGCGGCAACGGTTGCGGCCGCGCGATGGAGACGAATCGCGAGGCAATTTTTGCAACGCAACAACCGCTTCCATCTTCTCGTCGTAGCTTGATTCTTCTGAAGCAATAATTGCCTTCAAAGCTTGTCGCTTCGCTTGTAAGCGCGAAGCGAGCTTGGTGCGCTTCTTTTCGCGCGCAATCATGGATTTCTTAGCCATAGTTAAACGCTTCTTCGGTTACGTGCGGAACGGAAAGTTGAACTTCTTCAAAAGCGCGAGCGCTTCTGCGTCAGATTGGGCTGATGTAGTGATCGTGATGTTCATTCCACGCATCGCATCAATTTTGTCGTAATCAATTTCAGGAAAGATAATCTGTTCCTTAATACCTAAGCTGTAGTTTCCACGGCCATCAAACGCCTTGGGGCTGATGCCGCGAAAATCTCGAATTCGTGGAATGGCTACAGTAACGAGACGATCGAGGAACTCATACATACGAGCCCGACGTAAGGTGACCTTGGTACCAATCGGATATCCATCACGAATCTTGAAACCCGCAATCGATTTGCGAGCCACAGTGACCACGGGCTTTTGTCCAGAAATCGCACCAAGATCCGCCGTAGCGTTCTCCATGATTTTCTTGTCACCCACCGCTTCACCCAAACCAATGTTCAGAGTGATTTTCTCGATGCGCGGAACTTGCATTGCGCTTTTGTACGAGAACTCTTCCATCATTGCTGGAGCGATCTTCTCGCGATATTCAGTTGCTAATCTAGCCATGATCTCAATCCACCGACGAGCTGTCGGAACGGAAAAAACGCTCTTTCTTACCGGCTTCGTTGATACGGAAGCCCACTCGGCCGCCCTTCTTCGTGGCCGAGTTAAACAGCGCGATATTCGAAATATGTAACGATGCTTCACGCTCTTGAATGCCGCCTGGATCACCCACTTGTGGATTTCCCTTGGTGTGCTTCTTCACGAGATTAATGCCGTCGACAATGACTCGATCTTCCAGTACGCGGGAAACGGTTCCGCGGCGACCTTTGTCTTTGCCGGCGAGCACGATCACATCGTCGCCTTGCTTGATACGGTTCATGTTCGTATGTCTCTACAGAACTTCGGGAGCCAGTGAAACGATCTTCATAAACTTCTCATTTCGAAGTTCCCGGGTTACCGGACCGAAGATACGCGTGCCAACTGGCTCGTGCTTCGCATTCAAAATAACGGCAGCGTTCGTATCGAAACGAATGGATGAACCATCCGAACGACGAATGCCTTTACGAGTACGTACAACCACTGCGTTGTACACCTCACCTTTCTTTACCTTACCGCGTGGGATCGCATCCTTGACACTGACTTTTATCACGTCACCCACCCGCGCATATCGACGGTGCGAACCACCCAGCACTTTGATACACATGACGCTTTTGGCGCCGCTGTTGTCCGCTACGTTCAGAACGGTCTGCATTTGAATCATCGGAACGCTACTCTTTTGCTTTTTTCAAAAAGGCTCAGCCCATAATCCCTAAAGGGACTACTCGCTGGCTGCCTCTAGTACTTTGTCAAGCGTCCACGATTTCGTCTTCGAAAGCGGTCGACACTCTTTGATTTGTACGACGTCACCAATGTTCAGTGCGTTATCCGCATCATGAACGTGGTACTTCTTACTGCGACGTACGTATTTGCCGTACATAGGGTGTTTCACTTTACGTTCAACAACCACTGTGGCCGTTTGTTCCATCTTATTGCTCAACACACGGCCAATGACGGTGCGTTGCAGCTTGCTGTTCTCTGCACTCATGCTTTATGCACCTGCCGCTGATTTTTGAGTCATTATGGTCTTCACTCGTGCAATTTGACGACGTACACGCTTGAAGTTATGAGGCTTCACGTCCTGACCGGTACCTTGCGCCATACGCAAGTTGAACTGTTCGCGATACAACGCGGTGAGTTCGGTTTCCAGCTCAGATACCGATTTATCTTTCAATTCTTCAGTAGCCATTACGCCGCCGTCCTCACAACGAAGGTGGTTCGAATCGGAAGTTTTGCAGCCGCTAACGAGAACGCTTCGCGGGCAATCTCTTCAGAAACCCCTTCCATTTCATACAACATTTTGCCCGGCTGGATTTTGGCTACCCAATATTCAACATTACCCTTACCTTTACCCATTCGAACTTCAATAGGCTTTTTGGTAACTGGGGTATCCGGGAAAATTCGGATCCAGATTTTACCGCCACGTTTGATGTGACGTGTCATTGCCCGGCGAGCCGCTTCGATTTGACGAGCTGTTAGGCGACCGCGATCGGTTGCCTTAAGCCCGTACTCACCAAAGCTAACTTTGTTGCCGTTCTGCGCAAGACCGCGGTTGCGGCTCTTGTGCTGCTTTCTAAATTTTGTGCGTTTCGGTTGAAGCATGTCGAGTCTCTATACCCTAGCAATTACTTCTGAGCGGCTTGGGCATTGCCCTTCGCGCGCTTAGCTTCTAAATCAAACACTTCGCCGTGACAAATCCACACTTTGATGCCGATAACACCGTAAGTGGTATGAGCTTCAGCTGTGCCGTAGTCAATGTCAGCACGCAATGTGTGCAATGGAACGCGGCCGTCGTGATACCACTCTCGACGCGCGATTTCAGCACCGTTCAAACGTCCTGAAACGGCTATCTTCACACCCTGTGCACCCAGGCGCATGGTGTTAGTCAAAACACGCTTCATGGCACGACGAAACATAACGCGGCGTTCCAGCTGCTGCGCCACACTTTCTGCAACCAGCTGAGCATCTAACTCAGGCTTACGAATTTCAGCGATGTTAATTTTGACGTTGTTGATGTTTAACGACATCATCGGAGCAATGGCGCGCCGTAGACGCTCAACATCTTCACCCTTCTTACCAATAACAATGCCTGGACGAGCCGAGTGAATCGTAATGATCGCAGCTTTCGCAGGACGATCAATGTGGATTCTTCCTACCGACGCGTGCGCCAGTTCTTTTTTCAAGAACTCACGAACCTTAATATCGTCGTTTAAGTAGTTGGCGTAGTCTTCGCTGCCCGCATACCAAGTGCTGTTCCAGTCACTTGAGATACCGAGGCGAATACCAATTGGATGTACTTTTTGACCCATGATTTAACCCTTACGAATCCGAAACCGTCACAGTGATGTGACTGGTGCGCTTCAGGATGCGGTTTGCGCGTCCTTTTGCTCGGGCCCGTAAACGCTTCATCGTTGGACCTTCGTTAACTTGAACCGCTGACACTTTTAACTCATCAATGTCAGCGCCTTCGTTGTGCTCTGCATTGGCGATAGCGCTATCCACCAATTTTTTGAACATAACGCCCGCTTTCTTTTCGCTGAAAGTGAGTACTTCTAAAGCACCTTCAACAGGCAGCCCACGAATCTGGTCAGCAACCAAACGAGCCTTCTGCGGCGAGATGCGAGCGTATCGCAATTTGCTATTAACTTGCATGTGATCTATCTCGACTTCTTATCCGCCACGTGACCTCTGTAGGTACGGGTGGCTGCGAATTCGCCTAGCTTATGACCGACCATATTCTCGGAAACTAACACCGGAACATGGACACGACCGTTGTGCACAGCCAGAGTCAATCCGACCATGTCGGGCAGAATCATCGAACGACGCGACCAGGTTTTGATCGGGCGTTTATTGTTAGTTTCACGCGCCTCTTCCACTTTTTTTACCAAGTGGTGATCGACGAATGGGCCTTTTTTGAGTGAACGTGGCACGAATAATTACCTCGCCTTATTTCTTGTTGCGTCGACGCACAATCATGCGATCGGTACGCTTATTCTTTCGAGTCTTATGACCCTTGGTCGGTGTGCCCCAAGGGCTAACCGGATGACGACCACCTGAAGTACGACCTTCACCACCGCCATGTGGGTGATCAACCGGGTTCATAGCCACACCGCGAACGGTAGGACGAACACCGCGCCAGCGTGTTGCACCGGCTTTACCTAGCTTACGTAATGCATGTTCGCCATTACTGACTTCACCCATCGTCGCACGGCAATCCGCCAAGACGCGACGCATCTCACCCGATCTCATGCGCAAGGTTGCATAAGCACCTTCGCGTGCAACCAATTGCACTGAGGCCCCTGCACTTCGAGCCATCTGAGCACCGCGACCTGGTTTCAATTCGATGCAATGCACCGTTGAACCCACAGGAATGTTGTTTAACGGCAGTGTATTGCCCACTTTAATTGGCGCTTCACGCCCAGTCATGACCGGGTCGCCTGCTTTCATGCCTTTAGGGGCAATCATGTAGCGACGCTCACCGTCTGCGTACTTCAACAGCGCGATGTTAGCGGTGCGGTTTGGATCGTATTCAATCCGTTCAACCGTTGCTGGAATGCCGTCTTTATTGCGTTTGAAATCAATAACGCGATAACGACGTTTATGCCCACCACCAATATGACGCTGGGTGATGCGACCGTGATTATTTCGACCACCACGTTTGTGCAGCTTTTCAACCAGCGGCTCATAAGGGCCTTCTTTCGAAAGCTCCTTATTCACTACTCGGACTTGAAAGCGACGTCCGGGTGACGTTGGTTTCGATTTAACGAGAGCCATGATTATCCTTCCAACCCGACAAAGTCGATGTCTTGGCCTTCAGCGAGCTTCACGATGGCCTTCTTCCAATCAGAGCGCTTGCCGTCTACCTGACCGAAACGCTTCTTTTTGCCGTTAACGTTAACGACTTGCACACTACGCACGTTCACATCGAAAAGCGCTTCAACCGCTTTGCGAATTTCTAACTTGCTGGCATCAGTGGCAACTTTGAATGTGTGGCGACCGCGCATTTCTGCGTCCATCGCTGATTTTTCAGAGATGTGCGGCGCAAGCAACACTTGATAGAGACGTTGATCGTTCATGCGAATCGCTTCTCCAATTGCGAGATGGCAGCCGGAGTTGCCAAAATGCTTGGGTAACGCACGAGACTGACAGGATCAACGATCTCTGCATCCAACATCTCTACGTGCGGCAGGTTACGGACAGCCATAAACGCATTGTCTGAAGCGTCGTCCACTAACAACAAGGCCTTATCAACCCCGTATTGTTCAATTTTTTGGCGCATCAAGCGTGTTTTTGGCTCGGCCACTTCCAGGTCATCAACCACTTTCAATCGACCGTCAGCAACCGCTTGCGACAAAATAGCTCGCATGGCTGCGCGGTACATCTTCTTGTTCACTTTCTGCGTGTAGTCGCGAGGCTTAGCGGCGAATGTCACACCACCACCGGTCCAAATCGGACTGCGCGATGTACCCGCTCGAGCACGACCAGTGCCCTTCTGACGCCAAGGCTTTGCACCACCGCCTCGAACTTCAGAACGAGTTTTTTGAGCTGCATTACCTGAGCGCTTTGCCGCGAGGTAAGACGTAACAATTTGATGAACCAAGCCTTCGTTGTACTTAGCACCGAAGACATCATCGGATACGGATACAGCCGCACCGCTGTTTGTAGAAAGATCCATGATCAGCCCTTCGCTCGCTTAACCTTGACTGCCGGCTTGATCAACACATCGCCGCCCTTGGGACCTGGAACCGGCCCGCGAATCAAAATGACATCGCGATCTTCATCGATGCGCACAACCACAAGGTTTTGAGTCGTTACACGCTCATTACCCATGTGACCCGCCATTTTCTTACCTTTAAAAACTCGGCCTGGAGTTTGGTTTTGACCAATTGAACCCGGCGCTCGGTGGGCAAGAGAGTTACCGTGCGTGGCGTCTTGTGTTTGGAAGTTGTGGCGCTTAACGCCACCGGCAAAGCCTTTACCAATACTGGTGCCTGTGACATCGACTTTTTGACCCGCTTCGAACAAGTCAATACCGATCTCGCCACCGACGGCAAGCTCTTCGCCCTCGCCTTCAGCCAAACGGAATTCCCAGAGACCGCGACCCGCAGTCACACCCGATTTTGCAAAGTGACCCGCTTCCGCCTTAGACAAAGCGTTAGCCTTCTTATCACCCAAAGTAATTTGCACAGACTCGTAACCGTCAGACTCTGCGGTTTTACGAGCTGTAATTCGATTCTTTTCCACGTGGACTACTGTCACTGGCGTTGAAATGCCGGACTCGTCAAACACGCGTGTCATACCGATTTTTCGGCCGACAACACCTAGTGCCATGATTCTCTCCAGAACTCTTTGACCGTATCCGCCTGCCGTGGCAGGGCAGGAGACGCGCCAATGAGCGCAATACCGACAACCCAACTCTCGTTCTTGCCAGCAAGACAGGAACTCTGCCAGCCGCGAGTGGATCCAGTATCAAAAAAATTCGATTCCTGTAAAACCAAGACCCAGCGCAAGGTTGTCCCCACGCCGGGTCTGGTAGCCGCCAAGTATAACAGTGGTTTACCGAATCAGCTAGCTTTGTAAGGAAGAAAATGCTTCATCGGCACTCTTGTGCCTAAGATTCAAGACCGAGGAAGTCGATCACCCCAGCGGCAACCGCTTCGGGCACCTCCTCTGCAAGAAAATGTTTGTTTTCGGGAAACTCTGTAATGTCGGCGTCGGAGATGTCGGTATGGTTTTTCAACACTGAGAGTTGATTCACCGTCAATATGTCGTCTTGCACACCCCAAAAAACCCGCCATCGCACGCCCCAGCTAGCCATTAGCTCAGTATTGTCGTCTAAGCGATCAAACAGCGGGCGATCAAGGCTGGTAAAAAATGCGTACAGCGCTTCATCCGACCCCGACTGCAGAGGCTTGAGATAACCCCAGCACTCCTCAGCGCTCAGTTTGAATTCACTGGTTAAACCCAATTCGTCAAATGTATTCTTCAGCATCACTTCGCTACTCATCGGCGTGGTGTAGGCCTTAGTCACCATCTCGGACATCATTCCCTCGTTCATATTGGGATGATTAAAGCCCTGCTGGCTAATAATCGTGTTGAGTAGAACCACATCGGTGATGGGAGCATTAGATCGCAATAGCTCCCAACCCACCAAGCCACCCATGTCATGAACCATTAAGGCCGAATCGGTGATGTTCAGTTCGCTCAGTAGCTCCTGTACATAGGCTGCTTGAGCTGCGTGCTCATAAAGATCTAATTGGTCTTTTGGCTTGTCACTGGCGCCGTAGCCCAGCAAATCCACGGCAATCACCCGTAGTTTGCCCGCAAGAGCGTCGATGATTTTTCGATACATCCAGCTACTGGTGGGCACTCCGTGAATCATGATTAGAGTTTTCGAGGCATCTGCAGGCCCAACATCCAAGTAGGCGATGCGCCCACCGCTGCTCTGAAATGAACGCAGCTGCTTAAGGTGGTCTTCATAAGTGGCCGGAAAGGCGTAGCTTTCCGATTCAGTGGCATCTCGAGATTCCGTTGTTGGCGGGGCCAATGCGGCAGGGTTAGGCCGAAGCTGCCACGCAATAGCGGCAGCGATTGCCACTAGAATGAAGAAGGCGGCCATTTTTGCCGCCATGCCCATTCTCACTTTAGGTAGAGCTGATGGATTATTCATGTCCCGAAGCTTAGCTATTGCTGCACGGATTGAACAAAGGCGCGGCAACGATCGCTGGCAGGATTATTGAAAACTTGATCAGGAGTTCCAGATTCTTCCACGATGCCTTCATGCAGATACATAATGTGACTGGACACATCGCGTGCAAAGCGCATTTCGTGAGTTACCAGGATCATGGTTCGCCCTTCTTCGGCCAACGCTCTGATCACTTGCAGCACTTCACTGACTAATTCAGGGTCGAGGGCGGATGTAGGTTCATCAAACAACATGACCTCAGGTTGCATCGCTAAGGCCCTCGCAATTGCCGCTCGCTGTTTTTGCCCACCGGACAAATAGGCGGGATAGGCATCACACTTCTCAGCCAACCCCACGCGGGCTAATAATTCCATCGCCTGCTCGATAGCTTCCGCTTTCTTAACACCCAGCACATGCACCGGCGCTTCAATGACGTTCTGCAAAACACTCATGTGCTCCCACAACGCAAAATTCTGAAACACCATACCCAACCGGCGGCGTAGCCTTTCAACTTGTTTACGGTCGGCAATTCGATAATCCGACCCCGGCGTGCCTTTGAATGTAACGGATTCACCACCAACGGTTATCGAACCCGAATCCGGCTGTTCCAATAAGTTGATGCAACGAAGAAACGTGCTCTTACCTGAACCACTGGAACCAATGACAGACACCACATCGCCTTGTTGCGCGGTTAAGGAGATTCCTTTTAAAACTTCCAGTTCACCAAAAGATTTTCGAAGCTCTTGAACATTCACCGCATCGGTCATTGGAAATCGCTCGTTTATTCATGCTTTAGTATATATGAGCCATTTCGACGAGCAATGGTTCACGATTCAGTACTGCGAACCTCACACTTATTGCCCAAGTCATTCACAAATTCATCATTGCTAACGATAAGACACATAGACACGCAAGCATTGCAATAATGCCGAGCTGGGTGAGATTGCGCTATTGACAAGCGCAGATGTGCTAATAAATGGAGGTAGTACCATGGCGAATTACACCGCTTACGATGTATACAGCGCTGGCCGCATCATTGAAGGATTTGAATCGACGGATGTGATCGCGTCCTTTTCTGGCATGTTCAGATGTGCTGAAGAAAAAGCGGCTGTTTTCACAAACACCAAAAAGATCATTCGAAAAGATATAGATCAAATCACCGCCAGAACGTATGCCACAACACTTAAGAGCATCGGACTTGATGTCTCTGTGGTTCCTAGAACGCCTGTACCCGTTGAGCCCGTCGCTGCAAACAATGATTTGAGCTTAGCACCGGCTGACCCGATAGCAGGCTCGGGTACAACCTTTGGCACGGCAGCAATAGAAAACACAGAAGGCCAATCAAAAACAGAGTACGAACGTGAACAAGGAGAACGCGCTGCCGAACGTCAAGCTGAGATCGATGCGTTTAACCACGAAGAGCCTTTTTTTAAGGCAATCCTTGGCCCCATCATCGCAGCATGTTTAGGTGCGATTCTTTGGGCAGTTATCATTAATCTTGGATACGAATTCGGGCTTATAGCAATCGCCGTTGGCGGCATGATCGGCTGGGCTGCAAGCCAAACTGAATTCATTGGCTATCCACGCGGTGTGGTATGCGCTGCGCTTTGTGCGTTGGCTATTTTTGGTGGTAAGTTCATTGGCTACAGTTGGATGTTCAATGACACCCTTGCCAATTCGGAATCCTACGTGAACGAGGAAGGAGTGGCTGAATCCTGGGACGACATGTACGCCCGAGAGGCGGCTGAACTTCGGGCCATGGATCAATCCAATGGCAACTTAAAACAATTTATGTTGGACAACGGTTACGCCTACAGTTACACACCCGTTACCCAGGACGATATCGATTACTTCAGAGAAGTACAAATTCCAGAGATAGAGCAAATGGCTGGTTTAACGCAGGAAGAGCTGCAGGATGCCATGGGCAGGGATGCCGATTTGGACCTAAGCGTCTGGACGTTAGTTTTTATGGGATTAAGTAAAACCGATTTTCTGTTCTTGTTTTTTGGAATGGGGGCGGCGTTTCGCCTCGCCACTGAAGACTCGTAATCTGCTCCTTTGTGCCGTGCACGGCTCCGTGCTCAGATCACTTGCGAGATGCGCGCAAGCTAGACTCAGAAATTTGCGCCCAGATGATTTAAACATTGCTAAAAAATGTCGACCAGGGCCAAATTGTTGTATACGTAACGCGCTTGGACCACTAAGTTGGGTAATACTCGATATTTTGCTGAATACGGCTTAGGCTAGTATTGGCTTCGGGCATCTAACCCCGGCAACGTCTTAGGACCACAGAGCAGCTCTTGTCACAAGAAAAGCCCAATAATTCGCAAATTGGTTCTGCAGCGACCCTATCAGGTGACGAGCTGGAGCAGGTTCGCGAGCTGCTGTTTGGGGGAATCATTCGTGATATCGAACGACAACGTGAGGCACTGCAAAAGGATGTGAGTGTGGGTTTCGCCGAGGCCGATCAAATGACTAATCGGCGTTTGGACGATGTGATGCGACGCCTTGATGCCCTGCATCGAGAGATTCACAACGACCGCGCCGAGAATAAGGTACACCGGGAACGTGAGGCGAAAAAGGCTGACAACGCCCTGGTGAAGTTGGCTAGCGAGCAAGCATCTGCCTTGGCGCAGGAGTCTATGCGCATTGATCAAGCGATCGCTGCGGAAAAACAACGCATTGATGAGGCCCTGGCCAATGAAATTCAACGCATCAACGACGCAATGGATGCGTTATATCAACAAATAAAAACCGACAAGCTGCAGCACGCGAATGCGTTGAAGGCCGGTCTCGCGAGTGAGCGAAACCGCCTGTCCCAAAGTATCAAGTTACTGGCTGATAGCGTCGATATAGAAAAATCAGAAGCTTAGTTCAGACGCTTAGTCGTGCAGCCTAGTTGTGTATGGGCACGATCGGTTTAATCGGGGTCTTGCCCAACAAACGACTGCGCTTAGCATCATCCAAACCACGAAGTTTCCATAACACCGCGTCCGAACCAGTTTGCGTTTCGAGACTGGCCAGCGCCAACGTTTCGGTGTTTTTCTTCATGCTATCGCCGTGCTGTGAGTACAGGCAACCTTCAGCAGAGGCAGTGCCTGTTGCAAAAAGGCCAGCGAATAGGCTCGCTGCAGCGGCGGTTTTTAATACGTTTTTCATTGTCTTTCCTCATTAGGCCTAAGGCAACACGTTTAATATGTATACGCGAATTTCTTATTGTCCGCATAGCTTTGCGTTACCCACAAAAAAGGGCGCCGTGAATGACGCCCTTTTTACCGACCATAATGTCGATCCAAATCAGCTGAGCTTGATCTGAACGTCAACACCTGCTGCAAGGTCTAGCTTCATCAACGCATCAACTGTTTTTTCAGTTGGGTCAACGATGTCCATCAAACGCTTATGAGTACGAATTTCGTACTGATCACGGGCGTCTTTGTTCACGTGTGGTGAAGTCAGAACGGTGAAACGCTCTTTTTTCGTCGGCAGAGGAATGGGCCCTAAGACCCGAGCACCTGTGCGTTTAGCGGTTTCAAGGATCTCTTTCGCAGAACGATCGATCAATCGGTGATCGAAAGCTTTAAGACGAATACGAATGGTTTGACTGGATGCCATAATTTTATTTACTCGTTGATCTTAGCAACAACGCCCGCACCCACGGTACGGCCGCCTTCACGGATCGCAAAGCGAAGACCTTCTTCCATCGCGATCGGATTGATCAACTCGACTTGGATCTTCACATTATCACCCGGCATCACCATCT
>CALGLE010000031.1 GCA_937930305.1 uncultured Granulosicoccaceae bacterium | reverse complement strand
GATTCCTGTTAATCCAAAAGAAGCCGGTGGTGAAATCCGCGGGTTACCCGTTGTAGGATCTTTACAGGAGGTCAATGAGCCGGTAGATATGGTTCAAGTGTTTAGAAATTCGGAAGCTCTGCCCGGTATTGCTCAAGAGGCTGTAGACATTGGAGCTAAAGTGCTTTGGGGTCAAATTGGTGTGTATCATGAAGAGGCTGCGGCATTGGCCGAAGCGGCGGGACTTCGCGTGGTGATGGATCGATGCCCAAAAATCGAATTGTTCAGGCCGTTTTGGAAACCCAAGCTAAATCAGGATATCTAATCAATGCATGAATGGGATGTGTGTTGATGGATGAGAAAACCTTTTCGGTAACCTTGCAAAATGCGGGCATCACTTTGCAAGTGCCCGCTGATCAACCTATTTATAAAGCTGCCCTGCAGGCGGGTGTGCAACTTCCTATCGGATGCGATTACGGGGGTTGTATAACTTGTGCAGCCAAATTGATAGAGGGGAAAGTTAAGCAACCAGGTGCATCGGCTTTAAACCGGCGTCAATCTAATGCAGGTTACATCCTGCTTTGTGTGGCTTTGCCGACTACAAATTGTGTGATTGACGAAGGTGTTGAATCGCACGGGGAATTGTACGAAAACCCCTTTACGAAAAAACTCTCTGGTATTTAGTTCCCCCAAAATCAATTCGTCAAATAGGCAACGCCGTGGTAGAAGTGAACAACATCAAAGGCGTGGTCCTAATGGCCTTAGGATTTTTTAGTTTCGCAATTTGCGATACCTTGGCCAAATTGTTGACTGAAGAATTCAATGCTTTACAAGTGGTTTGGATGCGAATGCTGGGTTTATTCCTTGGTGTATGTGTGTTGATTGCCATTAAAGGTTTGAAAACACTACACACACCAAAACCGCGCTTACAAATCGTACGCGGCGTTATGGCAGCTGGCTCTGGAACGCTGTTTATTTGCGCAATAAATTTTGTTCCGCTTGCGGATGCCATCGCAGTCTCTTTTGTAGCCCCCTTTATCGTCACCGTATTCGGTGCATTGATTTTAAAAGAACCTGTGGGAATACGTCGTTGGGCGGCTGTGTGCACGGGGTTCTTGGGTATGTTGGTGGTTATCCGTCCAGGTTTAGGAATTTTTCACCCGGCGATTTTTTTGGTGTTGATTGCGGCGACGTTGTTCGCTGTTCGGCAACTGGTGTCTCGCTGGCTGAGTGGTGTTGATCCTGTCTCAACCACGGTGGCATATACAGCAATCGTTGCGTTTCTTATTGTGAGTGTATTTCAACCGTTTGTTTGGATGACACCGGATAACAACCGAGCGTTGCTCCTTGCCTTTGCCATGGCAAGTACCGCAGCTGTCGGTGAGGTATTGATTATCAAAGCGTTGGATGTTGCCCAATCAGTAGCGCTTGCACCCATTCACTACACCCTGATTATTTGGGGTACGCTTTTTGGTTTTTCGGTATTTGGTGATTTGCCCGATATGTGGACGTTGCTTGGATGCGGCGTCATTGTTGTGTCGGGCCTGTACACCACCTACCGTGAATTTGTGATCGCAAAAGCCCGCAGTTTGTGACCGGTGCAGGGTCTTGCGCCATTCTCCACGGTGTCTGAATTGTGTGATGAGTAGTGTTTAAAGATTTTTTCGCTCTGACAGGGCGCTGTATAGCTTTTTTTTCGTTCTTTACACCAATGTAAAGTATTCGACAAGGTGCGGAAAGTTGTTGAACCGATACTGTTTATCAACGGCACAGGGAACACACCCTAAGCCAACGAACAACAAACACTT
The DNA here is from genome assembly GCA_937930305.1 of uncultured Granulosicoccaceae bacterium. Lineage (GTDB taxonomy): Bacteria > Pseudomonadota > Gammaproteobacteria > Granulosicoccales > Granulosicoccaceae > Granulosicoccus. The sequence goes on along the minus strand of CALGLE010000031.1, from coordinate 52,882 downwards.
CGACAACAACTTAATAGGAAATACTTATCATGAAATTTATCACTAAAACTGCCGCCGCTACTGCTCTTATCGTAGCCTTTGTTGCTCCCGCTTCAGCCATGGTTAGCCCAAACTTGGCGCAAGACGTTCGATCTGCAGCTGGTGCAAACAGCAACGTTCACGTCAGTGTTGACGGCGATATCGTCACTCTAACTGGCTACGCGGAAGATTCGTACGCGGTAGCTCAAGCTGGCGCAGCTGCAAAAGCTGATGGCGTTCAAGTAATAAACAACTTGTTCCGCACTAACTAATACGTATCAACGTAGCTTAAATAGAAAAAAGGCTGGAGCCAAAAGCTCTGGCCTTTTTTATGCCTGTGTGAAACCCTGAAACCCGTGGGCTGGATAGTTATGAGCCTATTAGTCGTACCCAGTATCGTCGTTTTACCGCGTATGCTTTTAGTTAACCAGGTCTAATAAATCTTGCGCTGCCAAAGTCCACCAGGAAATCAGTACCTAGTGTTATTGAGCTTCTTCCGGAAAGAGTTTTTTTATCACTTCAACGTAACGGGGCGCTAATATTTTAATGTCTTCGGCTAAAGTTTCTTGGTTTACGCAAAGAGATTCGCACCAAGTTTCAAATTCTTCGATTGCCCGCTCACGTTGGGCCCAAAGAATCGAGCGATCTTCTAAAAAAGCGAGAGTGTCGGGGTAGTTTGGGTCATTGTATCGGGTGTCGTCACTGTGCAGCCCCCAACCGGTTAAATACCCTGAGTTGGCCAGGCCCCAAATTCGATCGTGTGTTAAAGCCCATAGATCTAATGAATCAAACCCTTTCACGGCCGATGTGAACCCAGAAGCTGCGGCGATTTCTTCTAATATTTTTATAGACGGTGAATTGGCGCGCCTGCCAAATTCAATGAATGTCCGAGTCAATGAACTTTCAGGGGTATCCTGGAGGAATTTAAAGCCGTTTTTACTATCGAATAAATCGTTTTTAAGAAGCTGCATTTCCTCATACGCACCCAGTTCATAACTGTTTAATATGCGCTCGATATCGTTTTCGCTGAAGCTTTGTGCATGCGCGTTAAGTGGGAGCAAAAATATGAGAATCAGTGTGATCCGATGGATCATGTAAGGGTCCCTGATGCGGAGGTTTGAGCCTAGATGCCAGACTAGCGAAATTTCAGATGACTGGGTGGCGGAATATTTCTCGTAATGGAGAATCGTTGTGAGATTGCCAAGCCCATCACAGGCCAAATTAAAATCTCACTGTTCCAAACTACGACCGGTGCGGACGGGGTGTATTGACATGTTAGCCAGTAAGGCTCCAGTACAATATAGGTACTTCTACCGTTTTCGAGTATGTCATGGCAAGCGAACATCAGGCGACAGTGCTGGATACTGTTCAGGCTATCGAACCCATTGACATAACGTGGAGCGACAAAGCTGCGGCACACCACCAACGTCTGACAAAGCCACCGGGTAGCTTAGGTGAACTGGAATCCGTTGGAGTACAGCTTTGTGCTATTCAACAGAAAGTTCCTCCGATTATTGATAAAACTGGCGTGTTGGTATTTGCAGCAGATCACGGGATAACAAAACAACACTGTGTTGGGCCTTACCCTCGAGAAGTCACCGCACAAATGGTGTCGAATTTTGTTCACGGCGGTGCGGCCATCAACGTGTTAGCAAAATTGAATAACGCAGATTTCTGCGTTGTTGACATGGGCGTGGATGCAGATTTGTCTGAGCTGGGTGTCACTTCATCAGATCAATTTATCGCAGCATCCGTTGCACGCGGAACCCAGGACGTCAGTGAAGGCCCTGCAATGACTCAGGATCAATTGTATGAGGCCATGGCTACTGGTATTCACTTAGCTGATGAATGTTCCAAGGCAGCGCATCAAGCGGTAGCAATCGGTGAGATGGGCATAGGCAATACCACCATTGCCAGCGCGGTAACGGCCGCGTTATTGAAACTGCAACCCTCAGAGGTTACTGGCCGGGGTACGGGAGCGGATGATGTTACTTTGAGCAGAAAAATTGACCTGATAGAGACTGCTCTGTCGGTAAATTCAAATGACGCTCATTCAGGGTGGACTGTTCTTCAGTGTTTAGGCGGTTTTGAATTGGCAGGTATTGCCGGTTTAGCCATTGGCTTGGCGAAACATCGAATTGCGATTGTTGCCGACGGTTATATCTCTACGGCTGCAGTGTTTGCCGCAACTAAAATTTCTCCTTACCTCAACGATTATGTTTTGAGCGGGCATCGTTCATCTGAGCCTGGGCATCAGGCGCTGCTAGCGGCTATGCAAAAGAAGCCGTTGTTGGACTTAGGCCTTCGATTGGGTGAGGGTACGGGTGCTTGTTTGAGTTTATCGTTGATAAAAGCGGCTGCATCGGTGATGCAAAATATGGCGACATTCGATGAGGCCGGTGTACAGGACAAGCCATCGTGATACGAAGATTGACAACCGCGCTAGCCTTTTTGACTCGAATTCCCGTCAACCCTTCGGTGGCTCATACCGGTGCAGACGTTGCGCGATCCAGTGTGTTCTTTCCGCTGGTGGGCTGCGTACTGGCAGCGGTTCAGGTTCTTGTGCTCATGGTGTTAAACGCAGCCTCAGTGCCGCCAGTTTTGCAAGCGATCGTGGCGACGGCTGCACTCGCCTGGATCGGTGGGGGCTTACATCAGGATGGCTTGGCGGACATGGCGGACGGCTTTGGCGGCGCGTTTACGAAAGAGAAAGTGCTGCACATCATGCGTGACTCCACGATCGGCACTTACGGGGCTTTGGCCTTGTTGCTGGCCTTAGCCATGCGGATATCTTCGCTAACGCTGATTGCGCAGGTTGAGGGCGCGTGGGTTTGGGTGTTCGCGGCTGCTGCCTTATCGCGTTGCTCAATCACATTAGGATGGCTATTGCCCTATGCAAGAGACACAGGCACCGGTCAATCATTAACTCAGCTCACAGGTCCTAGCGAAGTGGCTGGAGCACTCATTTCGGCCGTCATAATTGGTTTTCTTTGTGTCGGCCTGAAAGTGATATCAGCAATTGCCTTGGCCGTTGTTGTGTTCGTCTTAATGGCGTGGCTTTGTTATCGCAAAATTGGTGGTGTCACCGGTGACACCCTGGGAGCCACAACAGAAGTTTCCGAAGTTCTTCTACTCGGTTTGGCTGCAACTTGGATTGCATCATGAGCCATGGTTGGCGTCAAGCGCACTTACCACCGGGCGTCACTCATCGTGTCATGCTTGTGCGTCACGGTGAAACCGACGCCTCTATGAAAGGCCGCTGTTACGGCAAACTGGATGTGCCTTTGTCAACGGAAGGGGTCTCTCAGGTAAAAAAAACGGCTCAGCTTATTGCACCATTGCAACCCACCTTTATTGTTTCGAGTCCACGAATTCGAGCGCTGGATAGCGCTGAGATCATCGCGCATCGGTGTCAATTATCGGTGAGCGTAAATGAACAATTTGCAGAACTCGACTTTGGAGATTTAGAGGGCGAGCGGTACGAAGATGTTGAGGCGGAGCATCCTAAGTTCTTTGCACAATGGATGAGCAATCCCACACAAGTCACTTTTCCCAACGGTGAAAGTTATCAGTCAATGGCTGAGAGGGTGGTGATGGGCTATGACGCGTTGTTGCAGAATAACCGAGATGCAAAATGTGTACTGGTTGCGCACGGTGGGGTCATTCGAATTATTCTGGCGCACGTACTAGAACTCGATGCGGGCAATGTATTCCGCCTGGATCAAAGCTACGCCGGGATCAGTTGCATTGACTACTATGAATCCACACCGGTGCTCCGGGTGATGAACTGGCTTGGGTGAATAAGCAGGCACGCTCTAATCTGTTCGACGCTGGATAGTCGTGAGGCATCGCTTGGTCAAAGAGGTCGATCATGTTTAACTAAAAAGGGCGGGGCGTTCTTTTTAAGCTGGATTAACGGGCTCAGCGAATTCACGTAGACGCGACGGCTCGACAGTGAGGGTTTTCGAATCAGATGGCGACTTTTCGAGTAGGTGCTTTATGGAGTTCGCGTAGTAGTTTAGTAAAGGCAGTTCTTTTTCGTTTACAGAAAATTCTCCATTTTGATCATCAATGATTTGTCGAAGCGTGAACATTCGTACGCCCACAGAAATAGCGTAGTCAACATCAGAACGCGGTATGTAGGCTCGATACCCAGCACCTTCTAAGCGCTGTAATAATTCAAAGACATGGCTTTTAAGGGCCAGTTCATTTAATGGCTTGTGGATGTTTTGAGTGAATACCGTGGCTACCAAAGCCACCGGCAGTATCGGTGTGATCTCACCAATACGATCCATAAGCGCCTCAGCTAATGGTTGTGCATCTTCCAGCAACGGTAGGGCTTTGCTTGAATCGTGTTGTGAGGCAATCCATTGCTTTAAGGATAAGGGTTGCCCGAAATTCACACAGGCATAGCCATAACGGTAACGTTTGCCGATGATGGCTTGCCATAAATTTTTACCAATAAATGCAAGGCTCTTTAGGGAAGTATAGGTTACCCCTCGACGAGGTAGTTTATCGTTCGCTCTAAGCAGGCTGCGATCTTCCAGCACCCGATCATAGTTAATTCCTACCGGAACAAATACGATGTCTCGTTCAGAATTTGGATCGAACCCGCGAACTAAGTATCCCAGTAACCCCAGTTTGGGCTTTCCCAATGCGCCATCTCGTGTCAAGCGTCCTTCTGGAAAAATCGCTTGAGGGACACCCCCTTCAGCGGACATCTGCACATACACTTCAAGAACGCGTCTATATAAGGGATTCCCTGAATCGCGTCGAACAAAGTATCCCCCCATTGCACGTATTAATTGTTGCAGTGGCCAAATACGCGCCCATTCGCCAACCGCATACGAAAGTGCTGTTCGTTCCGCGGCTAAGTAGGTGGCGAGTATGTAGTCCATATTACTTCGGTGATTCATGACGAATACAACACTGCTGTTTGCGTCTAGATCCGCAAGTGCTTTGTCGTCTGAAAATCCTAGGCGAACGCGGTAAAGCGCATGGACCAATCTTTTTGCCAACCAGTAGGCCGCCTTAAAATACAAAATGGCATTGAACGCCGGTACGATTTCTCTTGCGTAAGATTGAACTTTGCCCAGAAGCACTTCTCGCGGCATCTCTTTTTCTTGCGCCATCTCGTCAACCATGGCGATTACGCGTTCATGGTAAACCAAGCGATCGATTAAAACTTCTCGCCGCGTTAACTTAAACGATGGGATCCGTAACGCAAGCTTATTATTAACTTCGTCAATAAGCCGATTGGCGCGTCGGCGGAAAAACCAACGAGCAGAGGGGAGAAGAAAGTGTTGTAATACCCACAGTGATGCCACAATTATTAAGGGCAGCAATAGCCAAATGGGTACCGCAACATTGTTTGTCATGGGTGAACGGTTGGATCGATCTCTCGACCAGTGTCGCACGGACTCCAGCTAACCGCAAATGCATTATTGTTGCATTTAGAAAAATTAGTAGTCGTACAGCGCGTAGACCAGTCCTAAGTGGTTTACCCAATCCCCATCTTTAAAGACGATGCCAACATCCTTGGCGTAGTACATATTCCATCGATAGTTGGTTCGGCGGTTGCCTTCTTCATAAAATTCGCTTTCACAATGCACTTTAAGCACATTATCGTAAATATCACGCGATAGAGAAACCGAACCGGTTGCTGAGGCTAAATAGTAAGTTTCAAAAAATTCGGTAAGTTTGCAAGTTTCCCTAATAGACACGCTGGAGTAGTTGGCGTCTAAGAAGGTGTCTCCTAAGCGGGCGTAGCGGTTAAAGGTTCTGGCATCATCGATTGAAGGTCGTTTTTCTACCACTTCATTTGCGTTTATTTGATACTGAATCAGCGGCCCTTCCATGCCTTGGCTGGTGACTTCAATTTCATTATTCGTACGCACGAATTGATAGCTGGGTTGCAGAGCAATTTTGTCGGTATCGGATTTTTTATAATACGTTTCAACTACAGATAAAGAACCACCTTCTGAGTGGACTTTTTTGTTGAACATATACTCAGTCAAGTCGAAATTACTGTCTTTATCGATGCTGACAGTAGGTTCCTTGGTGGCGGCACATGAGATCAGAAGCAGTGTCTGAATCATCAGTGCGAAATAGCGGAATCGACAAAAAGCCATGGCGTTAGTTGCTGTAGGTGCGATGGTGTCAATATACAAAAAATTGCAGTCGAGCATCGAGCTAAAACTTACTCTAATGGTTTATAGGGTGAACCTGTGCACGACTTTCAATCAAACACTTAGGTGCCATCTGTGTGAACCCAGCCAAAGTGTGACGCGTTCGGCGAGCGGTGTTATTTTTTGTGTGGGTGGCTGCTCTGGGCTTCTATCTGGTTTTTCTCGTCAGCATTTAGCGGTTTGTAGGATTTGGGGTATGCCCAGCCGTACCCCCACCGAAAAGGTGTGGGCCAATAAGGAGATCCGCCCACTCGAACACCAGCAAGCATTAATTGAGCGATTTCCGGTTGTCCAATTTCGCTAACGCACTGCTTGAGTGCTTTGTCTGCATCCAATCTTTGTGCATAGGTACCGCCTTGCCAATAGGCATAGTCGTGTGCCACACAGCAACTCAACCATAAATCGTTTTCTTGCAAGGTTCCATCTGGGAAGGCGCTGCACCCGTCGGAAGTAAATGGTTTTAATTGGGTCGCGCAAGCGTTGAGTAGCAATGCGGCCATGACACTGACAGGATATCGGATGTGTTTATAGGTAGCTATCAACTGAGTACGTCCAAATTTAACCAGTACAAAGTTAGGGTGATGGAGTCGGGAGTATTTGGTTTTCATTCCATACACGCTTGAGTATCGCCTGCATTCGTTCTTGATTTATTTCTATAGGTAAGAGTTCACTGAGTTGTGTGCCTGCCTCATTCTCTGCTACCTGAGCACCCACGTCAAAACGAAAAACATAAGATGACTCAACCCCCATGCGAAGATCATTAATAATGATGCGATCGTTTTCGATTGTTGCGGAAATTCTACCTTGTGTAAACCAGTCCAATCGCTGGACAGGCCATCGATCGTAGTTTGCATTTATTACATCGCGATGAGTAGGGTAACTATCAAACTGTAATTCATGATCTTTATCAAAGATAGAATAGAAGCCTTCGTGAAACTGGTTCTCTTCCATGGAAACTATTCGCCAAAGCACAGACAGCGGAGCGGGTGCTATGAGTACGTTCTCAGTGCCATATCCCTGTTTCATTAGAGACTTTATTGCCACCGTGCGTGCATGCTGTTGAGAGGCCAGTGAAACCCCTATGTAGCAGGTGCTGATGAATAGCCCTAAGCATACGGCAGATGTTGCACGGCTTCTATTGCGCCAGGCTATCCACACAGCGACGATGAGAGGTACGGTGTAAAGCGGATCGATTATGAATAAAGATCCCCACGCAATCGGAATGGTTGGTAGTGGCCAAAGTAGCTGTGTGCCGTAGACGGTGAAGCCATCAAGTAGTGGGTGAGTGATAAGAACTAGCCAGGTGCAGAGTAGCCATTCTTTAAAATTTGGCGATGAATTGTTGTTTGGGTGGCTTGAGCTGGGTAGCTCTAGAAGCCACTTTGATGGCCAATATCTATGGAGGATCCAGGCTAAGAATGGACTCAGCAAGGTGAGTGTAAAGATGGAATGGCTCCAGCTTCGATGGTAGGTGAAGCTCTCCACTGCATCGGTATAGTGAACCAGAACATCTAAGTCGGGCAAGGTGCCCAGTGCTCCCCCCAGTATTAAGGCTTTGCGCCCGATTTTTCGGCCTAATGTGGCCTCACCGATGGCGGCACCCAGCATAAATTGAGAAACGGAGTCCATCGATGAGTACCTGCAAAAATTCTACTATTGATTATGGCATCGCTGAGCCGTTTACGAGGTGTTGACAAGACTGGTTTAGCTGTATTGTGTATTCTGGTTTATAAAGTTGGCCTGATTAATCTAGCAGGGGGAGTCATGTTCACTCGTAAATCCGTCAAGTTCTTAAAAGAACTGGAGCAGAACAACAATCGCGAATGGTTTGCTGACAACAAGCAACGCTACGAAGACGAAATTAGATCTCCCGCATTGGAATATATTGAATCCATGACAACTCCGATGGGAAAGATTTCTCCGTTCTTTGTCGTGAGCGCCAAAAAAGTCGGTGGATCTTTAATGCGAGTGCATAAAGATATTCGTTTTTCTAAAGACAAAACACCGTACAAGACGAATATCGGCATTCAGTTTCGTCACGCGCGTGGCAAAGATGTTCATGCGCCAGGTTTTTATCTTCATATTGAACCTAGCCAAGTCTTTGTGGGTGCGGGAATATGGCGCCCGGAAAGTAGCACCTTGAAAAATGTACGCACACTGATTGACGAATACCCCGATGAATGGATGCAATTATCGAAGAAAGTCGTTGGGAAAGGCGGCTATGAATTTGGCGGAACGTCTTTGAAAAGACCGCCACAGGGGTTTAAAAAAGAACATCCCTTGCTAGAGGATTTAAAGCGCAAAGACTATATCGTGGTGCAGAATTTAAAAATTTCAGATGTCTATTCGAAAGACTTTGAAAAAATGACAGCAAAATTATTTAAAGCTGCAGCACCCTTAGTAAAGTTCATCTGCGATGCAGACGACTTGTCCTTCTAGTTTTTTTCGTTCTTCGCGCTATCTGTTTAGCCACGGCCTCTGGATTGCCTACGCTGATTGGCTCTTGGAGCGGCTGAATTCGGTCTAGCGCCACCGCGATGATCAGACCCAGAGTTGGGGCCCCGGTTTTGGCGTGAACGTGGACGTTTTTTCGAAGGCGTTTTTTTCTCAGGCGCACTGGCAGGAATATCATGACCTGTGTGGCCTTCCAGTTCGACTTTAGGAATATCTCGATTGATTAAACGCTCAATGGAGCGCAGCAATTTCATTTCATCTGCGTCAACCAAAGAAATGGCTTGACCTTCACTGCCTGCCCGCCCGGTTCTGCCTATCCGGTGAACGTAATCTTCGGATACATGGGGCAGTTCGTAGTTAACAACGTTCGGTAGGTATTTTATATCGATACCGCGTGCTGCGATGTCAGTAGCCACGAGCACTTGTAAACGGCCATTTTTAAAAGAATCCAATGCTCTCGTTCTGGCACTTTGACTCTTGTTGCCGTGAATGGCGTCCGCCTGAATGCCGTCTTTGCCAAGTTGCATCGCCAGTCGATTAGCACCGTGTTTTGTTTTGGTAAATACCAAAACTTGCGACCATTGTTTCTCTTTTATCAGCGTTGACAGCAGCGCACGTTTCTTCGGTTTGTCCACTAAGTAAACCGACTGATCAACCAATTCCGAGGCGGTGTTCCGCCGAGCCACTGAAACCTCTCGCGGTTGCTTTAGCATGGTTTTCGCTAAGGCTCGAATGTCATTAGAGAAGGTGGCTGAAAACAGAAGTGTTTGCCTTTCTTTGGGGAGTAATTTAATGATGCGTTTCATATCGTGTATGAAACCCATATCTAACATTCGATCTGCCTCATCCAGCACTAAGATATCAATTTGAGACAGGTCGATGAATTTTTGACCGACTAAGTCGAGTAAGCGACCGGGTGTTGCAATGAGAATATCAACGGGTTTGCGCAGTGCACTGATTTGTCGATTGATGCTGACGCCGCCAAAAATCACCTCAGTTTTAATGTTGACGTACTTACTGTAAGTTTGCGCTGACGCATCAATTTGGCTGGCCAACTCGCGGGTAGGCGTGAGAATGAGGCAGCGTGGCACGCCCGGGCGAGGTTTGCCTTTATTGGCTTCAGTCAGTCTTTGGAGCAGCGGCAACGTAAATCCAGCGGTTTTACCCGTCCCTGTTTGCGCTGCCGCCAATAGGTCGCCACCGTCCAGCACCAGCGGGATGGCTTGATGTTGGATGGGGGTAGGTTCTGTGTAACCGGTGTCAGCGATGGCGCGCATCAGCGGCTCGATGAGCCCCAGGTTGGCAAAATCAGGTACTTCTGGCGATACTTCAGTTGACAAGGGGCAGCTCCGACGAGTGTTCGTCGTGTTCTCAAAGATTGTTGAAGAGCGAATGGTTGAGAGGGCTGTTATGACCGGGGTAGTCGGCAACCGACAAATCGCTTAGCGTGCGCCATCGTAGCAACTAAACGGAAACAGAGGCGAACGGTTCAGAACTAGTGTTAATTCTGTTGGGCTTTAATCCCCAGCGTGGGCGAAAGCCTTGCCGCTAGGTGGATTACCGATGTGAGAATAGGAAAAAGGGCAACCTGAGGCCTATCAGGTTGCCCTGCGATATTGTATTTAGTAACCCTCAAGGCTAAAAAACCCAAGCCTTGAAGCCACATCGACCGCCACTGCGAGCCACAGAACCAGTCCCAGTGCAACCCATAACACGTTGAGAAACGTGACACTGTTATTGTCGGACCCATCGGGATCATCTTGGGTGGCATTCGCTGTGCGTTGCACTTTCACAAGAATGAAGGCCATGACCGGGACGAAGGCATAAGAGACTAAGTAGATGATGTCAGACACGTCACCTGCAAAGTAACTGATCAGATACATTGCCACCATGGCGGTAGCCAGCAACGTGTGAGACCACTTGACGGGAATGTTTTGTGAGGTGGCCTCATTGTGTATGCGCTTGAACAAATTGTGCGTGAAGAACAGTGCGAAAATCGCCCGTGGCACGGGCCATAGGGATGCGCCTGTAGCTTGTTTTATTTCTTTATAGTGCTGGTAGTACCAAACAAGACCATACAAGCCCATGGTAAGAACGAACATGGTAAATAATTTTGTTGTTGATACAACAAACAGTGGCAGTGTGTCCTCATCGGTCCTTTTTTTGATGAGCTCTGCGGTGGGGGCTTGGTACGGGTTATCAAGCGCGTAGCTTGAGCTTGCAGTTGGCATGGTCAGCACTCCATTTATAATTGTTTTACAAATCAACTTACCCAGCTATCGGCTGTGCCTTACGCCACCTGTTAACTCTTTATGAGACTTCTGCGTGTAATGAATATGATTCTGTGATGTCATCCTGTTTGGTAATTGATTACTGCGAACAAGGTCTATTTATTAGTGAGTTCTGCCTGTGACGAGCATCAAAAATACGTTCATAAAATTATCCAAAACGCTCTCATCCCGAATTCAGAGCGCAGCCCGTGTCGCCCAAGTTCGTGCTCCCGATCATCGAGAGCACGATTGCGCTGCTAGGGTCGCTCTAAGTATTTACATTGCAAATCATAAAGTGCTTTTTAACAAAGGTATCAACGGTCCATTCTGTTTTTAAGCCCTCATCCAAGATAAACCCATCGCCTGCACTAACGTGAAACACTTCGCCATCGCCAGTTTTTATTTTCGCTTCACCTTCGAGTATGTGGCAAAACTCTACGATGCCGGTGTAGTCCGCGGTGAATACACCGGCGGTACTCTCCCATATACCTGAACGAACCTCGCCATTATTTCGATTGTATTTTAATTGGGCGTGTTGCTCTGGATTTCCAGACACGATGTTGTCATCAATATTATTTTTATTGCGAGGTACATCTTTTAATTTGAAATCAACAATTTGCATAGATTTAATCTTCCGAGTTTATGTATAGGGTTTTTGCGTAACTATTCTTTTGCACTACGTTTTTAGTTTTGCCGCATCAGCCATCGCGTCTTTACCTTTTTTCCACAAATTGCCTTGCCACAATTCGTCCAAACCGGTTTCTCCAGAAGCTCCCTTCGTTGTTAAATAGTCATAATAACTGCTGGGTTTCTGGCCGGTCAAATTATAAAAGTCTGGGCTGCAGCGACAGTAAAATCCATTGGTGAGGTATTCAAAAAACTCAGCGCGTGTACTGCCAAAGTCATTTTCAAAATCCACCATGGATTGGGCACGATACTCAATGGACTTATTCAACGCGCGGCCTAAGTCGTCAGCGATGTCATGCATGCTTTGTGGCTCAGGGCCGGTGATGTCATAAAACTTGTTGGCGTGTTTTTCTGGGCCTTCGGAGAAAACCACCGCGGCGGCTTTGGCGATATCGCGCGTTGCGACAAAAGAATTTTGCGCATTGCCTAAGGGGTTGCTAAACCAGCCTTCGGATTCGATATTGTCACAATCGGTTTTTAAAAGATGATTCATGAAAAAATTGTTTCGCAACACAGTCACAGGCAAACCAGCATCAATTAATGCTTTCTCACCCCACCAATAATGTTGCAACATCAAAGGAATACCAGCGCCGTCACGGGATGAATGTTTTTTAGGATTGTAAGAGGCGGTGTTCGTATCTGCGCCCATGCAACTGATCCTAACAATGTGCTGAATCTGTTCACCTCGTTCACCAAGTGCTTTGCTGAACGCCAAATGGCCTTCTAACATTGGGTCCAGCGACGCTGAGTAAACCGAGGTTACGCCATCCAGTGCCGCATCCCACGTGCTGGCGTCATTCAAGTCAAAGGGTACAACTTCATCCGCACCGAGTGATTTAAGTAATTCGGTTTTATCTGGAGTGAAACAGCAGGCGCGTAGCGTTAAATTTTCCTGCTGACTCAAAAGGGCGATTAGCTCTCTTCCGATACGCCCCGATGCGGACGTTATTAAAACGGTGTGTTCTGACATGTTGGGGATAACAACTGCTGATTCTAGGAAATGGGGTGCATCTTATCAGGGATCACCTGCGTGTTCTGTGGCAGGCTGATCGGTCAGGTTCACCCACGGTGTCTAGGTCATGGCGGGGTGATTTCGGGGTCATGTCGAGATGGTGTTGAGATCAGCGAAAGGGCGTAGACAGCCCAACACCACCCTTAGACCCAATTTACCAAAGCCCCTTCGATGGATACAAACACTACGCCGCTGGCTGACGATACCGCTTTCGTTTTAATCGGAATAAAATGTTAAATGCGCAGTGACAGGTTACTTGTTGGGTCTGACTAGTTAATTGGTTTATTTCGGTTGATCAACAAAGAACCGGGACAATAAAGGAGCTGCCAAGATGATGATGACTATACGCACCAAGTGATGGATGACCACCACGCCTACATTCACACCCGCGGCTAAGCTCAAGATCGCCACTTCTGCTTGACCGGTTGGCCAAAACGAAAGAAAGCGTTGCACGGGGGCGACATCACTAACCCATGCCGATAGAGCAATGCACATGCCGGCCAAAATCAGTAACAAAACAACAAAGCCACTGGTGGCTAGGATGTCACGCCGAATTTCATGCACCGTAATGCCTCGGTAGTTCACCCCAATACCGAGCCCGATAAAATATTGCGCCACCATGACCGCCTCTTGCGAGGGACGCGCCGTCAGTAAGCCGCTAAGACTCAAAGGAATCGCCAGAAGAATGGGCCCGATCACCGATGCGCCAAACATGCCTACACGTTTCGCTGCCAACCAACCCACGATACCGATCAGTAGAATCAAGACGTTGTGATAACTGGGCAGTTCGCTTGAGGGTAATCCCAGTGGATTATCCAAACTCACATCATAGAAGGTGACTAAAACGATGGGAGCTAAGGTCACCATCAGGACGAGTCGGGTGGCATGGATTAAAGACAATGAGCGAGCATTTCCGCCTGCTTCTTCACCAAACACCACCATGTCTTGCAGAGCGCCTGGCATAGATGCGTAGTAGGCGGTGATTTTGTCGTAACGCATCACGCGGTGAAAGTAGATGGCGCCAAAAAAAGCGATGACAAAGATGTAGATGGGCACCATCAATAGTGTCGGCAAGAGCGTGGTCGCTTCGGTCAGCAACTGCCAAGTTATCGATGCACCAATAGCCACGCCCAGAACCGTTCTGCTCATTGTGGAAAGCAACGGAAAGCCTTGCATGGGAGTGCCGAGCACTGCAATAACCAAGCAGCCACCCAGCGAGCCAAATAGAAACGGCAGTGGTGCGCCCAGCACAAACAGTAGACAGCCGCCAGCGAACGCCGCCAGGGCGGTATTTATTTGAGGCTTCGTTGGCATATTTAAAGTCACTGGCCATATTGTATTCAAAAGTATACAATATGGCGAATGATCTCAAACTCAGCAAAACCAGCGCTGCACTTAACTGGGCTTTGGGCTCTGCGGCTAAGCCATTCGAAGCTTACGGGCCTAGATTACGCGGAACCGATTCGGTTGTGCGAAGTGCTTGCACTCGCTGTTCCCTGTTCAAACTGGCAAAAAATACCGCGAGTCCATTTCAGTGGTTAGCCCGGTTTCAAGTATTGAACCGAACGCGTCGTTGATCACTCCCGGCGAAGGCGAGTGGCTGGCTGATGTGATTGTGGTTGGTGGTGGTAATGCCGCCTTATGTGCCGCCATTTGTGCAGCTGAAACTGGGGCCAGCGTGGCGGTGCTTGAGCGCTCCCCAAAAACTTATCGTGGCGGTAACAGTCGGCATGTACGTAACTTTCGGTGCAGGCATACCGGGCCCTTAGGCGTGCTATCGGATGATTATGAGCTGGATGAATTCTATGATGATTTGTTGCGGGTAACCAAAGGCAATACAGACGAAGCCTTGGCAAAACTTGTCATCGAACAGTCCAGTGAGTGTTACGAGTGGATGTTAGAGCAAGGCGTTTTGTTTCAACCCTCGTTGTCGGGAACCTTATCGTTGTCTCGCACCAATGCGTTTTTTCTGGGTGGTGGAAAAGCGTTAGTAAACGCGTACTACCGGCGATGTGAGGATATGGGTGTCGCCATTCACTACAACGCCACAGCGGTTGGTTTTCATATTGAAGCGGGTGACGCCGATGGTGTGCTGATTGATTTTGATGGCGAGCAGCGATACGTGCGTGGTAAAGCCATTGTTATAGCGTCTGGAGGCTATGAATCCAATAAAGAGTGGTTGGCGGAAGCCTGGGGGGAGGCTGCCAAAAATTTTCTTATTCGCGGCACACCCTACAACCGCGGTGAAGTGCTGAAATGTCTATTGACGGCTGGTGCCGACTCCATTGGTGATCCAACTCAATGTCATGCAGTTGCCATTGATGGGCGAGCGCCTGAATACGACGGTGGCATCGTGACTCGTTTAGATTGTGTACCTTTTTCCGTGGTGCTCAATTCTGATGGCCAACGTTTTTACGATGAAGGTGAAGATGTTTGGCCCAAACGTTATGCCATTTGGGGACGTTTAGTTGCAGCGCAAGCAAACCAGGTGGGCTATTCCATCATTGATAGTCAATCCAGTGATCTGTTTATGCCATCGGTTTTTCCTGCGGTAAAAGCGGACACCCTGCCTGAACTGTTTGAGCAGCTGGGTTTACCTGTAAATCGCGCCCTGCAAGAGGTGGGCGAATTCAATGACGCTTGTCAGCAGGGTGAATTTCATTCCAACGAATTGGATGGTTTATCCACTTCAGGATTAACACCTGAAAAAACTAATTGGGCTCGTCCTATTGATCAACCGCCTTTCTATGGCTACGCGCTGCGACCCGGTGTTACGTTTACTTATCTAGGTATAAACGTAGACAATTCAGCGCGTGTTTCATTTGGAGAAAAGGCGTCAAAGAATATCTGGGCGGCCGGTGAAATTGTCGCCGGAAACATATTAGGTGAAGGTTATCTGGCTGGATTCGGAATGACAATTGGTACTGTGTTCGGGCGAATAGCAGGTCAACAGGCAGGCCGTTATGCAAACAGTTGATGTAGATGTGTCGCACGAAGAAGCGGTTCGCCAGCTGGGTATTTGTAATTCCTGTCGCTACTGCGAAGGCTATTGTGGGGCGTTCCAAGCGCTCACTCGGTATCGTGAATTCGATGAACCCACCGTGAGCCATTTAGCCAACTTATGTCATAACTGTCGCGGTTGCTATTACGCGTGTCAGTACACGGAGCCGCATGAATTTGCGATAAACATTCCGTCTCTATTGGCCAATGTTCGGGCAAAAAATTGGGAGCAACATGTCAAGCCTCAATGGCTCTCCAGATCGATGCAGCGGCAAGTTTGGCCCTACGTTGTTCTCACTGTGGTCTTTACGCTGTTGTTCTCCTTAGCCATCGGGGTGCCTTGGCTTTCGTCGCAACCGTTTTATGCCTCGATGAGTCATAACCTGATGGTGCTGATATTTACGCCTTTGTTCTTGATACCGATTGCATCTCTTGCGTGGGGTGTTAGAAGCTACTGGCGATCTGTGGGGGCCGAATCGCTCACCTTACAGAATTTGAAAGATGCGTTGGCGTCCGCTGCCACTTTGCGTCAATTGAGTGGTGGTCAAGGGCAGGGATGTAACTACGAGGATGAAGACCGATTTAGTTCATGGCGTCGCTGGGGGCATCAAGCCACGATGTATGGATTTCTTCTTTGTTTTGCGAGCACATCCACGGCTACTTTATTCCACTATTTGTTTGGCTGGGAAGCACCCTATTCGTTCTTCAGTTTGCCTAAGTTGTTTGGGGTAAGTGGTGGCATCTTGCTGTCGGTTGGGACGGCTGGTTTGTTCTATCTAAAGACGAAAGCGGATGTTGCTTTGGGTTCTGAACAACGCACTCGGTCAGAATATGTTTTCATCACACTGTTGTTTTTGGTCTCAACCACCGGGTTGCTGCTTTATGCTTTTAGTGGAACGGCACTGGCTAGTGCGTGGTTAATCATTCACTTAGCGGTCGTGGCGACATTCTTTGTTGCCATTCCCTATTCAAAAATGGCCCATGGGTTTTTTCGCTTGGCAGCACTTTGCCGTGAGTCTCAACTTAACTAAATCCTCGCGCACACTCTTTAGCGAGGCAGCTATTCCGGTACAAAATAGCGTTTAGGGTTACTGATACTATGCTGAGTCAGCGTGGCGAAATGTACTAAGGGGCTGAGTGATGTCAAACCCACTCATATCAGCAGCGAATAAGCCGGTGGCTTTCTTGTCTGTGTCTGATCGAGTTCGAGCAAAGAACTTTTACTCAAGTCAGCTTGGCTTACAGGTTCTGTATGAAGATGACTTTGCCTTGGTTTATAACTTAGGGCTTATGAGCCTTCGCATCTCTGAGATAGCAACCTTTCAACCGCAACCCTTTACCGTGCTGGGCTGGGAAGTGACAGACATCGTTTCATCAGCGAAACAACTGGCTGCAAAGGGCATTAAGACAAAAAGGTTCGACTCATTGGAACAGGACGAATTAGGCATTTGGTGCTCACCTAGCACCGCAGTAAGAATCGTTTGGTTCGAAGACCCAGATGGTAACTTGTTGAGCCTATCTGATCCCGTCGTTTGAATTGACTGACGCTAATTATCTTGAACAGTAACCCTTCGACTGTGGGTTGCAGATATTCACAGGGTTCTTAACTTTGAATAACCCGAATAGGGTTGCCTGCAAAAAACGCTTCAAACGCCTCTAAAGATTGCTGATAGAAAACCTGAAATGTCTCGTGTGTGCAATAGCCAATGTGCGGTGTTGCAAGTACCTGCGGGTGGGTGATGGTCCAATCGGCAGACGTGGCGGGTTCCTTTTCAAACACATCGGTTGCGGCCCCTGCAATGACGCCATTGTCTAACGCGTCACGCAGGGCATTGGACTGAATAATTTCAGCTCGGGATGTATTGACGATATAGCCATTTGCTCCAAGTCTTGAAAGATCGTTGGCGCTAATTAAACCATCGGTTCTCGCTGAATGCCGCAGATGAATGGATACGGTGTCCGCTTGTGTAAACAGTTCCTCTCGGCTGACGCGAATGACGTCAAGTTCATTGCACCGCGCGTCAGATAAATTTTCACTCCAAGCGATAACATTCATGCCCATGGCTTTGGCAAAGCCTGCCAGTTGTCCGCCGAGTCTTCCCAGCCCGACGATGCCCAGGGTTTGTCCTCGCAGGTCACGACCCATAAGCGGTTGCCAAGTGTTTTTTTGCTGCAGTGCATTGGCTAGGGGAAGTAACTGTCTAGATAAGGCCATCACCAGTAAAAATGCCAGCTCCGCTGTGGCGTGACCAGGAGACTCAGTGCCACATACGGTGATGCCCTGAGCGTTGGCAGCGCTTACATCAATGGAGGCATTCTTTTTCCCGCTGGTTACAATCAGTTTTAAATTCGGCAGTTGTTCAATGATGTGTTTGGGGAAAGGGGTGCGTTCGCGCATCAGGCCAACCGCAGAAAAACCCTGCAGATCAGCAACGAGCGCTTCATCGGTTTCATGGTGTTCTGAGAAAAACGTAAAATCGGCAAATTCTGCTGACCCCCAATCGGCGTAACGAAACGCCCGTTTGTAGTAGTCATCGAGTAATGCGATTCTTTCCTTCATTCTTTAACACCTGTTTTTCTAATTACCGCTTACCCTCGGGGCCAGGGTAACGTTACGTAATTTTGCAACAAACCCGGTGTAAAGTCGCGATTTAAAACACCAGCCATGAAGCACATGAACCCGATACCGCAGGCTGTGTAAATCAGAGCGTGCACCGCACCCAGCTTCGCACGTGTTTGCTTACAAGCGATTGAGTATCTTCACCAACTATCTCCACACCCGCACTGCTTGTATGTGGCGATGACGTCTGATACATTCCTCAATATATTGAATACAACTGTATACAATAAATCAAGCAGCGCGGGAGACGAACGTTGGCTGAAGTCGCAAAGTTGAGTGGTGATAAGGCGTACGAGGCGCTTTACAGCCGCATCATGGGGGGCGAAATAAAGCCTGGAGAACGAGTCCGTGAAGCCGGGGTTGCCAAAGAATTTGGCTTGTCTCGAACCCCGGTTCGTGAGGTGCTTCAGCGACTAGAAAGTGAGGGCTTGTTGATGCATCAGCCGCATCGTGGCATGGTCGTTAAACAGCTCGATCATCAGGCTGTTACCGAGTTGTATTTAATGCGCGAAGTGTTAGAGGCCACAGCAGCAAGCATGGCAGCGCAGCATGCCTCTGATGCAGAAGTTGCTGCGTTGCAGGATATTTTAGAGGAACAGCGGAAACAGTATGCGACTCGCGAAGTAGGCGATGACGACAAAGGCTGCCGTAATGAGAGCGACGATAGCGCTGCGGCCAACTTAAACAAGATGTTTCATAAGATGCTGGTTCGCTCCGCACATAACCGTTATTTATTTGATATGGCGCAAACACTTTCCATCGAGTTAGCGCTATTGGGCCGCACCACACTCAGCTTGTCCGGACGCCTCGAAGAATCGTTGCTTGAGCACCAGGCAATTCTTGATGCGATCACAGCCCGTGATTCGGAAAAGGCAAAACTGGCTGCAACCGCGCATATTCAATCAGCCCATAAATCTCGGTTGCGAGTGTTATTCGAAGATGAAGCCTAGCTGAGGGCTGCGGCAGTGACTTGATCATCTTGAACGGATCTGTTGATATTGGAAACAGAAATGATTGACGTCAATCATTTTAATCGGCATACTCTTGAGTATGAACGAATCCTCCAGAAAAGCTGCCCCCAGCGTTTCGATGCCAGCGAATCAAAAAGTGCCGACACTCAGCGATGTCGCTCGCTGTGCGGGAGTAAGCTACGCCACCGCCGACCGAGTGATCAATGAACGCGGCAACGTGGCGGAGAAGTCAGTTCGTAAAGTTCATCAAGCCATGATGAATTTGGGTTATGTGCGTAACGTGGCCGCGGCCAACCTCTCGCGTCAACGAACCTATCGCTTAGCGTTTTTACTACCGCAGGGTCAAAACGCGTTTTTTAATCACATGCGTCAGCACATCGACGGTGTCATTGAACACCTATTAGCCGAGCAGGTAACCGTGGATGTCATTGAAGTTGCAGCTTTTGATGTAGCTGGTTTAATTCAGTGTCTAAATTCCATTGCCGAGAAAACCTACGATGGCATAGCGGTGGTGGGTCTTCAATCCGATCTCGTTGAAGAACCCTTAACGCGTTTGAAAAACAGTGGAGCCTCGGTTGTCAGCCTAGTTTCTGATCTACCTAAACAATGTCGCTCCGCGTATGTGGGTATTAACAATGTGGCGGCTGGGCGCACCGCAGCCCGGCTGATAGGTGTGTCCCATGGTGGGCTTCCGGGGGTTGTGCAAGTGTTGGTTGGCTCACTGCAAGCGCAAGATCACAGTGACCGATTAAAAGGATTTCAAGAAGTGTTAACACGCGACTATCCCCAGTTGACATTACTGGAGCCTGTCACGACTCGCGATGATGACGAGGCTGTGCAGGCAGCGATGCAACGCGCCTTAACTGAGCTTCAGGATGAGCCAGAGGTGAGTGCTGTATACAACGTGGGAGCCGGTAACTCAGGTTTAGTTGAAGCACTTACCCAATATGAGAAACCCCAGCGTTTTTTTTGCGTGGCCCATGAATTAGTTCCACATAGCCGCGAAGCTTTATTAAATCAACACATTGATGTCGTCATTGATCAATGTCCAGATATTGAAGTGAATCGTGCGTTAACGCTATTAAAAGCGTTGATTGACGCTCGAGATCTTCCACCGATGCTTGAAATTGTTCCAACCGTTTACGTTCAAGACAATTTGCCCTCAAGCGCCCAACTTACTCTTTCGAACTAAGGTTCACGCCATGACCGATTTCTTTAAAGATATTTCTAAGCTGGAATACAAACCCGACTCAACAGATCTTGCATTTCATCATTACAACCCTGACGAAATCGTGATGGGTAAGCGAATGGAAGATCATCTACGGTTTGCGGTGGCTTACTGGCATTCGTTCGCATGGCCTGGTGGGGATCCCTTTGGTGGGCAAACCTTTGATCGTCCTTGGTTTGGGGAAACCCTGGAACTTGCCAAGCTTAAAGCCGATGTGGCTTTTGAAATGTTTGATTTACTGGGTGTGCCGTTTTTCTGTTGGCACGACGCAGACATTCGCCCAGAAGGGGCCAGTTTCAAGGAAAGTCGTAAAAACTTCGAAACCATCATTGACTATCTTTCAGAGAAAATGGAAACCAGTAAAACTCAGTTGCTGTGGGGTACGGCCAATATGTTTAGTCACCGACGCTTTATGTCAGGTGCTGCCACCAACCCAGACCCTGAAGTGTTTGCATGGTCGGCGGCCACCGTTAAATTGTGCTTAGACGCCACACATAAAATGGGTGGGCAAAATTATGTGTTGTGGGGTGGTCGAGAAGGTTATGAAACGCTGTTAAACACCGACTTAAAACGTGAGCGTCAACAAGCGGGCCGTTTTCTGCAAATGGTGGTGGATTACAAACACAAAATTGGTTTTAAAGGTGCCATTCTTGTTGAACCTAAGCCGCAGGAGCCTTCCAAGCATCAATACGACTACGACGTGGCGACTGTCTATGGTTTTTTGAAAGAGTTCGGGCTTGAGAAAGAGGTGCAAATGAATATTGAACAGGGGCACGCCATTTTAGCGGGCCATTCGTTTGAGCATGAGCTGGCCCTGGCAAATTCATTAGGCATCTTTGGTTCCATTGATATGAATCGAAACGATTATCAGTCCGGTTGGGATACTGACCAATTTCCTAATAATGTGCCAGAGGTGGCTATCGCGTATTACGAAGTACTGCGGGCAGGTGGATTTACAACAGGAGGTACTAATTTTGATGCGAAGCTACGCCGACAGTCACTGGACCCAGTTGATCTTATCGCAGCTCATGCTGGTGGCATGGATGTGTGTGCACGCGGTTTAAAAGCGGCCGCTGCGATGATCGAAGACGGCACCTTAGAAGCCTTACGAAACGAGCGTTACGCCGGTTGGGATGCACAAGCGGGCCAATCACTATTGAACAGTGATTTAGAGAGCGTTGCAGCACTGGTTGAAACCAGCAACATGGATCCGCAACCTAAGTCAGGTCGACAAGAGGTATTGGAAAATTTAGTCAATCGGTTCGTGTGATTGACTGATCGTTACCTCTAAACATGCTGATCAATGAGTATGGTGTTTCCGTCGGGGTCAGTCAGCATGCAGCTGGCTGGACCGCTGGAACTTTCATCGGCTTCTGACATAAACTCAATGCCGTGTTCTTTGAGCTGTCGTTGTAGCTCTCGTATGTCGGTAAATTCGTCTAAAGGCTGGGCCTCATTGTTCCAACCTGGGTTGAAGGTTAATATGTTGTTTTCAAACATACCTTGAAATAAGCCAATAACGTGTTCATCGTTTTTCATGATGAGCCAATTCTGGCTTTGGTCTCCTCCAAACACCTTAAACCCGAGCTTTTCGTAGAAAACTTTAGATACTTCAATGTCTTTGACCGACAAGCTGACTGAAAAATTGCCTAGCTTCATGGTCTGCTCCTGACTTAGAAATTACTTTAAAACTACCAGATTTTGGTACCCAAACAAAAAAAATACGCCCACTGAGCCTGAATGTAGCCAATCACGGTTCTTGGGACGTTTTTTCCGTTACGATCAAAGCACACTGATCCTCATACGGAGATATTCATGAGTTCTCGACATACTCGTGCTGGCGCCCTATCGCTAGCGGCCGCAGTGTTGCTGGGGTTCAACCCAGTAGCTAACGCGGAAACCTTTCGTTGGGCGGGTTCTACCGACCCTTCCACGCTCGACCCACACGCATCTGCCACAGCCCCCGTGCTCGGTTTTTTGAACAACGTCTATGAAGGTCTGGTTCGACGCAACAAAGAGATGAAAATTGAACCGTCTCTGGCGACTGCTTGGGAGCCAATTGGCGAAGACGGATGGCGTTTCACGTTGCGCGAAGGGGTGATGTTCCAAGACGGTTCTACGTTTACCGCTGACGATGTGTTGTTCTCTTATGAGCGCGCCGCATCAGAAGAATCGGATGTCAGTTCTTGGTTCTCTCCGGTTTCTGAAGTGAAAGTCGTGGATGACTTCACGATCGATTTTCTAACCAAAGCTCCGAATCCGCTGTTCCCTGATTCCATCGCGAATTTTATGATTATGGATCGCGAATGGTCTGAGGCTAACGAAGCTGGGTTACCTGCCAAGGAAGCAGAAAATTTTGCGACTCGTAATGCTAATGGAACGGGTCCTTTCCAAATCACAGAACGTGACCCGGGTGTGCGTACGAGCTTAGCGCCCAACACGAAGTGGTGGGATGACATGGAAAGTAATATCACGGAAGCGGTGTTTACACCAATTGGCCAAAACGCCACCGGAATGGCTGCGTTGTTATCGGGTGAGATAGATTTTATTTCTCCCATTCCGTTGCAAGATGTTCCACGAATGAAAGAGCGTGATGGCTTCACGGTGCATGAGGGTGTGGAAGCTCGTGTGCTGATGTTTGGTTTTGCACATCAAGCCGATGCACTGATGTTCTCGGATGAAACGGCCGGCAAAAACCCATTTCAAGATGTTCGTGTTCGGCAAGCTGCCTATCAGTCCATTAATGTCGATGCATTAATCGAAAAAATTATGCGTGGTAACGCCCAGCCTGCGGCTCAATTGGTATCAGATGCCATGCGTGGGTATTCAGCATCGATGGGTGAGCGTTTGACCTACGATCCGGACGCTGCAAAAGCGCTGTTAGCTGATGCAGGCTATGCAGACGGCTTTAGTTTTGGGTTGCAATGCCCGAATGATCGTTACATTAATGATGAAGCTATTTGTAAAGCGGCTGCCTCGATGATGGCGAAAGTGGGCTTGAACGCAAAGCTGACCAGTATGCCGGTAAGAAGCTATTGGCCTGAACTGCGTGAAGATAAATTTGATATGTACTTACTGGGATGGTCACCGGGTACGTTTGATGCTGAACACCCGATTCGTTTTCTAGCCAGTACGCCTAACAAAGAAAAGAAGTTGGGTAGTTGGAACTTTGGTGACTACTCGAACGCTCGAGTCGATGAGTTGTTGCCTATGCTTCAAACCGAGCTGGATGATGGCAAGCGTCAATCGATGATTGATGAAGTGACGAGCATATTGCAAGAGGATGTGGCTTACATTCCGATGTACGTGCAACCACTGATTTGGGCATCGAAAGACAATATCGCGTTAACTCAACGAACCGATAATTTCTTTATCCTACGTTGGGTCACGGTACAGTAAACGATACGTTCACCTGCCCGTAGTGGGCAGGTGAACGCTATTCCAATAACGCCAGTGACGGGGTTTCGTTCAGTAATAACTGGCTGTATTCTGCTTGTGGGGATGTGAAAAACGTTTCACTTTCAGCATACTCCACCATTTCCCCATCTTTCAAAACCACCACCGTGTCCGCCATTTGGCGCACAACGGCTAAGTTGTGGCTGATGAATAAGATCGATAAACCAAATTCTGTTTGCAGATCTTTAAGTAAGTTCAGCATCTGCGCTTGAATGGATACATCCAGCGCGGACGTGGGCTCATCACAAATTAAAAATTCTGGTTGAGCGATTAAGGCTCTGGCGACTGCAATGCGCTGACGCTGCCCACCTGAGAATTGATGGGGGTATTTGGTGAGAGAACGTTGCGGCATTTCCACCAAGTCCAACACCGAAGCTGCCAGCTTTCGCGAATCCAAATTCCGTCCACCGTGGCCGTAGAGTTTAAGCGGTTCGGTGAGGATGGCTTCCACAGAACGCCGATTGTTGAGTGAGGAGTAGGGGTCTTGAAAAACCATTTGAATGCGCCGCCGTGAGGGGTGCTGACGGCTGCGTTTAGATCCAGGTGGCAACGCTTCCCCGTCAAAGCTTAAGGTGCCTGTGGCTGGGTCGACCAAGCCCACGATGGCCTTTGCTAGTGTGGATTTTCCGCTACCACTTTCTCCGACTACACCCAGTGTTTTACCTTGCTCGGCTTTGAACGAGATGTTGTTCAGCGCTTGAAACCCGGTTCTTTTTCGAAACCAACTGGGTTGGTTGCTGTAAAAAATCACATCCAAATTGTTCACTTCAAGAATCGGGTGTGTGGATGGCACATCGGTCTTTGACTCGGTGTTCCTTTTCCCCAACAACCAATCACTGGCAAATTGCGCGGATGCTCCAGGCACATCCCATTCATCTTCTTCCTCAGCGCTTGGGTCATCTTTCACGATGTTGTGAAAGCGATCTAATTTGGTGTTCAATCGGGGCACTGCCGCCATTAAAGCTTGTGTGTATTCATGTGTGGGTGCACCGAGTACCTGCGCAGTCTCGCCCGCTTCCATCACACGCCCATTACGTAAAACGGTGACTCTGTGTGTAATTTCAGCGATCACACCAATGTCGTGGGTGATTAATAAAAAACCCACTTTGCGTTGACTGGCCAGCTGCTGAATTAATTGCAGAATTTGTTTTTGAACGGCGACATCCAATGCCGTGGTGGGTTCATCGGCAATGATAAGTTCTGGATTGGTGCAAAGCGCTAACGCAATGACCACGCGTTGTCGCATGCCACCCGAAAACTGATGCGGGTAGCTGTCAATGCGGCAGGCCGGATTGGGTATGCCCGTTTCATCCAATAATTGGATGGCGTGGTCACGAGCATCTGAATCACTCATTGGCGTGTGTTGCTGAATAGTTTCCACTAACTGATCCGCTATGGTGAGCAGCGGGTTTAAACTGGTTTGCGGGTCTTGGAAAATCATACTGATGCGATTGCCGCGCAAGCGATGGTAGTCAGCTGGCGATAGCTTGCGTAAGTCCACATCCATTAATTGGACATGCCCGTTCGCAATATAGCCAGGACTTTGCAACAGCCCGATAATCGCCGCTCCAATAGTGGATTTACCGGCACCCGATTCGCCCACCAACCCATGAATCTCGCCAGGTTGAATGGTTAAGCTAACGTCATCGATGGCCGTGAATTCGCCAAATCGTGTGGGAAATTTAACGGTGAGGTTTGTGATGTTAAGAAGAGGCTGATTCATTATCGCAGCCTTGGGTTCAGGGCATCACGCAGAAAATCGCCCAACACATTCACTGAAATGATGAGTGTGATTAGGGTTGCGCTCGGGAACAACACAATCCACCAGTCACCGCTGAATAGATATTCGGTACCAATACGAATTAACGTGCCCAAGGAAGGTTGATTAGGCGGAACTCCGACACCCAAATAAGACAAGGTGGCTTCCAATAAAATAGCCACCGCCAAGTCCACGGTTAGGATGACCAAGATGGGCCCCATGATGTTGGGAAGAATTTGCACCAACATGATGCGCAAGGGGTGCATGCCCATGATTTCTGCAGCTTGTACATACTCTTTGTTTCGCTCAACAAAGGTGGACGCACGTGCGGTGCGGGCAAAATTTACCCACAGGGACAAACCAATCGCGACCGTTAACACGATGAGCATCAGTTCATCGTGACGTTGCTGCGGCAATATGCCACGTGCCACGCCATCGATGAGTAGGGCCGTTAAGATGGCGGGTAAACTCAACTGAATATCGGCAATGCGCATCATGATGGTGTCAAAGCGACCACCGATATAACCTGCCATCAAACCAATCGACACACCCAGCACGGCGGCAAACGCCACCGAAAAAACGCCCACCATGAGAGATAAGCGAGTGCCGTACAAAATGGCAGACAACAAGTCTCGGCCTTGATCATCTGTGCCCAAGGCGAAGCGTTCATCACCGTTGTCGGCCCAGGCAGGAGGCACCATCGAATCCATTAGATCAAAACTGGCTAAATCATACGGATTGGATGGGGCTAACCAAGGCGCGAGTAAAGCGCCGGCGATGCACAGCACCGCGATAAGCGTTGCCACCATGGCAACGGGTGAATGAAGAAAAAGATACAGCAACTCGTTTTCAACCGAGGCGCGTTTGATTTTTGCCCACATCGCTATGCCCCTTGCCTGCGGTCCCGTACTCGCGGATCGATGACAAAGTAGAGAATGTCGACCAATAAATTGATCAGTACGAATATGAACGCGATCAGTACGAGATACACCGACATGACCGGGATATCGACATAGCGGATGCTGTCTAAAAATAACAGCCCCATCCCTGGCCATTGAAAAACGGATTCAGTAACGATAGAGAAGGCAATGATGCCGCCGAACTGTAAGCCCACAATGGTTATGACGGGTACTAGTGTGTTGCGAAAGGCGTGATGTAGATAAACCGAACGGTAGTTGATGCCCCGTGCCATAGCGAATTTTATGTAGTCGGTTTTAATTACATCCTGCATTTCTGAACGCACTAATCGCATGGTGAGTGTTAACTGATAGATGCCCAGTGTGACGGCTGGCAAAATTAACGAACGCCAACCATCCACGGTGAGGTAGTTGGTTTTCCACCAGCCCAATTGCACGGTTTCACCACGACCAAAAACGGGCAGTACATTTAATTGCACGCCAAAAACATAAATTAAGGCAATGCCAATGACAAAGGTGGGAATGGATATGCCTACTAAGGTAGTAATGAGTAGGGTGGTGGATAGGAATCCCGTTTTGATGGCGGTGTAGACCCCGGCGGGGATGCCCACCAGCAACGAGATGATGAGAGAGAAAAACCCTAATTCTAATGTGGCCGGCAGGCGGCTTAAAATCATTTCACCGATCGGTTGGCGGGTTCGATACGAATAGCCAAAATTTGCGGTAACCAAATTTTTTGAAAATCGAAAAAATTGCTCGTGCACGGGGTCATTAAGCCCCAGCTCTTCTCGAATGCGCTCACGGTCTTCTATGGAGGTTTCTTGGCCAACCATTTGGGCCACGGGGTCCCCCACAAACCGGAACAGCGTGAAGGCAAGTAGGCTGACGGCGAGCATCACGAACAGGGACTGAAACAAGCGCCTTGCGATAAATGTCAGCATGGGAGCTCCGGGCTCTGTTCAGTTTGAAGGCGGTAAAACATAGGACTTAAGCGAACTTAAGTGGTCAGTTCGCAGTATAACTAACCTCGAACCTACATAAGTTTTCCGATTGGGATATCCGCTGTGCTGTAGAAGGGGGCTAGCCATAGGCTCAGCATGAATTCGTGCCACAGGGCTTTACCCGATGGTTTTACACTGCAACAAGCTGGACTTGCGACAGAAAATTAAGCATCCTTGACAAAGCAGCACGGTCAGCGTTAGAACTGGTCTGCTAATTAACTCGTTTCGCGCGGTATTTTCATCTCATCGACAGCATGCTGACCACTCAAGTCATGCTTTTGCGGTGGGGCTCGATCAAACGTAGGAAAAATATAATGAAAACCATGAAAGGCCCAGCGCTGTTCCTAGCACAATTCGCTGGTGATGAGGCTCCATTTAACTCTTGGGACAGCATTACTAAATGGGCCGCTGATTGTGGTTACCGGGGCGTACAAGTACCCAGTTGGGACAGCCGCCTGTTCGATTTATCGGCTGCCGCGGAAAGCAAAACCTACTGTGATGAATTCAAAGGTCAGGCTGCTGAAAATGGCGTAGAGGTAACTGAACTGTCCACTCACCTCCAAGGCCAATTGGTTGCCGTTCATCCTGCTTATGATTCCGCCTTCGATGGTTTTGCGGATCCGTCCGTGCACGGGAACCCTAAAGCGCGTCAAGCATGGGCAGTCGATCAAGTCATGAAAGCAATTTCCGCGTCTGCCAACATGGGGATTAAAAACCATGTGTCGTTCTCGGGTGCCTTGGCTTGGCCTTATGTGTATCCATGGCCACAGCGTCCCGCTGGATTAATTGAAGCGGCATTTGATGAGTTAGCGGCTCGGTGGCGTCCGATTTTGGACCACGCTGAAGAAAACGATGTGAACGTTTGCTATGAAATTCACCCCGGCGAAGACTTACACGATGGGGTTACCTTCGAGATGTTTCTGGAACGAGTGGATAACCATGCACGCTGCAACATGCTGTATGACCCCTCGCATTACTTACTGCAGTGTTTGGATTATCTGGACAACATCGATATTTACAAAGACCGCATAAAAATGTTTCATGTTAAAGACGCAGAATTTAATCCAACCGGTCGTCAAGGTGTTTATTCCGGTTACCAACCCTGGGTGGATCGCGCGGGGCGATTTCGTTCCTTAGGTGATGGGCAAATCGACTTTGGTGCCATATTTTCTAAACTCACCGCCAACGATTTTGACGGATGGGCGGTTGTCGAATGGGAGTGTTGCATGAAGCACCCAGAAGATGGCGCACGTGAAGGCGCACAGTTTGTTGCAGAGCACATCATTCGAGTCACAGAACGAGCCTTCGACGATTTTGCAGACGGGGGAACGGATGATGCAGCTAATCGTAAGATGTTGGGAATCAGTTAGATGAGTGGAACAAACCCAAACGCTGGACGCATCCGGCTTGGTATGGTCGGTGGTGGTAACGATGCTTTCATCGGTGGTGTGCACCGGATTGCATCGCGCATCGATGATCGATTTGATTTGTTGGCTGGTGCCTTATCGTCCACACCCGAGAAGTCTCGTGCATCGGGTGAGGCACTTGGTTTACAGCGCATCTATGATGATTTTCAGCAAATGGCTGCCAGCGAAGCTGAAATAGACGATGGCATTGAAGCCGTGTCCATAGTGACGCCTAACCACATGCATTGCGCAGCCGCCGTTGAATTTTTACAACGCGGCATTCACGTCATATGCGATAAGCCGTTAACAGCCACACTGGAAGATGCTCAGACATTGCAAGCGGCAGTTCAGAAATCGGACGCTTTATTTGTATTAACCCATAATTACACCGGTTACCCGATGATCCGGCAAGCACGGGCCATGGTAGAAGCGGGGGAACTTGGGGACGTTCGCATTGTTCAAGTGGAATATCCGCAAGATTGGTTAACCTCCTCGTTGGAGAATGAAGGGTTAAAACAAGCTGAATGGCGCACTGATCCAGCCCGATCGGGGGCGGGAGGTTCGGTCGGGGACATCGGCACACACGCGCATAACTTGGCGTGTTTTGTAACCGGCTTAACCGTTGAAAAATTAGCCGCCGACTTATCCTGTTTTGGTGCCGGGCGAACGCTTGATGATAATGCCCACGTCATGTTGCGTTTTTCCGGCGGTGCTCGCGGTATGTTGTGGTCGAGCCAAGTCGCACCAGGCAATGAAAACGCGTTAAAGCTTCGAGTGTATGGCCCTAAGGGTGGATTGGAATGGAGTCAGGAAGATCCTAACTATTTATGGTTCACCCCACACGGTGAGCCTAAGCGTTTAATCACACGAGCCGGTTCCGGCTCTAACGATGCTGCGGCTTCTGTGTCACGCATACCACCAGGTCACCCGGAAGGCTATTTAGAAGGTTTCGCCACGATATATTCAGAAGCTGCGGATGCGATTCGTGCTGCTCAAACGGGTGCAACTGCAGCGGATGCAATGGGGCTGCTACCTGGTATTGAACAAGGCATGGCCGGAATGGCGTTTATCAATGCCTGTGTGAGCTCGTCAAGCCAAGATGCGGCTTGGGTGAATTTATAAATTTTCGTTGAACCTGCGTAGAAGGTGGGAACTTTCGCCATCGTGTGCAAGTCCATGTGTGCATGGAATTTGTTCTAGGTTACGTCGCTGGGCTCCTAACCCTCATCAATCCCTGTGTGCTGCCGGTTCTGCCGATCGTATTAGCTTCTGCCATGCAAGCCGGTCGTTACGGGCCATTGGCCATTGCCGCTGGCATGTGCCTTTCGTTTGTTAGCCTGGGTATGCTCATTGCCACATCTGGGCACGCGATAGGGCTGACCGAGCAGCGGTTGTCTCAAATCGGGGCAGTGATGATGATGGTGTTTGGCGTTTTCTTGCTCGTACCCAAATTGAACACCTTATTCGCATCAGCCACAGCCTCCATTGGCAGCACAGCGGACAGATCTTTAATTGACTTACCCGTCACTAATTTAAAAAGCCACTTCATTGGTGGGCTGCTGCTAGGCGCGGTTTGGTCTCCGTGTGTTGGGCCAACGCTAGGTGGCGCTATTTCCTTGGCCAGCCAAGGTGCGGACCTAGGCCGAGCCTTTTTCATTATGCTCACGTTTGGTCTTGGCGTATCGACGGTGATTGTGGTTTTGGGGTACGGCACCCAAGAAGCCATTCGCAGGCGGCAAGGCAAAATGCAAGGGTTAGCCAAGCGGGCAAAACCGATTATGGGTGTCACGTTACTGCTCGTGGGGCTGATGATCTTTTTCAAGTTCCACTACGTTATTGAATCATGGCTGGTGATGGTGTTGCCAGATTGGTTTCAAGATCTATCAACTAACTTTTAAACGCATGTCGTAAACAAGCTTTCAGATCACTTAAACGAAGCTAGTTTAATTTTAATGTCAAAATTTACGAGGAAATCGCTGTGAATAGACGTTTATTTTTAGCCGGTGCCGTAGGCGCGTTAGCGGCTCCAAAATGGTTAATTGCTGGTGAAGGTACCTTGGATTACACGCCAGGGTTGATCAACAGTAAACTCGCTGCGGGTGAAACTGTTTTTGTCGATTTTGCGGCCAGTTGGTGCAGTACCTGTAAGCGGCAGGAGCGAGTGATTCAAGAATTACGTGCAGCTAACCCTGCGTACGATGAAAGCATCAGCTTTGTTCGAGTTGATTGGGATGAATATGGCTCGCATGAGGTGTCTACCTCTCGAAATATACCTCGTCGCTCTACATTGATATTGCTACATGGGGATGAAGAATTAGGTCGTATCGTAGCCGGTACCAGCGCAGATAAGATTCGAGCGTTATTGGACAAAGGTTTGTTAAGTTCATAAAAAAGCCATCAAGCGGCGACTGGTTTGTCGCCGCTTGATCGTATCGATTGTCGCTACACTTAGATCAAAAAAGATAACAATAGTATGTTCACGCCATTTCTTCTGTTGGGTTTGCTAATGCTTCATTAGCAAGGCGTCGCTCTTCTAATTCGATGGCACGACGGCGATTCACTTTCCCTGCCTTAATTTTACTGATAACCAGTAAGTTAAATAAATGCATCACACCCACCACCAACATCACAAAACCGATCTTGCTACTTAGAAAAAGTACGGCGGTATCTATCGTTTCGATTTTACGATATGTCAGTTGCATCAGCGCAAACCCCAAGTTTATGAGGTAGAAGCCCACCACCAATAAATGGTTTATGGATTTGGCTAGAGCCTCATCGCCGTCAAACCCATCTATAAGAAATGCGGCACCGTTTTTACTCAGAGTTCTTGCCACAGAAACTGTGATAAAAATCACCAACACCAGATAAGTCACGTAAGTCATCGTTAACATGGTTTAGCCCTCCTATAGAGCCGTTATTGCTTTTGACGTAATCAGATTACGGCTGCCAGGAGGTGAAAACTTCCGAGTTGTTCAAATCGGAATGGATAATTTAAAAATCTTTTAAAACAATAGCTTAGACTATTCCTAGAAGATAAATTAGGAGTGTGGAAGCTGAGCTTTTAGGGCGGCATTGCGGTATTTGCCAGGGGACATGCCCACGCACTGATTAAAGGCGGCATAAAATGTGGACTGGGACGTAAACCCGATTGCCAGGCCCACAGAGAGTACCGAGGCATTAGGCTCATCCAGAAGCATTTTCTTAGCATCTCGAATTCTGTGCTCACGGATATATTGAGATACCCCAAAGCCTAATTTTGAATTGACTAATTCAGAAATTTGGTGGCTGCTAAAGCCGCTACGTTCGGCCAACATTCCTAAATTCAGACGCTCATTTCGTGATAAGCCCTCGTCACTCAGCAAAACGTCCAATGTTTTCAGCATGGCGTTTTGATCCACTTTTTCTAGCGTCGATTTGGCATAGCGTGTTTCCAGCGCCTCGTTCAAATTGATCGCAATTTCTGGGAAGAGCAGTAAGGAAGTTACTACCAGCAAGAAGCTGCCCGCAATCAGCAAGCTATAACCGATGAAAAAATACTGTTCGGATACATGCGCAAAGACGCCAAGTATCAAAACCACCCCAGCGATCACACTAAAAAAAGCTAAACAAATAAATTCAAATCGGAAACGGGCGCGTTCGCCTCTTACGTTGTGCAGTTCATACACGCAGTACAACGAGTAAGCCGTGCCAATGACAAAGCTTAACGGTAGGCTCCAGACATTTGGAATAAAGAGATTGATGACCAAAGGCGTAAGATGTAACAGCATGGCGACCTGCAGTTTAATCTCTTTTCCCATGTATTCAAGCACGAACAACAGATACAAGGGGGCAGACAGTAGCACTAAGGTGGAGTACAGCTTACTTTCCATCAGAGGGTTGGGTGCTAGGACGTATTGCATATGCAAAATCTGAATGATGCAAAAGATTGCCAACAGCAAACAGGCTGACACGATGGATATTTTTGATTTATTTAAATTGCGATAGGTGAATGAATAAACGGCGGCCAAAACGCCGGCGGCCACGATGGAGAAACCGATCAGTGAAATAAGCAGAATGTTGAAAGTCATGGCAGAACGCAGTTCATTTTCCAGCAAGAGGTATTGGAGTAGTGTAGGCCTTTCCGCCGGCTCTGGCCCGCATCGGAATAGGGTGTTGCAAAGGGTTGCCGCTCAGGGGTTATCAACTTTTTGATAGACAAATGTACTGGAACCGGTAAGCTGGTTGCTCATAACGTATACCAGTCATTGGGAGGGCTGAATGAAAACAACACTCAAAATTAAATTAATAGCAATTGCGCTGGTCACTTTGCTTGCCTCTGGTTTTTCCACAGTTTCAATAGCTGAGAACGACAAGATCACGGTAGGCGCGTTGCGTTTCACCTCGCATGCGGCAAGCTTTGTCGCTTATGAACGAGGGTATTTTGAAGAGGCGGGTTTAACCGTTGAATTGAAGTTTTTCCAAGCCGCCCAACCCATGGCGGTTGCGATCGCCAGCGGCGATGTCGATTACGCGGTAACAGCCATTTCTGGTGGTCTGGTGTCATTAGCCAACAAAGGCGCGATAAAAGTTATCGGTGGTGCCTTGAGTGAAGAGCCAGGTATTGATGGCCAAAAGGTTTTAGTGTCAGATGCCGCGTTTCAATCGGGTGTGACGGATGTGAAGGGCTTGGACGGTAAGTCGTTTGGTATTACCCAATCCGGTTCCTCCTTTCACTACATGGCATCAAAAATGGCTGAGGCGGAAGGCATCGAACTTAAATTTAAGCCACTGCAAAAAGTTGGTGCGATCATCGGCGCACTGAAATCTGGGCAAATTGATGGTTGGTCTATTGTGCCGCACATTGCCAAACCACTGGCAGGCAGTGGCGCTGTGCACATGGTGGGCAATGTGGCTGATTACTTACCCAACTATCAAGTCACTACTGTGTTCACGTCCACCGAAAATGCGATGGATAACCGCGATCAAACCGAGCGTTTTTTAAGTGCGTTTTCAAAAGGTGTGGATGACTATTCTGCCGCTATGATTGATCAATCCGGTGGGGATGCGGGTATGGATGAAATGGTGGACTTAATCCATAAGTATGTGTACACCGATCGTCCTCGTGAAAAGGCGGCCCCTTCAATTATTAATGGCACCATGCGGGTGAATAAAGGAGCGGCATTGAACATCGCCTCCGTTCAAGATCAATTAGATTGGTTTATTGCTGAAGGCTTGGTCGATGCAGACAGTTCAATCGATACGCTGGTTGATCGATCCTATGTAGACATTATTGAATAAAACATAAGCACCGATAATCTGGGTGGGCATACGATGATGGTATGTCTGCCCAGTTGAGTGTTTACTCTGCATGGATATCAAGCTAGAAAGCATTCACCACGCCTACCATCAGGTTGAGGTGATCCGTAATCTGTCTTTACACATACCCCATGGTCAGATTGTTTGTATCGTGGGCCCGTCTGGGTGTGGAAAGTCCACACTGCTGCGTTTTATCGGTGGTTTGGAAAAACCCACTTCAGGTGAAATTCTACAGTTTGGTGAACCGCCACCTGGTTGTCTAAATCCGCTCACCTACATTTTTCAAGATTTTGCTTTGCTGCCTTGGCGTACGGTTTACGACAACATATCGTTAGTGTTGGAAGATCACCCGTTAAGTGATGCAGATGCCCATCACATCATCATCGATACCTTGCAAAGAACCAAGCTGCTGGAATTCGCGGATGCTTTACCCAGACAACTCTCCGGTGGTATGAAGCAACGGGTCGCTATCGCACGCGCATTGGCGGTTAAACCTGCCATCATGCTGATGGATGAACCCTTGTCTGCCTTGGATAGCCAAACCAGAGAGCTACTCATGGACGATTTGGTGGATTTGTGGACGCGTCAACCGTTCACCGCTGTATATGTCACTCACAATTTGGCAGAAGCAGTACGGTTAGGTCACACCATTGTGGTCTTATCTAGAAGGCCTGGCGAGGTGTTGCAACAAATACACATCGATAAACCCCTTAACGAACGGCAGTTTGGTGATGCTGAACTTGAACAGCATCAACAGCAACTGTGGCAGCTGATGCGAGATGAGGCGCGGGCAGCCGATGCTGAGCTTCTCCATGAGTGATAACAAACAACACAGTCTAAGTGCCAAGCCTGTTGCGTTTCGTGGCGGTGGTTTTTCACCTAAGTCTTATCGTTGGGTGGGATTTTTGGTGTTCGCCACGCTAATCGGAATTGCAGAGTGGGGCACGCGCAGTGGTTGGATATCGGCGCTGACGTTGCCAAAACCAACGGATGTGTTACTGACGTTTAAAGAGCTTTACCAATCGGGGCTATTGTTCAAACACCTCGCACCCTCGCTCACACGTCTCGTCGTCGGCTCTTGCATGGGGATAAGTTTGGGAATCAGCGTTGGGGTGTTAATCGGATTATTTTCGTACATACGCTCGGGTTTTGTTCCCGTGGTAGCGGCGCTTTTTCCTATTCCAAAAATCGCCTTGTTGCCCTTGTTTGTTATTTGGTTTGGCATTGATGAGGGCTCAAAGTACGCGCTCATTGCGTTTGGTACCTTTACCCCAACGGTTGTGGCCACCTACGGAGCGGTGGACAACGTGGAGCGTTCGTTAATTCGGATGGGGCAAAGCTTTGGACTTTCGTGGTTCTCTATCGTAAGAAAAATTGTAATCCCAGGGGCCATGCCAGGCATTTTATCCGGGCTTCGTATCAGTTTGGCGATCGCCATCATCTTACTGGTGGCCGCGGAAATGTTGGGTGCAGAATACGGCATAGGCGCGTACATATTAGAAGCTGGGTCACTCTATGACTTAGAGCGCTTGTTTGCGGGTGTGGTTATTTTATCGTTACTGGGTGTCATCATCAGCGCGTTGATCGGCGCCATCGAACGTCGGGTGCTTAATTGGCGATCCTAGGACGGGTTGATACTGTCTACCGAATCTAATTCGGCGGAAATTTTAATAAGCGACGATAGAGGTGTAACACCTGGTAGCAACGCATCCGGTAAATTGATCAAAGTGCTAGGCGTTGTGATGGCCGCTTGCAGGGCAAACTCCAGTGGTACGTTTGATTGTGTTACCAAGTTACGTATCGCTGTCGTGATGTCTAAGTCTGCACCGGCCAGGGTGCCATCTTCCAATGTTAAGCGACCCCGGTTACGAACAATCTGGCGATTATTCAGTGTGAATGATTGGTGATCTGTTCCGGCTACCGCCATGGCATCGCTGACTAAATACAGAGGAACACTCGTCGGGTCATTTTGCTGTTTCATTGTGCAAGCCAGATGCATCGTTGCGGGGTGCACGTGTATGCCGTCAGCGATTAAGCCAAACGATAGTTGCGGTGTTTGCAAGGCAGCTCCTACCAACCCCGGCTCACGGCTGCTGAGTTGGCTCATTGCATTAAATAAATGCGTCACACAACGAACCCCAGCTTTGGCATAACGTACACAGGTTTCAAAGTCTGCATTGGTGTGACCTAAGGCCACTAAAACTCCAGCATTCACCAGGGTTTCAACTTGGGCAACGCTGACATTTTCAGGCGCTATGGTGACTTTAAGTACGGGCAAGTGTTGTTTTGCGTCCAACAACTGTTGTAAGTCAGTTTGCTCCATAGCCCGAATTAACGAGGCATCGTGAGCACCTTTGCGCGCAACGCTTAAATGCGGGCCTTCCAAATGCAGTCCCACGATGCCAGGCACTGTTTTTTCTGTTACAACCGCACGCACAGCATCGATTGCTGTCGTGGTTTTTTCAGCTGTGTCCGTGATGAGGGTTGGTAACAGCGTATGTGTGCCAAGCGACTTGTGTGCGCGTGCGATTGTTTTAAGTGAATCTACCGATGGGTCGTTGTTAAACATGACACCACCGCCACCGTTAACTTGTAAATCAACATAGCCTGGTGAGAGAACAGCGCCGTGTAAATTGTGGGTTATTCCGTGGGGCTGAATTTCTGATTGATCAATGAGTTGTTGAAAAACGCCATCATCAAAGATCGCAGCTTTGTCAGTGTGTAAGGCTTTCCCATCAAATATCGGTCCACCGGTTAGAATGAAGGGAACGTTGTTCATCGCGAGTTAGCTGTCATTGTTTGACGTTGCAAATTCAAAGGCTAGTTCGATCGCTCCGTCGATGGGTGTGCCGCGCGGTTCAATGATGGCGGCTTGTTTTTCACTTGGCAAATAGGCTGTACATTCTGGTCCAATGCCACCGCTAAAACAAATGGGCATGTCTGTCGTCCAGCCCATCTGGTCAAGCCCTGTGGCGATGTAGCTGGCTGCTGTTTGCATCACCTGCTTACCAATCACGTCCCCGCTGCGCGCTTGTTCGGTAACCATCGGCGCCAAGCTTCCGAATTGATCGGGTGTGGCTTGTGAGGCGAAATTTAAAATACCGTCAGTGCCTTCAAATCGAGCCAATAATTCTTGCGCCAGGGTGGATGCAGGTAGAAAACCATCCACGTGTTGTAACGTTAGAATCAGCGCCTGACGGCCCACCCATTGTGCTGAGGCTTCATCGCCTAACACCGATCCCCAACCTCCTGCAAAACGTTGATGCGCGTCCATTTGAACGGCGAAGAATGAGCCGGTGCCGCAATGCACCAAGAAACCGTTTTGCGTGCCGATCGCACCTCGCACCGCGGCTAGCCGATCTTCTGCATAGAAGGGTTGCGTGAGGGGCAGGGCCTGGGTCAACCGATCAATCGTTTCGCGGCTTTTTACCCCGGCCAGGCCAACAAAAGCTGGCAAGTTGTAAAGGGAATCCACTGACACATTGGCTTCGTTAGCCAAGGCTGTTAAGCCGCTCATCATGCAATCGATGGTGGCGCGGAAGTCAGATGTTGCGTTAGCGGGTCCCGCCTCAACCAGAATCCGCTGGCCGGGTTGTGCCAGTGCAAAGCGACATCGTGTGCCACCGCCGTCAATCGCTATAACCGGAGATGCTGAAGAGCTCACGGGGAAAATTTGTGTCCTGTTGGGTTGATTAACCGCCACCTAATTCAGTGAACCATACCCATCAATAAAAAAGCCAAAAAAATGCTCGTGTCATTCGTGAACCGCTGTCGGCAGAACGGAAAATTGATGGACAAACCGTTTTTAATGAGTAAGCTGGCAACGACGCCTTTGTTTGACGCGATAAAATTCGAAAAGATCCAACGGCGATCTGATTTTTTGAGTTTTATCGGTGCTGGTCAAAAGTCTAGCGAGTGATGTGCGATACCAGTGCTTATGGTACGACAAAACCGCCAGTGATAAGGGCCGATAAAACAGATAAGTGGCAGCTCGATAAGAGCCAATCACGAATTAAATCACCAGTAATAGCTGCTTTGCAGTATCTCCAGCAGCGAAAAATAAAGAGGAAGGATTACGCATGCTAAAAACCGTAACGCAACTGACTGTGCTCAGCACCGTGTTGGCCGCCACCGGTGCTATGGCGCAAGACGCCACGATCACTATCGAGAGCTGGCGAAATGATGACTTAGCGCTTTGGCAGGACAAAATCATCCCGGCCTTCGAAGCTGAAAATCCGGGTATCAAAGTAAAATTTACCCCATCAGCACCTGCTGAATACAATGCGGCATTGAATTCCAAGCTTGATGCTGGCTCAGCAGGGGATATCATCACCTGCCGTCCGTTTGATGCGTCATTAGCTTTGTTTGAAGCTGGTCATTTAGCGGACTTGGCTGACATGCCAGCGATGGATAACTTCTCTGATGTGGCCAAATCTGCATGGCAAACCGATGACGGTGCATCGACCTTCTGCGTGCCAATGGCGTCGGTCATTCACGGCTTCATTTACAACAAAGAAGCCTTTGAGGAAGTGGGTGTTGACGTGCCTACCACCGAAGATGAATTCTTTGCAGCCTTAGATAAAATTAAGGCCGATGGCAACTACATCCCGATGGCCATGGGCACCAATGATCAATGGGAAGCGGCCACCATGGGTTACAACAACATTGGGCCCAACTATTGGAAGGGTGAAGAGGGCCGTCGCGCCTTAATCGCTGGTGGGCAGAAACTAACCGATGATGCTTGGACCGCCCCTTATGCCACCCTTGCAAAGTGGGGGGACTACTTAGGCGATGGCTATGAAGCACAGACTTACCCCGACAGCCAAAACTTATTCACCTTAGGTCGTGCGGCCATTTATCCGGCAGGCTCTTGGGAAATCTCTGGCTTTAACGAACTGGCCGATTTTGAAATGGGTGTCTTTAAGCCGCCTGTGCAAAAAGCCGGAGACACCTGCTACATCTCTGATCACACCGATATCGGTATCGGCATGAATGCAGCGTCTGAAAATGCGGAAGCTTCGAAAACCTTTTTAGCGTGGGTGGGTTCGCCTGAATTCGCGACCATCTTTGGTAACGCATTGCCTGGCTTCTTCCCATTATCTAAAACTCCAGTGGACATAGAAGACCCTATGGCGAATGAGTTTGTTAGCTGGCGTGGTGAGTGCGAATCCACCATTCGCTCCACCTATCAAATTCTATCGCGCGGTACGCCTAACCTTGAAAATGAAACTTGGGGTGCATCGGTTGCTGCGATCAAGGGTACGGAAAGCCCAGCTGATTTAGGTGCAAAACTGCAAGAAGGATTAGAGAGTTGGTACAAGCCTTAAAGCGTTAATTTACGTTTAACACAAGGCTCAGGTGGCGATATCGTCGCCTGAGCCTTGATCGTTTGGAGACTTTGATTGCAACGCTCTAACACTCGCTGGCACATTGCGGTGTTTCTAGCGCCCGCGGTATTGGTGTATACCGCGGTGATGATTGTGCCGCTGTTTAATACCTTACGGCTGTCGCTGTACACGGAAATTGATCAACACCGCGTGTTTGTTGGGTTAGAGAATTTTCGTACCCTGTTTCTTGATCCTATTTGGTCGAAACAGTTCTGGAATGCACTGGCTAATAATTTTTGGTTTTTTGTCATTCATATGTTGGTGCAAAATCCCATTGGAATTTTATTAGCCGCCATCTTGAGCCAACCCCGATTACGGTTTGCAGCGTTTTACCGTTCGGCCATCTTCATTCCAACGCTATTGAGTTTTGTCATTGTCGGTTTCGCTTGGAAGCTCATCCTGTCACCCATTTGGGGCATCGCTCCCGACTTGCTTAATACTGTTGGATTGAAATCGTTGTATGCCCCCTGGTTAGGTAAAGAGGAATACGCACTCACCACCTTAGCCCTAGTTTCTGTTTGGCAGTTCGTGGGCATTCCGATGATGCTGATTTATGCGGCCTTACTTACCATTCCCGATGAGATTTTAGAAGCGGGTGAAATGGATGGCATTACCGGTTTTTCGGCATTTTGGAAGATAAAGTTACCGCTTATATTGCCGGCGATTGGCATCATTTCCATTTTGACCTTTGTCGGTAACTTCAACGCCTTCGATCTCATTTACGTGGCGCAAGGTGCTTTGGCAGGCCCAGACTATTCCACAGACATTCTAGGCACGTTTATGTATCGAACCTTTTTTGGTTTTCAGTTACAGCTAGGAGACCCACATATGGGGTCTGCCATAGCCAGTGCCATGTTCACCATCATTTTAATTGGCGTGTGCATTTATTTATTCGGAATTCAAACACGTATGCGGCGGTACCAACTGTGAGGCATTCTCTGTGAGCGCAGTGGCATGAGAACCGCACGTACCCATTTTCCCAGTGCTGTGGCGATGCATGGTGCCTTGCTGCTTTATATGTTGATTGCGTTGTTTCCCATTTTTGTTATTTTAATAAATAGTTTTAAAAAGCGTAAATCGATCTTTCGTGAGCCACTGGCGCTGCCCAACAGCGATTCGTTTTCGTTGATCGGTTATAAGACGGTGATGGAGCAGGGGGATTTCTTTCTGTATTTTCAAAATTCCATGATCGTCACAGTGGTTAGCCTATTTTTTATTCTTTTGTTTGGTGCCATGGCAGCGTACGCCTTATCTGAATATCGTTTCCGTGGCAATTTATTGATGGGGTTGTATTTAGCGCTTGGCATCATGATTCCGATTCGTATTGGAACCGTGGCCATTCTGGAGATGATGGTAGCCACAGGTTTAGTGAACACCTTATGGGCACTCATTCTGGTTTATATCGCACAGGGATTGCCCTTAGCCGTATTCATATTGAGTGAATTTATGCGGCAAGTAAGTGATGATTTAAAAAACGCTGGTCGTATGGACGGTTTAAGTGAATACCAAATATTTTTCCGCCTAGTTCTACCCTTAGTGCGCCCAGCGATGGCAACGGTAGCGGTGTTCAATATGATTCCGATTTGGAATGACTTATGGTTTCCACTCATACTGGCACCAGGCGAAGAAGTGAAAACACTGACACTCGGTTCTCAAGTATTCATCGGGCAATACGTCACTAACTGGAATGCGGTGTTGTCTGCTTTGTCAATGGCAGTGATACCCGTGTTGATTCTTTATGTCATTTTCTCACGTCAGTTGATTCGTGGGATAACCTCAGGAGCCGTTAAATAATGCGTGTGTTAATTGCAGGTATTGGTCACATGGGGTTGTCTCATGCCTTAGCGCATCATGCCCTAGGCTCTGACATTGTGGGCTTAGTCAATCGTTCAAAAAAAGATTTACCACAAGAACTGCGAAACTACCCGATGTTTCATTCGTTCGATGAGGCCATGAAAACTAAGCCTGAGCTAGTGGTTATTGCCACTTACTCAGACTCACACGCGGACTACGCTTGTCAGGCAATGGAAGCAGGCGCTCATGTTTTTATAGAAAAACCACTGGCCACCAACGTGGCTGATGCACGCCGCGTGGTTGAGAAAGCTCAAGCGACGAATAAAAAACTGGTGGTGGGCT
This sequence comes from uncultured Granulosicoccaceae bacterium, assembly GCA_937930305.1. Classification (GTDB taxonomy): domain Bacteria; phylum Pseudomonadota; class Gammaproteobacteria; order Granulosicoccales; family Granulosicoccaceae; genus Granulosicoccus. The sequence goes on along the minus strand of CALGLE010000031.1, from coordinate 11,077 downwards.
ACATCTTACGACACCATCCTTCATGGATTCGGTTTATAGACGAGGCGAGGAAATTGGGCGGGCCTTATGTGTTTCGATTGAACTTAAATCAACAGTCCTCGGGCGAGACTTGGGAAACCCACAAAGCGCTCATGCAAACCACGTCCCCCATTGTGGATTGCGGTGTTCACTATGTGGATGTGATGTGTCAGGTTACCGATGCCACACCCGTCAGAGTCAATGGCATGGGTTTAAGGTTAAGTGATGAGATTGCTGAGGATATGTACAACTACGGTCACTTCCAAGTGTATTTTGATGACGGTTCAGTTGGGTGGTATGAGGCCGGTTGGGGGCCGATGATTTCTGAAACGGCTTTTTTTGTAAAAGACATTGTGTCACCCAATGGGTCTGTATCCATTACAGACGGTAATAAAAATGAATCGGATGATGTGGACGGCCATACCAAGGTGGGCGAGTTGTTGGTGCACACCTCGGATAAAGATACGCGCATACCGTTACCGGATGAATTGGGGCATCAAGCGCTGTGCGAAGCAGAACAGGTATATATTCTAAAAGCGATCAGTGAAGACATTGACCTCAATCGCCATATGAACGATGCGGTGCAATCCTTGGCCATTTGTTTGGCCGCTGATGAAAGTATTCGCACCGGTCAATCGGTATCACTTGAGGCTGCCGTTGAATGACCGCTCTGAGTTTAAAAGGCTTAAACAAGTCTTTCGGTAAAGTTCAGGTGTTAAAGGACATCAACTTAGATGTTGATGATGGAGAATTTGTGGTCTTTGTTGGGCCATCTGGGTGTGGAAAATCTACCCTGTTGCGAGTGATTGCCGGTCTTGAAGAGGCGTCTTCAGGGGATGTATTGATCGGTGCAGAAAATGTTAATGCCACACCGCCATCGAAACGCGGCATTGCCATGGTGTTTCAAAGTTACGCCTTGTATCCACATTTAAACGTACGCAACAACATGACATTGGCATTAAAGCAAGAAAAACAAACCAAAGCCGTCATTGAGCAACGTGTGGCGAAAGCCACTCAAATGTTGGATCTGCAAGACTACCTTGAAAGATTTCCGTCAGAGCTTTCGGGTGGACAACGTCAAAGGGTGGCGATTGGCCGAGCCATTGTGCGTGAGCCAAAACTGTTTTTGTTTGATGAGCCCTTGTCGAATTTGGATGCTGCACTGCGTATGAACACGCGAGTGGAGATTGCTAATTTACACCGTGCGTTAGACGCTTCAATGATTTACGTCACGCACGATCAAACCGAAGCGATGACCTTGGCCGATAAAATTGTTGTCTTGAATGAGGGTCGCGTAGAACAAGTTGGTTCCCCCATGCAACTGTACAACAACCCATCCAATCGATTTGTAGCAGGATTCATAGGCGCACCTTCAATGAATTTTCTACCCGCTGATTTAATTCATAAAGGTGATACACGCACCTTAGGTATACGGCCGGAAGATTTGTTTCTTTCTGATGATGGCGTGCTCAGCGCAACGGCACTTCACGTTGAAGCATTGGGTGCCGACACCAACATCATTGCGCAGCTGGGCGAACACCAAATCACAATCCGTTTGTTTGGACAACATTCTGTTGCGGATGGTGAGAGTTTAAAAATAGGGTTTACAGACGAGAAGTCGTTTTATTTTGATTCGAACGGTAGCCGAGTGCATTGAATACCTTCAGTGATCTTTTTGATCCGGATAAATACGCCCTTTCCGTGCTCTGTAGTTAGGCAGGGATAACCCCAGGCCTAAGCCCAGTGCACGAACCGCAAAACACGCGGCAATGCCACCAAGCTCGGCTACTGGGTAAGGCAGCGATGTAAGGTTTAGCCAGGTAAAAACGAGTGCACCACAAAGGGCCGCTGTGGCATAAATTTCTTTACGTAGGATAAGCGGAATTTCACCGCAAAGCACATCGCGAATTAAGCCTCCAAATGTGGCGGTTAATAACCCCATGACCACGGCAATGATGCCGCTGAAACCTGCCTCATTAGCCACACTGGCTCCCAGTACGCAGAACAGACTGAGCCCGAAGGCATCCGCCCACATTAAGACTCGGAACCGGTATTCGATATGTGGAGCGATAAAGTAAACAGCCAGTGCGATGGCCACACACAAAACAACATAGGTGGGCTGATGAATCCAAAATACAGATTGTCCTAGCAACAAATCCCGCAGGGTGCCGCCGCCAATGCCTGTCACCGTTGCGATCAACGCAAAGCCAACAGGGTCCAAACACTTTCGTGACGCAACCAAGGCGCCACTGATTGCGAATACGGCGACACCGGCGAAGTCTAACCAGGTAATTATGCTGCCTACGTTTTCGGTGAGCGTGTCTATGTTTTTTGCGCTTAAATAGAGGTCAGTTTAACGCTAACAGAAAATGACTGAAGTCTTTAAAATTTCAACTGTTCCAGACGTTTTAAATATTTGGCTTTGGCGTCTAGTTCATCCAGATTATCTGATGGATCGTGCTGGTCGTTGGTTTCCCAGGCTTGAGTGAGTTTAGAGCGGGCTGGCGCTTGGGCTATCGTTACCGGTGGTTGTTCGCAGGTACCGAATACAACATTATTGAGCCCACTTAACAACATGCCCTCCATGGATCCCGATTCAAGGCCAAAGTTTCTAATTAAGTCATCCTCGGCATAACAATCGGCTTCAATGCCACCAGCAACGCTGACGTTAGCTGCGTTTACTCTTTGCGATTGCATGGCATTGATAGTAAGCCCGCAAAAATTTCGACCGTTGGATGTAAATGGCTTGCCCAAGCTACGTGTGCCAACGGTGACAACGTCAATATAAGGGCGTAGTCCATTGATAACCAGTTCAGATGAGGATGCCGTTCGACCGGTGGTTAGCACGATGAGTCTTGGCAACGAGATAGAATTACCGATATTTGAGAAAAAGGAATCACTGCGTAATGCTTGATATTTATCGTTGTACTCGCTGCTGGCCAAAAGCTGACCGTCCAGTGAGGGACCAGCAATTTGTGACGCTAGACGACGAGCAATGCGAGTGCGACCGCCACCGTTGTAACGCAAGTCGAGGACTAGGTCGGTAATTCCGTCATTAATTAGATTGCCAATGACGGTATCAAGTTCTTCTTCTGAAGTTTCCAGAAACGATTTAAATGCGATGTAGCCAATACTGCCTGCGTATTCTGGATGCGTAAATCGACTGGAGTAAAGCACGGTGTTGATTTGATACTCAGCGGAAATGGCTGAAAAAACATCCACCTCACCGGTATCCCCATCGACAAATGCCCACTCTGCAGTTAACGGTTCTTCGTCTGTACCAATGGCTGCGAAAAATTGTTCGCTGCTGAGTTCTTCATCCGATATACCGTTCAAGCTTTGGAACACGTCCCCCCGTTTAACCCCGGCACGACCAAACGGAGAATCTTCATAAATATATGCAATTCTTAAATTGCCATCACTGTCGCGCCGCCAACTGTATCCCAAGCCGAAATCTCGACCTTCTTCTGAACGAGCACTCTGAGTCGCTGCATCTCGTACACTGCTAAACGGTTCTAATTCATTAAACCGGATGGCCTCTATTAAATCGGATGGTGATTCGAAGTCGTTTGGATTAACCGTAGGTACTTGGTCGGCAAACAAGTAGTAGTCTTGCATGCTGCGATAAACCCACTGATTGGTTGCTTCCACTGAGCAATCATCGCTAACCGTTAAGGTGACATCAGAATCAGCACGAGCGAAGATGGATGCAAACAAAGGAGCGCCATCATTATTCGCGGAACAGATATCTTCCTCATAGGGAAGAGCCGCAGCGCACACAATAGAATCGTTCGTAAACTCTTCAGAGTCATGCAAAAACAGATCGGCGTTACCGGTTTCAGAGCGTAGGATAATTTGCGCATCCTGCGGTACTTCGAAGCTAACCAGTGCATCTTTGCTTATTGGAAAAGAGAGGGCGTCACCGGTATTGAGCGAATCGGGTTCATTGGCAGGATCCACCACGACGCCATCGGGCATAGTGTTGGTGCTGGAGTCCCCACCACTACCACCGCAGGCAGACAGGGAGGCGATCACGCCAAAAACGAGCAGGCGAGATAGCGATTGCTTGGGGCGTTTAGTGAGTAACATGGGCCGCTTTTCCATAAGTAACGCCTCATTATAATGCAGTTATCGCCCTGAAAATGGCTTCTAATTGGCAATGGGTAATAACGCAGGTTTGAGTGTATATATGTTGTGAGCAACTACCAATTTCTGATTTGCTGGGCTTGGCCAAGAGTGCCAAATGGCGGGGTACAGCCACCCAATGTCAAAAATCTGATTTCGACAGCCCAGGCACTAAAATGCCGCCGAAAAAGTGGGTTGTTTGACTTAAAACAGCGCATCGGCTATGTTGCGCAGTTACGTCAAGTCAAACCCTCCAATGAACTGCAGATTCCAGCGCACCGCGTAGGCTGCACCGTTCATCAACTAGCGCTTTGTAGCAGCACGCCTACTTTAAAGAGGACTCCAGTATGTATGCGGTAATTAAGACCGGTGGCAAGCAATATCGTGTAAGCCCGGGAGATACGTTGCGTGTAGAGTCTCTAGATGTTGCAGAAGGTGATGCCGTTGATATTGATCAGATATTGATGGTAGGTGACGGTGACAAAATTTCGGTTGGTGACCCACTGGTAAGTGGTGCAGTCGTGAGTGCCAAAGTGCTGTCGCACGGTCGCGGTAAGAAAGTAAAAATCATCAAATTCAAGCGTCGTAAGCACTATCGCCGTCAGATGGGGCATCGTCAAAATTACACCGAAATCGAAATTGTGTCGGTTAATGGGGTAACCGCTCCTGCATCGTCAGGCGCTTCTGAGAAAGACGCTGCCAAAAAGAAAGCGGATGCGGATGCTACGGCAAAAGCTGCTGCTGCTAAAGAAGCAGCGGCTAAGGATGCAGCCAATGCGGCATCCACTGCCAGCGGTGCAGCAGCAGCCAGTGGTGTCGTTGCTGATTCGGCCAGTGCGGCTTCCGATGTGCCCGCACCTAAGTACCTTGATGCGCCCAATGGTGAACCCGATGACCTAAAGAAAATCTTGGGTATCGGTTCCGTGTTGGAAGAGAAGCTTAACGGAATGGGCATCTATCACTTCAGTCAAATTGCAGAATTCACAGCGTCTGACATTGAAAGTATCAATACGCATTTGAACTTCCCAGGTCGTATTGAGCGTGACGAATGGATCCCCCAAGCTCAAGAATTGATGCAGGGTGGGGAAGGTCGTCAATTGAAGTACTTGGATGGGCCTGAAGGTGAGGCGGATGATCTGAAATTGATTTCAGGTGTGGGCCCGGTATTGGAAAAACGTCTGAATGAGTTGGGTATTTATCACTTTTGGCAAATTGCTAAATTTGAAGCTCGAGATATTGATTTGGTGAACGAGGCCATGGCGTTCCCAGGTCGAATCGAACGAGATGAATGGATTGCTCAGGCTGACAACCTAGCCAAAGGCGGCGAACCTAAGTAAGAAGCCCTAGGTATTTAGTTATAAGAAAACCAGGCTCTTCTCGGTAACGTGGGGCCTGGTTTTATTGTTTTAACTCATCATGCTCGGCTACCCAGTGGCCAGCCGATACCTCAATAAGTTTCGGCATATAGTTCGGATCTGTGTCTAACTTAGATGGCATGAAACGCAGCTGTGAAGCCGGATTCAATGCGGACACCGTTGCCTCGTTCACCTTAATCCTTTGTCGTTGCGATTCAATTTTAGGATCCGGAATTGGCACAGCCGCAATTAATTGCTGTGTATAAGGATGACGTGCGTTGTGAAACAACGCAATAGAGTCAGCCAATTCAACCACCGCGCCTCGATACATCACCAAAACACGATCCGCTAAGTGAGATACCACGGATAGATCGTGTGAGATAAACACGATGGCAACGCCCGTGCGGCGTTGCAGATCTTTCAGTAATTCCATTATCTGAGCTTGAATTGACACATCCAAGGCCGATACAGCTTCATCACATATAACTAATTTCGGATTGATGATCATGGCTCGGGCTATGCCCACCCGTTGGTTTTGCCCGCCTGATAATTCATGTGGGTAGCGGGTATACAGCGAGCTATCAAGTCCAACGCTATTCATCATGTCCATAACACGCTGTCTCTTGTCAGCGGCTGTTAGAGAAGGTTGGTGCACACCTAATGGCTCAGTGATGGAATACCCAATGGTGCGAGATGGGTCGAGGCTGGCCAGCGGATCTTGAAACACAATCTGCATATCGGATCGAGCGATGCGAAGCTGCTGCGCATCGAGAGAATGAAGGTCTTTGCCTAACCAAGTAATCTGACCATCCGCGATGCCAATAAGACGAATCAAACTGCGCGCCAGCGTGGACTTGCCGCTACCAGACTCCCCCACAATGCCAAGCGTCTCGCCTTTATGTACCGTGAGAGAAACTTGATTTACCGCTCTGAATGCTTTGCCAGGTTTTAACCATTTGCCGGGTAATTTATACTCAGTCACGACATGCCTAGCGTCTAATAAGGCTTCCTGTTTTGACGTATCGATACCGCTTTTAGGTGTTGGTGATGCGGCATTTAACCGAGGCACAGCGGCCAGTAACATTTTGGTGTAATCGTTTTGTGGTTGGTAAAAAATCTCGTCCGCTGTACCTTGTTCAACAAAGTACCCAGACTGCATCACCGCGATTCGTTGACACATCCGCGCGACCACGCCCATATCGTGTGTAATCAAAACGATGGCAGTGCCGAGTTCGGTACGAAATTCAGTCATCAAATCTAAAATATCGGCTTGCACTGTGACATCCAAAGCTGTGCTTGGTTCGTCTGCAATTAAAATATCAGGCTTACACAACATCGCCATGGCAATCATGACGCGTTGCCGCATGCCGCCAGATAATTCGTGGGGGTATTGGTTAATGCGTTGTTTTGCGTCCGGAATTCGGACTCGATACAGCCATTGTTCACAAAGCTGCTGAGCCTCTTTTTCCCCCATATTCTGATGCACTGATAACACCTCTTGCATTTGCTCTCCAACTTTCATGTGCGGAGTTAATGAGGTGAGTGGGTCTTGAAAGATCATGGATAATCGATCACCCAATAAATGGTTTCGCTCTTGTCGATTGAGGTTAAGCAGCGATGTGCCTTTGTAGTGAATGGCTCCAGACACCGTTGCGTTTTTTGCTAGTAAGCTCATGGCAGCAAGAAAAGTTTGGCTTTTGCCAGACCCAGATTCCCCTACAATGCCTAAGCATTCGCCCGCGTACAATTCACAGCTGATTCCATTGACAGCGTTTACTAGCCCCTCTTGGGTCTTGAACGTGACGGTTAAGTCTTCGATGGTAAGGATGGGGTTTGTCATTGTGGCGTTTTAGTGTTCGCGTGCATCGAAGGCGTCGCGAAGCCCATCGCCAATAAACAGTAAGCTGAGTAATAGGGCGACTAAAATGGCTGCTGGAAACCACAGTAGCCAGGGTAAAACTTCTAGTACATCGGCACCATCAGCGATGAGCGTACCTAATGATGTTAATGGCTCTTGAACACCAAAGCCTAAATAGGATAAAAAACTTTCCGTGGCTATAATTTCAGGGATGGTAAGGGCTGCGTAAATAACGACTGGTCCTACTAAGTTCGGAACGATGTGACGGAACACGATGGTGATAGGCTTTACACCGGCGGCCACGGCAGCTTCGATAAATTCTCGGTGTTTGATTGACAGTGTTTGGCCGCGAACGATGCGCGCCATCGTTAGCCACTCTAGTGCCCCGATAGCGGCGAATAACAAATACACATTTCGTCCGAATACCACCATGAGTAAGATGACGAATAAAATATAGGGTAGTGCGTACATGACATCAACAAAGCGCATCATGGCTTGATCTAAGCGTCCGCCAAAATAACCGGCCACAGCTCCGAAGCTTACGCCGATAAAAATGGAGACCAAGGTTGCGACCAGCGCCACAATAAGAGATACGCGTGTGCCGTACAGCGTTCTAGCTAATAGGTCACGCCCATTTTGATCGGTGCCGAAGTAGTGCCCAGTTTCAATTGAGGGAGGGGACTTAAATGCATTCCAGTCAGGGTCTTCGTAATTGAAAGGTAAAGCGTATGGGCCAAGAAAAGCGGCGAGTATTAAAAAAATCAGAATAAATAAAGCCGCCATCGCACCTTTGTTGGCTCTAAAGCGGGCCAGTGCAGCTTCAGTTAAGCTGCGACCTGTAGATAGCTCGCCGTTTAATTCGTTTTCGGTGTTTGAATCTAAGGCGTTGCTCATTGGGTTCGAACTCGAGGGTCTAGCCAGGCGTATAAGATGTCAACAATAAGATTAAGAACAACGATTAAAACCATATAAAAAATTACGGTACCCAACACCATTCCGTAGTCCCGATTTAATGCCGCGTTGATAAAGTAACGGCCGATGCCGGGTAAGCCAAAAATCGTTTCAACAATGACCGAGCCAGTAAGTAAAAACCCTGCCGCCGGCCCAAGATAAGACACTACTGGCATGAGTGCGGGCTTGAGTGCGTGGCGCACCACAATACGTGTACGGCTTAAGCCTTTTGATCGAGCGGTACGAATGTAGTTACTGTTCAGCACTTCGATCAATGCACCACGCATTAAGCGGGATATACGGGCGATGTGCGGCAAGGCGAGAACGACAACAGGCAAAACTAAAAACGCAATGCTGCCATCTCCCCAGCCACCCACGGGTAGCCAGTCAAGCTGCAAGCCAAACACTAATTGCAGAATGGGCGCGACTAAAAAGTTAGGCACCACTAAGCCCAGTAAAATAAACAGCCCGAGTAAATAATCGGGTAAAGAATTTTTGTACAGTGCGCCCGCAATACCCGCCAAAATACCTGCCAGTACGGCGAATACAAACGCTGAAGTGCCCAAGGTTAGGGTGTACGGCAGGCCAGAGAGCAGTTGTTCGGCGACGTTGAAGTCTTGGTTAATAAATGAGGGGCCTAAGTCCCCTTTAAGCACGTTACCGATGTAGATCAAATACTGCTCAATTAATGGCTTGTCTAGGTTGTAGTGTGCCGCCAAGTTATCTTTTATCGCTTGCGGTAAGGGTCGTTCACCATCGAAAGGGCCTCCTGGCGCTAATCGCAAGATAAAAAAACAGGCTGTGATTGCTATCCACAACACAGGGATTGTGGACAGCAATCGTTTCAGTGCATACGCAAGCATGGAAGCGCTAGCGTTATTCGCTAAGTGTCAACCAACGGGTGCGATGAATATCAAAAGCGTTGTCGACAAAACCTTCCACTTTAGGAGAAACCACATTTCGAGATAAGTAATAGTAAATGGGAATGCTAGCGGATTCGTTTAAAGCAATTGCTTCCGCTTCGCGCAGCAATTCCGAGCGAGCCGTAAGATCTGTGGTTTCATTCGCCTTATTGAGGAGGGCGTCGAACTCACTGTTTGAATAACGGCCGTAATTGTATTGAATGTCAGACTTTAATAGATTTAAAAAGTTATCTGCATCGTTGTAGTCGGCTAACCAACCGGCACGACCTACGTCGACAATGTTGTTTTGTAGTTCTTCGTAATGCACCTTGGTTTCGGTGTTGTACAGTTCAACCTCAATACCCACCGGTTTCCACATAGCTGCAATTGCGATAGCAATACGTTTATGGTTTTCATTGGTGTTGTAGCGCAGTTGCAATTTAAGCGGGTTGTCAGCGTTAAATCCAGCGCCTGTCAGCAGCTCCTTTGCCATCGCTACTTTATCGCCATAGCTCATGTCTTTCCAGTCAACCTCAACTGGATCTCCATAGTTCGCCATGCCCGGCGGTACCCAGGAGTAGGCTGGAATTTCACCGGTACCTAAAATTTGGGGCCCAATAACTTCACGATTGATGGACATAGATAACGCCTTGCGTACATCTGGGTTATCAAACGGTGCTTTGGTATTATTTACAACGTAATAATACAGGCCTGCGAATGGAGCCACTCGGGCTTCACCCGGTAAATTTTCTTGCATCCAATCGTATTGATCGGTGGGGAAGTCGGTGAGTATGTCGAATTCACCTGCACGGTAACGCTTCAAAGCGGCGGATTCATCTTCTAATACGAAAAACTTAGCGCCATCGATCGTGATGTTTGCCGCGTCGTAGTGGCCATCGTTTTTTACCGTAGTAACGTGTGAGCCTGGAACCCATTCGGTCGGCTTGTAGGGGCCGTTGGTAGCGATATTGCCTATCTTTACCCACTCTTCACCCTTTTCCTCAACCACGTGCTTTGGCAGTGGAAAGGCAGTGTAGTGCGTTAATGCGCCAATGAAGTAGGGGGTGGGTTGTTCCAGTGTGATTTCTAGCGTGGTGTCATCAATGGCTTTCGCACCCAGTGACGCAATATCGGTGATGTCACCGGCGTTAATGCCTTCGGCGTTCTTAATGGGGTATTGCAAGTACGCGTAGCTGGCAGCTGTCGCGGGATCCATTAAGCGTTGAAAGGCAAATACAAAATCATTGGCAGTCACAGGCGTTCCATCTGTCCACTGAATGCCATCACGTAGGGTGAAGGTGTAAACCAAGCCATCATCGGAAACTGTCCAACTCGCTGCTTGTCCTGGAATCGCTTCAGCGTTTGGGTCTTCGGTTACGAGCCCTTCGAAAATATCGCCAACAATTCGATTCTCCCAATCTCCAGAAACCTTATGTGGGTCTAATGAGGTGGGATCTGCCCCATTATGGATGTTGATAGTGGCAGCCCATGCCGTTGCGCTGATTGCGCCGTAGAGCATGAGAGCCAAAGTACAGGCGGCGGCCTGTTGGATGATTTTCATGAGAATTCTCCTTTTATATTCGATTTTTAATTTCTTGCGACTCTCAGGGTATCGTTGATGAGAGGCGTAGACAAGCTTTTCCCGCCGTCGATACTGTGGTTAATTTGGGTCAATTCGCTAGTTAGCTGAACCTAATAAATCCCGCGTGCTGCGTTCAAAAATTGCTGCTCCAACTGGAATTAAGTCGTCGGGAAAGTCGTAATCGGGGTTATGTAGTGCGGCATAGTTTTCACCTGGGCCAAGGCACAACATGGCGGCTTTGGCACCGTGTCCGAAAACACCAAAATCTTCTGAAGCACGCATCGGT
>CALGLE010000030.1 GCA_937930305.1 uncultured Granulosicoccaceae bacterium | reverse complement strand
ATTTCAATGAGATTGTTTTGTAAGTCAGCTAAGGTAAAGCTGCCCCCATTGAAAAGAGGTGTGCCGTCTTTTGTAATGAGAACGTTGGGGATATGAGCTGATGTGGTTGCTTCAGAAACTGACACTATTTCAAAGAAATCTAAGGGATGAAATTCCTCATCCTCGTAGATGAAAATAGTATCTGGAATCAGTGTTGTTTCATTCTCATTTGCATCCAACCCAGCCGGTAAGTTTATCTCCGCTTCCGGCCTGTCGTCTTGTGGTTGTAAGTTTAAGACAATGACTACAGGATTAGAATCTGAGGTTGGGTTCGAAGGGTCTGTTACAGCAAACAATTTGATGGCTGTAGTTTCAATGGTATTTCCGACGTTAGCATCTGTTGCGTTCAGAGTGACCTCGCCGTTTAGAAGTTGGGCGTGGGTAAAACTGCCCGGTGTCAGCATGGGAATGCCAGCTACCTCAAGTGTTACAAAAGTTGGGTCGGGCAAGTCTAGAACTGTATAACTTAATGGTGTGTTGCCAGATTCTTCATCTGCGAGAAGCAAACCACCGACCGCGTTTAAATTCGATACAGAATTGTCGTTTATATTGACACTTGCGTGGGCAGTTAACTCTGCCTGGTCATCCATAGGGATAATTTCTACGGTCAGCGTGGTTGGAACCCCCGCTTCAAGCGGGTTTTGAGCGGTTATCGGCTCTCCATTGGTGGCGAACGGCTGTATGTCAAAGACAACAATCTCATTCGTGGTGGCGAAGGGGTCGGTTATTATTGTGGCCTCACTACTGATGGTAACGTCACCTGCCACCAGTTGAGCGTGGGTGAACGAGTTATTATTTGGCCCGCTAGCAACCTCAACCACTAAGCCTTGGAGGTTTCCTTGTGGCGTGATTGAGTAGGAATGGGGTACATCCCCTTCTTCATCGTAGAAATTGAACTGCGATACGTTGAGTGTTTGTGGCGGACTGTTCTCATCAATAGTCATATCGCTTATCGTGACGACAGCGGGGTCATCGACTGGAATGATGGTGACATAAAAGGCTTTGGTTGGTGAGGTATACACACCATCGGTTAATTGCAGTTGGATAACTTCGGTTGTTTCGAAACTAATATCATGGCTCTCAAACGTTATGGTTTGATCCAAACTAAATGTACCGTTTAGTGAAACCGGTATGCCATCTGCTAAGAGCACCCCACCCAAGCTGGGCGCACCTACCATGATGAAATCCAAATTAGCCCCACCATTACCGGACGGGTCATTAATAACCAAATGGTTTGCGTTTACATCAATTGCTGGCTCGCCTTCTGTGTACGAAATGATATCGGTATAAAACGTCGGGTTAGAGGCATTACTCGTTGAGGCCGTTGTCACCGCAATCGGTTTTGAGGGGTGGGTATAAGCGGTTGACAACAAGTTTAAGTCTGTGTCGAAGGTATGAATCTCGTTCGTTTCGGTGTTCGTTGCTATTAAGAGATCAGCGCCAGATAAAAAGGTTAAATCACCTGTGCCGTCTAAATTACCTAAGGTGGCGACGTTGGCGCTGGTGGTAACAATGCCCGTGGCAAGCTCAAGCCGATGTATCGATTGTGTATGGATATTCGAAAAGTACAGATACCCCGCATCGTCATCCATCGTTATTCCACGAAAATCATCGGTGGTGAACGACGATTGGTGAAGCAGCTCATATCCGGTTCCGTCTGCCAGTGTGGAATGAATGGTTGAGACGATGGGCGTTACATTTTGAGGGTTTGTTTCACCCGACGCGATTGCGGCAGCCTGATTCGCAGCTGCTTGCGCATCTGAGACGCCGTCAATCCAATAAATGCGTCCGGTCACGTCGCTATAGTAAATATCCCGTGGTTCCACCATAGAATAATTTAGTGTTGGGTCAGGGTTTTCTATTTCGCCGATAAAACTTGAATTGAATTCATTGATTTCCCAAATACGAATGGCCGGTGGGTGATACGGCACAAAACCATGAGTGAGAAAAAGAATGTCACGGTCAGGGTCAAAGGCGATGGAATTAGGACTAAACACATACGACTGAGGTGTGGGACCCACGGGCATCGTGATGGCTTGAACCATGACAACAGAGCTGCCAGATCCATCCAAACCGGTGAACCAGACATTGCCTGTCGTTCTGTCTACCCAATACAGGCGTGCGTTACCGCTGTTGTCCGCGCCGTTAAAATCTATTGATAAGCCGGTTATGTCGTGTGCAGTACCGCTGAACCTCGGATCGCTAGCTGTGTCCAGAACCATAACAGCGTTAGAGAAGTCGCTGTTCGACCGCCAAATCTGACCATTTTCATCGGACCAATACAGCGTGTCAGAATCACCCTGATACTCTGAAGCACCAATGTCGGGTAAGCCGTCCAGCGGCATTGCTTGTGAATCCGTAAAAGGTTGTGCGGTGCCGGGGTCAATGGATGCCCCAGCATTGATTGCCGCACTTCCCGATTGCAAAGGCCTGACTTGAACAACGCTGTTTGGGGCTGTGGTTAATGGGCCAAGGTTTATCGTTGTACTAACAATGTCGGTGTTCGGGTTCGCATCAGTGTTGGTGTCAAACACATTACCTACTGTTGAATTGACCAGCCATATATCAGCAGCGGTGGTAGCTGAGAGCGTGTTTTGAAAAAATATGGATGAGCTAACCGTGACGGAGCCAATACCCTCGCCGACAACAGCACCTGCTAGCGCAGTGGCATCATTCTCTGCAAAAGTGCTGGCATTAATCGTGGTGGTACCGGCACCCAAAGGGCTGAATGCGGCGCTAATTCTTGCCGTATTTCCAGAGAAGGTCACTTTCTCTATTTCCATCGTCTCGCCAGCGGCAACATCGGTCATCACAGCGGACCCGACCCCACTTACATTGGCTACGAATGAGCTATTTTTAATCGATCCCGGCCCATTCGAAGATACGGCTCCCCCAGTGCTAAGGCTGCCTGATGATTCATTGAGTTGAAAATGACTGCCGCTGATATCGATAGATCCAGTACTGCGGATCGCACCGCCATGTTTCGCTGATTCGTTCTCGGTGAAAATGGAGTTTGTAACAACTAAATGGTTGGAATAAATGGCGCCGCCTTCGCCATTGGCGAAGTTGTTATGAAATACGGAGTTGTTAACATTGACAGTTTCACCATGAATTGCACCACCTTCAGCGTTGTTCGCTATTTCAGAGTTGTTTTCAAATAGGGAGCCATCAACATTGATTGTGCCGTTAGAGGCAATAGCGCCACCATCTGCATGGTTACTAAACGTTGAATTAAGAACATCTGTTGTCGCTGTACTGATGCTAAAGATCGCAGCGCCTTCTGGCGCGTCGTTGTTATCAAATAAGCTATCTTCAACCGTTATCTGTGCTGTATTCGAATACACAGCGCCACCCAGAATTTCCGAATAATTCTGTATAAAAACTGAGTCTTTTATCAAACCGTTGCTACTTGCGTAAACGGCACCACCACCGTTTGGACCACCACCCGTTCCCCAAGAAAGATTGGTATCGAACAACGAACCTGTGATGGAGAAACCGGTGCCGATGTCTACATAAATGGCTCCACCGTTTTCGCCCTTATTACTAATGAACTCTGAATCAATAACCGTTAAGTCGCCTTGGGCGTAGATAGCTCCACCGGAAGCATTGAGGGTGCCGGGGTTAGGTTGATTGGAATCAAATTTAGCGTTACTAACCGTTAAAACCGTGTTGTTCTGCGTTAGGATGGCCCCGCCATGGCCCAGTGGTTTGGCATTAGCAAAAATCATTTGGTCACCGACTGAGTTCGGGTCACCGATAATCTCAAAAGTGCCCAATCTAAGGGTGAAGAATCTAGAATCACTTTGTCCTGGGTCAGGATTAAATTCAACATCACCACCGGTGTTGTTGACCAGCGTTAAGTTACCGCCGCCAGCGACGCCAATATCTAACGATTGATTTCCGATGAGATAGGGATTGGCGTTATTGACGAGTTCAATGATGTCATCGCCGGCGGTGTTGTTCGCCGCCACAACCGCCATGCGAAGTGAGACATTAGGTGCACTTGCCAGATCACTGGCGGTTATATTGGGGTCAAAGGCTATGTTGTCAGCATAATAATTGACAGTGATGGTGGCTAATGAGTGTGTCCACTGTGCTAAACGATTCGTATCGTTTGGCTCTAAGTGTCGCGTCGCACCGTAAGAGACTTCCAGATCCCAATCCCCGCCCAATGCGGATGCGCCGGTAACATCATCACTCGCTGCGACATCAGCATCGGTGAGCTCTGCCAACGTTTGCACAAAAGCTTGACCAATCTTTCCCGCACCCACATCACAACCGAATAATAAGATATCGGCATCAGCACTCAGGGCCGTAGACCACATTTGTAACGCATCCGCGTTACTTAGCAATGTGCTCTCTGAGATGTTGCTGTCACCTAACAGCAGTTGGCCCGAAGAACCGTGCGAAACAATCCTTATTGTTTCTACTCGATTGCCATTGGCGGCATGATCTTCTAAGCGCTCCCCAATAACGCTTAAAGCATCATCGGATTCGTGGACGATGACAAATTCAACGTTGTCCGCTGCCCACGTATCGACGAATACATGAGTGTCGTTCACTCGGCTATCAATGAATACCAGCTCTATCGAACCCGCGGAAGCTTCACTTATCTCGACATGGGGTGATTCTGAATCATCCTGAGCCCGATCGGAAAACTCGCTTACAAAGTGTTGGTGATCAGCACTTGATTCATCGGGCAGAACAACGGCGCCTATGCCGAGTGCATCTGCGGAATACAACAATCGAGGTTCCAGCATTTCAAACAAAGGCGCTGTGGTCTTTGTTTGCATCGAAGACGGTAGCGAAGAATCGGTCTGATCCTTATCGCTAGGGACACTGTCCTTGCAACGAGCGCTTGAGCGTTTTCGAGAATTAAACATAGTGACTCATGTCGGCCTGCAGAACGATCCGGAAAATTCGAGCAGATAACTCTCCGGAGCGTGGGCGGATTCACAATAGAAATCGGCCGAATCTCACAGTTCTGCAGCCGATTGTGCGTGGTCCTGCATTAATTTCGTGAATGGCATCTCATATGAGACCCTCGGATAAGCCTGAAGGCGCTGAAGTTAGCTGACCGTGGGCCGTTAAGACCGGTGTGGATAGTAAGACACGATGTGGGCGAAGACTCACAGGTTCCATCAGCTATGTCGGGATGTTGTGCCCATGATGAGTAACGATTCAACCGGTACGCGATTCAACGCTTTGATCGTTGATGATGAGCCTGCGATCCTGAATATACTTGGTCAAGTACTGCAGGACAGCGAGTTTAATGTGACGACAGCACAATCGGGCGAGGAAGCTATCGGGGTGATCGAATCGATGGAATTCGATGTCATCATGACCGATGTTCGAATGCAGGGCATCTCTGGATTCGATCTGGTCGAACACGTTCAAAACGTTGATCCTAGCGTCAAGACCATCGTCATGACCGGCTATGACAGCTACGACATGATTCGAAAGGCTTTGAGTACCGGCGTCTACGACTACTTAAGTAAACCGCTGGAAGATCACAGCGTGATTTCATTGTGTGCCACGCGAGCTGCGCAAGCGACGCGTTTGGTTCGTGATAACCACAATTTACTCGAGCAGTTGCGCGCCAGTCA
>CALGLE010000029.1 GCA_937930305.1 uncultured Granulosicoccaceae bacterium | reverse complement strand
CACCAGCGGCGTAATAACGGGGTTTTCTAGGCATAGTCGACTCCTTTCGACTCACTTGTAAAAATAAACTATAACACAATCAAAAAACCAACGGCAAAGCTAAACGCGAATGAGAAGCGTTTGTCACCGACCCCTTTTATTTTTTATTCCCAGATTTAAACGTAAAATAGGGTTTTTACTTTTTTGGCTTTTTAACATAAGTCGCCCGATACCCCAACCATTAAAACAAAAGCCTAAATAAATTAACGTGCGTCTGCCCCCTTTTCACTATTTACATCTAACCTTAAAACGAGGTCTGTCCCCACCTCTTTTATTGCGGTTGAGGCACACCACAATTATTGTCCAAGCGTTCCCCGATGGTGGTGAACACAAAATCGCAAAGCGGCTGACCGACCACGTCGCCTGAAATTATGCTATCGGATACGTAAGTTCTATTGGTCGATGCAATGTCTTGTGCATCAATACTAGTACTCGCTTTTATTCGGCTATCACGCACAATCATCGGCCGGTTCGATTCCAAACCTTGGTTTTCAATGCCAATAGAATCTTGGGCGAGAAGCTGCACATTGGTCGACAGAACACTAAAATTATCGCCCGCGTTCAACGAGTTGGCAAACCGACTTATTCCAACTACATCTCCGCCTTGGCCATCAACAATAATCGTTGAGTTTGAAATGGTCGTATTCATATTACCTGAACTATAGCCTATGCCACCAGCCCTGGCGCGTATCTGCATATGGGTCGAGTCAATCGTGAGAGCGGATCCGTTGCCATTTCTAACCTGAAAACCAAAAGTTGATCCACCGCTAACAATGTTTAACCTCAAATCAGACAATCTTATTGAAGGGAACTCATTAAATGAAAATTGATCACCAACAATATCAAAACCTATCACTTGATGAATCGCTTTATTACCACCAATAATGTTCATATCAACATTTGATATTGCCGCATCTACGGGTTGGTCTAAAACAACGCCAGTAACAGAATTAGTGTTGGTACCTCCATCCCGGCTGATATTAATCGAGCCTCCCTGCATATTGATCGTACAACCTTCCAAGCTAATACCTACTTCCGAGGAAAGTGACCGACGTGGCATATAAATCTCCACATCGTTTAACTGGTAGCTACAGCCGTTATTACCCACTATTGCAGTCGCAATACTGTTATTGGCATCTAATTCAACATTTGACAGTTCAATATTGCTGCCATCTGAAAATATAGTTGTTGAAAACAAACCACCTGTGCCGTTATTCACAATCTTTACGTCTTGAATCGAAGCATTGTTAGCGGCAATGACCAAGGCCGCCGTTTCTTGTGAAGTTGTGCTTACGTTGCCTGTTAATGCTGTGACTTCTTTACCACTGCCGGCAATATTAACAAATTCTTTCATCACCAGCTGGCCACCCAAATTGTAAACACCTGGTGCAATCACGATTAAATATGGATTAGACGCACTTGCATCAGTAATTGACGCCATTGCCGCCAAAGGGTTGGAAAAATCCCCATTGCGCTTTGCCACGGTAACAATATTACTGAGCGGCTCAATATCGTCTCCCGACGGCGGAACCACAACCACTCTATTCTGCGCATAGGCAGACAGTGGCAGTAATAGTGTGAGAAAAATTAGGAATGATCGAAATATGCTTTGCATAAAGGCCTCTATTAATTATTTGCATTAGCGGTGTTAAAGCACCTGCGTGCGTGAACTCAAAAGTGCATTAAAGAGCTAACAGAGTTTCACGCTATGTGATTATCACGGAGCAAAGCCTAATGCTTGATAGCTGATTGCGCTAGGATGAAACGCCATGTTGAGACGTTTGTGAACAAAGTTGAGACGTTTGTGAACATTGAGGGGCTAACCTTTGTGAACAGGGACAGACCACGTTTAGCTATTCTATGAGGTGTTAGCTTTCCTTACCTTTTACCGACTTCGCTATTTTTTAGGCTAGCGACAAACCAAAGCGAGCTTAAGGCCAGACTAACCTTTGTTGCTTTGCACCGTCGGTTTGCTATTGAACGCTTTTTGATACAAACGTGAAAAGTAGCCCGCTTGATTAAAACCAACGGCATGCGCGAGTTCGCCAAGGTTGCGCACCTGGCCCCCGATTGATAATTGTCTTGCTTTCTCTAAGCGGCAGTGGCGAATGAATTCTGAGGGTGTAAACTTGCTTGTTGCGCTTAAACGCCGATGTAAGGTTGCTTTGCTTACGTGCATTAATGATGCTAACTCTGTTACGCCAAAGCTAGCATCACTTAGGTGTTGGTCAGCCATGGTCCGAAGTTCCGTTAAAAAGGTGTCTTCTTCTTGCTCTGCTGAGCTGCTTATTTTGTTGGCGGTTACGTTTGGCGCTATGTCATTTAAATAAAACGCGCTGAATTGTGCGTGTTTTCTCAATAAGTTTTCAATTCGCGCAATTAATTCACGAGCATCAAATGGTTTGGCCAGGTAGTCGTCTACCGCGGCTATTAAGCCTTCTAAACGGTCGTCTAAACCGGCTTTTGCGGTGAGCATTATTACCGGTGTCTTGGAAAACTCGCCGTTTTGCTTTAAGGATTTAACAAACTCTAAACCATCACGTTTTGGCATCATTAGGTCGGTGACGATTAGATTTGGCGCGTGTTGTTTCACTTTGTCTTCGGCGTCTAAGCCATCAACGGCTTCAACGATTTGGTATGTGGGCTCTAATAAACTGCGCAGATAGGCGCGCATGTCTTGATTATCATCGACCACCAAGATGGTTGCGTCGCGTTGACCTTTGAGCGATACGGATTTAACTGATTGTTCACCGTCAGTGGCAACTAGGTGGTTAGCGAATTGAACGTCTTCGTTTCGATCTTCATCAAAAGGAATATCAATTACCGAGCCACCGCGTACGTCGCTTATTTCGTTAACATTTAAATGCGCGTTCCCAAGCGGTAAGCGCAGAGTAAATGTGCTGCCGCTGGCTGCACTATCATCTGATGTTTGATACTGGCTGGTGGCACTCACTTCGCCAGCGTGCAACTGCACTAACTCTTTAACCAGTGCTAAACCGATTCCGGTGCCGGTACCTGAACCTGCGTGCGCTGAAGAGCTCGATTGAAAAAAGCGATCGAACACGTAGTCTATCTCATTGCTGGGTATGCCATGGCCGGTATCACTTATGCTAATTTGCACGTATTCATCGGTGGTATGCTCCCCGTCGTCTGCGGCCATATTGTCAAAAGCGCTCACTTCAACCGAGATTCGCCCACCGTGGTCACTAAATTTTATGGCGTTGCTCATTATGTTATTGAGCATTATTTTGAGTTTTTCGTAATCTACATAGGCTTCAAGCTCTGGCACTTGGCTGGTAAAGCTAAACTCAATGCCTTTGCTTTCAATTAGAGAGCTAAACTGTGATGTTATTTGTCTCACCACGGTACTGATATTTTCTTTATGCGTTTTTAGTACAAGCGAATTACCGTCAAATTTACTTAAGGTGAGCACTTGATCAATCAAAGTTTGCATGGCTTTAGAGTGCTTGATTGCGCTACTGATTATGGCTTGATCAGGGTGCTTATTGCCTTCAAGCAATTTTGATAGTGGGCCTTGGATAAGCGTAAGGGGCGTTCTGAATTCGTGGCTAATGTTGGCAAACAACCTGGATTTAGCTTCATCAAGCTCTAATAGTTGTTTGGCCTGTTGCTCAAGGTCGGCGTTCATTGAACGAATTTCGGCTGTGTTACTGTGTATTTCAGCCTCTAATTCTTGGTTATAGTTGTTCTGTAGTTCATTGGCGCGCTCTAATTGCTCGTAAGCTAAACGTTGCGCCTCGTTTTTTTCTTTGTAAATCGTTTCGCCAATGCAATAAGCCAGCAGAATCATTTCTGCAACCAAACCAACCTTGGCGGTGTAGGGAATGTAGTGCTCGAACGTTACACCAATGGAGAATAAGCTTCGGTCTAACACGCAGATAATTAATGGAAATTGTGCGATCAATAAATACTTAGAAAGCACTGATTTTTTAGCAAAATAACCATACAGCGGGCAAATACAACCAAAGTAGATCACCACCACAACCGCAAATACGGCGTTAGCTTGAAAGTAATTTGCATAACCACGTGTGTAAGCCCATATCAAATAGACAAGGCCTGCGGCTATTATCAACAAGCTCATTTTATCTAGGCGTGGATAATTCTTGAGTTGGATAAACTCTCGTGCAAACAGCGCTGATAAAATAAGCGTCAATGGGTAAAAAAGAATCGTCGTATAAATTCCCCAAGGAGGTGAGAGGGGTAATAGGTACTGTAAAATTCGGCCATCAATAGAGGCCAATAAAATAAGCGTTGAGGTACTCCATAGAATGTAGAGCAAGGATGATGATTGGCGCACCGAGAAGTACAACAACATGGTATAGAGAATCAAACCAATCAAAATACCAGCTAACACGCCATCGGTGCCTTCTCTTTTATCTTTGGCTATTAAGTAGCTCTGCTTATCCCAGACCGACGCAATTAAATAGGCGGTGTTATGAGCCCTAACTCTTAGAAAATAATGTTCGGTTTGTTGAGCTTGCAAAACAATATTGAAGTCAAATTCTGGCGCAAAAATATCACGCGTAACCATTGGCTTGGTGCTGCCAGTTTGAAATGACGCTGATCCTTTTGTTTGGGGGTAAAAATCAATTTCTGCAATGACTGCTGGAGAGGACGCTAACACTAATTCAACCCGCTTATCAGACGGGTTTGTTACGCAAAACCGCAACCAATGGTTGCTATTGCCCTCACCTAACACGTACTCATTTTGCGGGTCTATAACTTGTTCAAATTGAACAGACTTAAAGACTGAAGTAAGAGTGTGCCCGTCTTCAAGATCAGGTAACTCAATTAGGTTGTCGGTATCCCAATAGTGGGACATAAAAGGCAAAACGCTGAGGCGTTGATCAACGCTGCTTATGTCTAGACAATTACCTACCGGAGCCGTTGAATTGGCATGCGCTTGGCCCGACGCAAGAATCATCGTAAAAGCTAGTAAAAGATAGAACCACCCTGTTTTGAACGTCAAATGTATTTCTCTGCTCTAAGGCAGACTTAGCTTTTTAAATAAGGAATTTAAGTTTAACAATATCAGGGCTTAGTTTACTCTATCTTAATGGTTCAGTGGAGCATTGGGGTCCTACTTTATTCGTTAATGGGCGACCTCGTTTCGAATATCCCAAGCCACGGCCTAGCGTTTTCTCTATCTGGTCTTGAAACGCTCGATTACCCAATGGCATTGAAAAAGTAGTGGCTTTTCGTATTTCTGACATCGCCTTGTCGCTAAGCTCATTGCGAAATAGATCTTTGTATGCATTCACTCGGCTTAATTCAGTTGTGCCAAGTCGCTTATAAACATCATGCGGCGTCACTATGCCGCTAACGCCCAGTTCAGCGTTTTGTTGATAACTCGACCACTTATATAAAGACGGGTGCTCAACCATTTTTGCACGAACTGGGTTTAACTCAATGTACTTATAGCAAACCAAAAGATAATTCTCGGTGTCTACTAAGCTCGCTTTATGCCGCCCCTCAAACAGGGTGCCCGTTCGTTTATATCGAGTGTTTATGCTCTGAACATAACGCCGACCAATCGACTGCATAACTCTTGAAATTCCTTCTTTGTCTTCAGGCGTCATCAGCAGATGAACATGGTTGGTCATCAACACATAGGCATGTAAGGCCACATGATAACGCTCACACGCGCTTGATAAACATTCTAAATAAAACTCGTAATCTTGCTCTGCAAAAAAGCAAGCTGCGCGGTCGTTACCACGGGTAACAACATGACAAGGCACACCAGCGGCAAAGCTAAACGCGAATGAGAAGCGTTTGTCACTGACCCCTTTTATTTTCATTAAAGCCGATAGGTCGTCGCTACAAACAAATCATCGCCAAACGATTATTTGGCGAGCTTAAAGGAAAACAAAAGTCCTCGGTATCACCAACCGTAAAATCGAGAACAAAATCATCCCCAGGTAAGGCATCTCGGTTACCGTCCAAAGGTTCGCGCGAGAGGTTCTTAATCGAAGATGGCTCTGTACTGCCACAAACCAACAAACTATAATGCCCAAACGCTAGTGGTTGCCCATCATTCACGTCAATGACTGCTATTTTGTTGGCCCTCGAATAAGAAACTCTATTCACTGGCAAACTTTCATCATCTCCCTGCAAACCCAGCAGGCAACCATTGTCGACATTACTCTCAATCACACCGTCGGCACCAGGTAGAATTAAGCGATAATGCGTCGGATCAGTGACGTCATCAAAAAATCTGCCATCGCCGACCGGATTAAATAACGGGGAGGAAAACTTAATATCAAACCTCGATGCACGTGCATTAGTCGTATCGCCGGGTAGTAAATCCCGGCTTCCAAAGCGAACGGATAGAACACTCACTGGTAGGGAGAATACATACGCCGAGCCGGCGTCAATACCTGCTATCTTATTATCGTCTAAGTCGGCACCAACGATAATGGTATCGCCCATTACCGCGACTGAACGGCCAAACCGGTCATTGACCTGAGCGTCACTTGCAAACAATTTTTTTGTTTCATTCCATTGGTTCAGGGCATCGCTATCCCGAACGAATACATACGCTGAGCCAGCATCTTGACCTTGGTCATCGTCTCTAAATGCGCCGACCACTAAGGTGTTCTCGAACAGAGATAAAGAACGACCAAAACGGTCATCAGCTTGGTTATCACTTGGAATAAGATGCAAGCTCTCCCCCCAATTATTTGGGCTACCTAAATTACGCTCAAACAGGTAAATCGAGCCCGACTGACTGCCATTTTCATTAGAGAGATAGGCTGATACCGCAATGGTGTCGTCAAACCCTGACACAGCAAAACCAAACGCGTCGCCCGCTCGGCCATTACTTGGTATAAGTTTTTTAACTTCACCCCAATTATTACTCCCCCCTTCATTTCTTTCATAAACGTAGGCAACACCTGGAGTTAAACCTTCATAGCCAGCATTTGCGCCAATAACAATGGTGTTGCCAAATACTGACGCAGAGATACCAAACAAGTCGTTTGCAGCACCATCGCTGGCGATCACCTTTTTAACTTCACCCCAATTATCGCGACCGCCTAAATCTCGGTTATAGACATAGGCTGAACCAGACTTGACGCCATTATCACTATCAAAGAACGCTCCAACAACTAAGATGTCATTTTGTAACGAAACCGACTGGCCAAAAAAATCACCCGCAGCGCCATCGCTCGCAAGTATCTGCTGTATTTGGGCCCAATCTCCATTTACATCACGCTGGTAGACATAGGCGGAGCCAGAATTTGCACCATTATCATTATTTCTATAGGCACCAACCGCTAGAGTATCGTTATGAAGTGAAACAGAGCGACCAAAAAAGTCGCCGGGTTGTGCGTCTAGAGGAATAATTTTTTTCTCAAAACTCCAGTTTGGAGGAAGAGTTTCATCACGTACAAATACAATTTCATCGCGTGCAAACACAAATACCGCGCCCGCATCGAAACCCCTTTCATCGTCGCCAAAAGCACCAACTGCAACGCGCTCACTGCTAACCGAAACTGCGTAGCCGAAACGGTCGCCGGTATTTCGAGTGGCTCTAGGTATGATTTTCTGTCGTTGTGCCCAATTATCGTCGCCACCTAAATCACGCTCGAAAACATAAACTGCGCCTCCATTCTCTCCAATAATCGTATCTTTTGCGGGCGCGCCAACCAGAAGTCGATCTGAAGTTAATGCAACACAATTAGAAACAAAAACACCGGCACCGTGCGAAACACAGCCAAACTGCGAGTCAGGTGTTATATCATTCATTAAAACCTGTTTGACTAAGCCCCAATTATTAGCACCACCAAAATCTCGAGAATAAACATACACTGCGCCAGCACCAATAGTGCCTGAATTCGTTACTCCACCTGGGTCGCGGCCAGCGCCAACGGCTATCGTGTCATTGATAATATCGACACCAGCGCCAAAACTCGAGGCAACATTAGTATTTCCAACCAATCGCTTGGCCAACCCCCAGTTGTCTATTCCATCCTGGTCTCGTTCAAAAATAAAAGTAGAGCCATCCAATGGCACGCCCCCTGGCAATTTATCAGCAGGAGCACCAACAACAATGGTGTCTTGATGTATGGCCACAGAATGAGCAAAAAGATCGTTATTAGCTGGTGTTAAGGTATCGACCAACTTCGCAACTCTACCCCAATTGTTAGCGCCACCAAAATTTTCCTCATAAACGTAGACCGCCCCGATATTGGTTCCCAAACCAGGCTCGTCAGCATACCGTGCGCCAACCACAACTGTGCTCCCGCTAACATCTACATTTCCACCAAAACGATCAATAGTGTTTCCATCACTTGCTAGCATTTTCTTAACTTGTCCCCAGTTATCGACGCCTCCTAAGCCTCTTCGATAAATATACGCTGCTCCAGTATCTAGACGACGTCCATCTGACTTAGGACTACCTACGACCAACATATCGCCATCGAGAGATAAGCTAGCGCCAAAGTTATCACCAGCAATACCATCATTAGCAAAGATTTTTTTTGATTCGCCCCAGTTATTTGGCCCACCGGTATTTCGTTCATATATATTTACTGCACCAGCATCTGTCCCATTGCTATCGTCAAACCCAATTCCTACCGCTATTAGATCTCCGCTTATTGCAACCGACATCCCAAAAAAATCTAACGGGTCTGAGTCTAACGCAGTCAATTTTCTCGAGAACTCCCATTCGTCAGATACTGAATTAAAATTAAAAATAAAAACCGCTCCACCAGATTCTGGCGCGCTAGCGTTTGAGCTTCTAATGCCAATAACGATTGTTTCGTCTGAAAGATCAAGGACGTTGCCATCTCGGTCAACGTGATCACCCCCTCCATTAGAAAATTTAAAATACTCATTTTGAATAAGCGGGTCGATCGTTAGCGGGTAGACTGCCTGCTGATCGTTGACTACTAAGGAAATAGTATGTTCATTTAACACTATCATTTTAGCTTGAACATCCGCACCATGACTGTCCCAAACCTTCAGCTTGCTGTAGCTTAAAGTCTGATCACCATTAGTGAGTTTAAGCGATTCGCCACCGGTAGCCATCGACGCGTTCCAGGCTTTATTTAAAGTAAAGTTAAGCGATAAAGGCTCCGTTGTTTCTTGGCTGAGTCGCCGTTCTAAGGTCACACCTTGTTCTATGCCTTCTGGTTTATTGATATACCATTCGGTGACACCCTTATCACGATGGTAGTTAACGCGCGCCACATCATCCTTGTCTTGCTTAATCTCCTGCACCGACGGAAGCACAATATCGTCTCCGTACCCAACGCCGGACAATCGAATCAATAGCGGTTCAACTGAGGGCGTCGATGGACTCTGCAAACTAAGCTTCACACCGCTATCTAAAAACTCAGCGCGATAAGCTTGCTCCGAATTATTAACATAGTAACTCTCTAGTTGCTTGCTCACTGCCCCCTCTTTAACACCGTATTGATCCGTATAAATATACTCCCAAATACCCCTTGGCACCGACTTGTCACCAAACTCTTTACGACCCTCAGAACTTGGTGACGACACGCTAGCACGAAGTTTAGCGTCGATATTCTTAGCCTGCAAGGTTGCAGAAAAAAGCAATGCGGTAACCAGTAGTAAAATCCAGTTGTTCCTGAACATGAATACTTTGAGTGTCATAACAATTTCCCTACCCTCAATACCATAGGTTAGAAGGTATCGACTTCTACTGATTTCTAAATTTAACCTTAACGTTTATATACACAATAGCGCATTGCTGTCATTTCTAGTAACTATTGGAAAACAAAACTCTCCCCCACTAATGACTCCCATTGATGGAATGAAAAACGGAACAAAAAAATCATCACCTACTTCTCCATCAGAATTTCCGTCCAATGGTTGCGAATATACAGAGCGTATAGAGCCCGGCGCAACCAAGCTTCCACAGACCACGAGGGCATAACGTCCGAAGGACAATGGAGGCTTCAAATATATTTGGCCTGAAGGCCTAGACACGCGAGTCGCACCATTCACATAGATACTAACCCTACTATATCCTTCTATTACAACATAGTCTATCGACAGGAGATGGTCATCTCCTGATACACCTGCAGCACATACATCCGCTGGATTACTTTCTATATCGCCATTCAATCCTGCGGAAATAAGTCGGTAATTATCTGGATCTCGTAAACCAACTCTCCTTCCTAGGTCATGGTCATCAATAACACTTATTGCGAACTCCACCTCAAAATGTGGGGTTACGGTTAAGAGTTCACTATTGTCTCGAATAGGCTATTCAATGAAATAATCTATAGCGGTCACTGACGAGGCTGTCGGCTTTCTGAAAAACTGATACACCTTGCCAGTATTATTATTTACAGCAGTTGCATCAGGAGCGCCGACAAAACTACTTGTGCTGGCGAGATTGACCGAAAACCCAAACCTGTCTCCACTTAATCGATCAGAGGCGTAAAAAGCTTCTTTTAGAGGCCAGGAGTCGCCGTTCGAGCCATCGGCCATAAATAGAAATGCAGCGCCCGTATTGACGTGGGCCGGGGTATCAACTCCGCTCGCTCCAATCAACGCGAAGCGCTCTAGAACACTAACAGAAGCACCAAAATGACCGCCCATGGTTAAATACTCGTTCGTGATCAGTTTTTTTTGTTTGAGCCCATAAACAATCAGGGGACATTGACTTCTCATAGACGTAAGCAGCCCCCGAACCGGGGTAGCCTGCACTGTCGCGAAGATGAGCGCCAATGACCAGAATGTCGCCATCAATAGTTACTGGGTACTGCGCCTTCTTATCCTGCACAAGTAGCGAAAACTGATGATTATTGTCGAGCTGTATTTCCGCTTTTAGTTCTTTGCCAAGACTGTCCCAAACTTTTAGGCCTTCATAGGAAAGCCTCTGCGATCCATTACTTATAAGTAAAGATTTTTTGTTTTCCGAAAGTACTAAATTCCACGAAGGATTTACCTCGAGTTGAAGAATTAACGACCCAGTCCTGTTTTCAGCCACTGGTTGCTTTAATGTAAAACCTTGCTCAATTCCGGAAGAATGATTGATATACCACTCAGTCAGGCCAAATTCACGTTCAAGATTAATCCAATATTCATCACTTGAGTCTTTAGACACTTCTAAAATTTTCGGTACAATCATCTCTTGCGAATAACCCACTCCGGACAAACGCAAACTAAAGACGCCTTGCTTCTCATTGTCTCTGTCTTTATAGACGATGAACTCGACTCCTTTAGCATCAAATTACGCTCGATATGCCTGTTCAGGATTATTAGCGAAAAATTTACGTTTTACTTCTTCGCTACGGATCTTGTATTGATCACGATAAATAATATCCCAAACCTCGGTCGGCACATCCGAGTGATCGATTATTTACTTTACACCACTTCCACTGCTTGCATTTTCAATACTCGCAGCTTGACTAAGATTTAATTTCGAATCAATATCGTTTTCGGTCGACGCTATTGTGAGTTGCGACACCGTAAAAATAGTGGCGAGTAGGAGTTGAATAACTACCTTATCTTTCATTTCACTAATCCATGCTGCCCTGACCAATTATTATAGCCTAAAGCTTGGCAATTCGTTAAAACAGAACAGCGTGATTACATTTGCCCATTATGCTTTGGACAACTTTCCGTCGGTCCAAAAGATCGGAAAGAAGTACTAATTGGCCCGACCAATTGTAAAATTGACCACATAATCGCGATGGGAGTTGTACTGGCGCAAATAGAGTAAGTAAATTAAGACCCTCAGGCGAACAACAACATTCGGTCATCACATATTGAAACTAACTTGATTTGCAATACCAAAAGAAACTCGTTTTATTTGAATTTTCTGGCTGGGTTGCCAAACCAAACCTGATTTTTCGAAGTGCTATTAATCAAAATACAGCCAGCACCAAGAAAGGAGTCTTCTTCAACTATTTGCCCAGGCAGGACGACAACATGAGAGCCGGTTCGCGCACGGTCTTTTATAATTGCTGCATCAGGCTTGTACTCGCCAGGCTCGCGCGTTCTACCCGGCGTTCGATCTGCAGGGTTGTTGAAATAAGGCCCTAAAAACACATCATCGCCTATCACACTATATTCGGAAATCATGCAGTGGCCCTGAGTCCTGGTTCGATTTCCAATTTGAGCATGTGGTTCGACAGAATTATGCGAACCAATTTTTGTATTATCTCCAATTACTACATTTTCACGGATCAAAGAGAAATTGCCAATCGTACAATTTTCACCAATAGCGCATGATCCTAGTACGATCGAATTTGCATGGAAAACAGCACCAACGCCAATTTTAGTGTTGCTTCCGATACGCACACCCGAGCCTTTAAAATGAATTGCTTCAGAAATGGTGACACTTTCATTAAATCTCAAAAATAAGATGGTATCTTCTATATTCATTTTAAATACAAAGGGTCTTTCGTAAAAATTATGTTAGTTAACTGGGTGAATTGGGAGTGGTAAACGTGTATGAGTCTCATGACTACGGTCATCCGCAAAGATAATTTTTATTAAATTGCTGCATTAACAATGCATTATAAATGTATCATTTTCAAAATACATCGCACCTTTCGCCGGAGCTTTCTTCGTGCGCGCCAGCACTGAAGCGAATGCGGGAAAATTCTCACCCGAGTCAATTAGCATTGCACTTGAGGACGATCTCCTGATCTCAATTCTTCCGGCTATTATCAGTGCCTCACTGAAGGCCAATGAAGCAAACCGAATGATCGACCGCTTAAGAATAATTCTTAGCGCTTAGAGAACACATTAAGATTAATAATGAGCTTAGCCCTGAGTCTTTCAACAAGACTAAATACATATCATTGCCAACTTACTCAGAATAGATTTAACTGGAAAGCAAAGCTGATTCGAATCACCAATGGTAAACTTAAGTACATAGTCATCGCCGACAATACCGTTTCTATCTCCGTCGAGCGTGCCGCCTGATATGTCAGTTATTGCTGCAGGAGCTGTACTGCCACAGACAAGCAATACGTACTTTCCTGGACTTAAGTCTCTAGAATCATTAACGTCGAGTCGAGTAAACATGCCGTCAGTTGAGTAGCTCGCTTTGTTAATAGGAATCGCTATATCATCATTTTGCACGCCGATCGCACAGCCAACAGTTGAATTACTCTCTATCGCCCCGTTAAGGCCCGCTGCGATCAGCCGGTAAAGACTCGGATCGCTGGCATCACCAGTTTCTAAGCCATCTCCAGCAGGATTAAAAAGCGGTTTAGAAAAACGTACCCGCAATAACGGCTGCGAATTATTAGAGTTGCCATTATTAGAGAGATCGGCATTACTATTGCCAGTACGCACCCCGCTGACAAAAAGAGGTGGCGAAATAGATCTGTTAATAAATATCTTTGTTTTAAGCCGGTTTTCAAAACCACGAGTCTCTCTACGATAAAATACAAAGTCACTGTCTTTTGATAGGTAATACTGACTAATATAATCATCAGGGCCCAATGGATCACTTACCTTGACAGCAGGGGCGACGGAACCTGCGCCGATCGGAATAGGAATCTTGTAGATTTCCTTTTCATTGAAGCTACCCTGATAAAATAGATTAAAGCCGTCCGCGCTCAGTCTCATATTAAAAATAGAGTTACTCGTTAACAATTGCCTAGACTCACCTTCGGCACCAATGGGAGTAATAAATAAGCTGTCATTAAATAAATCTTCAATATAAATGACCTTTGTGCTGTCACGACTAATTAAAAATTGATCATTAAGGCTACCGCGCAACCCATTGCGTTCGTCTACCAGCTCGTAACTCGGGCCACCGTTAAGTCTAACGCTGTTTAAAATACGCTCCTGGGGCGCTCCCTCAAAATCGATTGAATATGTTTTGTACACAACCCATTGACCGTCCGGGCTAAACGAAAAGTCGCCATCGATATACCGGTTTTCAACCGAATCAAGTTGAATTTCGCCCCCCCCCCCTGTTACTTGGATGCTATACAAACCCGTGATATTGCCAACCCTTCTTGAAAAAATCAGGGTTCGACCATCCGGGGCGAAACGAGGTGACGAGGCGCGGTCTGCACTTAGTTTAGTTGGTGTGCCGCCCTTAATGCCGACCGAAAACATCTCGTAACTAAAACGGCTAACGCTTCGCATATAGACAACGTATTTCGAATCAGGTGACACCAAATTAGGGGAAGTGACGTCGTCGTCAATTAAGGCTCTGTTGAGCATAATAGCGGTGCCGCCTTCAATAGGCTCACTGTATAAGTTGCCTGATTTATAGATGACGTATTGACTGTCCGGGCTAACGATAATCCCTCTCGCTATAGGATGGCCAGAATTAAACACATGAATTGCGCCGGAATCAATATTGACACTACGCAAGATGAATTCGCTGCTCGCTTTTGAGGCATACACCAAGTACTTGTTATCAGCAGAAAGTCTAGGTCGTACTCCAAAACGGGAAGAATCACTAGCATTGTTTGTCGCCAAAACTATCGGTACACCACCAACCAAGGGTACCAATACAATTTTGGAGCTCGAAGTGAGTCCACTGCCAGTCTCGTCTGGTCTCCCATAGATTAGAATTTTCGAGCTATCGGAGGTGAAATCAAATTGTATGGTCTCACCAAGCGCTGAAGAATAAATTCTTGTAGTTACTCCTGAGGAAATATTTTTGCTAAAGACCTTTATCAATCGGTTCTCTTGCTCGCCCGATGACGTCATAAAAACCAAATATTGCTCGTCAGGGGAGACACCAAAATCCTGATATCTTTGATGATTCGGGACAAACACCGACGATGTCGCGGTCGCTGTTGACCCTAACCAAAAAATAACTGATAAAAATATTAATAATAAGCACTTAACTTGAGACATACACCTTCCTATTGGACCGTCCAAACCTTATTCCCCTAGAACAGAATAAGCGTATTTAGCCCAATATTAACACAATCATATCCAGCCCCCTAAATCGCAACTGCAATTGCCGTGGAGAAGCGCAAGGAGCTCACCTTCTCATGGGATAGGCATATTATAGAGTCCTTAGAGCTGCTAAATGGCGCAAGTACAATATCCAAATACAAAAGCCCCGCAGACACGGGGTCTACGGGGCTTTTGTATTTAAATCTGGCGATGTCCTACTTTATTCGTCGCATACATGCGACTCACCCTTACGGGCGGCCGTTGGCCGTTTAAATCCGCTCCTGGCGGATTTATCACACGGGATTGCCGAGCTGACGTGCATGGATGCACTAAAGCAGCGGGCGCAGGATGCGCAAGAGCTGTCAAACAGAACACCAACAGCTTAAAATAAAAAACCCCCAGTGCGTAGCACTGAGGGTTTGTTATTTAAATCTGGCGATGTCCTACTTTATTCGTCGCATCCCTGCGACTCACCCCTACGGGGCGGCCTTTGGCCGTTTAAATCCGCTCCATGCGGATTTATCACACGGAATTACCGAGCTGACGTGCATGGATGCACTAAAGCAGCGGGCGCAGGATGC
>CALGLE010000028.1 GCA_937930305.1 uncultured Granulosicoccaceae bacterium | reverse complement strand
CCCATCCATTTACGTGTAACCGGGCACTGGTATGCTGTGCGGTGTTGCCGCGTTTCAACGTGGCTATTTGGTTACACTAATAGTTAGTGTTCGGCACCGCCGAGCAACTTCTTAATCTAAACGTGACGTAATTGAGGAAGTGCACATGAGTTTGGTTGGAACATTGGCTAAATTAGCCGTAGGAGCCATGGTTGCCAAGGGAGTTGGCAGCGTTGTGAGAGGTGGTTCAGGTAATTCAGGTGGCGGACTGGGAGGTCTTCTAGGTGGGGCTTTAGGTGGCGCCATGGGTGGAAACCAGCAAAACCGCGGGGGTGGCCTAGGCGGCGCTCTGGGTGGTAGTGGTGGTGGACTGGGCGATCTGGGCGCTTTGTTGGGTGGAAACTCAGCTGGTGGCGCTTCGCCAGGTGGTGCGGGCGGCTTAGGCGGTTTATTGGAAAGCATTGGTGGCGGTGGTCAGCCCTCGAATGCACAAGCCCCTACAGGTGGCAGCTTGGGAGACTTATTGAACAGTGCGCTCACAGGTCAACAAGCCGCACCTCAAGCCACACCCACGCAAGAAGAACAAGCCAGAATTCTGATCAGTGCCATGGTTGCCGGTACCAAAGCCGATGGCAATGTGGATCAAGCTGAACAGCAAAAAATTGTTGAACATCTTGGCAACGACATCAGTGATGAAGATCGTGCTTTCGTTATCAATGAGATGCAGTCACCGTTGGATGTTGACGCCTTAGTTCGCTCCATACCTAAGGGCGGTGAACAACAGGCTTACATGATGTCGTTAATGGGTATGACGCTGGACAGCCAAGAAGAAGCGCGTTTTCTGGATGCGTTTCGTAAGGGCTTAGGCATCAACGAACAAACCGCTAACGCCATTCACCAGCAGTTGGGTGCTCCCACTTTATATGGCTAGTTTGTGGTTATGTGATGGCTTATCAGAGGTTGGCGCCTAATGGCTCCAACCTCTGATGCCGTTTTGGTGGTTGAAAACTTAACCTTAGCAACCGATGAAGAAGGCTACCTTGTTAATCGCCAGGATTGGTCAAGGCAAGTGGCAGAAACCATGGCTGCTGCGGATGGGGTAGAGCTTTCCCCCAGTCATTGGGAAGTCATTCAGCTACTGCAAGAATATTATGACAACTACGAGATAGCTCCCGCTATTCGTATTCTTACGAAGGCGGTGGGTAAGAAACTTGGTAAAGACAAAGCGAACAGTCGGTATTTGTATGAACTGTATCCGCAGGGGCCAGCAAAACAAGCGTGTCGATACGCCGGGTTACCAAAACCCACTGGCTGCGTTTAACTCTTTGTCGTTGTGCTTAGCCCCATGAGCACACTGCTAGCATTCGCGATTAGCGTATCCATCGCGGTACTTTGTCTGGGCACGTTCTATCGTCTTTGGCGATTGACTCGATCACCCATCACGCGCCATATTGCCATCACGCCAACACCCACCACGCGATTCGGAATTTTTATCGCGTTGCTCATTGAAACGGTGGTGTTTCGAACCCTGTGGCGGGCCTCATTTTGGACGTGGATATTCAGTTGGTTGTTTCATCTGTGTCTGCTGTTAACGATTTTGATCCATGCGCGGTTTTTATCCATTCCAGCACCCAAGATCAGCGCGTGGTTGATGCCTTACACCACTTTTGTTTCTTGGGGTTTGGTGATTGGCCTGCTGGGGCTGTTGGCCAGACGGCTGCTTGTTGATCGGGTTCGATTTGTATCCAGCCCATCCGATTTCCTGCACTTACTGCTTATTTTGACCATTGCAGGCTTAGGGATGATGCTGTCGGCATCGCATTCTGTGAATGTGTATGAGATGACCTTGTTTGTGCAAGGATTGTTTAATGGGGCCTGGCAGCCGTTAGCATCAAACTTTGTATTGCTGATGCATGTGTTGGGTGCGTGTGTGTTGCTGTGTTTGTACCCGTTTTCAAAACTATTTCATGGGCCACTCATGTGGTTTAACCCCACAAGAAGTCGCCCCGAGCCACCGCGGTCGTGAAAATAAAACCTGACGCCACAGCGCACGTGCAGCCGCACCTTGCCAGTGCCGAACAGCAAGCCGCGTTGGGTTTTCCAACTGAACTGATTCCTAACTGGCAGGAAGAAGCGGTTCGCTTATTGGGTGAGAAAGTCACTGAGTCTCGCGCTTTGAAAGTGGCCATGGATGCTTGCATGAAGTGCGGCGCTTGCACTGACAAGTGTCATTATTTTTTGGGTACACAAGACCCTTACAACATGCCTGTTGCACGTCAAGATTTGATGCGCAGTGTGTATCGGCGTCACTACACGTTTAGTGGTAAATATTTGCCTTGGTTGGTTGGGGCGAAGGACTTAGACGATGCGATGTTGGATCGGTGGTACACCTATTTTCACCAATGTTCCCAGTGTCGTCGGTGTTCGGTGTATTGCCCCGTGGGCATTGATACCTCAGAAGTCTCCATGGCAGGTCGTGACATTCTGGCCTCAATTGGCATGGGACAAAAATACGCAAACCAGGTGATTGGGAAGGTACACACCAAAGGCAATAACCTCGGTCTGCCGCAACCGGCACTGGCTGACACCTTGGAAGGTTTGGAAGAAGATGTCTTGGAAGACACGGGTGTGCCTGTTCGCTTTCCATTAGATGAAGTGGGGGCGGATGTTTTACTGGTAACACCATCAGCTGATTTTTTTGCAGAGCCCCATGTGGATGGATTGATCGGTTATGCCAAGGTCATGCATCAAGCCGGTATCTCTTGGACGCTCAGCTCTCATGCCTCCGAGGCGGCTAACTTTGGCTTGTTTGTGGGCAGTGCACAGCAAACGAAAAATGTGGCGCTAAGAATTCGAGAAGCGGCGCTGGAACTTGGAGTGAGGCGCTTGGTGTTTGGTGAATGTGGCCATGCATGGCGGGTGGCGCAGAACCACTTAAGTGACTTAGTGGGTTTAGAGTTTTTAGATGCCGCCTATCCGCGTCCTCAACACATTGCCGAAGTAACCCATGAGCTTTGGCAAACCGGTGTTATCACATTCGATAAAAGCGCCAATGCTTCCCGCGTGGTTACTTTCCATGATTCGTGTAACGTGGCTAGAGCATCTAAATTAGGCAATACACCTGGCGGGCAATTTACGGTGCCAAGAGATTTACTCAAAGCCAGTTGTGAGCACTATGTGGAAATGGCTAAGCCGACAACGCATCAAAGCACCTTTTGTTGCGGTGGCGGTGGTGGGCTGCTCACCGATGAATTGATGGAGTTGCGCATCAAAGGGGCGAGCCCCAGAATGAACGCGCTTACACAAGTGATTGAATCGCACCAGGTCACGCATATGGTGGCCATGTGTGCCATTTGTAAAAGCCAATTCTCTGCGGTGTTTCCTGAGTACGGCCTTGAATTTGATTCTGTATTAAGCCTGCATCAAGTGGTGGGTGATGCATTGCTTATGACACCCAGCGCATGAAAACGATTCCCATTAAAGCGGTGTCTGATTTACCGACAACCTGCTCATCCTCTGCTTTGCTGGCTTTGCAAGTATTGGATGACAGCATGGCGCCAGAATTTAACCCCGGTCATGTCATCGTGATTGATGCTAGCGCACGCCTGGTGGAAGGATCGTTCGTGTTGGTTCAAAGCCTGAACACAGCGCATGAGGCTTCTTCGGAAACGGATACGGATGTGAAGCCGGATGCGCAAACGAATGAGTGGATGATTCGTCGATGGATACCCATCAATCCACAACAAGTTACCTTAGAGGCATTGAATCCTGATTGGGTGGACGAGTGCGTGGATCGGCACAGTATCCAAGTGCATGGTGTGGTTGTTCAACGGGCCGGGCGGCGGCGAAAAGACCGAGTGCATTATCGCTGAGCTGTGAAATTCGGTGGAATGCTTTGCGTCTTGTGGTGGAATGCCTTTCGTCTTAAGAAGACTGCAAGCCGTTTAGCGGCACCTTGAGCATGGGTGTGCCTTGTTCATCACAGGGCAGTTCGCCTGCACGCATGTTCACTTGCAGTGATGGAATGATGAGTTTCGGCATGGCCAGTGTGGCGTCACGTGTGGTGCGAAGCTCAATGAATTCGTCGCGTGTTGCACCATTGCCGATGTGAATATTGGAATCACGTTGTGCCTTTATGGTCGTCTCCCATTGGATGTCTCGCCCGTTCGGGCCGTAGTCATGGCACATGAACAAGCGTAAGTCATCCGGTAAGCTCAGTATTTTTTGAATGGAGTCGTACAGCTGGCCGGCATCGCCACCGGGGAAATCCGCTCGCGCCGAACCGCCATCGGGCATGAAAAGGGTGTCCCCCACAAAAGCGGCATCGCCTATCACGTGTGTGTTGCAGGCGGGTGTATGACCGGGTGTGTGCAGAACCAATACGGGCAATTCGCCGATGGTGTAAGTGTCACCGTCTTTAAACAGTCGATCGAACTGAGACCCATCGCGCTGAAATTCTGTGCCTTCGTTAAACACCTTACCGAACGTTTCTTGTACTTCTTGTATGCCTTCACCGATGCCAATTAAGCCACCCAATTGTTCTTGAATGTAGGGCGCGGCTGATAAGTGGTCAGCGTGCACATGGGTTTCTATGATCCACTCTAGGGTTAACTGCTGATCGCGCACAAACTGTACGAGTGTTTCTGCCTCTTTGTAATCCAATCGACCGGCCGAATAATCAATATCCAAAACCGAGTCGATGATGGCGCAAGCGGAAGAGTTAGGGTCTTGAACGACGTAACTGACGGTGTTGGTCTCTTGGTCGAAAAAGCCAGTCACCTTTGTGTGTTGGCTCATATCGATGGCGTATTCAGTCATTGCCGTCTCTCTAATGGGTTGAGCATTCACCCAGCTTTGCTGTGGCCAATGGCTTTGGCGATGCTACGGTGAAGCGTTCTTTTCTACCAAATCTTTCAAGCGTTTTTGATGATGGGCAATGGTTGCGCCCACACCTAGGGTTAATACAAAGCCCAACACACCGGGAATAGCGGAGGGCAGGGCTGCCATGGCAGGGCCAGGGCATAAACCTGAGAGTGCCCATCCTACGCCGAAAAACACCGCTCCGACAATTAAAGGTGAATCGATATCTTGGCGTGTTGGCCATTGAAACTTCGATGTAAACCACGGGGATTGGCTTTTACGAAGCAGCCTATACCCAGGCAGGGTCACCGAAATTGCACCCAACATAACAAACGCTAAGCTGGGATCCCAATCGCCTGCCAAATCGAGAAAGTTCTTAACTTTGGCTGGATTCACCATTCCCGACACGGTTAGCCCGATGCCAAAAATCAACCCGGATGCGCCAGCACTGATGAGTGGAAGCATGGATTTAAGCTCCAAACACGTGGCGAACAATGAACGTGAACACAATCGCTGTGCTCATGAACGTGGCGGTTGCCACCATGGACCGGGCCGAGAGGCGGGAAATGCCGCACACTCCATGACCGCTGGTGCAGCCGCTGCCATGTACCGTGCCGTAGCCTACGAATAAGCCGGCCATGAGCATGCCGATAAAGGGTGTGTCGTTTTCAATGCTGATGGGTTGGCTGGAGAGCA
Organism: uncultured Granulosicoccaceae bacterium; assembly: GCA_937930305.1. GTDB lineage: Bacteria > Pseudomonadota > Gammaproteobacteria > Granulosicoccales > Granulosicoccaceae > Granulosicoccus. Next base: position 31,590 of record CALGLE010000028.1, on the reverse strand, counting down.
GTGCGGTTAGGGGCAGCCCCAAAACTAAACCCACCAAAAAAGCGGTGTTTATGGGTGTGGATGAATCGGTGCGTGTCAGCCAGCCGGACAAGATGCCGCTGATTCCGGCGATGCGTCCGTGCGCTGCCATCAAAATCAGCGCAGCGAGCCCGATCAAGACCCCACCAAAGAATGAAAGCCAGGGTGTGAATTCGGTGCTCATGGGGTTAATCCGGTGTGTTTTTGTGCTTATCGATCATTTGGTTGAGTAATTCCCAGAAGATGACCTTCCCAGGATAGCCGCGCAAGCGTCCAATTTCTTTGCCGTTTTCGACCAATATAAATGTGGGAGTCAATCGATCGTAACGCACGCGCTTTAAGTCTGCGGGCCAGTCTGCCTGCAGACTGATGCGCCGCAATGGCACCTCTTGGCCGATGTCAGTGCTGTCATAGTCAACACCCACCTCGCGGTCGAACATCTTGCAATAGGGGCAAATCTCTTGCTCGACCATGACCAATTCCAGGGCCCAAGCCGATGTGCAGCAGAGCATGAGGCACGCTGAGAGCACGACTGCCGAAATTCGCCGATTGGAAATTGTTGTTTTCATAGGGGTGAACATAGTTCGAGAATCAAGCCAACAATAGCTAGCTGGTAACTATAGTGACCGGTTAAAACGCAATTAGTGCGGTACTGGTGTCATATTTTTCACATTAAGTAGCCTTCAGCTTGGTCCGACCCTTGCACGAGCAGGATATGGACACGATGCTAAAAATGGGCGCCTGCGCTGTGCTCGTGGCTGCGATGATCGGCTGCGGCGATTCGGGTGGGCTTTCAAGTCGAGTGCCGAAGGGCTATTCTGGCGCTCCAGAACCGTTGAACGACGGTGTGACGATCAGCCAGCCGGCCTTGAACGTTAGGCAGGAGCTGCGTGGTGTCAATGCCGATGGCGAGAACGCCGTCATTAGAGTGTCTTGGTCGTTGACCGACCAGGGTATCAACGCGCTTCAGCCCAACAGCCAGGTGCGCTTGCGCGCCATGCGAGATGACACGCCGGCTGAAGTCATCGAAACACAACCTGTAAGTGAAGAGACGCCTGCGGGTACCATTGATGTGCCGGTGAATACCGAAGCTGACGCCAACACACAATGGTATATCGAACTTGACCGCGCGAATTTAACCGCGGTGCCCGGTATCACGAATTACTCAGTTCTTAACTTAAGTCATATTTTGAGTCGAAACACAACGGCTTTGGATAAATTGCAAAGCGTTGAATTGTCTTTGGTACCAGAAAGCTACAGCGCAGAGAATATTGGTAACCGGCGTGAACATGAATTCACGGTGGCTGTGTCTGGAGAATTGGACATTGGCCCCGATCCTGAAAACTCCGGTGAAAATCGCACAAAATCAGTGTTTGTAACGGGCCTGCTAAAGGATGGAGCACAACCTTTCATTTTGCGTGAGTCCGGTATTTTGGATACCGAATCGCCACTGAGTGTGACCGATCAACGGAAAGATCCCTTGGTTTATTTGGTGATGGACGCCTCGTCGAGCATGATGGATAGTGAGTGTTCTGATGATCTGTACCACGCTATCTCCAGTACGGTCATAACGCTTGCACCTTCAGTCAACTTTAACTACCGCATTTTCGACAACGAAGTGTATGAGGTAGAAAGTACCCTTGAATTCTTGCCCATTGAGGGTGAGGCTTCCGGCAGCGCTTTGTACTATGCGTTGGATACGGTAGTTGCCGATATTGAAAAGTGGGAAAACAGAGATCGTGACATTTTCATCATTGCGTATTCAGATGGTTTGGATCTAGCGAGTTGGAATCACTACAATTTTGCTAGCCGAGATGCCGTCGTTGCCCATGTGGGGCGACGCCTGCATTCCATATCGCAACAGCACTTTCAGTTTAACGGTCGTACATTAAAAACGTTCCTGATGGGTTTCGATCCACGAACCGGTTCTGAAGCGGAAGAGATGTATTACCTTGCCACCAGAGGTGGTGGTGAGTACATTCAGCTAAACCGTGACGATTGCAATGCCAGCATTGTTTTGCAGAATTCGGATTCGGATGTGGTCACCGATAAAATTGAAGAAACTTTTCTGTCATTAACGGATCATATCAGCAGCGTGTATCACATAAATTACAGCTCTCAGCAAACTCATGGGCACTCACAGCTGTCTTTGGAGCTTAACTTAGGTGACTCACTCAAACACACGTTAGACTTACCCCCGCGACCCATTGAATAACCTAGGTTATCGTGACCGAGAATCGGCCTGTTAAAGTAAAACCCTATGCTCACTTGATGGCTTGCCCTTCGTGTGACTGGTTGCATCTAAAAGAGCCGTTAAGCCCTCGTGATAAAGCCAAGTGTGCACGCTGTGGTGAAGTGATGTACACCTATCGGCCGCACACGGTCGATAAGGCATTGGCAGCCACAATAGCCAGCGTTATTTTTCTCTTGTCCAGTTTGTTTATGCCCTTTTTAACGCTTTCTCGTTCGGGTGTGAACTCCAGTATCAGTTTGCTGGATGCGGCGTGGTCATTAGTATTCAGCGAAATCGCCTTATTAGGCGTGTTCGTCATGTTTCTGATTGTGCTCATCCCATTACTGCGGCTCGGCCTGTTGGCGTTTGTGCTGATGGTTTTAAAAACAGGCGGCACAGCATCACTTGCTGTAAAACGTGCCTTTCGTTGGGCAACCGTTTTAGAGCCGTGGGCTATGGCGGATGTGTTTCTCATCGGTGTTGTGGTGTCATTGATAAAAATCAGTGAACTCGCCAATTTGGATATTGGTCCTGCATTTTGGTCTTGGATAGGACTGATCGTTGCGACCATCATCATTGGCATTACTCTCAGCAAGGACACCTTGTGGCAGCAACTCGATCAAACATAGGAGTGAGCGCAAGGGAAATTGGCTTGGTCAGTTGCCATGTCTGTCGTGCTGTGCATCCCAAAAGCTCTGAGGCGTGCACGCGTTGCGGCACCAAACTGCGCTCGAGAAAACCGCTCAGCTTACAGCGCACTTGGGCGTTTCTATTGGTCGGAATCTTTGCCTACATTCCAGCGAATATCTTACCCATCATGCAAACGCAATGGCTGGGTGGAAGCTCTAAAGACACAATCATCAGTGGGGTCATCGCCCTAGCAGAATCAGGCAGTATTTTTGTCGCTTTGGTCGTTTTCGTCGCGAGTGTTTGCATTCCGGTCATAAAATTCATTGTGGTGACTGGTCTGGCCTTGAGTTTGCAGCACAGATGGCAGTGGTCTGAACACCAGATGCACCGATTACATGCACTCACTGAGCTGATTGGCCGTTGGTCAATGATCGACGTGTTTGTTGTGGCGGTGCTGGCTGCATTGATTCAGCTGGGAGTGTTCCTGTCCATTACGCCTGGCCCAGGTATTGTTGCATTCGCCTTTTCGGTGGTATTCACCATGCTAGCCGCCAACTCCATTGACACTCGATTGATTTGGGATGCCAAAAAAGATGACGCCTGATCAGCCGACGCGACCTCGCATCGAAAAGGCAAAAGGAGTTCCCTCCAGAGTCTCTCTCATCTGGTTGTTACCTATGGCCGCCTTGTTGTTTGCGGCGTGGATGCTGTGGCAGTCGTACAGTGATCGTGGCCCACTCATTACCATCAATTTCAACAGCGCCGGTGGGGTAATCGCGGGCGAAACCCGTGTGCTAAGCAACGACGTTGCGGTTGGTTTGGTTGAGTCGGTTCGATTATCTGAAGACCTAAGATCGGTGATCGTGGAAGCACGAATGAATCCTGAGGTTGCGCCCTACATCGATACCGACACCCAGTTTTGGGTGGTGAATGCAAGAATTAACACCACAGAGATTTCAGGTTTAGGCACCTTATTGTCTGGTTCTTACATTGAAGTGGATTGGGACGATTCGCCTGGTCAGCGAGAAAGTGAATTTGTTGCCTTGCTGGAGCCGCCGTTAACACCGCGCGGAACACCCGGTATGCGTATCACCTTGGATGCAGAAGAGGCCGGGTACATTTACGTCGGCTCGCCAGTGTTTCATCGACAGATAGAAGTAGGTCGGGTGGAGCGTCGACGCTTGTCCCCCGATGGTTTAAAGGTGTTGTTCGATGTGTTTGTAGAAGCACCGTATCACCGCTTTATATATCCTGAAACTCGATTTTTTGGTGTGTCTGGCGTTGAAGCGAACATTAACGCGGATGGTGCCACTGTGCGTGTGGAATCTATGTCAGCTTTGTTCACCGGTGGTGTGGCATTTGAAACCGATGAAATTGGGACAACCGCTGAACCCTTGCTGCGCAACAACTCGAAATTTAAACTCTACGACAGCCGGAATGTGGCGCGTGAAAGTGTGTACGAGGCTGAAGGTGATGATCGATTTCGCTACATGGCAGAATTTGAAGGCTCTATTAAAGGTTTGAGGAAAGGCTCGCCGATTGAATACAACGGCATTCGCATCGGTCAAGTTGTCGCAGTTAACGTTGAGCCACCCGCTGGCCCAGGTGAACGCACCCGTGTGTTCGCTGTGCTGCAATTTCAACCGCGACGCTTAGGCTTAACTAACATCGACAAAGCCGGCATGGATTCGCTGCTGCAGAGCTACATTGATATGGGCCTACGCGTGCAGTTAGCTTCTGGAAATTTACTCACCGGTTCTTTGATTGTAAAGCTGGTTGAACGCCCCGATGCACTGCCTGCCGGCATCGATGCCTCTACAAAACCCTACGCCTCGCTACCAACCACTGCGTCAAACGTAGAAGCGGTCACCGCTGATGTGGAAACTTTAATAAAGAACTTATCTGAATTACCGTTGGATTCGCTGGTATCTTCAGCCACTGATTTGCTGCGCAATGCGGGCAACCTAGTGGGTAGCGACGATGTCGCAAACTTACCCGGGCAATTGTCGGCATCGCTGGAGTCTCTGGCAGCCACGGCAACGCAAGTAGAAGCCGCCACCACGGATCTGCCGAGAATGATGCGCGCCTTAACCGCAGCTGCCGAGAACGCCGATGAAGTGCTTGCGGGTGTTTCGCCTGATTCAGAAATTTATATCGAACTGTCAGCCACGGTGCGCGAGCTTCGTGATGCCGCTAAATCCATCGCCCGGTTTGCTGAAGTGCTGGAAGATAACCCCAACGCCTTAATAACGGGACGTTAAACCATGCATCGCTTATTGTTTAATAGTTTTGTGTTTGCTCTAAGCACGCTTTTGCTCGTGGGATGCAGTAGTGGGCCAGCGGCGAAGCTGTATTTGCTGGAACCCATTGTGGATGAGCAGCAGCAAAGAACCCCCACGCAGGCACAAGATATTGGGCTCGCGATCGTTAAGGTACCAGGCTACGCAGACAACAAACCCATCGCCAGCCGAATTGACGGTACACGAGTGGATATCAGTGATGAACATCAGTGGGCCGAGTCTCCCGATACCGCCATTACGCGTGTGTTGGCGAATCGTATGCGAGCATACTCCGGTGGTAATGTGATCGTTGAGCCGTGGCCGCGTGGCTTTGATCCAGAAGCTCGAGTTGAATTTGATTTTGATAAATTGCTGCGTGACGAAAGAGGCGGCGCGGAAGTGTCAGGCCAGCTACGGATCATTTCTGGTGACGGAAAATCGGTGTTAGCGGTGCGAAGTTTTCAAGTGGTGCACGAATCAGGTGGCGTTCGACAAGAAGACTTTTTTATTGCGCTGTCGCGAGCCATCAATGACATTGCTCGACTGGCCACCTATACCTTACGTACGCGCGAAATTCAAAACTGAATGATGTTTTCCGATGTGGTTGTGTGTTGTTTAACGGGTTAGGTCTGCCACCACCAGTTTATCCATTTCAATGTCTTTTCGTTCTTCCAAAGCGTCCTGATACCCTATTGGTGTGGTGAGGTGGCGACGCTGAATTTTCAAACGTTCAATTTCTGCGGTTAAGCTAATTTTGTGTGTTTGAATTCGTCGTTCCACATCGCTGGTGTCATAGCCTAAGTATCGATCCAGAATAAGCTGCAGTAAGGGGTCTTGTGCTTGCAGGTTCATACTTCGAGCTTCCAGTTCCCTCAGTTGTTGTTCTAAAGCGATAACCAGCTCGCCGGTGCTTTCATCAGACCAAGTGCTTGGTAAATTACCGACATACTCGGCGTACAACGTTAGTAGCTGCGCAATGTCATTGTGTTCTCGGGCCAGCAAACACGTGCTCATGATGGCGTGCTTTTGTTCCTTTTTGGTCGCGTCCAATTCCCGATCGGGATGAACCGCTCGCGCAATTCGGCGAAACAACGTTTCAATATCAAACAGCTCCCCCATTTCTTCATTACTTGATTGGTGTGAATCTTCCGAAAGTGAGGGGTTGCCATCGGTGCGGGCACCTGTCGTTTTATTAGTGAACGTGCGTTTTTTCTTTTTCTTGCTTTTTGATGCGGGGTTTTGCAAGGGCTCTTCAGAAAATTGCGCATCATCGCCTTGCGAAGGTTTTGTTGAATGCGTTTCAAACGATGCCGATTGTATATCTTCGGCTGGTTCTGCCGCGAACATGTCGGCATCTGGGTAATTGCGTCTTAATTTGGACTGCCCCGGTAAGTCGTCGCGGCTGGCCATCAACAAAGACAACTGCGCTTCAATCATGTCATCCGTGCCTTGAATGGGAAGGCGCCATGCATCGAACAGGGTTTCAACATCAAACAAATTAGCAAAAGGATGGGCGGCAAGAACGGAAAAATTATCAATGATCCAAAAACCCAGTAGCGATCGATGAGCATCGTTTTCCTCTTCGTGAAAACAGCGCACTAAATCCTGGGTAAGAGCGGTGAGTTCCAGTGTGATGGTTTCCTCGATGGGCCTGATCGTATTGGCGAACTGCCGAATAATGGTGTCATGGATCGCTTCTTGACCAGTCAGTCTTTCCTGCAATAGCTGAACACGCTCCCACAGTTGAACATAACGCGGTTGACGAGCTTTGGCTTGGCGTTGTTTGGGTTGAGTTCTAAGCGACTGTTCTGTCATGGAATCTTAAAGTGAGAGCTAGCGTGTCGATAGGTTGAACACTATAGACAGCAGTTGATGTTGACTGGGCGGAAACTGTTATTCAATACATTCAGTGCCATCGGTTTGTTTTCTTGTGGCAGCATGCCGCATGAATCGATGGACGGCAAATTTATTATTGCTCCTGGCAGGGGCTGTGTGGGGCATGGGTTTTGTGGCCCAAAGAACGGGCATGGACCACATCGGCCCGTTTTCCTTTATCGCCATTCGGTTCACCATCGCCGCTGTTGTGGTCTGGCCGTTTGTATGGTGGGAATCGTCAAAGAATTCGGAAAAGCTTGCCAACAAGGCGGTTAGTCTTTTCCAGTTCAGCATCATCGGTGTGGTGTTTTTCTGTGGCATGGCGGCCCAACAAGTGGGGCTAATGACCACATCCGTGTCGAATTCGGGTTTTTTGACTGGCTTATATGTCATTTTCACCCCGTTGGTGGCAGTGGCGTTCTATCGCGATTGGCCAAATCGAATTGTTTGGCCAGCTAGCCTAGTCGCTTTGGTGGGTATTTATTTACTGAGCGGGGGCGATTTAGGTGCCCTGGTTGTGGGCGATTTTCTCACCATCCTTAGTGCTTTTTTCTGGGCCGTTCAAACCGTTCTGATCGGGCGCTACGTGCTGGAATCGGGGCGGCCGTTTTTATTAGCCGCCACACAGTTTACGGTGTTGGCCCTGTGTGCATGGATTGCGGTTCTGATTCTGAATGAAACCGTTACCTTGCAGGCGGCATGGGGTGCTCGATGGGAGCTGTTCTACACGGGCGTGTTTGCCGGCGGCTTCGCGTTTACCTTGCAGGTGATCGGTCAACGCTACACAACCGCCTCGCAGGCGGTGATTTTTTTGGCCAGTGAGGCCCCGTTTGCTGCGATTTTTGGTGCCATTGTGCTGCAAGAACGCATTGGCCTGATTGGGCTAGCAGGATGTGTGTGCATCCTGCTAGCGATGTTGCTGGTGGAACTTGTGCCAAACAAAAAGTAAGCGGCAATTTACTCGATGAATTACGCGATGGTGGTTGATACCGTACCCAGCACGCCAAAATCAGCTTCAACTTTATCGCCCGACTTCACCGGCGTCAGGCCAGTACAGGTGCCGCAATAAATCATATCGCCAGCTTTTAAACCGCGCTCTGGAACCACAGAGCTGTTAGCAAACCACGTCAACATACCCAGTGGGCTGCCTTGCAGTGAGTCGTTGCTTAAGCCGGAAGCGCTCACTTCGCCATTGACCTTAAGTGTTACCGGCAGCGCCGCTAAATCGAGTGCGTGTGGGTCGTTGTTCGGCTCTCCCGTTACCACAATAAAATTGCCTGCCCCATCGCCAATGGTGCAAAGACCGCGACCGGTTGGCAGTTCCGCAAAACGCTTGCCGATTAGTTCAAAACCCCCAGCAATCCATCCAACCGCTGCCGCCACATCGCTTTCTGTTAAATTGCCGCCAGCGGGGATGTCTTTGCTTAGCCCCAAAACAAACTCTGATTCAAGCGCTGGGTTGTTTTCAGCGAACACGGCCGCGGTGTGCCCACTTGAAAACGTCAGCCCATCCAGTAAAGGCCCAGCGAAGGGCTCTTCCAGCTGCATCATTTCCAGGGCAGGGGCAGTGGTAGCCCCCAGCTTGTATCCCACAATATTTTTACCCGTTGCTGCGGTAACCGCCTCCAATAGTTGGTAGGCCTGTGCCACATCGGTTGGGTGTTGATCTGAATCGACGACATGGCCAGCTTGTCGAGCCTCCCAGAGTTCTTTGGCGAGGGCGGTGTGGGCATTGTTGGTCATGTTGGGAGATACCTTTGAACGGTGTTGACAGAGAAAACTAACCGATAAGGTTATCACCGTTTGACGTGCTTGGAAGAGTACCCCGGCTGCAGTCCGGGGCTTCCTTCCTTGGCATCTTGATGCATGGTGCCCTTTTTATGACATCGATTTCCTAAACCGAATCTTTCCTTGGGCGTTCACGGCCTCCTGCCTATGCACCACGTGGTCATTCCCTCGACCGCGTGGCTAGTGTGCCCTTCGGGTGCTACGATAGCTATCAGAACCCACTGAAATGCTGTTCGGAAGAGGGCTCTTTTTTTGTCAGACTCAATCAAGACTTCATCAGACTATTCTTACGAGGTGCACCATTTTTTCTGAAGGACCTGGCAGTGATGTTCGCAATACCACGCTAGTTGCCGCTGCCATTGCCGCATTACTGGCGCTGGGGTTTTGGATTTGGTTTTCGCCCCCACTATGGTTATTTGGGGTGTACTTACTCGGCGCAGTTGTGGCGGTATTTTCTGTTCCTGCCATGTATCGCTTGGGTGGTTTCACTTTAGCTGACGAATTGGAGTGGTTGGAGAATAGAGAGGCACAGGAACATCACGACATGTTGCAACGCCTTGCCGGGCTGCGCAACGAGCTGAAGCAACTGGATATTGATGTGGGCGTGCGTCAGGCTGATACGCTCACCGCGATTCTTAAGGACTATCACAAAGTGGTGGAAACACGTTTTGTGGGTAAAAAGCACAGTCCGCTGGCTTATTTGTCCACGGCCCGACAAGTGCAAAAACATGCCATACAAAATTTAAATGATGTCGTCGCAGTGGGGCATAGTTTGCAAAGTATTTCTCGCCATGGATTTAATGATGATTCGGGCAGTTGGGATGAGCACCTCGACAAGGCTCAAGACAACCGACGTGATCGATTCGTCACCATGCAGCAGGAGCAGGAAGCCAGGATGTCTGGATTAATCAATCAAAATCAGCAGCTGTTTGATGCCTTAACTGACACAGCGGTTGAAGTGGCCAACATTGATTCGTTCAGCAAGTACGAACGCATCGACACGCTGGCCAGGTTAGTGAGTTTGTCGGAAATAGCGAGTAACACCGGTAGGCAGTGACGTCGATCTTTCGATGTGCCTACGGGATAGTTTTTCATTCATTAGCAAGCACGGTGTGGATTAAGATAAACGTATGAATCGTCACCCCATTATTTTACTGATTGGTTTGATGACGCTAGTCATCAGTGTGTCTGGCTGTAAGCCAAAAATTGATTCTCGCGAATCGGCTAATGAAGCCATAGTGAAAATGGTCAGCGATACCGTTAAGCCCACCACACGAGAAAATCAATCACGGGCTAACATCAGTTTAAGCGATACCAATTTGTTGTCATTGTTACCCGATTTAAATGAATATCCCATTGTCGTTGGTGCACGAGATTCCTCGCGAGTGGAGTCGGTAGAGATCTTCACCTCCAGTGAAAAAGCGGGTAAAGAACGGGATGGTTTTTATCTGGCGCTGGCTGATGCGTTCAACCAACAACGCTACGAAGTATCCAACGGCAAGCAAGCGGTTGTGTCGATAAGAAAGATTGCATCGGGCTTAGGTGCCTCGTTCATGTTGGCTGGCGCTTATACCCCTGATGCCTTTTCCCCGAGTAACTCGTTGTGGGGTGACATGCTGGCATCCGCTGGAATCGATATGAAGACCGTGGCTGAGGTGACTGCTCCCAACACCGCTGGCATCGTGGTGAAAAAGGATCGCATAGACAAAATCACCACCAACGGTGTTTTGGATATCCCTAAGTTGCTGACGAATGTGACCAACGGGGATTTTGCGATGGGTTACACCAACCCCTATCAATCCAGTACGGGGCTTAATTTCTTAGTTACCATTTTGGGCGCTTTTGCAGAAGGGGATGAAACACAAATGTTGTCACCCGATGTGGCCAGTGCCTTTGAAGCGTTCCAAACGGGTGTACCTTTTGTGGCTCAAACAACCTTGCAGATGCGGGATGCCGCACAGAACAGTGGCGTGCTGGATGCGATGGTGATGGAGCACCAAACTTGGGTAAATGTTAGAGGAATGTCGGACTACACGTTTATCCCGTTCGGTATCCGCCATGACAGCCCACTGTATGCCACGCCTGAAGCCGACGCCAATGAACTGGAAGTCTTAAACTTATTTGCGGAGTTTATTGAGCAACATCAAGACGAAGTTGAGCGATTTGGTTTTGGTCAGCAGGGTGATTACCAATCGGCCTATGCCATTCAGGATGGTAGTGTGTTGGCACAAGCGCAAAAGCTATGGAAGCTGCGTAAAACGGGCGGACGCTCGGTGGCAGCTATTTTTGTTGCGGATGTATCGGGTTCAATGGACGATGGCGCTCGACTCGTCAACTTAAAAAAAGCGTTGGTGGAATCAGCCGATTTGATTAGCTCCAGTAATTCCATTGGGCTGGTCACGTTCAACGAATACGTCAATGTCGATTTACCCGTACGCGAATTTGATGTGCAGCAAAAATCTTTGTTTGTAGGCGCCGTTCAACGGTTGTCTGCTGGTGGGCGAACGGCCACTAACGATGGCGTGTTGGTTGCTGCTAAATTGTTAAATGAATACTCGCAAAATCACCCCGACCATAAACTCATCATTTTCGTTCTCTCTGATGGTGAACGTAACCGAGGCTATGATCTGCCCAGTGTTGAAAAGGCTTTGGAATGGTCAGGCATTCCAGTGCATTCTATTGCCTACGATATCCAATCCGAAGAATTAAGAGCACTGTCGCGGTTGGCTGAAGGTGCCTACATCGAGTCCAGTTCTACATCCGCCTCCTATCGAATCGGCAATTTATTGAACTCTGAAATGTGAGTCGGGTGCGCTAATGAAGTGGCTTAAAGTATTTTCAATATTTATCGTCTTGCATGTGGTGTTGTGGGCTTGTGCACATACCTATCGCTCCGTCAAACGCACCCATGTGATGCTTGGGGTTGACACTTCATTCCAGTTGAAGTCTCACTTTCCTGCCATGCAAAATTGGATTGAAACCTACGAATCTAACAGTCGGTATGAAGCGATAACCATTGTGTCGGATAAAAGTGTGATTGGCCCTCTAGACGAAATCGCATCCAGGCAATCGATTTTTCGAACAGCATTTGGTCGCAGTGATGCGCAAGACTTCAGCAAGTATGAATCCACTCCAGCAGACAAGCGAGTCTTGCTTTCGGACGGCAGTTTTGTGATGCAGGGCTGGGAATTAGTTCGCTTTGACTGAAGCCGCTTGACGCCGAGTAGCCAATAGTTAAGTATCTACCAGTTATTCAAATCACATTAGTTTTGGTTTTTTCACGGAAGGATTGGTATGGTCAGTGTTCCCTCCGCTCTAAGGGTAATCGCCCTAGTTCTTGTATACGTTAGCTTGCTGGTAGGCTGCGCGAGTACACCACCTCAACAAGAAGCTTTGCCAACGATCGCCGATCGACTGGTGGCAAAAGACTTCACGCAAATTATCGCGCAGGTGGAAGAGCTTGATCCCACGAGCACCGTTTTACGTATGCCCCGACCCATTGGGTTTTTAGGATCATTTGATGCTGCGTTGCGCGAAGAGTTTTTAATTGTTGGTTATAGCATCGAATATTTGGATTATGAATTAAATCTAGAAGATCCAGTCATCAGCCATACGCTCACCCGATCAAAAAAGGATGACGGTGAGGTTCTGGTATACACCGTATCGGCAGACAAAATTCAGTTTCGGCGCGGCTATGAAGTCGACGCGGATGGTTTAATACAACCGATCACCACCATGCAGGTGAAAGGAATCGATTCAGAGATATTACGTCAGGATGACACGATTTTTGATGCGGTAGCGGACTCGCCTGAAAATGATGCTGGCTCTGATGATGCAGGAATAACCGTGGCCGATCGATTACCAGATCCGATTGGTGAAGAGCTGATTGTTATTCCACCCGTTGTCGATGTGCCAGCTGAGTTGTCTGAGGCTGTGGATTTGCAAAACATGCGCATTGTTAATGAGTCGTTGTTAACGTTTGAAAATCAATCGCTGGTCATGGGTGAGTCGAATAAAAATCGTGTGCGCGAGTTGATTACTGAATTTAACTCTCGCAGTGATGTGTTCTCGTTGTATGGGTGTGCAGGGCAGGACCAGATCAGTTGGACTGAAGAATTCTCAGAGCTGGCGTTGGGCAGAACCGATAGGGTACGTTCTGAGCTTCTGTATGCTGGCATTCCCGGCGATAAAATTCTGATCGAACAATGTGACGGCGATGCTGCAGAGTCTGGCCCAGAGCTACCTGAGGATAGTGTGTTGTTACTACTGAATCGTCGTAACGCGCAATAAACTAAAAACGAATTTGCTGGCCAGACTTACCGCTTCCGGCTTAGTGCAACTGTGAAGACCGATTAAGCTTTACGGTTGCCTGAAGGCCGGATGCTCCATCGGTTCGATTCTCTAAAGTCAGTGAACCCCCATGGGCTTCGGCAATGAGCTGCGCTAGTGAAAGCCCTAAGCCCACACCACCCTTACCGTGGGTGCGAGAGGGATCTGGCCGGTAAAACGCATCGGTTAATGCATCTATTTCTGAATCTGCAACGCCCGCTCCGCCATCTTGGATGGTACAAACGAGCATTTTATCGTCGCCACTGATGCTGATGCGAAGATCCAGTTTCCCAGGGCTGCCGTTTTCAGTTTTTGATTTTCCATGTTGTACGGCATTATTTAAAAGATTTCTAAAAAGCAACCGCAATCTCATCTCATCAGCTTCGACGAGGGTATTCAGTGAATCATCGATATCGAGTTCGCTACTACCCATTTCGTTTTGGTGTTCAGCGGCTAAATCGATAACGCAGCCTTCTACAATGTCGCGTAGATCGACTGAGCTAAGATTCAGTGCTGAGTGCTCGCTTTGTAAACGCTCAGATTCTATAAGCGATTCAATTAGGGAATCGAGAAGCCGCAATTCATCTAATAATTGAGTCTGGTGTTTTGATTCGGGAATCATGTTGGCAGCCAGTTGTGCTCGGGTTATGGGAGAGCGTAATTCGTGGCTAACGCTAAGCAGTAATTCGCGCTTTGCATCTAATAGGCTTTGAATGCGCGAAGACAACCCATTAACGCTTTCAGCCAATTGTCCCAGGTCATCTTTTCTTTTAACGGGAATTTTGTGAGATAGGTTGCCGGCAGTCATAGTGGCCACCCCAGATTTTATATCCGCTATAGGTGAGAGTAGTTTTCGTAGCAATTGGTAAAGGATGCCAAGTAAAACGACGAGCACGACGGGTATCAAAAACAAATGCGCGCGGCGTGAATTTCGGGCACCGATTTTTCTGTCGAGTTCAACAAACACTTCGTGATTTGCTAATGTGATTTTAACGACCGCGTGATGGCGGCTTTGTGCGAATTTCAGGTTTTGAGTTTGTTGACGATGTGTGCGTTCGTCTGATTTTTTCTTGTTAGGTAACTGGTTTAACTTGCGCCCAGGTTTGTAAGCCGAAAATTTAAATTCGTCTGGTTGAAAGCCTGATTTGTTGGTTGAGTGAACGTGTTCACCTTGCGAGAAGATATGAATCTCTACGGGTAATGAGTTAGCGAGCTCGTTGGCTCGTTCCACCGATGGCGGATCACCCAAGTCTTTTCGAACGTAACGAACATATTGCGCCAAGTGCGGCCGAATTTGCTGACGCCATTCAGTAGAAATGCCGTATGAGAACAAAAAACTCAACACCAACAAAATGACGATGCCAGTGGCGATAAACACCAACAACAATCGCACTGATAAAGATTTGGGTAGTGACGTCATTATTTAGGATTCGGGCCTGACTTCTGCCGCAGTGAATGCATAGCCGGCGCCATGAACCGTGGTAATGGCTTCGATGGGTTTAAGTTTGCTGCGCAGTCGACTGATTAAGATATCGACAGAGCGCGTCACCATCGGCACATCGGTGCCCTTTAGTGACTTGATTAAATCATCCCGACTTTGACTAACCCCAGGTGAAGATGCGAGTAAAAACAATAAATCGAATTCACCGGTAGTTAAAGAAATCGGTGCGCCCTGAACTAAAACTTGTCGCCGACGTGCATCAATGGTTAAGCCTTCAAATGTCAACGCAGTGGGCGGCTCGTTTGAAGTCGTGTTGCTGGATTGATGGCGTTTTATATTCCCAATAACCCGGGCGGTTAATTCTCGTGGTTCAAAGGGTTTAGGGAGATAGTCGTTAGCGCCGAGCTCTATGCCCACAATCCGGTCGGTTACATCTCCACGGGCTGTGAGCATGATGATAGGAACATCGCTGAATTGGCGAATCGCTCGGCACACATCAAACCCGTCCATTTCGGGCAGCATGACATCAAGAATGACCGCGTCAAAAGACGCGGCCTTCAGTTTTTCCAACCCGATCGACGGCGCAAGAGCAGGTTCTATTCGAATGGAAAACTGAGCGCAATACTCGCTCAGTAATTCCGCTAACTTGCCATCATCATCTATGAGAAGAACGTTGTACATAAATCGAGCTTATCAGTGTTTTCCGCCTCGATGCCCGCGGCGAGATTCCATCTTCTCAATTTTTTCGTTCAGGGTCGCTTTCTGTTCTGCACTTAAGCCATCAAAAAAGACAGCAGCAGCGTTTACGAGATCGGGGGCGTTTGTTTGGACGGCACTGATGCGAGCATTAATGGTGTCCAAGGCGCGTTGTTGATCAAACGTTTCTGCGCTGACCAGTTCGGTCAAATCGCCCACAGAGCCAGCCGCACTAGAGTGCATCATCTCCCGAGTTTCTGATACCTCGGTTTGCAGAGCTTTTAGCGCATCGACTTGCCCTTCATCCAGGCTGAGCATTTTAGTGAGTCGTTTGACCATGCGTTCACCGCCGTGGCCATGACCTTTGTCTTTCGCCCAAACAGTAGCGCTACTGGCAACGGCACCTAATCCAATGAAAGCGGCGGCAGAAATGGCAATTAAGGTTTTACGGTTCATACTGAATTCCTATGGTTAAATGAAATAACGCCTGAGTTATTGCTCAACCGTTGGAACTAGTATCGGGAATCCGCGCGATGACTTGGTTTCTGAAGCTGTACGGGATGTTTCAGGTTGTTTCATGGCATAATTTTCATTAACCTCCCGCACCTGCAAATAGCCGCCGGGGCAACAAAATTCTCGGCTGGGGCACAAAAACCCGGTAATTTGGTCGATTTATGCGCAATTCGCGCAAATTTCTTGGCATTTCTTCATTCTCGTACTATGTAATCGGAAGGGACTAGGCCAATAGATTCCTTTGAGACCTTTGATGGACACCGTAAGAAAACAATTTAAGACCGCAATCGTGCTTACTTGCAGTGTTGTGGTCAGCTCAGCTGCCCTGGCTGCCGGAGAGGTTCGCGAGGTCGGAACCTCAACTGTGCCCGCTACACCCTATCGATACACAGCAGAAGGGCTTACTCATACTTGGGGCGTAGCCGACAACCAGCTCATCGAATCCTTCAGCACGGACAACGATACATTTCGCTTCGCCTCTGTGGCGAATCGTGTGGAGTTAGTGCGCGATGACATAAGCGATGTCAGTACCGGTGTGCCCTGTGGTGTGTTTGCTGAAAGAGCAGGGCCTAGTGCGTCCTTGCTGGCGGCGGACTTTCCCAACGATGCGGATGGTTCTGGTAATTGCGATATGGCTGCCATGTTGGCAAGCCGCGTGGTGAATCGTGGTGCCTTGGATGTTTTCTCAAACGTCGGGCCCACACCAAAAAACGTTGAGCGTGTTGATTACCTGTTCGACTACGGTGTCTTCGCCGCCTTTTCCAACGATGGCTTAGAACACATGGGTCACTTGGTGGCTGAGAAACGAGGTAACAACCCAATCCAAATAGCGGCCGTTTTATCGTTGGATGCTTTTGGCCAACCGGCAACTTTTGGCCCATTGGTACGAGTCCATGATTTTGCGGAAAGTGATGAATCAAAAATTCGTTATGGCGAAACCAACCTCAGACACAATTACTCATTCTTTCAAAGTAATTCCTTAACGCCTCAGGCGTTCCCGGTTTATTTAAGAGATTCGACAGAACAAGTTGCGATGGCCTTCGTAAGTGCTGAACGCCTAGGGCTAGCCGCAGGACAACAGTATTTCGGTTTCTCCTATTTTGGAGATGATGTCGACTCAGCCGTGCATGTTCTCACCGACCCATCCACTTTCCCTAACAACACGGCTGATAACTATATCGTTTACGGAGACGGCGCTGATATTTACGGCGGCGTGTCTGGCATGTTTGTCAGTGACTCGATTAGCGTGGGAACGGGCGCTGTTTTTCTCGATGAAAACAACGATGGCATCAACGACACCAATGAAGCGGGCATTACAGACATCACACTCAATTTATTTGAAGACACAAACTCAGATGGAATTCTGGACCCGAACCTTGATGTTGATCTGGGTGAATTAACCTCAGGTATGGACGGTGAATTTGTTTTGCCAGGTCTGCCTAATGGCAACTTTCTGCTGCTGTTGGATAGCGATGATAGCGATTTGCCTGCAGGTACCCAGGTTCCAGCCGATGCTAATCCCCTGGCTTTTACGGTTAACAACAACGATCCAGACAACTTAAATTTCGCTGTTACCGATCAACCAATGAATGATGGTGGTACCGACTCAGGCGGTACTGATGATGGTGCTACGGATTCAGGCGGTACTGATGGTGGTGCTGCGGATTCAGGCGGTACTGATGCCGGTGGTACCGATGCAGGTGGCACTGATGGTGGCGGTACTGATGCTGGCGGCACTGATGCTGGCGGCACTGATTCAGGCGGCACTGATGCAGGTGGTACCGATGCAGGTGGTACCGATGCAGGCAGCACGGATGCAGGTGGTACTGATGCAGGCAGCACGGATTCAGGTGGCTCTGATGCAGGTGGTACTGATTCAGGTGGTACTGATTCAGGTGGCTCTGATGCAGGTGGTACTGATTCAGGTGGCTCTGATGCAGGTGGTACTGATGCCGGTGGCCCTGAAGCTCCAAACGATGGTGGTGAAGGAGCCGTACCGGGTGTGACAACTGATGCTATACCAGACACGGCTCAATTAGAGCAGGGTAATTCTATTGAGATCTTTGTGTTAGACAACGATGTGGATGCATCAGGGCAAGGCTTAAGCTTAGTGTCCTTTGATGAATCACCGAACGCTGCTATTTCAATCACGGATGGGCCGGATGGTGTGGATACCGTCATTGTCTATCAGCCCAATGCCCTCTTTTATGGCACGGATACGTTCTTCTATACGATGATTGATGGCAACGGCGTTGAGGCGTCAGCCACAGTCACTGTTGAAGTCCTTCGCGCCAGTGATATTAATGGTAACGGCATTAACGACTTTATCGAATGCCAGTGCACCAGCTTGCAACTAGAAACGGGTGTTCACGGTTCTGGTGTGGGGGGATCGATGAATTGGTTAGTACTGTTTTTACTTGGATTGGCTGGAGCGCTTCGAATTGTGGTACGAATGTCTCGCCAGCGCACCTTCTGGAGTGCATGAACAATGAAGTGGTTGCAGCGCCCCATAGTGAGAAACACCCTGACAGTTGTTGCAGCATCGATGGTAATTGCAGGCCTTGGTGCGGTAGCTGTAGCCAACGAAGATCCAGTTGACAGTACTGGGCGTGTCTTTTCCAACCAATTTTATGTGGGTTTGGGCGCTGGTATCTCTCGTGTGCATCCCGAGGCTGACTGCAATTGCATCGCGGTCGGTGAGCCGATGTCTAGCGGTTTTAGTTTGGCTATTGGTTATGATTTTACTAGTTGGCTGTCTGCGGAAGTTTACGGTGCCGATTTAGGCAGCGCCTCAATTGATTTTCTCGGGCAAGAAGTGGGCGATGTGGATTACCAAGTTTACGGCGCCAGTGTTTTAGGCACCTTTTATCGTTCATCCAATGCCCTTGGGCGAGAGGGTTTGTCTTTATACGCTCGTGCCGGTATCGGTTCAATCATAACGGATACGGATTTGGATTTTCGTCGTGACCACCCGCAGCATGTGGCATTCGGTGTGGGTGCTGAATACGGTTTTAGAAACGGGTTTGCGGTACGTGGTGAATTAAATTCATACGATACCGATGCACAATTACTGCAAGTGAGCCTGGTCAAACGATTTGGTGGCCATTCGCATCAGCGTAACTCTCGTGCTCGTGAATTGGAGGTTGCTCCAAAGGTGCCTGAAGCGCCGAAGGCGGACATCAATCCTGCGCCTGAGCCAAAAGCCACACTGACAGAAGCGTTGCCTAAAACGTATTTTGATTTTGATAAATTTTCATTAACGCCAGATGCCCTTGTTACCGTGAAAAGCATTGCCAACGTATTGAAAGATATCGATGGCCTGATTATTCTGGCTGGCCACGCTGATGATACGGGTACGGAAAGTTACAACCAATCTTTGTCTGTGCGACGAGCAAATGCGGTACGCAAGCAGTTGATTGCTGAAGGTATAGATGCCAACCGCTTCTTGATACGTGGGTTTGGGGAACTCCGACCCGCTGCCAGCAATGCTACCTCGGAAGGTCGTGCACAAAACCGACGCGTGGAAGTGACTCTCAGAGCCCAATAACTTCCGTGACCATTGTTTGGGAGCTCACCGAGAACGGCACGCTGTACAGTGTTCGACAAGCAGGCGCTAGTGTTCGCTTGTATTCCAATCGAGTTTTTCACAGCCAATGGAATCCTGAACGCCCAATGGCCGGTGCCGTATGGGATTGCTTAAGTTTACCGGTGCTGTTTCGGCCGCAATGCCAATTAAGCCACGGTGCCTTGCTGGGAGTGGGTGGTGGGGCCGTCTTGCGTCAATTACAATCATTACGACACTTTGACTCTTTCATTGGACTTGAATTAGACGAGGTGCATATCGATATTGCGCGTGACTGGTTTGGTGTAGAAGAAAAGCTTGCTGAGCTTGTGCACGATGATGCGGTGGGCTGGTTGTGGCGATACGACGGCGAACCCTTCGACTTGCTCATTGATGATTTGTTTGGTCACGATGAACACGAGCCCATTAGGGCACAGCCACTCACTCAAGAGTGGGTTAATCGATTGGCCGAGATGACTTCCGATGACGGACTATTGGTTGTTAATTGTATTGACCGTGCGGAATTGCATCGCGCACGACCGCACTTTCGGCAAGCCGGATTTGAATTTGGTATGAGTTTCTCGCAACGGCAATACGACAATCATATCGGTGTATTTTCACGTGGCCTACTCGATACAAAAAGTTGGCTAAGTGCATTAGCCGAAAGTTCCTTACCCACCCACGCAATTCGAACGGCTAAATCTGTATTAAGGCGAAAATTGTGGTGAGCGGTTAGCGAAAGGAGTACGACAGTTGGGCTCCTGCCTGTATTGCGTTCAAACTGGATACCCTTGCGCCGACTTGCAAAGGCCCCAATCCAAATCCTAAGGTGAGTGCTGCCTTGTCTGAAGATCGTCCATTATCAATGCTAATGCCTGAGCGCAGCGAATAATTGCCTTGACCAAATTCTGCACCTAGTGAGATTGGTTGGGTGCTTACGCCATCGCGCTTTGCGTTATTCAACGCAGCATCAGCATGTAAAATAAATCTGTTGAACTGCATAGCACCTCCGACAAGCAATTGAGGTGTGGTCTTTACAGTGAATGAATCAAACGAACTATTCGCTGTCTCTGGTATCGCGTTACGAAGTACTGCGCTCATGGCAACGGTGTCTGATAGGGAATAGGTCCCGCCAATATCCATCGTGAATGTGGTTGAATTGGTTTCGGCTGCAAGAAACTGGTCGGTGATACCCGGCGTTGTTGCATCGAACTCTGAAGCTACAGAACCTGATGCTCGGTAAGTGGTGATGCTGGATACTTTGGGTGTAACTCCAACATCTAGGGAGCGGTTAGCAACTTGAAATGTGTGGCCAAAGCTGATGCCGAATTGCCTTCTATCTAGCCGCACCCCACCGAACTGGGAGGTTAAAACATCTTGCGGCCGCACAACCTCAATAGGGCCTTGTAGGTTTGGGTTAAACGATAAAATTTGAACGCCAGCTACCACGGAGTTGGAGAAGTCGCCAACGGTAAGCTGACCATCTATGAGAGCATTTTCTAATACGGTTAAGTACGCGATATCGTTTTCAGAAACACCTACTTCCCCTGCAACCGATACGGTGTAACCGAAATGAATGGCGAATGGAATGGCAGATTTGGTGTAGCCGAATCCGGCTTGTGCATCAGCAAGAATTTCGATGGGTTTTTGACTGATTGTATTGACGATATCTAATACTCGCGAGAAGTCTGCGCCAAGCGCTTGGGTATTACTCAAACACACGGTATTTGCTGCGAGGTCGTTACACTCCAATTGGCTATTGGCCAGTGTATTTATATTGTTAGTGATTTGGTTGGCTAAATCGGTATTGTCGAGTGCGGTTTCTAGAAACTTGCCCGGGTCACGGAAATCACCCGCGGCGCCTAGTCGTAGGTGAAAGCCTTGCCCACGACGTTTAAGGTGTTGCAATGTGGCCGGATTGGCAAATACACCGTGCACACCTTGCCCATTGGACAAAGCCACGCCACCGAGCGCAATGGCGCGAGCATCGTTTGCAAAAGCGTAGTTGTTCACCAAGGCTGTTAAGCCAAGGGCAATGAATGTACGAGTTAGGAAATACATAAAAGCTCAATTCCTAGTTATTTGGTTGGGCTACGAAGGGGCGAAGATCCGAGGTCACCGAAACGCTGCACTGCCGCCAAAATGGCATGACGAGTTTGCTCGTTCAATAGTAGTCTAGCGTCTATTTCACTGTTTAGTACATCTGGACTTAACGTCAAAACCCCGTCTTCATCTCGTCGAATTCTTTGCGTGTTCTCCATGGTAGTAACGAACCGCATAAGCACATGCTTGTCAAACCAATCGCCACAATCTCTTCCGTGGGTTCGTGCCAGTCGTATTGCCACCGCTTCACAATGCTCAGAGAACTGTTGCATGGGCAAACCGTCTTCCCCAGCCGATGCTAAAACAGCGGTATTCAGGTAGTACCGTTCGATCGTAGGCATGATTGACTGCGCTAAGCGCATGAGTGTGATGGCTTCAGTAGAGCCAGCGGTCGCTCGTTTCCAACTGCCGTTGTCAAACACCAGCAAACCCTGTGCCTCCATCGCTTTTAATGCTCGGTCAATAGCGGCATCGTCTGGTTGATTTGAAAGAAACAGTTCGGCCTGTAAAAAGGGATAGGCTGGAATGATCAGATCGTGAACGCGTTGATTGGTTAGTGACGCACGATTTGAGAACGTGCACGCAATGGCTGAAGGCAATGCCAACAAGTGTTGGATGTTGTTTCGAAAGTAGGTGATGGGTGCGACTTGCGCAGGCTTTACACTCACCACATCACCCAATCGATCACTATGTACGGTGAGGTAACCCAATGAAATGCTGTGTTCTATCATGGCCGCTGCAGTCATTGAGGGCATTTCCACTTCAGTGCCTTGATGTGTGCCACTGATCAAACCATGATAGGTGCGGATAAGGGTTTGTAGCTCAGTTCGACCTAGGCTGGCTTTAGGGGTGGCTAATAAAGCGGTCGCCACCAAACTAACTGGCGTAACACTGGCGGCCTCGTTGATGCGTCGCATGATGTTCTCACCTAATTCATCGATAACCGGCTTCAACCATTCGGGGCGTGTGTCACCGATTTTTTCATCTCGCCAATCAGGTTTGTGTGCATCAAGCAACGCATCCAACGCGATGGGATTACTGACATTCACGTGCACGCGGCCGTAGTCCTCGCGCAGAGTTTTTAACGACTTTAATAAACCGAAAACTGACTCTTTGCGTTTTTTTCCACCGGCTAATTCGCTGGTAAACGATCGGCCTTCCAGTAAACGTTCATAGCCAAAATAAATGGGCACAAACACAACGGGTCTTTCAGGCGCATGCAGATAGGCTTGAACGGTCATGGCCAACATACCGCCTTTGGGCGGTAGCAAGCGGCCGGTTCTGCTGCGTCCGCCTTCGATAAAGTATTCGAGTGCGTGACCGCGCTGTAGAAGTTCTTTTAAGTACGCATTAAACGTGGACGCGTAAAGTGCGTTGCCGGAAAACGTTCGACGCAGGAAAAAAGCGCCACCGCGTCGGAGTATGCCCCCCACAATAGGCATATTTAAGTTAATTCCAGCCGCTATGTGCGGCAACGAGAAACCATTCGTGTATAGAATGTACGACAGCAATAGGTAGTCAATGTGGCTGCGATGGCATGGCACATAGACAATTTCTCGTCCATCGGCCACAGCCTTCAAGCGATGCACACCGGTAAACTCAACACCGTCGTATAGCCGAGTCCATAGGCGTGTCAGTAGTTTTTGTAGCACTCGTATGGTGCGGTAAGAAACATCAGCCGCTATTTCATGAGCATAGTCAGTGGCTTGCTTTTGTAGTTTTGCAGTACTGGCTTTACTTGTGGCCGCTTGGTGCTCAATGGTGGCCCGCACTCCAGCATCCGCCAGCACATGGTTTATCAACATGCGTCTATGCGAGAGGTCTGGGCCAATGGATGCAATTCTTCGTTGTC
This sequence comes from uncultured Granulosicoccaceae bacterium, assembly GCA_937930305.1. Lineage (GTDB taxonomy): Bacteria > Pseudomonadota > Gammaproteobacteria > Granulosicoccales > Granulosicoccaceae > Granulosicoccus. Next base: position 8,271 of record CALGLE010000028.1, on the reverse strand, counting down.
GAAAATGCACACGAAGAATTCGGGAAAGCTTCCTTTGAATTCTCTCTGCGTCGACTCCTTGCGACGATTTCATCAGCTGGACTAGAGACAGGGGTTCGCTGAAATTCACCAAAGTGTGTCGACCGTGCACCATGGTAGTCAGCATCTTACTGGTGCGACCGCCAATACGCCACGTTTCTGAGAACATCTGGCGCCAGATGGAATCTTCACGCTTTGGCGCACGACCCCAGTAAACCGAGACCGGAACAATTTGGCACTCATTCACGGCGCTGGGATCCGCTAAGGCGGCGTCCACAATTCGCTGAAGGGATTTTGGGACGGTTTTTCGATCTTTACCAATGCCGAAAGGTGGCGAGCGCTTAAGCGCTAGCGTTCGCCGCCGAAGTCGCAAATCACCGTACAGAAATTCATCTCTGGGGTGTGGCAGACTGTGGGCCTCGCACAAAATAGATACAGCGGTCAGATCGGATACGCCGCCAGATTCAAGCACATAGATGACTGGCAAATCAGGGTCGATTAACTGATTCGGTTCGGCGGGCAATACTTCTGGCTTCACCCACTTCGCAAGGATGCGCATGCGCAGTGAATTGGCTGGATTGATGGCACGTTCGGGCATAATGGATCCTTGGGCGAATGCACGCTTTGCGCGAACCCCTTAAGACTAAAGATCATAACAATATGGCAAGACTAACTACGCTTGATGAGGCCTCTTTAAGCGCAGAAACACTAACTGCACTTGAGCCCGCCCGGCAGAATGGCAAGCTTGCACCGGTGTATTTGCAATACGCAAATAGTGAACCGGCTTTGCAGGCTTATTTACACATGGAACAAGCCTTGAGACAAGGAAGTCTCGACGAAAGGACGCTGGAGGCCATAAAGTTGTCCGTAAGCGAACGAACCGGTTGTGACTTTTGCCTCGCTGTTCATACATTCAAAGGTAGAAAGGTTGGGCTTGACGAGCCTATGCAGCTGGCAATACGCCGGGGAGACCCCACCGGCGACGACAAGTTAGATGTCGTCGTTGCTATGGTCAGGGCGTTTCTGACACGGCGCGGTGCGTTGCCTGATGCCTTGCTGCAAAAGGCCTATGCAGTGGGTTTTACTCAGGCAAACCTGCTGGATGTGTGCTTGGCAGTTTCTACGATTGTGTTTACCAATATTGCAAATCACGTGAATGATACGGATGTGTCGTTGCCGCCGGCACCCCCGATCTAATGAGAATTTATGCGCCAATTAGTCAATCGAGTTTTTGATCGCTTTGAGGCACTGGCTGAACCGTTTCCGCCGGCAGATGATGTAGCGCCCCCAACCAAAGCCCTGGCGTTCATACGCTATTTCACTCGGGACATTTGGCCTTGGCTTGCTATCTTGACGGTGCTGGTAGCCGCCGTGGCCATATTGGAAATTTGGCTTTTTGGATTTCTAGCCAATATTGTCGATTGGTTTGGTGAGCGCGATCCAAGCACGTTCTTACAAGAAGAACGTGGTTCATTGATTGTGATGGCGCTGGTTGTTTTGGTGGCCATCCCGCTAACCACCTTCATGCATATTGTTTTGATGCACCAAACGGTGTACGGCAACTATCCTATGTCCATTCGCTGGCGGGCACACAATTATTTGCTTGGACAAAGTTTCAGTTTTTTCCAAGATGAATTTGCCGGTCGCATTGCCACCAAATTGCTGCAAACTTCGTTAGCGGTGCGCGAAACCGTTATGAAAGTATTGGATGTGTTGGTGTACGTCACGGTGTACTTCATTGGGGCCTTGGTTTTGGTCGCATCTTTTGACGTGGGCTTGCTGATTCCATTCCTGGTGTGGCTAGTTGGCTATGTGTTGCTGCTGAAAAAATATTTACCCAGGTTGCAAGAAGTCTCTCGTCGGCAGGCGGATGCGCGCTCACAAATGACGGGCCGAATTGTCGATAGCTATACCAATATACAAACCGTAAAACTGTTTGCGCATTCCGGTCATGAAATACGTTACGCCAAGGACGGCATGCTGAAATTTCTGAATACTGTGCATCCTCAAATGCGCAACGTATCAGAGCTCAACGTTATTCTGACCTCCCTGAATTCCTTGCTTCTGTTTTCGGTGGGTGCAGTGGGTGTGGGCTTGTGGGTGGGTGGTAACGTCACAGTGGGTGGTGTGGCGGTGGCTTTAGGCTTGGTTCTTCGACTGCAGGGCATGTCGCAATGGATTATGTGGGAAATGGGATCACTGTTTGAGAATATTGGGGTTTTGTTCGACGGCATCACGATGTTGTCGAAAGAGCGCGAAGTGCAAGATGCGTCGGATGCGCAAGACTTATACGTCAGTGCCGGTGGGGTGGAATTTGACGATGTCTGTTTTCACTATGGGCGCGATATCGGTGTTATCGATCACTTATCCTTGAATATCACTCCGGGTGAGAAGATTGGTTTGGTGGGTCGCTCTGGAGCTGGGAAAACCACATTAACGAATCTATTGCTGCGTTTATTTGACGTTGAGGAAGGTGAAGTGCGGGTGGATGGTAAACCCATAAAGTCGATAACGCAGGAATCATTACGTCGCCAGATTGGTGTGGTCACCCAGGACACCTCCTTATTGCATCGCTCGGTGTACGACAACATTGCCTACGGAAGACCCGATGCTGACAAGGCGGCTGTCATAGCAGCGGCCAAACGGGCAAACGCGCTAGAATTTATAGAAACATTGGAAGACCCAAGCGGGCGAACAGGATTTGATGCACACGTGGGTGAACGGGGCATCAAATTATCCGGTGGACAGAGGCAACGCATTGCCATTGCCAGAATGTTTCTTAAAGACGCCCCCATACTCATTCTTGATGAAGCCACATCGGCATTGGATAGTGAAGTGGAAGCGGCGATTCAAGAGAACTTAGATGAGCTGATGGCCGGTAAAACGGTAATCGCTATTGCCCACCGATTATCCACCATCGCTGCGATGGATCGATTGGTTGTTATGCAAGACGGTGGTGTGATTGAAGAGGGCACTCATGAGTCGCTAGTGAAATTAGACGGCATTTACGCATCGCTTTGGTCCCGTCAAAGTGGTGGATTTTTACCGTCGCTTGAAAAACCGTCGCACGCTTAATTTGTTCATTCGCACAACATTGTTACGTTAAATGCCACACCAACTCAACAGCCTCAACACGACCTTTAAGTTTGTCTTCCATGGTTTCACTGATCAGTAAGTTGAGTTGGTAGCTGTTGGCGTAGTGCTTGTTAACTTCCTCTGCAGGCACGGAATGAGGCGGGCCTGCCATGGCATTTTGATCGTAGTCAAATGTAATGAGTAATTGTTGCGCGCCACCGGTGATGAGCTGCAGGTGTTGGGTGTAGCTTTTTCTCATATCGGGCGGCAGGGCGACCAAAGCGGCGCGATCGTAGCTGGCTTGCACTGAGCCGAGTTGTTCGGCGGTGAGCAAAAATACATCACCCACCCAAACGGTTAGCGGACCCGCTTGGTATTGTTTTAGTGAGGGTGTTTCGGATACGTTCGGGGTGAGAGACAAACTCTCAAACAAGGCTTGCACGGCCGATTCGTTTAATTCGATGCCAGTGACTCGATAGCCCTGGTTCAACAACCAACCCACATCGTGAGTTTTACCGCACAAGGGTACGAATACATGATCATTGGTTTTTAATTGCAGTACGCTGAGGTGGTGCTGCAAGTGATGGTTGGGTTTTTTTTGATGCCACCCGATATCTTGGGCTGCCCATTTGTCGTGCCAGTATTGTGCTTCCATCGCTTAACCTTATGCCAATACGCCAGTCGTTTGTAATCTAGGTGGCGTATTACGATTTTTGTTTAGCGACCCAAGCGCAGTGCCGAACAACCGCGCTGTCTGAGCGCAGTTGCTCTAGGGTGCTGAATTGTTTAGCCAAGGTCATTTCATCATACAAGCGGTGCAACCCGGAGTGGCAACGCCGACAGATATTAATGCCAGAATTTAACGCCTCTTTATTGTGTGCTTTTCGAAAATGGGTGCGCCGGTGCATTTTTTTCGGAATCAAATGATGGAAGGTGAGCGAGATTGTGCGCTCACACAGTTCGCATTTGCCGTATTTTGTTCGGGGCATGCACACCATCATACAAAAGATGATGGGTTATCGGCTACTTCAATAGCATCGCGATTAGCCCGGTCCACCCAGTTTGGTGATTTGCCCCTAGCCCTCGGCCGTTGTCCCCGTCGAAATATTCAAAAAACAAATGCAAATCATCATCGGCAGCCTGTTGCATGACGTCATCGGTGCCACAGTAGGGAGTGCGCTGAGTCTTTTCGTCTTTACTGAACAAACGCGTTAGTCGCTCGCTAATGTGATTGGCAACTTCTGCAAGGTTCATCTTATGGCCACTGCCGGTAGGGCACTCTATTTGAAACGAATCCCCATAGTAGCGATGGTACTGGTGCAGGGCGTCAATGATGAGATAGTTCATAGGAAACCATACGGGTCCGCGCCAGTTGGAGTTACCGCCAAACATGTTGCTGTGACTTTCTGCCGGTTCGTAAGATACCGTTAAGCTTTGCCCCGCGTTGGACTTCATCGTGAACGGTTCTGTTTTATGTTGGCGTGACATCGAACGAATGCCGTGAGGGGATAAAAATTCCTTTTCATCTAAAACGCGTGTCAGTAAACGATGCAATTTCTTTTTATTCACCAGCGATAACAAGTGGCGCTTGTTCATACCGTCTTCGTGAATGTCGGCGATGGCGTCAGCTAATGCAGTCTCTTTGTTTAATAATTGTTCCATTCGGCGGGTGTAGCCAGGGAAGTTTCGCAGAGCTTGATCTTCAATGATGGTGCCGGCAATCATGGGTAGTAAACCCACTAAGCTACGAATGCGCAGCGGTGTGCGAGTTCCGTCCGCGTCGTGCAACTCGTCGTAGAAAAAACCATCGGTTTCATCCCACAATCCAGGGTTATCTTTGTCCCCATGGATAGCGATGGCTATGCGTAGGAAATGATCGTAGAATTTGGTAGCGATGTCTTGGTATACCGGATTCGATTCAGCCAGTTCGATCGCTATCTGCAGCATGATGGTAGCGAAAAATCCCATCCATCCGGTTGCGTCCGCTTGGCTTAAACGAACCCCCGTCGGAGGTTCAAGCGAACGATCAAATGCACTGATGTTGTCTAACCCTAAAAAACCGCCTTCGTACAGGTGTGTATTGGCGGTATCTTTGCTATTCACCCACCAGCTGAAATTCAACATCATCTTGTGGAATATGCTTTCCAAAAAAGCGACATCGGCGATGCCCGTCGTTTTTAACTCATGTCGATAGACATTCAATGCAGCCCACGCATGCACCGGTGGATTGACATCGTCAAAGGACCATTCGTAGGCGGGTAGTTGCCCATTGGGGTGCATGAAGCGTTCGCGGGTGATGACCTGCAGTTGGCGTTTTGCAAAGGCCACGTCCACCTTCGCAAGTGGTAAGCAATGAAACGCGGAATCCCAGACTGCATACCAGGGGTATTCCCATTTATCGGGCATCGACATCACATCAAAATTGTTCAGATGCTGCCATTGTCGATTTCTATCGTGGTAACGCACAATGGGGCTGCCTGGATCGCCCTTTAACCATTGGTCAACATCGTAGTAATACAATTGCTTTGACCACAACATTCCTGCCAGAGCTTGCCTTTGCACTGTTTTGGCATGCGCGGATTGCACATCCGATTGGATGATGTTGTAGAAGTCGTCGGCTTGGGATTTGCGCTTGTTCAGTATGGGCCGAAAACCGTTAAAGGGTTTTGCATACTCTCTTTGGCTAAAACGTAGCTGCACAGTGCGCGTAGCGCCAGCCTCTAAGGTGAGATTGTAGTGAACGCCCAGTTTGGTACCGTGCTCGTCTGGGTTAATCGCATCAGTTTCATTTTTTACGATGTAGCGATGGAAAGCATCCTTTACATAGGGGGTTGCATTCTTTTTGTTGCCAAACCTTTCATGGTTAGTTTCGTTTTCGGTATACATCGGTTCGGCCGCGCCATACCAATACAGATGATAATTTCCTAGCTCGCTGTGCTCGGCCACCGCTGAGTGACTTGAAACTTTCCGGATAATGGGTCGAGTGGGTGTGTCACCCCGTGGACCGTTTTCGTAACCCCAACCCCACGTGTTTCGAAACCAAAATTGTGGCACCAGGGATACGGTCGCGGTGTGGTCGCTGGCGTTGTGCACATCGATAGAAATGAGGATATCGTTTTCACTGGCTTTCGCGTAGTGCACGGTAATGTCGGCGTACTCTTTGTTGTCGAGCACGCCGGTGTCTGACAATTCGTATTCTGGTTCGGAATATCCACGTGTTGCGTTTATGTCAATCAGTTCCTGATAGGGATAGGTGCTGAGTGGATAGCGATATCGCGCTTGGGAATAGCTGTGCGTGGGTGTGCTGTCTAAATACCAGTACAGCTCCTTTACATCTTCGCCGTGATTGCCTTGCGTTCCGCGAAGCCCGAACAGTCGTTCTTTTAGAATGTTGTCGTTGTGGTTCCACGCACCCAATGAGAAACACAGGTACTGATTTCGATCGCAGAAGCCGAGCAAGCCATCTTCATTCCAGCGATAAACGCGGCTTCGCGACTGATCGTGCGTGAAATGGTCCCAGGCGTTTCCATCGGGGCTGTGGTCTTCGCGCACGGTTCCCCAAGCTCTCTCAGCGAGATAGGGGCCCCATTGTTTCCAATTTTTTTTACGCTGAGCATGCGCAATGAGGCGTCTGTGCTCAGTGGAGTAACGTTCGTACGCGTTTGGCGACATGATGGGGTGGGGATTGGACCGAAAAAGGCATCGTGCAAGAGTGTAACGTAGTTAAAGCAATAATCATCCCCACTGAGCACAGGGTGTTTTGAACGCACGCTGGCCAGGTCTCAAGGTTTCAGGCACAAGCACAGTTTGCCCCAATTCAGTGCGCCGTCGCCGCCTGAGTCTTGCTTGATGATTGCAGCACAGCGTCCAGATGGTTGCCAAATTCCTCGGCATCCAGAAAACCCACTAAACGTGCGTTGCGGATTTCTGCGCCTGTTGGGTCATAGAAAATGATGGCAGGCGGGCCGAACAGTCCGAAATGCTTAAGTAAGGCTTGATCGGTTGCATCATTCAGCGTGACATCGGCTTGGATCAATTCCACATTTTCCAGTCGAGCCTGAACGCTGGGATCCGTGAAAGTGAAAGCCTCCATCTCTTTGCAGCTGACACACCAGTCGGCATAGAAATCGAGCATGACGGGTTTGCCTTCGGCGCGCGCTGTTTTGATGGTGGCGTTTAAATCGTCGAGTGACTTAATGGGTTCAAAGCTCAGGTGTTGAGTTTGCGATGCTGAACCTTGACCATTCACACCCGCCACGCTCAGTGCTTGCAGGGGTTTTAGCAAACTGGGAGCACCTGCCAACGCGCTGATCAGTAAAGTCACCCCATAAAGACCCATGGCAACGCCGGCTGCGGTGCCTAAGGATCGAAGTGCCATGGCGTTACTGTTCTTCGAGTATTCGAACACAGCCCAAACACCGGCTGTTAACGCTAATGCTGCACTGAGTAACACCACGTAGGTGGGGTCAAGAAATCTTGACAGCATCCAAATGGCCATTGCCAGCATCATGAAACCAAAAATGACCTTGACGGCGCTCATCCAACCACCGGCTTTTGGAACCCAGCGACCCGCTGAGGTGCCGATCAGTAGCAAAGGGGTGCCCATGCCGATACTGAGTGAGAACAACGCGGTAGCACCCACTGCGGCGTCGCCAGTGTCAGCGATATAAATTAACGCACCCATTAAAGGAGCGGTGACACAGGGGCCTACGATTAGGGCTGACAAGATGCCCATGACAAATACGCCGCCGGATCGTCCGCCGCTTTGCTTGTTGCTCAGCGACATTAATTTGGTTTGTAGCCCGGCGGGTAACTGCAGTTCGTACACACCAAACATGGCAAGCGAGAGCACCACAAACAATACGGCAAAGGCGGTGAGAATAAAGGGGTCTTGAAACCAGGCTTGTATGTTGTATCCCGACAGCCCAACCAGTACACCCACTAAAGTGTACGTAAGGGCCATGCCCAGTACGTATATAAGCGAAAGACGAAAAGCTTGGCCCGTGGTTTGATTTTCGCCACCACCCAATATTAGGCTCGACAAAATCGGAATCATCGGCAGGACGCAAGGGGTGAACGCGAGCAACAAGCCAAAGACAAAAAAGGCGGCAGCGTTAAACCACAAGCTACCGGTTGCCAATTGTGACGCCAGGCGATCTTGTTCAGACAATTGCAACG
>CALGLE010000027.1 GCA_937930305.1 uncultured Granulosicoccaceae bacterium | reverse complement strand
CAATACATAGCGAATCCCTTCTGGGGCCATGATCTCGGTGACAAACCCACCCGATTTTTTTCCGATCGGGTAGGCCACTGGAAACCCTTCCTGGTGAAGATAATTGAGCGCATCCACTTCGAAATCTATTTCATCGCGCGGGTAGTTATCGTGTCGGTAGATTCGTAAGGAATAACGCGCATCAGCACAACGCACCACATAGGTGTCATTTGCCCCACGTTCCCAAAACAGGCAATCGATGGGGGCTTGAGTGTCGTAGAGTGGAATCACCTTTTCCATCAACTCTTTTGAGCTAATGGTTGAGTATTCGCATAGCAGGTTTGGAATCATCGAGATCTTTAGTTGGGCTGGTTCGACGTGTTGCTTAGATGGCCTAAACCTATACGTTAATCATGTGATTAATCAATTCGTTTATCTGTCGACGCGATCTTAACTCGCAAACCGGTATGTCGGGGCCGTAGCGATGGATAGCATCAATCACTTTCGGTGCTGTGCGTTTTTCGAAATTCCAAATGTAATTTAAGAACTCATTATCTGGCAACATCTCAGCGCAGCCGGCGGCCATATCCGGTCGGGTTTTACCATAATTTTTTAGCACGCGAGTCGCCAATCCAAGTAGTGCCACGCGGCGAGGCACTCGAACCCAAAGCACCAGGTCTGTTCTGGGTAAACGGATGTCAAAGGTCGATGCCCCGGTGCCGTCCATTACCCAACGTTCACGCTGCACTAATTCAGATAATATTTGTCGTTGTTCGTTTTTGTCTCGTTCAATCCAACCAGGCAACCAACGCACATCACGGTCAATGGAAACGTAGTCTAAATCGCGGTGTTCGCTGATGCGTTGCGACAGCGTGGACTTACCACCGCCCGAACACCCGATAACGGAAATTCGTTCAGCTTGTTGAAGCAGCGCTAAAACAGATTGCGGGTTAATGCAGCGAATGGATCAAACGCTGAAGTGAGCTTGAGTCGCTGTTGAACCCACGTTGCTGCCGAACACGTCGGGCAATAAGTCACTGGGTGTACGACCGTGTTCTTTAAGTAAGCTTAAGTACTCACGACGACTGACAGACTCCGCACCTAAACTTCTTAAGTGTGGTGTTTCCAATTGGCAGTCGATAACGCGATAGCGCTCGGTTTGTGCAAGATGCACCAATGCGGTTTTAGAAGCATCGCTTTCACGCGAGAACATCGATTCACCGACAAACACGTCACCAATTTCAATGCCATACAAACCGCCCACCAAGCGGTGGCCTTCCCACACTTCAAGCGACTTAGCAATGCCGAGCGAATTCAGTTTGCAATAAGCGGTGATCATCGCATCAGTAACCCAAGTACCGGTGCTGCCAGCTCGGGGTGCACCGCATTGCTTCATGACTTCGCGGTAAGCTAAATTTTCTGTTACCTCATAACGCCCGCTGCGAAGGGTTTTCCCCAATGAGCGAGAGATCTTAATTTTTTCAGGGATTAGCACACAGCGAGGATCAGGCGACCACCATAAGATGGGTTCCCCTTCCTCGTACCAGGGGAAGACGCCGCAGCAATAGGCGTCTACCAGTCGTCTATTGCTGAGTGAGCCGCCGGCCATGAGCAGTCCGTTAGGCTCAAGCAACGCAGCACCCACATCAGGAAATGGGGTGTGCTCATCGTCAGGTGCTATGAACGGAATGGGCATGGGTGCCTAGTGTAATTGGCTCTTGCCTAAAAGGTAACAAATCCGTAAGACCTGTGCAGCGTTCTCTTACATGCTTTTGTTCTTCAGCGAGATATTTGCTGATCGCGTCGCGGAATCCTGGATGAGCAATGTAATGTGCCGATTCTGTTAACGTGGGCACAAATCCACGGGTAATTTTGTGCTCTCCCTGCGCGCCCGGCTCAAAACGAGCGATATTGTTCTCAATGCAATGCTCGATGCCTTGGTAATAGCAGGCTTCGAAGTGCAAACAGTGATGTTCTCGACGGCAGCCCCAGAACCGTCCATATAGACAGTTTCCGCCGTGGAACATGATGGAGCATGCCACGGGCTGCGCTGGACGGCTGTCGTTGGGGTCGTAGGCAAACACAATGAGGGTGGATTCGCCGAAGCTTGAACCCATCAAACGGAAGAAATCTTCGGTGAGCGAAGGATTGCCCCATTTGGCCTCGAAGGTGGCCTCGTAGAATTGGTGGACCCAGGCCCACTCTTGGTCCGATAAAGATGAGCCGCTGCGTCTCTCCAACGTGATTCCGGCATCACTCACATACCGGCGTTCACGGCGCAGGGTTTTCCGGCGTTTGGCGGTGCAGCGGCCAAGAAAGTCTTCAAAGGATTCGTAGTGGTTGTTATGCCAGTGGTATTGGCAGTCCATGCGTCGAAGCAGGGTGGGTCCGGCGGCGGATTCGCTGTCGCCATGATCACCTTCCTCCGCGGGCGCCTCCGCCGACGACAAATCGCGCTCGGTTTCACCGCACAGCGCGACACAATCTTTTGGGCTGGTGAACAACCAGTGCAAGCTGCTGAACTGTTGATCATTCACGTATTGGCAAGCGGAATTGATCATCACATCGGCCATCGCCTGAAAGGGCTGATCGTCTCGAATGAGCAGACGAGGGCCCGTGGCGGGTGTGAATGGCACAGCGCAAACAAGCTTGGGGTAATACTCATCGCCGTGTCGTTGATAGGCTTCGGCCCAGGCCCAATCAAAAACGAATTCCCCATAGGAATGTGTTTTGACATAGGCCGGCATAGCGCCCACCAATTCGCCAAAGTCGTCTTCAACATCCGCCGACTCCGGTGTTTCCGACCACAACAAAAAATACTGTGGGTACCAACCCTTATCAGCTCCTAGGCAACCGGTCGCTTCTAAGCCATGCAAAAACTCGTATCGAACAAAGGGGTTGCCATCGGTGTTCAGCGCGTTCCAATCCGCGGCCGGTATGTTCTCTAAACTGCCTCTGATTTCAAGCGTTAAGCTCATAGCGGTTTAATGACTTGGCTTAAGCTTGATCATCCAAGTACTTCTCAGCATCCAAGGCGGCCATGCAACCGGTCCCGGCACTGGTAATGGCCTGCCGGTAGACATGGTCCATCACATCTCCTGCAGCGAACACGCCTGGCACTGAAGTTTGCGTAACGTTTCCATCCAGGCCGCTGTTCACCACAATGTAACCACCGGTCATGTTCAGTTGGCCTTCAAACAAAGCCGTGTTGGGTTTGTGGCCGATGGCGATAAACACCCCATACACATCAATATCTTGGGTGCTGTCATCTTCCGTGCTCTGGATGCGTATGCCTGTCACTCCGGCGTTGTCACCCAGCACTTCCACTAAGTTGTTGTTCCACAAAATGGTGACGTTGCCGTTCTTCTCTTTTTCAAACAGTTTGGCTTGAAGAATTTTCTCTGCCCGCAGTTCGTCACGCCGATGAATTAACGTGACCTCATCGCAAATGTTGGACAGATACAACGCTTCTTCAACCGCGGTGTTACCGCCACCAATCACAGCCACTTTTTTGCCTTTATAAAAGAAACCATCACACGTCGCGCAGGCCGACACGCCACGCCCTTTATAAGCTTCTTCCGAAGGCAGGCCTAAGTAACGCGCACTGGCACCGGTTGAAATGATGACGGCATCGGCCGTGTAGGCACCGTTGTCGCCGGTAAGCTTTAGTGGCTTGCTGCTGAAATCTACGGCGTTAATGTGATCATTAATAATGTCGGTGTCAAAACGTTCGGCGTGCGCCTTGAAACGTTCCATTAATTCCGGGCCTTGCACACCCATGGCGTCAGCCGGCCAGTTGTCCACATCGGTGGTGGTGGTTAATTGACCACCCACTTCCACACCGGTGACCAAAACTGGGTCAAGGGCTGCTCGGGCGGCGTATACGGCGGCGGTGTAGCCAGCAGGGCCGGAGCCCAGGATTAACAATCGGCAATGGCGTGTATCGGTCATGAGGGTGTAACGAGTTGATTTAATGTTGGAATTGGAAGTCTACGGCAAGCAGAGGTTCCGCGTGCTTTTTCGGGCGTGTTGCTATGCCTTGAGCTACACTTTATTAGGCGGTGCACTCGTGCATCGCGCGTCGACGAATACCCCGATTTTAGGACCCGTATTGGCTCAAGCAACCAAGAAACGCACGGCTGCGCCCAAGCGCAAGAAAGCTGCGTCCAAAAAGAAAGCAACGGCTCGGTCGGCCAAAGGCCGTGTGCGCAGCGCAAAAGCCTCCAGCCCGCGCTCGGCCGCGAATCACGCGGCAAATGACTCCCGCCTGCGTGCTGAGGATCTGCTGCAGCAAAAAGCCGCCATCACGCAGATGTCGCGGCGCTTGCGAGAAGCCACAGGATTACTGTTTTTCTTCTTAGGCCTAGTTGCACTGCTGGCCTTAGTTAGCTTCAATCAGGCCGACCCCGGTTGGACGCACACCGGCAATGGCGGCAGCATCAACAACAGCATGGGTCGAGCTGGCGCTATTTTCTCTGATGCCGCTTTCTTCCTGTTTGGTTACATGGCGTACTTGGTGCCGTTTCTGTGTTTAGGGGCCGGTTATCTGCTGTTCCGCGATAACCGAACGAAACAATTACCTGCCGGTTATCGGCCGTTCGCGTTTCTTCGCATTATTGGCATCGTTGCTATGTTGCTCAGCGCCAGTGGCTTAGCGGATTTGCATTTTGCCGTGCCTGAGGGCTCATTGCCGAAGGGCAGTTTTGGCGGTGGCATCTTAGGTTCTTCCACCGCGTGGCGCTTGATCAGTTTCTTAAGTCCGTTTGGAACCACCATCTTTTTGATGTTTCTGTTCTTCGCCTCATTAACCTTGGCATTCGGTACGTCCTGGCTTCGAGTGATCGAATGGGTGGGCGCAGGCATCGTCGGTTTCATCGATAAAGTAGCCAACGGTTTTTCTACCGTTGGCGACAAGCGATCGGAGCGGATGAAAGTGAAAGAAGCGCGACGGGCACGCGAACAACGCTTGCAAGCGGAAGTGGCTGAACTGGAAGCCTATGACGAACACATCGTTGATGCCCCACCGAAAAACCCCTTAGCCGCAGCGTTGGCGAACGCGAAAGAGCGTCGCGCCCAAAATGGGGCACCGGGCAGCAAAGACTTTGATCGGCTCGATAAAAATTTAGACGAATTCTCTGATTGGCCAACTGGGGATTTAGACGCCGCCTCTGATGGACTGGTGCGGGTGACTGCTGAAACCGCGCCAAGCCCGATGCAAAAAGCGATGAAAAAAATGCGTGGCTTGTTGCCGTTCGGCGATAAAAAACGTGAAGCCGCGAAAGATGCTTTGCTCGATGGGCTGGGTGCTAACGATGGCACTAAAGAGCTGAGCTTGGCGCAACGCACCAAAGTCGCCATTGAGGAACAGCGCACCGTGCCAGACACGGCCACTACCTCGGCTTCGCCGCAGGCAACGGCATCGGATGCGAATGATCCTGTAGCGATTGCACAGGCGCATGCTGCTGCCGCTCAAGCCGCAGCCGATGCCGCAGCCAGTGCGGCCGCCGCTTTGTCGGCGGCTAATGGACAGATCGTTGAGGCTAATGCAACAAGTGCTACCTCGTCGAACGCTAATGCGGATAGTGCCGCAACGCCAGTAGCTTCGTCCGCCGCTGCAGCAACAGCTAACACGCAAACGCCTTCAGCCGGAAGTGCAGGGGCCCCACGTAAAAAGAAAATTGCCATCAAAGAGCGCGTGCCATCAGCCGATGCTCGTCAAACCAAATTAACTTTGGATTTGCCCGATTCGGAATTACCTCCGCTGTCATTGTTGGATGCACCGACTCCGCAAAGCCAAGGGTTTTCAGAAAGCGAATTAGAAACCTTGTCGCGCTTGTTGGAAGAGAAGTTGGCGGAGTTTCGAATAACGGTGGAAGTGGTGGCCGTGCAGCCAGGACCTGTGATCACCCGCTTTGAAATGCAACCTGCGCCGGGCATTAAGGCCAGTCGAATCACTAATTTATCGCAAGATCTTGCGCGCTCTTTATCGATTGTGAGTGTGCGTGTGGTGGAAGTTATCCCGGGTAAGTCCACCATCGGTATTGAAATTCCGAATGACTCGCGCGAGATTGTGCAACTCTCGGAAATGATTCAGGCGCCGGCTTACGCGGCGAAAGAGTCGGTGTTAACGCTTGCCTTAGGCAAAGACATCAGCGGTCAGGTGGTCACCGCGGACTTAGGCAAAATGCCGCACTTGTTAGTGGCTGGTACCACTGGCTCAGGTAAGTCGGTGGGCGTTAACGCCATGCTATTGAGTTTGTTGTACAAAGCCACACCGAACGATGTGCGCATGATTTTGATCGACCCGAAAATGTTGGAATTGAATGTGTACGACGGCATACCGCATTTGTTGTCTCCGGTGGTTACCGACATGAGTGAAGCGGCAAATGCATTACGTTGGTGTGTGGGTGAGATGGAGCGACGCTACGCGCTCATGGCTGAACTCAAGGTGCGTAACATCACAGGCTTCAACAAAAAGGTGGCCGAAGCCGAAGCGAACGGCACCCCCATTGTCGATCCGATGTACGAAGCTGAAAAAAGTCTTGACCCAACGGCTGCGCCCCCAACTTTAGAACACATGCCGTTCATCGTTGTGGTGGTGGATGAATTCGCCGACATGATGATGCAAGTGGGTAAGAAAGCCGAAGAGATGATTGCCCGCATTGCGCAGAAAGCGCGAGCCGCTGGCATTCATTTGATTCTTGCCACACAGCGACCTTCTGTTGATGTTATTACCGGTTTAATCAAAGCCAATATACCCACACGCATCGCTTTCCAAGTGTCACAAAAAATTGACTCGAGAACCATTTTGGATCAGGGCGGGGCAGAGAGCCTGCTCGGCCACGGTGACATGCTGTATCTGCCTCCCGGCACGGGATTACCCATGCGTGTGCATGGGGCGTTTGTTGACGATCATGAAGTGCACAATGTGGTTGCCCACATTAAAAAAACCGGTGAGCCAAATTACATCGAAGAAATCTTAAATGAATCACAAGTTCACATTCCCGGTTTATCCGGCGGCGGGGCTGAAGGTGGCTCGGGTGAACAAGATGCGTTGTACGATCAAGCTGTGGCTGTGGTGACTGAAAGCCGCCGTGCGTCCATCTCCTACGTGCAACGGCGCTTGAAAATTGGTTACAACCGAGCCGCCACCATGATCGAAGAAATGGAAGCAGCGGGGGTCATTAGCCCAGTTGGATCCAATGGCACGCGAGAAGTCTTGGCACCTCCACCGGTTTGAGTGGTCCAAGGTTTGCCTGTATCGGCGTATGGAGCCAAAAATGAATTTACATGCCCGTCAGTCTCGCCACTTGCTTGTGCACATTTTCGCGGTACTCACCTTGTGTGTGTCGTCTGTTGCAACGGCCAACGATACAAGCCGGTTGCAGGCTTTTGTTAAAGACACGCGATCGTTCGTTGCCGGTTTTGAACAAACCTTATACGACGCCGACTCGTCTCCCTTGCAAGTTTCCACTGGCACGATTCAACTCAAACGCCCCGGTCGGTTTGTCTGGCAATACGACACGCCGAACAAGCAACGGTTGGTGTCTGACGGTGAAAAGCTGTGGCTGTTCGATGAAGACTTAGAGCAAGTCACCGTGAATGCCTTGGAAGATAAAGTTGGCGGCACACCTTTGGTGATATTGATGGGCACGCGTCCTTTGGAAGAAGAATTCACCGTAAAAGTGCTAGGGCCTGCCGAAGGCATCGAGTGGTTTGAATTGATTCCAAAAACCGAAAGTGCCGACTTTGAAGCCTTGTTTGTGGGTTTGGATGCGATGGGTTTAGCGGCCATGGAGCTGCGCGATAACTTTGGCCAAGCCACGCAAATCGTGTTCTCTAATATGAAGCCGGATGTGGCTATTGATGATTCGGTCTTTGTTTTCACGGTACCCGATGGTGTGGATGTCATCGGCCAGTAGCACGGCCAATAACACGGCGATGAATCGGGCCGTTTCTGCAGGCAGCGCGCGCTGCCTGGCCAGCGCCGTTCGGATAGAAGGGCGGTAACTGCGGTATCCTGGAACACATAACCTGTGTGGCTCCCATGACCGACCAACATTCCCAACCCAGCTTATTTGATACCGATCCTGAATCGCCAACCGCGAAGGCTCAACCCCATGAGGACGCAGATGCGGCGCGTTTTCGTCCGTTGGCCGATCGTATGCGGCCGCGATCGTTAGCAGAATTTGCCGGTCAAACGCATTTGTTTGGACCCGACAGCACACTGCGCCAAGCGATCGAAAATGATCGACTGCATTCGATGGTGTTTTGGGGCCCGCCTGGCACCGGGAAAACCACACTCGCCAGAATGATCGCAGCCGAATGCGATGCGTTGTTTATGAGTGTGTCGGCGGTGTTGGCCGGTGTTAAAGACATTCGCGCGTGCGTCGCTGAAGCTGCGGATCAACGTGCGATGTTTGGCAAACGTTCGGTGTTGTTTGTCGATGAGGTGCACCGATTTAACAAAGCTCAGCAAGATGCGTTTTTACCCCATGTGGAAGACGGTACGATTGTGTTTGTTGGCGCCACCACCGAGAACCCCTCGTTTGAATTGAACAACGCCTTATTATCTCGAGTGCGAGTGTATGTGCTTAAACATTTGGAGGCTGCGGATCTGCGTGCGGTGATTGATACTGCTATTGCAGATGAGGTGCGTGGTTTGGGTTTGCAACGCATTCGCATGTCCGATGAACATCGCGATGCCTTAGCATCGATTGCCGATGGTGATGCACGCCACGCCTTAGTGTTGTTGGAATTGGCCGCCGATTGCGCCAAACGCATTGAGGACAATGGCGAAGTCATTCAACTAATCGATGAGGCGGTATTGCAGGAAGTCACCCGTGACAGCTTTCGACAATTTGATAAAGGCGGTGATCAGTTCTACGATCAAATTTCTGCGCTGCATAAATCCATGCGCGGCTCAGATCCCGATGCTGCGTTATATTGGCTGTGTCGCATGCTCGATGGTGGCTGTGACCCTTTGTACATTGCCCGTCGCACGCTTCGGTTTGCGTCAGAGGACATTGGTAACGCCGACCCGCGAGCGGCGCAATTGGCCAGCTACGCTTGGGACAGTTTGCAACGCCTGGGCAGCCCAGAAGGGGAATTGGCGTTAGCTCATGCGGTGGTGTTTATGGCGTGTGCCCCAAAAAGTAACGCGGTTTACTCAGCCTTTAAACACGCGATGCAATTTGTAAAGGAAACCGGCACACAACCTGTTCCCATGGAATTAAGGAACGCGCCCACGGCCTTGATGAAAGAGCTGGGCCATGGCGATGGTTACCGATACGCCCACGATGAAGTGGACGGATTTGCCGCTGGCGCTAACTATTTTCCAGAAACGCTGAACACTGTGCAGTTTTATCAGCCCGTCGAACGTGGCTTAGAACAAAAAATCAGTGAGCGATTGGCAACGCTTCGCTCACGCAATCAATCCGCAAAAAAATAATCAAACGTTTAATAGGTTCCCCATGTCATTGAAAGTAATTTTAGCCGACTACGACAACGCCACTCACGCTGCTGCGGTGGTAACGCTACTGAATGCGTATGCAGAAGACCCCATGGGCGGAGGTCAGCCGCTACCCACCTTCTCGAAAGATAACTTAACCGCTGCGCTGAAAGAATTCCCAGGGGCTTTTTCTGTCTTAGCGTACGACGGCAATATACCCGTCGGTCTCGCCAATTGTTTTCAAGGGTTCTCAACGTTTGCTTGTCGTCCGCTCATTAACATCCACGACCTCATGGTTTTACCGCAGGCGCGCAGGAAGGGCGCCAGCCAATCGTTGTTGGCGTTTGTTGAGCAAGAAGCCTTACAACGACGGTGTTGCAAAGTGACACTGGAAGTATTGGACGGCAACGACAGCGCACGAAGCGCTTATGAAAAGTACGGGTTTAAAGATTATGCCCTGGGCGATGAGCATGGGTCTGCCCGCATGATGCAAAAAAACTTAATGTAACGTATGAGTCTTACTCGCTGAAACATTGCTGTTCAATGAGGAGATGGCAATAGGAGCGTTCGGGGTTCTGTAATATAGTTCTGTTACCTTTGGCGAAGGCTATTTCGCTCACAATGGGAATGGAATTATGCGTATTCAACGATTCACCGTCATTGTCGCAGGGTGTTTTGTCGCAGTCAGTGTCAATGCCATTGCCGATGTTCAGTTGGGCCCCAGGCCGTTTTACCTTATTGAATCAATGGATGAAGGGGAACTTAAGCAGGCGTTGCAAGCGTGTGAAGGCATGCCTACGACCAAAACAGAATTTTCTATTGGGCATCGCGGCGCACCCCTGCAGTTTCCAGAACACACGAAAGAATCTTATACAGCGGCGGCTAAAATGGGTGCCGGCATTCTAGAGTGTGATGTCACCTTCACCAAAGATCGCGAATTGGTGTGTCGTCATTCCCAATGCGATTTACACACCACCACCAACATACTTCAAGTCCCTGAACTTGCGGCTAAGTGCTCTGCGCCGTTTAAGCCAGCTGAAATTGATGTCAATACCGGGGAAATACTGCAACCGGCCACCGCAAAATGTTGCACCTCCGATATTACGGTTGATGAATTCCTTTCTTTGAAGGGGAAAATGGATGCAGCCAATCCAGCAGCATTTAGCGTTGATGCTTACTTAGACGGTACCGCTGACTTCAGAACCGACCTGTACACTGAACAGGGAACCTTACTGACTCACGCCCAAAGCATTGAATTATTCCAAGCCTTAGACGTGGGTATGACGCCGGAATTAAAATCAGCCGATGTCGACATGCCGTATGAAGGCGAGTACACGCAAGAAGTCTATGCACAGCAACTGGTCAATGAATACCTAGCGGCCGATGTGCCCAGTGATAAGGTATGGCTGCAGTCGTTTAATATTGATGATGTGAAATATTGGATCGATGAAGCACCAGAATTCGGTCAACAGGCCGTGTATCTTGATGGCCGTTATTCCGAACCCGGTTTTGACCCACAAGTAGAAGAGAGTTGGGAACCGTCCATGCAAGAGATCAAGGCGATGGGTATTAACATCGTTGCACCCCCCATGTGGGCATTACTAACCACATCAGAAGCGGGTGAAATTGTCCCGTCCGCTTATGCGGAACATGCCATTGAAGAAGACTTAGCTGTTATCACCTGGACGCTTGAACGATCGGGGCCTTTGGTTGACGGTGGTGGTTGGTATTACCAGAGCGTAGACGATGTGATTAATAACGATGGGGATGTTTACGAGGTATTGGATGTGCTGGCCACCGATGTGGGCGTGCAGGGTGTTTTTTCTGATTGGGCCGCGACAGTGACGTATTATGCAAACTGTATGGGGAAATAATCCTCGCTTTGCGTGATGTTTAAGGATCAATGAGAAAGCAACTGATGACAACCGGCATCGTCGGCACACTGGTTTCCGCGTTATGTTGTTTTACGCCCTTAGCGGTTTCTTTGCTGGGAGCGATGGGGCTAGCGGCATGGGTGGGTTGGTTGGATTTAATACTAATCCCTGCATTAGTTTTTTTTATCGCGTTAACCGCATACGCTTTTTTCGCATCCGCTAAGTCCGCTTAATTCGATACCCATTGCCGTTTTAAGCGGAGGAACTGTGTGAAACAAACCATCGTTGGATTCCACAATGACGAGCTCGGTGACTGGGTTGCCGAGCTTTCATGTTTACACAATCAACATGTCAGGCATAATCCACCGAGGACGTTGCGTGAATGGGTGACAACGGAAGCGGGTCGGGCAGCCACGATTGGGCAAACACTGAACTGCCTTAAGTGTGATCGAAAAGAACCCAGCGATAGACAATAAAAACTGTAGCCGCGCCGTGGCCGTGCCGTAGCCAGTGCGATCGGTGCAGGGTAATAGGCAATGAATTTCTAAGGGTAATGGGTATGAATGAGTCAATGGCTGAGCCGCTTCGAATCGATATCGTTTCCGACGTCATGTGTCCGTGGTGCATCATTGGCTATAAACAATTGGAAAATGCGTTAGCGGCCACTGGCACAAAGGCATTCATTACCTGGCATCCGTTTGAATTGAATCCTCAAATGCCGCCAGGTGGCCAAAATTTTCGTGAACACATTGTGGAAAAATACGGCACCAGCGCAGAAGACAGCGAACGCAGTCGCGCCCAAATGACACAATTGGGTGAAGAGCTGGGGTTTACCTTTAACTTTGACGACAACATGCGCATGGCGAACACGTTCCTTGCCCATCAATTATTGCATTGGGCGGAGCAACAAGGTCGCCAACACGAGTTAAAAATGGAACTGTTCGAAACGCACTTCACACATCAAAAAAATGTGGGCGACATTAACGTCTTGGCAGAAGCTGCTGAGCGAGTGGGTTTAAACAAAGAAGACGCGCTGGCTGTATTAGCCGATCAGCGATTCGCCAACGATGTGCGAGAAATACAGCACTTCTGGAACCGGCAAGGCATTCAAGGTGTGCCTGCCACGGTCGTGAATCGACGGCATTTAATTCAAGGCGCGCAAGGTCAGGCAGGCTTTACACAATTGCTCGAACAGCTTGCGCTTGAAGATATCCAAGAAGAAGCTACATCGGCGTAAGATAAACACTCAATCACGTGAATCCACCACAAAATGTTCACTGATAAATTCGTACACCCGTGAAATCCGAGCGCTGGTTCGAAGCTCGGCATGTGCCGTTAACCAAACGGGCAATGTGGCAACAGTTTGCCCTTGCAACAACGCACATACCTCATCACAAGCCTGACCCACGCACAGTTGCATTACGCCAATGCCGCAACCGGCTTTGCACAATTCCCAAGTCACGATTTGATTGTCACAACGAACGTTAAAGTCATTTTGTGTCAGTCGTATTCCAGCGTGTTGATACCCTTCAATCATTTGATGATTGGTGTCGTAACCAACGAGTCTGTGTGCAGAGAAGTCATTGAGCGTATCTGGCTCACCGTGTTTTGCGATGTATTCCTTGCTGGCGAATAAGCCAATATTTAAGGTGCCCAGCTTTTTCGCAATCACATCTTGTTGTGTGGGTTGATACATGCGTAGGGCGATGTCGGCTTCGCGTTGCAACAAGTTGCCCGTTCGATCTGAGGACACAATTTCAACTTGTATGCGCGGTTCTTCTGTTTGCATCTTCGCCACCAGCGTTGGCAACAAATACGCCGACACCACATCACTGGCTGTGATTCGAACGCTGCCTTCAATCGCCTGTGTTTGCCCTTCTGCATGCAAGGCAAAGCGATTGGCCGCGCTCAGCATCGTATTGGCGTGTTCCACCAATCCCAGTCCAGCAGGAGCGAGCACCAACCCTTGAGAGGTTCGATCAAACAGGGTAACGCCCAAGGTTTGCTCCAGCGCCGAGATATGTCGGCTTAAGGTGGGTTGGCTTAAACCACTGGCGCGAGCGGCAGCCGAAAGGGACCCGTGCTCAGCCACCGATTGAAAGGCCTCCAACCAGCTCCAGTCCACACGGGGTGTTTTACCGGCTGCTTTCGCTGTCATAAAACGGCTCCAAAACTCAGGTGATCGACGTTAACTCGTTGTGTATAGCCCAGCAGAAAGCCTTCGTAGCGGGGCTTCTAACCTATCCCTAAGCAACCAGCTGTCGTTTGATCTATTCAAAAATGAAAAGCTAGATTGCAATAAGCGCTCTTCATAATTCAATAATGAATGGCGATACTGTTCCTGTCAACACGAAAACGTCAACCACAGGACTGAAAACATCATGACTAAGACCGTACTCATCACCGGCGCGAAAGGGCGCTTAGGCCAAGCCGCTATCACTGCTTTCTCCAACCGCGGCTGGAACATCAACACTCTGGTAAGAACCTCATCTGCGACCCGTGAAGCAAAATTTGACGATGTAACAACGGGTGACGCGATAGCTGAGCATGCACAAACGCATGCCGTGTCTAACACGCAGATTAATGAATGGCTGGGGGATGTGTGTGATTTCGACTCGTTTGTAAAAGCGGCGCAGGGGTGTGAGGTGATCGTGCATGCGGCCAACCCATCCTACGAACATTGGGCGACTGAGTTACCTAAGGCCACACAAACGCTCATCGATGTGGCGAAAACCGTAAACGCAACCATTATTATGCCTGGTAATGTATACCCCTATGGGGAGACCATGCCGCCCCTGTTAACACCGGCTACCCCACATGCACCCAGTTGTCAGCACGGTGCATTAAGAGCCGAGCTTGAGCGCAACTTGCAACTAGCCGCAAAGCAGCAGGGTGTGCAAACTTTGTTGATTCGAGCCGGCGGTTACATTGATGGCCGAGATACGGGCAATTGGTTTGAAACCTATATGTGTAAAGAGCTAACTCGCGGAAAGTTTATGTACCCCGGTGCTAGTGATGCAGCCTGTGCTTGGGTGTATTTACCGGATGTGGCCAGTGTGATGGCGCAAGTGGCTGAAATTCGCAGCCAATTGCATCCTTATGAAGACATCGGTGTGCCGGGATTTTCAGTCACGGGCGATGAACTGCATCGTGCCGTAGAGTCAACGCTGGGTATCACATTAAAGCGCACGTCCATGCCTTGGTTTGTGCTGAAGCTTATCGGTTTGATTCAACCCAAAATGAAAGCCGTGCATGACTTGCGTTATCTATTTTTTGTACCCCATGCGGTGGATGGTGAACGTTTACACAGCCTTTTGCCACAATGGCGATCCACCAGCTTATTGGAAACTCTGGCACTTGTCTTTGAACAACAATCGGCTACGTTAAATCATTCGTGAAGAAGGCGCGTGTGTAAAGCATCGACGTGTCGACGTAACGCTTGGCGCAATGCATCGAAGTGCGTATGTGGTGATGTTCAACTATGCTGCGAAAGGGCCCACTGTACATGTTCACGCAATAACGCATCATCGGTGTGTTCACGAGTTTTTAAAGCGTGAATTACATCATCGGTGGACGGGGCATTGCCTAAGGCCACGGCAATGTTTCGAAGCCAATTGCGGTGTCCGATGCGACGGATGGCCGAACCTTGAAGACGGGTATTAAAGTCTTGTTCGCTCCATTGAAACAATGTCACGAGCTGGGTGTTATCCAGCTCGTGCCGAGCTTCAAAATCGGCTTCTTTTGTAGCGGAACCGAATTTATTAAATGGGCACACCAACTGGCAATCGTCACAGCCGTAAATTCGATTGCCCATCGCCTCCCGAAATTCTGTTGGTATGGGGCCATCGTTTTCAATCGTTAAATACGAGATGCAACGGCGCGCATCCACTTGTTGTGGCCCAACGATCGCTTGGGTGGGGCAGGCATCAATACACGCTGTGCAGGTACCGCAATGTGACATCTGTTTAGGCGGGTCGACGGGTAAATCTAAATTGGTGTACAGCTCACCAAGAAAAAACCAAGAGCCGGATGTTTCGTTCAGTAAATTACTGTGTTTGCCAATCCAACCTAAACCCGCTTTCTCAGCAATCGCTTTTTCTAAAACCGGTGCACTATCCGTAAATGCACGATAACCAAATTCGCCAATACGTTCTTCTAATGCGTTGGCTAGTTTCTGTAGGCGTTGCCGCATTAATTTATGATAGTCGCGCCCCAAGGCATAACGCGATACGTAGCCAAGCTTCGGGTCATTCAATACCGTGTCGGCATCCGTTGCATGATTGGGATAGTAAGTTAATCTAACTGACACGATGCGCAAGGTACCGGGTACCAGTGCCTCTGGTCGGCTGCGCGTTACGCCGTGTCGTTGCATGTAATTCATGCTGCCGTGAAAGCCTTTGTCCAACCAATTTAACAGGTGAGTTTCGTGTTCAGCCAAATCGGTATCGGTGATCCGGCAATCATCAAAACCCAGTTCAAGTGCGTGAGTTTTTAACCACTGTGCGGTTTGGCTTGGGGAAAATGGCATTCTAGTCAGTTGCCGTGTCGGTATTGTCGTCCGCGTTAAAATGACCTGTTTTATAAAACACGACCGTACCCTTCGCACCTGACCAATGTTGCCAGCTGACTTCTGGATTTCTTACCCATGTGCCGGCTTCATAGCGTCCGCGTTCATCGGCTAAGGCACCACTGAGCACTAATATTTCTTCACCTTTTGGATCGAGTTGCGGTTGGAATGAGGCGGTTTGTGTCCAGCGTAATAGCATCACGTTGGCCGAACCATGAACGTGCAGTGGCAGCACTTCAATCCCGTTTGTGGGCCCTGGCAGCCATGCATCGGGCACATCGGTCGCGATGGATCGACGTTCATCATCGTCTTTTAGGTAATTACCGCCGGAAAATGCCACATATAAGTGGCCTTGCAGTGGCCAAAACGGCTTCCCTGGAATGAATTGCAGCGGGTGTTCTAGGGCGGGCAAGCGCACATAGTTGCCCCCATCGGCAACCGAATCGGTTAAGTCTAGCGCGCCGCCCAACACCATCACTTCCAAGCGGCGCCAGTACCCCAAATCGCAGGCGTCGATGTTTTGCGTTTGACGCAGCAGCGCGGTAAAGCGAGGGTTGCTACCGCCGCGGTATTCCAATAAGCGCACTTCAGTGTTTGGAATGGGGCAAGGTTGCCACCGCGCATCCTCTGGCAAAGCTACAACGCGCAGAGCCAAGTCACCGTGCAGCGGGTGACTGAGCACCGCAGAACTTCTCCACGCATCCAACTGATCCGCGAATTGCTCGTGCTTCGAATTGTAATCAGCCGGTCGCTTCATGAACACCTCATTGGCGCGGAGTATATCAATCTTGAATTTTCCCTAATGGTTCTCTATGCTCAAATAGTGAACAACTCTTCACTCGAACAAACGCCAAGGAGACAAAGCGACATGGCATCCGAAGCAGCGACCGACGTCCCACTCACGCAGTTGGAAACCCGCGTTTTAATGGCGGTGGAAGAATACATATTGTCCAAGGGCATCTCGCCCACCATCGCAGAGCTGGCCGAAGCCCTCAAGCTGAAGTCAAAAGGCACTGTGCATCGGTATGTGCAATCGCTCATTGATAAGGGCCGCTTAAAACGTGCTGGTAGAGGTTGGCGCGGCTTACGTGTGGTGGGTTTACCCATGCCCGATCCGGTGAAGCTGTTTCGTCAAGTTCGCGGTGAAAACATTCGCAGCGCTCAGCTGATTCCGGGCGAAGATGATTCCAATGGTGAAAATTCCCTACCCATGCTTGGGCGCATAGCCGCAGGATTACCGATTGAAGCCATTGCCAATGAAGAAACCTTTGATGTGGGCGCGTTTGTCTCAGGAGCGGATCGCTATTCGCTCATCGTGACCGGGGACTCCATGGTTAGTGCAGGGATTTTAGATGGGGACACGGTGATCTTGCGAAAACAGAGTAACGCCAACGTGGGCGATATTGTGGTGGCGTTAATCGATGGCCAAGAAGCCACATTGAAGCGCTTGGGCCGAAAAGTCGCCGGAACGCTCGAACTTATTCCAGAAAACCCCTACATGAAACCCATGCAATACAACACCCATCGAGTGAGTATTCAAGGCGTTTTGGTCGGGCAGTTACGAGGTTACTAGTGCCATGACCGAAGCGGAACTACAAGCCCTGAAAGTTGCGTTCACCTACATGCCACAAGCCATTGAAGTGAACGAATTTGATTTCGCGGGCCGGGTGGACTCCACCCTGGAACACATCAACCTGGTGCGTGAGGCGTTACTCACACACGGGGTGGATCCCGATGAAGTCGCAGGAGACGTGTATCCGGACAGCACGCCGAATTCATCGTATTAGATAGGGTTCGGCGGTTAGTCTGATTCTGTCTCGGCGTCGGCGAGGCATTCAGGCCCATCATTGCGCGTTGAATTTACCGCTCGACTCACTCGTCGAAGCGACACTTCCATGACGGACTCGGGCTGCATCATCGCTTGAATCTCTTGCGTATCGTCGGTGGCCAGCCATCGCTTGGCTTGTGCGATGTTCAACATCACGGGGGTGCGGTGGTGAACTTGCGCCATGGGGCCTATGGCTTCGGTGGTGACTATCGCGAAATTACCGGTATGAAGCGGCGGTGCCGGCGTTGCCGCTGGCGTATTTGCTGACGCCTCCTGGTTGGGGTCGTCAAACGAGAATCCCATTTGTGGACTGGCAGAAGCGGTTCGTTGTTCCTTTTGAATGTCCGCATCGGTTACAGGTTCAAACACCGCCGCCAATAACATCGCAGGCAAGGCTTGCACTTGCACGAAATAAGGGATGCGCTCGTCTCCCACGCGTTCCCATTCATAAAAACCGCTCACTGGCACGATGGCGCGATGTTGTTTGGCCAAGTCTCGAAACGTCGGTTTTGAAAACAAGGTTTCACTGCGCGCATTAATTAATGGGCGAACCGTTTTACCCGGTTCTGACCAAGGCGCTGCAATGCCCCAACGCAGGGGGGTATCGGAAAGTGCGGCTCGTTCGTCCATCGCTTCTGACACCACGGCATTCAAAATAGCTGTGGGCGAGACATTCCATTTTGGCTGCCCGGCACGAACGGCCGGAAACAATGGCATGCCCAGCATGGCCATCAAGGCTTGAACCCCTTCGTGGTCAGAGACATTTATTCGTCCGCACATCCGATCCACATCGGTGCAAGCTATTGCGCACCGCTCCAAAATGGGCCTGCTCGATATGATAGCTTGCACTCTTATGAATGCGGACAAACGGCAAGAAATCTTTGAGCGCCTGCGCGCCGAGAACCCAAACCCTCAGACAGAGCTGAATTATTCCAGCCCATTTGAATTACTTATCGCGGTGTTACTGTCCGCCCAGGCCACGGATGTGAGCGTGAATTTGGCCACCGCCAAGCTGTTCCCGAAAGCCAATACTCCAAAAGCGATATTGAAACTGGGTGAACCCAAAGTGCGCGACGCCATTCGAACCATTGGCTTGTTTAACACCAAAGCGAAGAACGTGATGAAAACCTGTCAGATACTGGTCGATGAGCACGACAGCGTGGTGCCCGATACGCGAGAGGCGTTAGAAGCCTTGCCTGGGGTGGGGCGCAAAACTGCGAATGTGGTTTTGAACACCGCGTTTCGGCAAGTGGCGATGGCGGTGGATACGCATATTTTCCGTGTCTCAAATCGTACGCGAATCGCACCGGGCAAAGATGTGGTGGAAGTTGAAAAAAAATTGCTGCGGCATGTGCCCAAAGAATTTCTGCTAGACGCCCATCACTGGCTTATTCTTCACGGCCGTTATGTGTGCGTGGCGCGAAAGCCAAAATGCGCCAGTTGCCGCATTGAAGATTTGTGCGATTTTAAGGAAAAAACCGACGTCGTGTGATGCAGTCGTGTGTTTTGCCCACTCTAAAAACATCGGTAAAAATCCTCCCGTGCTGAATCTGTAATGAGACTTTACGTTTGCGGTGGTTTCATTTCGCTCAAGCGTTGCTATGCTTCTACTTACTGATTCACGGGATACACCGGACGTGGCGCGTGCCTACCCACTCACAGACCTTGTAAAGCTCGTTCGAGCGTATGGTCTATTGGCGGGCACATGTGATTCGCAGCGAGCCATCGTTGGCGGGGTTTCGCGCGCATGGCTTTCCCAAGAAGTCGAACAGTACGTCCCACTCTCCAGTCTACCCGCTTCATTTTTCCACACCATGCGCGGGCGCGATATGCTCGCTGCCGAATTATTCCCTGACGAAGACATCGACCCCGAATCGCTCGATGTTGATGCAATAAATGTGTTGGAGCTGGGCAAAGACTGCTCCATCAACACTAACCGTTTGCCTAAGTTAGAAACCACGATTCATGTTTCCGTATTGGCAGCGAACATCATGTTGGGCGTGCGTTTATATGGAGATCACGGAAAGGGCGTGCCGGCCATTTCCCATGATTTGATCGTCGCCACCATGCTGCAAGAAACCCTAGGCAAAGCGCATCGATACAGCGCCTTAGCCGCAAGAGATTATGAAATCGTTGACGACACCTACATCTTCAGTTGGTTTGGCGACAACGTCGCCTCCATGGTTCGACAACTGAATGACTACGTGACGCGATTTGAAGAAGCGGTTGCACTGCGCACCGCTTTACCAGATCCACCGAATGCCGCCATCGCTAATGCCACCGCGTCGCTGATGGCAAGCCGGTTGCGACTCACCGCACGCGCAGCAGGCGATCAAGTCATTTATTTTCTCGACAATACGCGCCGTGAAGAAGTTCGGAAAGCGGGAGTTGATGTGGAATCAACCTTCCCCGAACGCCCGTTTCTGCAACGAGATTACGATCTTACTTTGGCCGCTTTTCGCTTACCGGGTGTCGATCACTATGCACTAAGAGAACCGCTTCGAAACACCTTAATAATTGCCGTACGCGATGCACTGAAAGTGGGGTCTAAGCGATCGCGCTTGTCCGGTCGTCGTGGCAAGGCGGTGCACGAAACTCACATCAATTTACCGGTGATGGAATATTTTGTGGCCTCCGAGGCACCCAACAGTGTAGAGACCGTGCATCTTGCCAGTTTGGAAATGATGCGCACGCTAGAGAAAGGGCGCCGCAAAACCTTGGGCACCATGACAGCGCACGCCTTTCGCATCGCCGCCTTGTCAGAAAAAGTGCTGGGCCGAGCCTTGGAACCGATGATCATCTCACTCGCCTTGTTGCACGACATCGTGGAAGATGGCTCATTGCGGGTAACTGGGTTTGGTCATTCATTGCGTCGTGTGCAATTTCGATTCGGTGGCCCAATGGCCGCCATGGTGTCTGAACTCACCGATTCTACCGTGATGACAGCTGGTGCCAGTAAAGCGCGCAAAACATTAGAACATCCGCATCTGCTCATGCCGCAAACGCAATACGATACGGGCCGTTTTCAGCGCATGGAATTAAAGCCCACGGAAGAGGATGTGCCCTACACCTTGTCCGGCATCGTGATAAAACTTATCGATACGGTGGTGTCTATGGAAGAGGGCTTACGAGATCCTGACACCATGCCTTCGTTCTGGCGCCACAGCGCCGCACGCATCCATTGGATACAAAACCGTCGTGGGCAAATCATCGATCCCTTGTTAGAGCGGTTGCTGCGCGAACTCAAAGAAAGCCAAATTGATCCACGAAAATACAAAGCACGGCCGCATCATGTCAGCATGGTTCGATTGAAAGCGGGTCTGTCACTCATTGAAATGGTGACCGGTTATTTGGATCTATACGCCACCCAAAATCTTGCGCTTCTTGCTTGGGAATATGATTTGAATGCAGGCCAACGTGAAATCTTGATTGACTTATTTTTTGATAAAAACGCCAATAACGATCAATTTGTGCAACGTGGTTTGAATACCTTATTAGACGATAGCAAACTGGCAAAGTCAGTCGATTGCGGGCGAATCAAGCGCTGCAACTACAGCATTCTGTTCGGAAAGAAAGCGCAGATGGGGGATGAGCGAGACTTAACCACGCTACTGAGCTACCGCGATGCAGCCCGTCGGCGGCAAGACATCCGTCGAGAATTGGAGCTGGATACGGCTGAGAAACTGAACGCTAATACCTTAAGAGCGGAAGCCATGCTTCGCATATTTGATCAGCGGGTTACAGATTCGGTTTTAAGCGCAGACTCCATAACCGATTCGTGTTCATCAGATGAAAATTCAGATGCGTGTGATTCAAACGCCTCACGGGCAGCATCATAACCAATGGCGGCGATTTTTTCGTAAGACTTAAAATCCAGCAGCGATATCTCGCTGACATCGGGTTCAATCAATAAGTCCAAGCGCCGTTTTACTTCCTGCAAACGATCAATACCCTTGATGTCGGTGGCGCGTAATAAGGTTTCCACCAAGCGCGGCACACGTCGTGCCGGCCGAAACGGATAGATGCGTGACCAAAGCACACTCCAACCCGATAAGGTGGTGCCGTAATCGTAGTCGTGCCGAATTTCATTGATTTGGCTCACGTTCACACCAATCAACTCACCCTGCCAACCTAAACGCCGGCGCATGATGTCCACCGGGAAGGTATTGAGCACCGCCCCATCGGTTAACAGCTGCCCATCATCGGTGGGTACAGGGGTGAAAATGCCTGGTAATGAGATCGTTGTGCGTATCGCAAGCCACAATAAGCCGCGATCGTGAATCACTTCCTGACCATCGGATAAGTTTGATGAGACACAGAAAAAGGGTATCCATAAATCTTCGATGCGATCGTCTTGATAAACCGTTTCACAGAAGGTAGATAATTTTTTTGATTTCAGTAGCGACGCTAACGGCAGGGTGTAATCAAATAGGGCCTTTTTGTTGGCAAAATGACTGGATAACTCATAGATGTCATCCGCGGAGCTGCCCATCGCCATGGACGCGCCCAATAAACCACCCATGCTCGAACCTCCGATGTAATCGATGGGTATGTTTTTTTCTTGAATGTATTTATGTACACCCAAATGTGCGTAGCCACGTGCACCACCACCGCTGAATACAATGCCGCGAGAGCGTCCCATCAAGCGTCTTGCTAAACGCGCCATGTGAGCTTTGTCGTCTAATCGAATGTGATGGAACGCATCCACGTCACGTGCATTCAACCAACGAATGGTGCGCTCTGGCTGCTTCGTGTCCACCGGGTGCAACAAAACGAGTTCTCGCAGTGGTCGCGTATGTGGGTTGGAAAACAGTACCTCCACATCTTGTTCAATGGGGCGCAGAGACGGATCCCCCGAGCCGCCCAGTTTGCCGGTTTGACTGGCGTCCCCTATAAATAACACTCGATCCGCACGGTGCAGGCAACGTCTTGTCCATGGCGTCCAAGTGGGATCGGCGATGTAGACCACGCCACCAAAGCTATTCTCTTTATCTTCCAGCCAGTTGCTGATGCTGGAATTAAACTTATCGCCAACCCGAGTTTGCGCAGCCTCTTTTCGCCCGTACATTTTGTCAAAAGATCGAGAGTCGAGCACCATCGGGGTGGCGTGCTCACGCAATTCTCGTTTGAGCTGTTGGCTAAAGCGTCGCATCGGCAAGCGCGCATCCAACGGCACAATCACAAACGTTCTGTCGCGTGAGCGCCGGCGTTGGGCATCCATCGTGTTGTGGCGTTTCACGATCACACGTGCCAACGACAGCAGACGATCGGCCCGTTCAGCAATTAATTTCACAAACGATTCGTGGTCTAAAAACGCCACCGTGGATTCTCTGGCCGCTGTCACCGTGGCGGAACGCAGTCCATCGGCGAGCATCGCTAATTCACCGACAGGTTCAGGTGCGAAAATTTCCCCATGGAATACTTGACTGCCATCTGGGCGACAGATTTCAACATGCAATCGACCGGAGACCACCACATGCAGCCCATCGGGGTCATCCCCTTGCTTGAACAACACATCCCCATTGCGGTGATGCCGAATTTCTGTCGCGTCCAGTAACTCATTCATGGCTTGGGTGGACATCTGACCGAATAAGCTTAAGTAGATGTGCGCAACCATCACTCGGTGTGATAAATCCGCTGCCGTGTCGTATACCACTTCGATTAACGTGGGGTGGATGTCTGAGAGCAGTTCAAACGCTTCACGCGGGAACACAGCCACATGAGAGGTTTTTTTGGCAGCGGCGGTGACTAAATGATTCCCGCCATTGAGCACCGCAAAGTCACCCACGGTTTCGCCTTTACAGCGTGAATGCAAATAGAAGGGCTCTTCTTGCGTGTTGGAAGAATCGATAAAGAGTTCTATTTCGCCATCGATAACGAAATACAACTCAAGCCCGAGAGAGCCAGCGTGAAATAGAATTTCAGCCGGCTTAAGTTCCATGAACGAAATAAACGGGGCGAGCTGATCCCAGCGATCAGATTCGATACCACTTAGGGCGGGCATGCGCTTGAGCGCACGAAGCATTCTGCTTTCGCTGGAACGGCCAATCATATGGCGCGATGATACAGCGGATCAGTCCGTCGTGAACTGGATGTTGCCAAAGTAGGCGGTTGCCATCTTTCCAGAATTGTCTGCGTCCACCATAACGGCGTAGCCATCGATCTGATCGATGTCCATATCGAAAAACTCTTTAAAGTCTTCCACCACATTTCGCCGTTCATGTTGCCATTGACCTAAGCTGTTCTCACCGGATTCAACCGCCACCATCACCGATTTTTCTGTGAATGGGCTGACCCAACTGGTATCGATACTCGTGTTAGATGACCATACGTAATTTACAGCCACCGATTCCCATGGCAAAAAACCTGTTCGAACCACCACATACAATCGGGCCGGAAAATCATCGCCCGCTTGGCTCTGTTCATTAATCGGCCCCAGCGTATTATCGACTCGCCATGACCAATTCACCCAGGGCGTTTTTGCCACCGGCACTGAATGTTCTCTATATAAAACAGAAGCCGTGCCATCGGCAGACCCTTTCAACACTTTTGTTTGGCCAGCATCAACCACTTCGTACTGCGTATTGCCGACGAACGAGCGTTCTTTCCAGTGCAAAAAGTTGGGATCGGGGAAGCCACCGGTGCCCGGTTCGACCAATTTTGGCCCCACCATGGCAGCGGCAACCGCCGCGCTCTCAGTGGTGGCGGCTTGTGAGGTGGAAAGCGTCAAAAAGGCCATCAGAGCTGTCAGAGCAATGGCGAAGTGAGCGATTGGGCTGGTTGCGCTCAGTTTGGCTCGATCTTGGCGCTTTGGGAACGTGAAATGTGTCATTCGTTGGTTTTTATGAGGTTTGCGTTTTTAATTACTGGTCTATTGGTCGGTACCTAACAGATTAAGTTCAGCACGCATGTCTTAGAACGAACCGGTGCCTGTGCCTGAACGTACCAAACCGGGCAACCTGTCGCGTTATCATTCTCCTATGGCCGAAATCTCAAGCACCCCGACAAATCGCTCACTCCCCAATGATGCAGGCGCACACCCTGTCGCGCACGCTGGGGGCTCGGTCGGTTCTGTCAGTCTCAGTCATCGCAGACGATTTTTGTGGATGGCAACTGCCACGGTGGTCACCATCTACGCACTCATTTTGGTCGGCGGCATTGTACGAGCCACTGGGGCAGGTATGGGATGCCCCGATTGGCCCAAATGCTTCGATCAGTGGGTGCCGCCCACCGCAGAATCTCAGCTACCCGCCGACTATCAAGCAATCTATGCCGATCGAGGTTACGCCGACACCACCTTCAATGTTCGCAAGACTTGGACGGAATACTTAAATCGTTTGTTGGGTGTGTTTACGGGGTTCACTATTTTTTTAACCTTGTTGTTCTCCATACCGTACCGACGCATGAACCCCATGGTGTTTTGGCTATCGTTCGCAGGTTTTGTATTAGTTGGGGTGCAAGGCTGGCTAGGCTCTCGTGTGGTGGCCAGTAATTTAAATCCTGGCATGATTACGGTGCATATGTTGTTAGCGCAGGTCATCGTGGGCTTATTGATTTGGTCATTGCTTCGCGCAACCGTGCAACGCGACACCCATCAAGAATTATTAAAGTTACCTGCCTGGGTTTTCCCAGTTCTTATCGCCGCCACCTTGTTGGGTTTATTGCAGTTGGTGATTGGCACGCAAGTACGAGAAGGTATTGACTTAATCGCCAAGCAAAGTAACAACGAAAATCGTCATCTATGGATTGATAATTTGCCCATGGTTTTCTCGGTGCATAAATGGTTAGCTTTACCCTTAACGTTGTTCAATGGCTGGTTAATTTTTGATTTGTTGGGCCGAACGCAGAACGGTTTACTGCGAAATCTCACCATCGGCTTAGGGTTCTTGATTGGTGCAACGGTGGTGATGGGTATGTCCATGGATCGCCTGCATTTACCCATCTTTGCCCAACCGTTGCACCTGTGGTTTGCCTCGTTAATTTTTGGTGTGCAATGGGCGATGCTGTTGGTTTTATATCAAGTGCGCCAGCCCGTTAAATCGATTCCGAATTTAACTAATGCCGCCACGTAAGTAAGGCTCAATTCGCGTTCACAGAGGG
Organism: uncultured Granulosicoccaceae bacterium; assembly: GCA_937930305.1. GTDB lineage: Bacteria > Pseudomonadota > Gammaproteobacteria > Granulosicoccales > Granulosicoccaceae > Granulosicoccus. The sequence continues at coordinate 14,655 of CALGLE010000027.1, read as the reverse complement.
AAACACTTTCCAAACTAGCACTTGCAAACAGTGACAACTTTTCGCAAACTGTAACTTCAGCCGATGGACAGCGGCTTTTACAATCAATTTAACCGATCAAACAAGGACGTTTGCCGTGAGAATTTTCCTACCCAGCCCCACGTTAAAGCCGCAATGGCTTAAGCACTCATTTCCTATTTTTTCGTCAGATGTTGTAACGACGCTAATCGTTTTTTTTCTCCTTACCTGCACACCTGATGCGGTACTTGCACAAAAACCCTCAAATACAGGCCAACCTGCGGCCACGCCCAGTGACACAGCAGCGATAAACTTAGTCAATATCAATGCCGCCAGCCGAGCCGTGTTGTCGCAACGCTTAAAAGGCATAGGCCCTGCGAAAGCCGAAGCGATTGTCAGCTACCGTGAAAAACACGGTGCTTTCTCAACCGTAGAAGATCTCCTGAACGTGAAAGGGATTGGCCCAAAAACGTTGGAAAAATTACGCCCTCAGCTTATAGCCGGGGAATTCAAATCGCCAGAAGCCGGTGAATCCTTGGCTGAACGGGAGGCGGCTGCGCGTGCGGCATTGCAGGCGATAGTGCGGCGATCGCGTAACATTTCGGAAGGTGTGAGCGTTCAGTAATTACACTGAACGTTTTTTTGCACTAATCGCCTTCAAATTCACACAAAGTGTGAACATCAACCCCAAGCGACTCCACAAGCTTGCGCCCACCTAAGGCGGGCAGGTCAATGATGAATGCGCAGCCCACAATATCAGCACCGGCGCGGCGCAGTAATTTAACGCCCGCCTCACAGGTGCCGCCTGTGGCAATTAAGTCGTCCACAACCAACACGCGCTCATTGGGTTTAACCGCAATATCATGCATTTCCATGGTGGCCTCCCCGTATTCCAAGGTGTAGTCCTCAGACAGGGTCTTGCCCGGCAGCTTGCCGGCTTTTCGAATCGGTACAAAGCCCACTGACAGTTGGTGTGCTATCGCACCGCCTAAAATAAACCCACGCGCTTCCAGCGCCACCACTTTGTCGATGGGCGTGCCAGCGTAGGGGTGCAGCAGCAAATCAATAGCCATACGAAACGCTTGCGCATCACTGAACAAGGTCGTGACATCGCGGAATTGAATGCCCGCTTTGGGAAAATCGGGAATGGTGCGGATGCTGTCTTTGATATTCATGAGTGAAGGATAGCGTTTTTTTGCATAAGGTCTGAAGGCTAGGGTTTTGTATACTGCATCTTCTACACAAGAAGCTCAATCGGACACCCTTTTACATGACGACACCGATCACGCCACATTCACTGATATCTCAACGCAGGCAGCCACAGGCAATGCAACTTGATGCTCAGCCGCCGTTGCGCCCCGTTGAATCAATGACGCAACCCAACACACATCAGCCCCCTCGGAGTCTAACGCGCTCACGAACAGCGTCGCTGGGTCGATCTCTTGGCCTGCTGTGCGTGGCGCTCAGTATGGCGGCATGCAGCACCGTTAAGTACAACACCTTGGAAAAATTTGGCATTCACAAGCGCGATATCTTAGTGGACAACGTTGAAGATGCCCGCGATGCTCAAAAAGATGCGCAAGAACAATTTAAAGATGCCTTAGAGCGATTTGGCTCGGTGGTACAAATTGAAGAAACCGATCTGAAGAAGGCCTACGATCGGCTGAACGATGAATATGAAGACAGTGTGGATGCTGCCGAAGATGTGAGTGAGGAAATCGATGAAGTGCAGGAGGTGGCTGAAGATTTGTTTGACGAATGGCGCGATGAAATCACCCTGTACACCGACGACACTTTACGACGCGACAGTGAAGCCAAGCTACGAGAAACACAGAATCGCTACGCGGAATTGGAAAAATCCATGCGGGCATCTGAAAAGTCGATGGGTCCTGTGCTGGCTACCATGCGTAACAATGTGCTGTACCTAAAACACAACCTCAATGCACAAGCCATCGGTGCTTTGCAGAATACTTACGGTGGTCTGCAAACCGATGTGGATCGATTAATCGAGCAAATGAATCAATCGATTGAACGCTCGAATCGATTCATTGAAGACATGAGAAACGGTTAATTTTTTGATGTCTGAACTAAATGGTCATACCCCACCAGCAAATGATCCGCCAGCGGAGGTGGAACTTTCGCTGCGTGATCGGCTAAACGCTGAAACCGGCGTTTTGACCTGGGAAGAGCTCACCCCTCATTTTGCCAGAGGGGTGGTGCTTCGCGTCGCTAACTCGGTGGACTTAATTGATGTGGCCGAGAAAGTCATACGGGATGATAAAGCTTCTGTTGAACAATGGATGCAAAGCGGTGAACTTCGGCGCGCCACCGATGATGATGCACGCGACTGGGTCAGCCGAGAACCTAACTTTTGGTGTGTGGTGAGTGCGCCTTGGGTGTTGGCACAAGAGAAAACTGACAAAGTAGCGCCATGAGTAAATTACGTGGCTTTGCGTTTGAGTTTTCGAATTAAAAATCGCAGCGGACTGACCAATCGGTTTTGTTCAACCAACCTTGACCCCCCAGTGGCCCAGTCTGCCAGTAACAGTCCCGCATAGGGGGCAGCCATAATGCCCCTTGAGCCCAATCCACCAATAACTGCAAGCCCAGGATGGAAGCTAGGAGCCGGGTAGGTTGATAAGTCTCGGCCGTGGTGTATGTCCCGGTATTTACTCTGTGCATCCACCCGGTCCGCCACTGGCCCAACGATAGGCAACCGATCCAAGGTGGTGCAGCGCACGCCAGCAAAACGATCAATCACCTTTCCCAATGACGTTTGATCACCATGACTATTGCCATTGCCATTGCCATTGCTATTGCTATTGCTATTGCCGGGCGCACTGGGCGCATGGAACACGCCGGGTAACAGCGATTCTGCAAAGTGTCGGTTTTGCTCATCATCCACATCGAAGCATTCATCTGCATCGTTACCTCGATCAAAGCTCGCACCCACCCATAGTTCCGCGTTATTTGGAATGGCGTAATGTCGCCCACTCACTACCGTGTTTAACGTAAACGCCTTTTCAAAGGCGCTCACTTGCCCACGAGCGGGTGTTAACTCGGTGCCGATTAACCAATCACTGGATGCAAGCGCTGCTCCACTGGCTAACACCACTTGTTTATGTTGACAGCTTTTACGGTTCTCAAAGTTCAAGCCCCAAGTGGAGTTGTTGTTAGGCTTCGACAAAGAACTCAAGGCGTGTTCGGTTCGAATAAGCCCACCGCGTTCAAGCACATCGTTAAGTAAGGTGTTGCAAAGTTGTTCTACCGACAACCAGCCTGCGTGTTTAAAAAACAACGCCGTTTGCTGAATCGGAATGCCGGTCAGTTCACTGGCTTGAGCGGGCGTGATGTTGTCAAAGTGCGCGCTGTCATTGAGTTTCTTATCACTAATGTCTTGTCTATCTGGAAACGTCTTGTCCAGCATTTGCAGTGCGCCTATCGACTGGAACCCGCCGCGGTCAGGCAACTCATTTAACCAAGCAAAAAGAACGTCGTACGCATTGGCGTAGAAGCGCATCGCATCGGTGGGTTGACGCGTGATGTATGGCTTTACAATGCCAGCAGGACTTGCTGAGGCACCCGATGCGCAACGCGCTGTGGCTTCATACAAGGTGACCTTAAACCCAGCTTGCAATAAGGCACGAGCGGCACATAAACCGGCTAAACCGGCACCGATGATGGCAACGTCACCCGGTGTTTGCCAACCTGCCGATTGAGGATGAGGTAGTGAGAACCACGGCGTCATCTAGGCGTAGTGTGAGGCCACGTATTCGGCCACCACCTGCTGAAATTCCTCCGCAATCTGATCACCTTTAAGTGTCATCGCTTTCTCGCCATCAATGTACACGGGCGCAATAGGGCGCTCGCCGGTTCCTGGCAAGCTGATGCCAATGTTGGCGTGTTTGCTTTCGCCGGGGCCATTCACGACACATCCCATCACCGCCACCGACATGTCCTCAACGCCAGGGTAGGTGCCTTTCCATTGCGGCATGCTGTCGCGTAAATAGGTTTGAATGCGCTCGGCTAATTCTTGAAAGTAGGTGCTGCTGGTGCGACCGCAGCCTGGACAGGCGGTTACCATCGGCGTGAAAGAACGTAAGCCCATGGTTTGCAAAATCTCTTGGCCCACGATGACTTCTTTGGTGCGATCCCCGCCCGGTTCGGGTGTGAGCGAGATGCGAATGGTGTCGCCAATGCCTTGCTGTAACAACACACCCAAAGCGGCAGTGGACGCCACAATGCCTTTTGAGCCCATGCCGGCTTCGGTTAAACCTAAGTGCAGTGCGTAGCTGCATTGTTTCGATAAGGTGTCGTACACATCAATTAAATCTTGAACCCGACTCATTTTGCAGCTGATGATGATGCGGTCTTTTCCCAAGCCAATATCTTCGGCTTTCGCAGCACTGTCGAGCGCTGAGGCAATCACCGCACTTCGATTGATCGCATCCAGCGGTTTAGGGGCTTTAGACGCCGCATTTTCATCCAACAGGCGCGCCAGCAGGTCTTGATCCAAGCTGCCCCAGTTAGCACCGATGCGCACCGGCTTATCAAATTGGATCGCGGTTTCAATCATTTGCGCAAATTGCTCATCGCGTTTTTTTCCACGACCCACATTGCCCGGATTGATGCGGTATTTCGCCAACGCTTGGGCGCACTCGGGCACGCTGGACAATAACTTGTGCCCATTAAAATGAAAGTCACCCACCAGCGGCACATTCACACCCATTTGTTCCAAGCGGTTTTTAATGTCTGGCACCGCGCGGGCCGCCGCTTCCGTGTTGACCGTGATGCGAACCAGTTCCGAGCCTGCGCGGGCCAGGTCCGCCACCTGGTTCGCCGTTCTGACCGCGTCTTCGGTGTCCGTGTTGGTCATCGACTGCACCACAATGGGCGCGCCACCGCCAACGGTCACATTTCCGATACGAACGCCTGTGGTTTGTTTTCTGGGCATAGCTGGGTTGATCATTTCGAGAGTCGGCACTAGTTTATCCTTGTATAGTGGTCATCGCGTGTAAACAGCCCCCTTTGCGATTATGAGTGATAACTCGAAAACCGAGATCAAGGATCGTGAGCAGCAGATTCTGAAATTGCTGGTGGATCATTACATCGAGCAGGGCACGCCTGTGGGTTCTAGAACCCTGTCTAAATTGCCCGGTATCGACATCAGCCCAGCGTCGGTGCGTAATGTGATGGGTGACCTGGAAGAGATGGGGTTATTAAAGTCACCGCATACGTCCGCGGGCCGTATTCCCACCTCCAAGGCCTATCGAGTATTTGTTGACAGCTTGTTGGAAGTGCAGGAACCCGACTCATCCACCCTGCTGGGTTTAAAGTCAGCCTTGGCCTCTGGCACCTCACATCAATCACTGGTCACCGCTGCCACTCACCATTTATCCGGTTTCACTCGCATGGCCGGCATGGTGACGGTGCCTCGACGGGATGAAAACGATATTCAGCGCATCGAATTCGTACCGCTGTCGGAACGTCGCGTGCTGGCGATTCTCATCATCAATAACGAAGATGTGCAAAATCGAATCATCGAAGTCGAGCGCGACTACAGCAAAGAAGAATTGGATGGCTTTTCTCGTTACTTAAATGATCACTATTTGGGGCGCCCATTAAACGAAGTGCGCGATCGCGTGCATACCGATCTGAATCAAACTCGGCAAGACATGAGCGACTTAATGAAGCTGATGGTGGATGTGGCCGGCAAAGTGTTTGACAGCGATGAAGAAGCCAACGATGAAGACATGGTGGTCTCGGGTGAAACCAATCTGATGACCCATGCCGATTTGGGTGATGTGCAAAAATTGCACGGCTTGTTCGAAGCTTTTCAGGAAAAGCGCGATATTTACGCCTTGCTTGAACGTTGCGTTTCCGCCGATGGGGTGCAAATTTTTATCGGCCGAGAGTCTGGCTATGACGCCTTGGACGAATGCAGTTTGGTGACAGCGCCCTATGAAATGAACGGTAAAGTGCTCGGCGTCTTAGGTGTTGTCGGGCCTAAACGCATGGAATACGCCCGTGTCATTCCTATTGTTGACGTCACCTCTCGGTTACTCAGTGCGGCTTTGAATGCTCGTCAGCAGTCCTAATACCAGAGTTTTTGCCTAAATAGGTATTGAACTCTTGGCACTAGGCTCCATAATTCGCGCTTTGAAGTTACACCTTTGAATGGAATAGGCATGACGTCTAAGAAACCAGAGGACGCGAGTCCTTCGGACAATGAAACCGAAAACAACCAGCCTACAGACGATCAAAGTCCTGAGGCGATTGCAGCGGCGGCGATTGACGCGGCCAAAGCGAAAGCCAAGGGTTCCGATGCTGAGGCACTGAATTCGTCGGAAACGCAAATTCCAACCGAGGAAGATGCCAATCCTAAGGCAGCCGCAGACACGGCCCCCGAAACAGACGGGTCCGGCGCTGATGGCAACGATTCGGATGCTTCGCAAGGATCTGAGGAATCGGTCAGCAATGCTGCCGACGATCCCTTGGGTTTTGACGATGCGCGTATGCCGGATTCAGACGATAAGGTCGTGGATTTCTCGGCTGAAGCCGGAAATGAGACTGACGGTGTCGAAGTGCAGCTCGCGGCGGCCAATGCCAAAGTCGATGAGCACTGGAATCGCATATTGCGCATGCAGGCCGATTTGGAGAACGAGCGGAAACGGGCTCAGAAGCAGGTCGCGAATGCGCATAAATTTGCCATTGAAGGCTTTGTTAATGAGCTTTTGCCGATCAAAGACAGCTTGGAAATGGGGCTGGTGGCGGCCCGTGCTGATGACGCTGATCTAACAAAAATCGTCGAAGGCTCAGAATTGACCCTAAAATTGCTAGTTCAAGCCTTTGAAAAGAATCAAATTTCGGAGGTAGATCCGATGGACCAAAAGTTTGACCCGAATGTGCATCAGGCCATGTCCATGCAGGAAGCGGAAGGCAAGGAGCCCAATACCGTGATCGGCGTCATGCAGAAGGGATATACCTTGAACGATCGGCTAATTCGTCCGGCCTTGGTCACGGTCTCGAAATAGGAATTGCAACAAACTGCGTCGATTGCACGGCTTAGCTTACTTAGGCTATTGAAAAAGGAATCGACAACCACACGTTGTTTGGCATCTGGGGACGCCGCTAAGCGGGTCTTTCGTCTTAATTTAAGTTTAAAACAGGTTTAAGAAACATGGGAACCATCATTGGTATCGACCTAGGCACGACGAATTCGTGTGTTGCGGTCATGGAAGGGGATAAGCCCCGTGTCATAGAGAACGCCGAAGGGGACCGCACCACGCCGTCTATCGTTGCGTTCAGTGACGATGATGAAGTGGTTGTGGGTCAGCCGGCGAAACGCCAGGCGGTCACGAATCCAAAAAACACCTTATATGGTGTGAAGCGCTTAATCGGTCGTCGTTTTGAAGAAGACGCTGTGCAAAAAGACATCGATTTGGTGCCGTACAACATCATTAAAGCCGACAACGGCGATGCTTGGGTAGAAGCGGCCGGTAAGAAAATGGCGCCGCCTGAAGTGGCCGCCCGTGTGCTCATGAAAATGAAAGCCACTGCGGAAGAGTATTTGGGTCAAGAAGTCACCGAAGCGGTTATCACCGTTCCGGCCTACTTCAACGATTCACAACGCCAAGCCACCAAAGACGCAGGTCGTATTGCGGGCTTAGACGTCAAGCGCATCATCAACGAGCCCACCGCAGCAGCCCTTGCCTATGGCATGGACAAGCAGCGCGGTAACAAAACCATCGCGGTCTATGACTTAGGTGGCGGTACGTTTGATATCTCTATTATTGAAATTGCTGAAGTGGATGGTGAGCATCAGTTCGAAGTGCTATCCACGAACGGTGACACCTTCTTAGGTGGTGAAGATTTTGATAATCGCTTAATCGAATACTTAGCGGATGAATTCAAAAAAGAATCTGGCATTGATTTGCACAGCGACCCATTAGCGTTGCAACGCTTAAAGGAAGGTGCTGAGAAAGCGAAGATCGAACTCTCTAGCACGCAGCAAACCGATGTGAACTTGCCTTACATCACAGCCGATGCCACAGGTCCGAAGCACTTAAACATTAAAGTGACTCGCGCTAAGTTGGAATCCTTGGTTGAAGACTTGGTAGCTCGCACCATTGATCCTTGCAAAATGGCGTTGAAAGATGCTGGTATGTCAGCGTCCGAAATTGAAGACGTCATCATGGTCGGCGGTCAAACCCGCATGCCGAAAGTGCAAGAGACGGTTAAAGATTTTTTCGGTAAAGAACCTCGAAAAGACGTAAACCCCGATGAAGCCGTGGCCGTGGGTGCTGCGATTCAAGGCGGTGTGTTAGGTGGTCAAGTTAAAGATGTATTACTGCTTGATGTCACGCCACTATCGCTGGGAATTGAAACACTCGGCGGCGTAATGACTAAACTCATCGATAAGAACACCACCATTCCGACCAAAGCTCAACAGGTGTTCAGTACCGCTGACGACAACCAAACCGCAGTAACCGTGCATGTATTGCAAGGTGAGCGTGAAATTGCTGGTGGTAACAAATCATTGGGCCGTTTTGATTTAGCCGACATCCCACCTTCTCCTCGGGGTGTGCCGCAAATTGAAGTGACCTTTGATATCGACGCCAACGGCATCATGAATGTGTCAGCGAAAGATAAGGCCACCGGTAAGCAGCAATCCATTGTGATTAAAGCCTCCAGTGGTTTATCTGATGACGAGATTGATCGCATGGTGAAGGATGCGGAAGAGCATGCTGCAGAAGATGCGAAAACTCGTGAATTAATTGATACGCGTAACCAAGCGGAACAATTGATTCACGGCACGGAAAAATCGATGACTGATCTGGCCGATCAAATGGAAGACGGCGAGAAAAGTGAAATTGAAGCTAAGTTGGCTGAGCTTAAAGCGGTACTGGATAGCGAAGACAAGGAAGCCATTGAAGCCAAGGTTGCCGCGTTGAGCGAAACCACAGCAAAACTGGCTGAACGTGCGTATGCTCAACAAGGCGGTGATGCTCCTGCAGGTGATGCAGCGGGCGCTAGTGAGCAAAGCGCTGAAGCTGATGATGCAGTGGACGCAGAGTTTGAAGAAGTGAAAGAAGACAAAGCCGGATAAGCTCGGGTCAGTCTTTGTTTTAAGTTGTTTCTATCAGGCCCGGGGGTAATTTACTTCCGGGCTTTTTTAAGTTTAAAAGTTCCGGTATTTGAAATCCAACCATGTCTAAACGGGATTATTACGAAATTCTTGGCGTTGAACGAAGCGCTGACGAACCTGCGCTAAAAAAAGCGTATCGCCGATTGGCGATGAAATACCATCCCGATCGGAACGCGGATGATGAAGCAGCAGCGGAAAAGTTTAAAGAAGCTAAAGAAGCGTTTGAGGTATTGAAAGATCCTCAAAAGCGTCAGGCCTACGACCAGTTTGGTCACGACGCGGTGAATCATCAACCCGGAGGTGGGCAAGGCGGCTTTGGTGGCGCTGACATCAACGATATTTTTGGCGATGTGTTCGGCGACATTTTTGGCGGTGGTGGAGGTGGTGGTCGAAGCCGAGGTCCTCGGGTTTACCGTGGGGACGACTTGCAGTACAACCTGGAAATTGGTTTAGAAGACGCGGTTGCCGGCACCACCACTGAACTCAAAATTCCAACCCATGTAGCCTGTGATGCCTGCGATGGCAGTGGCGCGAAACGCGGCACAACCCCAAGCAGTTGCCCCACCTGTCACGGCAACGGTCAAGTGCGCATGCAGCAGGGTTTTTTCTCGGTGCAGCAGCCGTGTCCTGCGTGTCGCGGTAAAGGCAAAGTCATCACCGATCCATGCCCTAAATGTCGTGGCCAGGGTCGATCACAAAAAGATAAAACCTTGTCTGTGAAGATTCCACCGGGTGTGGATACCGGCGACAAAATTCGTTTGTCGGGCGAGGGCGAGATGAGTGACAGTGGTGGGCCGGCGGGGGATTTATACGTGGCCATCAACGTCGCTCCGCACGCGATATTCCAACGCGACCATGCCGACCTAATGTGTACCGTGCCCATCAACTTTGCAACAGCCACCATAGGTGGTGAACTGGAAGTGCCCACGCTCGAAGGCAAAGTGAAATTGAAAATTCCCGCAGGCACACAAAGCGAGAAAACGTTTCGCTTGCGCGGTAAGGGGGTCAAGCCTGTGCGCGGTGGCGCCGTGGGTGATCTACTGTGCAAAGTGCGGGTAGAAACGCCGGTTAATTTGTCAAAGCAACAGCGGGATTTGTTGATGGCTTTTCATGACACCATCAGTGGCGATAACGCAAAAAAACACAGCCCGCAAGCGCATGATTGGTTGGGTGGTGTAAAGAAGTTCTTTGATGATCTACGCAGCTAAGGGCCTGTTCTAATGACAGGCATTATGTTCCTAGTCATTCTGGGTGTGGGTTATCTCATCTACCTCACCTACGGCAAACAGTTGCTTGCCGAAGGGCGCAAGGGCCACATAAAGATTGCCGTCATTGTTGTTGGCTTGATCATTTTGTTGGCCGTGGCCACGGGCCGTGCCAATGTCTTGTTGGCACCCTTAGGGGCCGCGATGACATTAGTCACACGTTTTAAACGTTTCGCACCGTTTTTGATTCGTTACTTCCCGCAGTTAAAAAGCTTTTTTGGCGAAACGATTTCTAACGCAGGTAGCGCCAATCCTCATGGCCCATCTGGTGGTGCAAACACCGGCCGATCTCGTGTGCAAACCGCAACCTTGGTAATGATCTTTGATCACGCCACCGGAGAAATGAACGGCACCGTAAAGCGTGGACAATTCGAAGGCTATAGCTTGAATGAATTATCCGTGGGCGAGCTAAAAGACCTACTCAATCACTGCAGCGCAACTGATCCTGAAGCCATGCGATTACTGAACGTGTACTTAGCGCGTTATCACAGTAAGCATTTTGGGGGTGGGGGAGCCGGTGGGGCGGGTGGTGCTAACACTCCAACAGCCTCAAGCGACATGAGTGATCAAGAGGCGTTGGATATTTTGGGTTTGGAGCCCGGTGCCTCAAGGGAAGAGATCACAAAAGCTCATCGATCATTGATTGGCAAAATGCACCCGGATAAGGGTGGAAGCACTTACCTTGCGACAAAAATCAACGCCGCTCGCGATCATTTGTTATAGAGATGGCCTCCTTGCCATCATCTATTTGTTGGGTGATTATTGGATCGAAGGTTCACACAGTGGTAACGGATCGGGCAGATCAAATGACAATGGTGGCAGAATTCCAGTAAAGTCATCAGTCTCGTTGGTTAGACGAAGGTTGCCTTCATCGTTTACGACGGCGGTGAACACGAAAATGTCTTCATCATCGACAATTTCATAACGATCATTGCCTAGGTTAGTTATAGTTTGCTCAGAAACTAAATAGCAATCGCCTAAGTTGTCGAATTCATCGCCGAAGTAGTCAATGATTGAAAATTCACCCGTCGCGGTTATTCGTATGTAAACAACATCTTCCAAGCCAGAAGATTCATCGATTTCCGTATCATTCCAAAGTCCCGCAATGGCTGATGTATCGCTCGAACTTGCGGGGTCCATCAGTGTGGAAGGTGTTGCCGGTGTAGTGGGTGTTGTTAAAGGTTGCTCCACAAGTGGATCCGTCATTGGATCACTTGCCTCCATATTGGCCATAGTGGTTGATTTGTCGCTTGAACTGCAAGCGCTAAGCAACACAAGTGGAAGAAGCCAAGAGGCCTTGAAAAACTGGTGCATATCGGAAATTCCGTTTTGTGATTATTGTTTGAGGTGTAAATATACACATTTCCCGATTACCCTAAGTGTCCACTGGCGCTAAGATATGGACACTGGGTTTGCTCGATCCAATCTATATAGGGTCCACATTTAGACGCAGTTCACAGAGGATCGTGTTTTAGACGCCGTCCTTGGCAAACCAATGAACATTGGATCGCTTGGGTTAGACCGGCTTGCAATCGCCGCTGATCAAGCGTCTTTATTGCTGCATGCCTGCGCGTATAAGCACAAGAATTAGTCGACAGTTGTGTGGGTTGAGCGGGCGCTGAGGCGGTACAGTTCTTGGCCCGACTAACTCATCGTTGCGTTGTTCCAACTCAGCCATACACACCGCAGAACATGCCGCCAGAAATTCGCCACCGACAAGGCATTCATCTTGCCGCGAATGAGTGTTCTCCAGATTGGCTTAGTCGGTGCAAGAGTCACCCTACATGAATCCAAAAACTTTATCCCAACTGCGCCGTGAGTGGTTCGGAAATGTTCGTGCCGATCTGTTGGCAGGCCTGGTTGTGGCCTTAGCGCTCATTCCCGAGGCCATCGCGTTCAGCATTATTGCCGGCGTTGACCCGAAAATTGGTCTGTATGCCTCGTTCTCTATTGCAGTCATTGTGGCCATTACGGGCGGCAGACCGGGCATGATTTCGGCAGCAACCGCGGCCACTGCCGTGCTGATGGTGACTTTGGTTAAAGACCATGGGCTGCAATATTTGTTGGCAGCCACGGTACTCGCCGGCGTCTTGCAAGTGATTGCAGGCTTTTTGAAGATGGGTTATTTCATGCGATTTATATCGCGTTCGGTGATGACAGGTTTTGTCAACGCACTGGCCATATTGATTTTTATGGCGCAATTGCCCGAATTGATTAATGTACCGATGCTGACGTACGTCATGGTGGCAGCTGGCTTGGGCATCATTTATCTGTTGCCGCGTGTCACCAACGTGGTGCCATCCCCATTAGTGTGCATCATCGTGTTAACCGTGATCACCCTGGCACTGGGTTTGGATTTACGTACCGTTGGTGACATGGGTGAACTGCCCGATACCTTACCCATCTTTTTAATCCCCGACATTCCACTGACATTTGAAACCTTCATGATCATCCTGCCGTATTCGGCTGCTGTGGCTGCCGTGGGATTGTTGGAATCTCTTATGACAGCATCTATTGTTGATGAACTCACCGATACCAAAAGTGATAAAAATCGTGAGTGTATTGGTCAGGGGATTGCGAACTTTTGCACAGGCTTTATTGGTGGCATGGCAGGTTGCGCCATGATCGGGCAATCGATCATTAACGTAAAGTCCGGCGGGCGAGGGCGTTTATCCACGTTTTGCGCAGGTATATTTTTACTCTTAATGATTGTTTTCTTATCCGATTGGGTCAGCCGCATTCCTATGGCCGCATTAGTTGCCATCATGATCATGGTCTCCATCGGTACCTTCAGTTGGACGTCTATCCTAAATTTGCGCACACACCCTCGCAGCTCCTCAATCGTCATGTTAGCCACCGTCGTTGTGGTGATTGCCACGCATAATTTGGCCATCGGGGTGGGCGTTGGTGTGTTGTTATCCGGAATTTTCTTTGCGTGGAAAATCGCTCAGTTGTTTCGTGTTACCACCACCTTGTCAGAAGACGGCTACACCCGAACGTACGTGGTAGAAGGGCAACTGTTTTTTGCCTCCGTCGATGATTTTGCTGATTCCTTCGACTTCAAAGAAGCGTTGGATAAGGTCATTATTGACGTTAGCGATGCCCATATTTGGGATATCTCGAGCGTGGCTATGGTCGATACGGTGGTTTTGAAGTATCGTCGTGAAGGTGCTGAGGTAGAAATCATCGGCATGAACGAAGCGAGCAAAACCATCGTCGATGACTTGGGCGAGCACGACAAGCCCGGTGCCCTCGACAAGCTGTTGGAGCACTAAGCATGAGCGATAAAGACATCATCACCACCCGAATCCTGGTCGTCATTGACGGGTCCATGTATGCCGAAAGCGTGTGTGACCATGCGGCTTGGGTCGCTAAACGTTTGAATGCCGCTGTGGATGTGGTGCACGTACTGACTCGTCGTGATGGCGGAGAAGAGCGCACCGATCTCAGTGGCAGTATTGGCTTAGGCGCACGCAGCGCATTACTGGAAGAATTGAGTGACTTAGATGTGCAACGCGCACGGTTAGCGCAAGAACACGGCCGCGCTATTTTGGATGATGCAAAAGAACGTTTGTTAGCCGCAGGCGTTGAACGGGTAACCACTCGATTACGTCACGGCGAACTAGCTGAAACAGTTTCAGCATTGGAAACTGAGGCCAGTTTAGTGATGATTGGCAAACGCGGTGAAGCCGCCGATTTTGAATCCCTGCACTTAGGATCAAACTTAGAACGCGTCGTTCGCCAAAGTCAAAAACCCATACTGGTAGCCTCGCGTACTTTCTCACCGATACAACGCATCATGGTGGCATACGATGGTGGCAAGAGTGTTGAGAAAGCCATTGATCTGATGGCGCAAATGCCTGCGTTACAACACTTAGAATGTCATTTGCTTACTGTCGGTTCTGATTCATCCTTGTTGCAAGGTAAATTAGACAACGCTGCTGGGCGATTGCGCGAAGTAGCCGCATCGGTCACCACAGAACATTTAAACGGTATGCCCGAAAAAGTGCTTGCCGAACAAGTTGCCGAACGCGACATTGATTTACTGCTGATGGGGGCTTATGGGCACTCTCGCATTCGCAGTTTGTTGATTGGGTCTACGACGACTGAGATGCTTCGGGCTTGTCAGATACCAGTCGTATTAGTTCGTTGAAGTGGGCCGGCGCTTATGCGGTTGGGAGGGTTTTAAGCTGTGGGCGCTACTAGTACGTCCTTGTAGGCTTCGCGGCGGCATCCTTGCGGCCG
>CALGLE010000026.1 GCA_937930305.1 uncultured Granulosicoccaceae bacterium | reverse complement strand
CGTAGGCTTTCGCCTCACCACCCATGGCTTCCGCCTGGCAAATCGTCAACGCTGCCGTCAGCGTGGTTTTGCCGTGGTCAACGTGGCCAATCGTGCCCACGTTAACGTGCGGTTTGTTACGTTCGAATTTTTCCTTAGACACCTTCTATTACCTTTATCATTCATGGCAGCCGGTGCCGCCGATGGGTTGCGAATTGTACAGCACCGCGCGTTGCGCTGCTGCGTTCCTAGTTATGAATCCTGTGGCCAGTCGTCAACTTTGAGCCTTGGCCACTGAATTCAGCGATTCAAAATCGTATCAACCACCGTTTTGGGTGGTACATCGTAGCGATCAAACTCCATTGAGTACACCGCTCTTCCTTGCGTGGCTGAGCGTAAATCGGTGGAATAGCCAAACATTTCGGCCAGCGGCACCGATGCACGAATGACTTTGCCACCCGGCTGCTCATCCATACCTTGAACAACGCCACGGCGACGGTTTAAGTCGCCCATCACATCGCCCATATATTCTTCCGGCGTCACCACCTCAACTTTCATAACGGGCTCTAGCACGGTGGGACCAGCTTCTTTTGCGCCATTCTGAAAACCCATGGCACCCGCAATTTTAAAGGCCATTTCATTCGAATCAACGTCATGAAAAGAACCATCGTATAAGGTTACCTTCACATCCACCGTGGGGTAGCCGCCCAGCACACCGTTGCCCAGCGCATCCTCAACACCTTTCTGCGCCGAGGGAATGAATTCCTTAGGAACGGCCCCACCGGTAATGTCGTTTACGAACTCAAAACCCTCACCACGAGGCTTGGGTTCAAGCCGCAGCTTCACATGACCATACTGACCTGTGCCGCCAGTCTGACGCACAAACTTACCTTCAGCTTCCACCGATTTTGTAATCGTTTCGCGGTAACTAACCTGGGGTTTACCCACATTGGCTGCCACACTGAACTCGCGTTTCATACGATCCACGATGATATCCAGATGCAACTCCCCCATCCCACTGATGATGGTTTGCCCCGAATCTTCATCCGAACTGACCCGAAATGACGGATCTTCTTTGGCTAATCGTTGCAGCGCAGTGGCCATTTTCTCTTGGTCAGCCAGCGTTTTAGGCTCAACCGCCACCGATATGACAGGTTCTGGGAATTCCATCCGTTCGAGCGCAATTTCGGCCTTCTGGTTGCACAAGGTGTCACCGGTGGTGACTTCCTTTAAACCCACCGCGGCCGCGATGTCCCCCGCCAAAACCTCTTTGATTTCTTCTCGGTTATTCGCGTGCATTTGCAGTAAGCGACCCACCCGTTCTTTCTTACCGCGGATAGGGTTGTAAACCATGTCACCGGTTTTCACCACACCCGAATAAACTCGGATGAACGCTAACGACCCCACGAATGAATCGTTTGCAATTTTGAACACCAACGCTGAAAACGGCTCTTTGTCGTCCGCTTTACGTTCACCCACGCTCTCATCGGGCAACAATCCTTGCACCGGCGGTATGTCGTTGGGTGCGGGTAGGAAATCTACGATACCATCGAGCAGCGCTTGAACGCCTTTATTTTTAAAGGCCGAGCCACAAAATGCAGGAACCAATTCACCGGCGATGGTGCGTTGGCGTAATCCGGCTTTGATCTGATCTTCACTGAGTTCGCCGTTTTCTAAATAAGCATCCATCAGCTCTTCAGAGGCTTCCGCCGCAGACTCAACCATCTGCTCACGGTAGACAGCGGCATCGGCTGCCAAATTCTCGGGGATGTCTTCAAGTTTGAAGTTCACACCCAAATCTTTTTCGTCCCAAATCACCGCTTTCATGCGAATCAGGTCAATCACACCGGTGAAATCTTCTTCCGCGCCAATCGGCAACTGCACAGGAACCGGTGCGCCACCTAAACGCTCGCGAATTTGTTCCATCACACGCAGAAAATCTGAACCTACGCGATCCATCTTGTTGACGAAAGCAAGCCGAGGCACGCCATACTTATTCGCTTGGCGCCAAACCGTTTCCGATTGAGGTTCGACCCCACCCACAGCGTCGAACACCGCCACAGCCCCATCGAGCACGCGTAACGAGCGCTCCACCTCGATGGTGAAGTCAACGTGACCAGGGGTATCGATGATGTTGATGCGGTGCTCTTTGTATGAGCCATCCATGCCACGCCAGAAACAAGTAGTCGCCGCAGAGGTGATGGTAATGCCGCGTTCTTGTTCTTGCGCCATCCAGTCCATGGTGGCCGCACCATCGTGCACTTCCCCTATTTTGTGGGAAACACCGGTGTAGTAAAGGATACGCTCAGTCGTCGTCGTCTTACCGGCATCAATGTGAGCCATGATGCCGACGTTCCGATAGAGCGTTAAGGGTGTGGATCGTGCCACGTCAATCTGCCTGATTCACACCCATAAGGGCTACCAACGGTAGTGAGAGAACGCCTTATTAGCTTCCGCCATTCGGTGTACGTCGTCACGCTTTTTCACAGCTGCACCGCGCTTTTCAGACGCGTCACTTAATTCACCAGCGAGCTTTAAAGTCATTGACTTCTCACCACGCTTACGAGCCGCATCAATCAACCAGCGCATCGCCAGGGCGTTTCGGCGGACGGGGCGAACTTCAACAGGCACTTGGTAAGTTGCACCACCGACACGGCGAGACTTAACCTCAACCGCTGGGGCAACGTTCTCTAGGGCCAATTCCATCATTTCTAATGGATCTGCAGCACCTTTATCTTTGATCTGGTCTAGCGCACCGTACATAACTCGCTCAGCAACCGCTTTCTTGCCGTCAAGCATGAGAATGTTGATGAATTTTGCCAATCGCACGTTACCGTACTTAGGATCGGGCAAAATTTCGCGTTTGGGGGCTTCGTTTCTACGTGACATTCTTTATATATTCCAATTCTTTCAGGCTTTGGGCGACGCCGTTATGTTTTAGGCTTTTTCGCGCCGTACTTCGAACGACCCTGACGACGTGATTCCACGCCTTGGGTGTCTAAGCTGCCGCGCACGGTGTGGTATCGAACACCGGGTAAATCCTTAACACGACCGCCTCGGATCAGAACCACCGAGTGTTCTTGCAGGTTGTGACCCTCACCACCGATGTAGGAGGTTACTTCAAAGCCGTTGGTTAGACGAACCCGAGCCACTTTACGCATGGCTGAGTTCGGCTTCTTCGGCGTCGTGGTGTACACGCGAGTGCACACGCCACGTCGCTGCGGGCAGGCCTGAAGGGCCGGAACGTTCGACTTCTCCGCCTTGCGCTTGCGAGGCTTGCGAACCAACTGATTGATTGTCGCCATCTATATAATTCAGGGGTTGGGGTGACTAAAAAAGCCACTTCCGGAAATCAAGACAGGCCGCCGATTGGGCAGCCTGTTACGTAGCCCACGGATTATACGAGGGCCCTATTTGCCTTGTCAAGCAGAGCCCCCCAACCTCTGCAGGGACAGAAGTTGGGTTCAGCTGGCAACAATCAACGAATGCACGACTAATCCGAAACGACTGCCGCACAAATAGCGATCGCGCTCAGGTGAGTCCGGGTGAAATTGTTTGACACAAAATACGGAAATTCCGGGTGAAAATGCTCACCAATGTCAATGATACAGGCGTAAGCGTCGGTGCTGGGGTTATCAATGGTCGGGATACGAAATGTGTTGCCTAAGACGACTTTTACCCAATTGGCATAATTCCAATTGGCATAATTATTGAGCACCTTTCCAGTCAAAAGCGAACTACTCTGAATCACCCCTTTCTGCCAAAAAAGAATTTCAGAAAACCAAAAGACGAAGGCACTTATGACATTGATAAAGAAGCATCGCTGTCTACCCTTGGAAGTGCGTTCAAATGGACAAGCCAGTTAGCCATTATGATTCGTGAAGCGAAAATACATATTGGGTTAGACAAAACAGGCACGACTTCCATTCAAAGTTTTTGCGCTGCTAACGAACAAATTATTTTTCAAAACACCGGCTGGCTGTATTACCCAGCAGGTCGAAAATACGATCATCATATGGAGATCGCTGAGCAAGTAGGCGTTAGCTGCGACCCCCCTATTAGCCACGGACTTCCTAGCCCTTCGCAAATTACAGACGAACACGAATGCAGCAAGACTTTTCTATCAAGCGAGCATTTTAGCTTCCGCGCCAATGATGAGAACTTGGCTCGATTAGCCAATCACTTCAGAGGGTTTGAAGTTGAAATAGTGGTGTACTACCGAGAACCCGCAGCATGGTTTCTCTCTCTCTATTCAGAGACTGTTAAATGGGGCAATCAGTTAACGTTCAATCAATTTTTTGATCAAAATAGCTGGCGGCTGAATTTTACAAGATTTCATAATTTTTGGACCAATGCATTTGGTGAAAACAATATTCAAGTGATGAACTACGAAGATGAAAAGTCAGAGTTGATCCCTGGGTTTTTAAACGTAATTACGGATTCAAATTTCGGAAGCTCTATGGCAACGGAATCCCAGCCCGTGGTGCGAAATCTGGCAATAAATTTATTCGATATTCATGTACTACAAACAACGAATAAAGCACTCCAGCATTCAGATTGGAGAGATGGTAGAGATTTATTCGGCCACTATAACGATGTTAAAAGAACACGACCTGACTTGATTGATCAAGCAATAGTGGGATCATATAAAAACGTATACGACGCAAGTCAATTAGAACTGATAAAAAGCACCAATGATGCTTTTAGGAATCGGTTACCCAAACACAATCTTCCAGAGTACGTAATCCGAGAAGATGAAAAGCCGGCCCAAAGTGAAGCCATCAAAAAGCAGTATTATCAAGAGATAGCACGAATTTCAAATGTGTTGCTTGAAAGCTATCAGCAAACAGAGAGATTTAAAAAATTGTGAAACTCTAGGCACAGCCTGACAGTAGTTTTACTTCAGAAGCGTGCTGCGCCACTGATACAAAGATTTTGTTAAATCGACGTTGCTGAACAGATGTTTTTTGCCTGGCGCTTAAGAAGTAAGAGGATTGACACAGAATATCTAACACTCCCTACGAAACCTTCACTGCCTTCTCTAAGCCTCAGCGTTCAGTTGCTGCATCAGAAACAAGATAGATTCTTACAAACTTGGCGCTATTCAGATCGCACTGATAAGACATCATTTATATCTTCACTGTAGCCAAATTTCTCAAAATCAGTTTCAAAACAATCCAATACTTTCTTTTGCAATATGGAATTATAGTAGGTTGAGATTTTTGAAGAAGAACCGGTCCAGTTTTTTGATTGACCCAACTCAGGCTCCCTGACACCAAACAACTTTTCACTTACGCAGTTGTAATCGCTTAGCAAATTCTCAAAACACCCAATAAAATCATAATTTATCGAACCGAACAGAACTTGATCAACTTGGGGCTTCCAATGCGCGTTCATTTCAAGCGTATTTTGCCCACATACTACGTCCACGAATTCTTCAAAACTTACCGTCGGACTTAAATCAGTTACTTCGGATGCATCCTTACCTTGAATTACAGCTAGTATTTCTGCCTTAGCTCGCAGCGATTTATCAATTTTTGATAAATAGGCAGATAACAAACGACTGTACGGATTACGAACAAATGTGAATCGAAAGATGTTCTCAGAAAAAAACATATCCCATTGCTCTCGGTCCGATAATTTAAGAAACCTAGATATTGGTGAAGAATCGCGGTTGTGTATATCTTCAGGGAGAGTACCACCGGGATCTAACTCAGCACTTTGTAGTTTCCTAAGAAGTGTGGTTGAAGCTACCTTTGGGTTTTCTATAAACAAGTAGTCGTACTTATCTGATGGGTTAGCGTAGTAGTTAAATTGTGAATCTCGCATCGAGTTGGCGATCGAATTTTTCACCTCCGATAGTGCCACCTCTTGCTCTTTGTTCAATTCACCAATTGAGTCGATATTACTCACTGTCGACACGTTCATCACTTGAGCATCATCATTCACAACTAAATCTGACAACTTATTTGGTGAATCACAATAGGGGCGTTCAAATTTGTACTCGACCATTTTTTCATCACAAATAGTTTTAAATATTTGTTGCTCTTCATCGGTCCAGTCGTCCCAGCATTTCAACCGCTCATTAAAAACACTTACAGTTGATTCCAGCTCAGATGTTTTATCAAAAGACGAGTTGAATAGATTAGTAGAAATAAAATCTGCTGGACCAGAGTCGCTCGCCATGCCTAATTTTTCAAAAATAGCTTCGTAAACTGCATGCGGGTCAGATACTAACTTATCGTGACGCACAACAGCACAATTGGGGTCAGTATGAACATACCTACATTGTTCGATGTTTTCTACCCATCGAGTACAAAGCTGTTCAAATGACAAATCAGCGAAGCCGTGAAACGACTTGGCAGAATTTACTACTTCGATACCATTACGCATCACGTAAATTATCTTTACGTCACCTAATACAGCCTGCGCCTTACGAAAGTGATGTTCAGGCAAAGATACTTTAGCAACCCAATGATTTCCACCCACATGATCTTGGCTGATGTCTGTGCCATATTGAAGCATCGCAAGTAAACGAGAGAATTCTTCAGCACGTTGCTTTTCACAAAGCTGATAGTTCTTTAAATTATATTCACGGGCTGAAGAAACATCTTCATAGTCATGTAAAAATTTAACGAAATGACCAATAAAAGGGGCTTCCCCTACTCGATCCGGCTTGACCACTTCGTGGTGCTCTGCAATCGATTTAATGACCGCGCTTGTACCGGAACGACCGATACCACTTATAAATACTGGAGTTTTAGACATTAGATTGTCTATCCCTTAAAAGTCATAAAATAGATGATTTGTTTGACGCTTGAAAAAAACTTTACGCCGTCCTTCGTCGATCCATAAATGGAGCGTTGATTCTTGCGCTATTTGAAAAATCTGAGAAAGCTTCTAATCGCTCAAGCCTTTCATAGAATGACCGCCGACTATGTATTACTAATACGTCGGAACTCGCCAATTTCTGTTTCTCAAGTACCAATTTTTTCTGGATATTCACCTTTCTCAACGACTTAGCATATTCTGCTGGATCGTCAAAAGAATATACGGGCCAGCCGTTGTCCTCATTGACCAATTCTGGAATTCCGCAAACCATAGAAGTTACGATAGGCAAACCGATTGCCATCATTTGAATAATAACCGTTGGCAAACCATCCCACTCTGAGGTGTTTAAAAACGAGGAATACTTGGTATAGTCAATTTCTTCGAGTGAGTTATATACGCCTCGATATGTAATATTTGATATTTTTCCTTCGACTATGTCCGAACTGCTATCAGAATTTCCTGGGGGACCGTATACGTCAAATTGTTGTTCCGGTAATATTTTTGCGATTTCAACAAGAATATCTGGTCGTTTTTGCAGCGACAATCGACCAACCCACAAGACGGTGTCTCGCTTTTCATGATCAGTAAAGTCAGTTGACTTCACGCCTTCCGCAGCCGGCACATAAACCGTATGCATTTTCTTTCTAAGCTCTGATGAAAACCCATATATATTTTGGACATCTTCAATAATTTTTTTATTATCGAAGTACACTTTCTTTAGATTCCGCAGCGTTTTCGGTAAATAATCAACGATATAACCAACTTGATCTCGTTCTTTGTTGTAATCAAAGCAGAAAAGAAAGGCATATAAATCAACTACTGAAGACAACTGCACACCGTGTCGATCAAACAACTGCCAAGTTAGGTTTGAGTTAACATTTACGATCTTCTCTGGTGCAATTTTTCCAATTGAACTATGCAAGGCCAAAAGCTTATCTTCAGCACTATGAAATGTGGCTTCGTCATCTAAGCAGATTACATGTGACCCTTCATCTATCCATTCAGGAACGTCAATAGAACTACTGTCCGTCACCAACATTAATACTTGATCTTTTCCATATTTAGCCTGATAGGCAGAAAACAAAAACGTTGAAATTAAGTCTGCCCCGCCTCGACTGATGAACGGCACACAAAGAACCACCTTTATCTCGTCACCTACCTTCCTGTGTATGAGCCTCGACAAATACAAAGTATTATTATGATGCGGATATCTCACAACAAGGTCTAGTCCAGTCCGTGCGCTGGACAATTTAGGCTCTAAATGCAGTATGTCTTCAAACTCACTTCGCACCACCTCAGGCAGACAGCCACTACAAGCCATCCAACCTTCAAACCGCCCATGCGCGACAAAATGAGCGAGAAGACTACGAGTACCCTCTAGATGTGGGTAAGTTCTTAAATAATATTCTGGGTCAAAGTTATTCGCAGGCTTTTCTTCTAATTTAGACTCATTTTCGAGGTAAACAATTAGTGGGAGCTTATCTGCAAGTAGGTTTTGTGGGTAATTCTCGATGTAGAAAGAATTTGAGAACCATGGGCAGGGGTCATACCTTTCAAGCATTCCATCTTCGATGAAATGCTTGAAAGCTTCTTCCTTTGAAAAATGGCACAAATCATATTTTGACCGATAAAAATCGGCATCAAATATTGCTTGAATCTCTCTAAACCACTTAGCAGTTCCTACACAATAGCGAACAATTGCACCGTGAAAATTAAATACCTTATTAATGTCGTGAATAGTAAATTCAAAAATTTTACCAATCTCACCAACCTCTTCGAGGGCATACAGGTCAAATGTGAATCCAGTATTTTCACCAAACCCATATTCAGCCGCGACATCGGGCCTCGGATTACTGGCTTCGGCTGAGGTAACTATTTCGCCTTCAAGACTTAACTGAACAACACCACTAGTATCCGAACCACTGTAAAACCACCCAGTCAATCCATCGCTTGACAGCCAGTCAATATAACCAACTGGATCGTTAGTTTTTTCATTTTTATCTTGCATCGTTTTCACCAACAAATCTTAATTCAAGCAATTTTTCTAAGTTGTTCAGGAGAACTTTCATCCAGCGTTTCTTCCACAACATAAATACAATTTTGGTTTCCTTTCATCTTCTCGATACGGTATCCGCTGTCATCAGTAATATATAAATCTCGTCTATACATATTAAGGATTCTTGGCAATGAGTTAAGATTGTTCGTTTGAGCAAGTAACGAGTCTTGTAGTGAACCTTTTCTAATAAAATGCACAGTGCCAGGTGCGATTTTGTGTGTTATGCCGTGAGAAATCGTCTCGTAGTTCCAAGTCCAGTCCTCATAACCAAATCCTTCTAGAATATTATTTTTTCTGTACTGATGAGATTTGTAGATTGCGGTTTCTGCGAAGGAAAGAGCTGTCCAATAATTCATTCGGTATAAAGACTCGAACTCAAAATCGCTGTCATCCATATCGACATGGTGAAACACATGATTATGTTCACAATTAAAAATTATGTTGTATTCAGGATGGAGCACAATCGGTTTATCGGATTTTTCAGCGACGATATAGCATTCAACGAGCCAATTTTTCCCCCACAAATCATCTCCGTCAACAAAAGATGTGTACTTGGCAGTGGAGATTTCAGCAGCGTAGTTTCTTGAGTACGCCAGATCTCTGAAATTTACTTCGTGAACATCCGCAAAATTCTCGCATTCTCGCAATACGATTTCGCGCGTTATGTCATCTGGATTATCTAGTACTACGAGGGCTTGACAATTTAATCCGCACTCAGTGGCATAAAGCACGGCTCTTTTTACGCTAGAAATGGTTGCGCATATTACCTGACCTTCTCTATGCGCGTTTATCACGCAAAATATATCGTTCACTGTAGAAAATTCGCTTCCGCCAAGACTCATGCTGGCAGGAGCAAATATCAAGCCAGACCGTTTGGTTCAGACGCAGAGTAAAAGCGGCAAGAATTCTCCTGTAAATGACTGTTTTTAATCAGCATTGACCGCTATTACGCAATGAACAATCCATTTTTTTGACGAATAGGATGTCAATCAACACAAACGCCAATGCCTTCCACTTTTAATACCGCTGAGAAGGTTGGAATTAGGCGCTTGGATAATTTAGTGGTTAGTTGAAAATTGCCGTTCGCCTGATGACGCACATAAGACAGCAGTTTTCTTACGCCCCAGCCCTCAAAACGAGGATGGACTCGTAATGCTTTGACCAGTTCCGCGTGGTTCTCGCCATGCAAGGTAATGGTCTTCTGCATTCCCAGCAGTTCCCTGGTAAGAGTCTCGTCCGCTATCACCGCGGCAATATCTGCGTGTGTGCAAATTTTTTTGCTTGGCAAATGATGTAAGTATTTAGCAGTCATTGTAAGTGTTTCCCGAATTTGGCAACGCCTCCCACGCGCGATCAGATGGCCGAAAAAGCATGAGAGGAATGAGTGGGTGAAGGAGCATTCCTTCGCCGTTGAAGCCAGTATCGACACTGAGGTTTGCACACGATGTACGGGGGATTTACATCGGTGTAAGGTTCCTTAAATGCTGCCTTCCAACGCTCTGGGTGCGGATAAGTCACTTTTTTTAACAATAATTTGCCTATTAAGCTAAAAATTTAAAGCAAAAAAAACCGCGCGCCTCGCAAGAGACGCACGGTTTCGGTTACCGCTAGCGTAAGTAGGGGCTGGGTTACGCGGGTGCATCCCCACTGTCAGCCGGTGGCGGAACATCACCACCTGCGACTGGTACAGGCTCTGCACCTAAAGGAGATCCGTCGAGCAAGCTCGTCAACTCTGCTTCGGGAGAGGCTTCAGCGCTTTCACCCGGCAATGCCGGTTCTTGACCGACCACTTGCTCAAACGCTTCCTCGATACCGATGGATGCCCGACGCGCACGGCGATCGTTATGGAACGCAAGACCGGTACCTGCTGGCACCAATCGACCCACGATCACGTTCTCCTTCAAGCCACGTAAGTCATCTCGCGCGCCACGCACCGCCGCTTCAGTGAGCACCCGGGTTGTTTCTTGAAACGATGCGGCTGAAATGAACGACTCGGTGACCAAAGAAGCTTTGGTAATACCCAGCAACAAGTTATTAAACGTGGCTGGAATGGCATCTGGACTTTCAGCGACCAACTTCTCGTTAACATCCTTGACTCGGCTGTAGTCAATTTGCTCACCACGAAGCAAGCGAGTATCACCTGAGTTGTCAATTTCCACCTTACGCAGCATTTGTCGAATGATGACTTCGATGTGCTTATCGTTGATACCAACACCTTGCAATCGATAGACATCTTGAATCTCTTGCACCAAGTAGGCAGCCAGAGTTTCAATACCTAACAAGCGCAAGATGTCTTGAGGGTTAGGTTCGCCATCAGCGATCATCTCGCCGCGCTGCACCGTTTCCCCTTCAAACACATTAATTTGACGCCACTTCGGGATAAGCTCTTCGTAGTGCTCGGCGTTAGGACCTGTGATAACTAAACGCTGCTTACCTTTGGTTTCCTTACCAAAACTCACCGTGCCGGTGGTTTCCGCAAGGATGGCAGGCTCTTTCGGCTTACGTGCTTCAAACAAGTCCGCCACTCGCGGCAAACCACCCGTGATATCACGAGTCTTAGAGGACTCCTGCGGGATACGCGCAATGATGTCACCAGCTAGCACTTCATCACCATCAGCCAAATTAACAATGGCGCCTTCCGGCAAGTAGTAGTTCGCAGGAATTTGCGTACCGACATAGAACATGTCGTTACCCTCTTTATCCACCAGCTTAACTGCGGGTCGTAAATCTTTACCCGCACCACCACGTTGTTTGTGGTCACTGATCACGATGTCGGTTAGACCGGTGAACTCATCGGTCTCTGCTCGCACCGTTTGACCATCAACGAAGTCAGAGAACTTAGACACACCAGCCACTTCTGTAATGATAGGGTGAGTGTGCGGATCCCAGGATGCGAGGATGGTGCCGGACTCAATCGCGCCTTCGTCTTTAACATGAATGGTTGCACCATAAGGAATCTTGTAGCGTTCTTTCTCACGACCGTGCTCGTCATACACCACGATTTCACCTGAACGCGAGACCGCCAATAATTTATCTTCTTTGTTGACGATACCTTTGATGTTGTTGTGACGAACCGAGCCTTTCGATTTCGATTGAACACTGCTGGCCGCAGCTGATCGACTCGCTGCCCCACCGATGTGGAAGGTACGCATGGTGAGCTGTGTACCAGGCTCCCCAATAGACTGCGCCGCCATGACACCCACAGCTTCACCGATGTTGATGATGTGGCCACGAGCCAAATCACGTCCGTAACACATCGCACAAACGCCGTGATCTGCTTCGCAGGTGATGGCCGATCGAACCAATACTTCGTCCACACCGGCAGCTTCCATACGATTCACTGCTTCTTCATCCAAGAGTACGTTCGCATCAACCACGATTTCTGATTCAGAACCTGGCTGGTACGCCGGCAAGGCCAGTACACGACCCAACACACGTTCACTGAGCGCTTGAACCACATCCCCACCCTCGATGATGGGCTTCATGGTTAAGCCTTGCTCGGTGCCGCAGTCATGATCGATAACGACCATGTCTTGAGCAACATCCACCAAACGACGAGTGAGGTAACCCGAGTTCGCTGTTTTCAAAGCGGTATCGGCCAAGCCTTTACGCGCGCCGTGCGTTGAGATGAAGTATTGCTGGGAATTCAAGCCTTCACGGAAATTTGCCGTGATCGGTGTTTCGATGATGGAACCATCCGGTTTCGCCATCAAACCACGCATACCCGCTAACTGTCGAATCTGGGCCGCCGAACCACGAGCACCGGAGTCGGCCATCATAAAGATGGAGTTAAACGAATCTTGCTTAACCATATTACCTTCACGATCAAGCACATCATCCGAACCCAACTTGTTCATCATCGCTTTCGCGACGTGATCATTCGCAGCCGACCAAATATCGATAACTTTGTTGTAGCGCTCACCGTGCGTAACTAGGCCTGAGGAATATTGATTTTCGATTTCTCGAACTTCCTCATCCGCAGCTCCGATGATCTCATTCTTATCATCGGGAATAACCATATCTTCAACACCGATGGATACACCCGCCAATGTTGCGTATCGAAAACCCATGTACATCAGTTGGTCAGCAAAAATAACCGTCTCTTTCAAACCCAACTTGCGATAACACAAGTTAATCAGCTTTGAAATGTTCTTCTTGGTTAGGTTCACATCTACATTTTCAAAACCTAAGCCCTTGGGCATGATTTCGGAAACAATAGAGCGACCTACCGTGGTTTGCACTCGCTTAACAACCGGTGCGTATTCATCATTTTCATCTTTTTCGTAATCGTTCACACGCACAGTAATTTTAGTGTGCAGTTCCACTTCTTTCGCTTCGTAAGCACGGCGCACTTCAGCGACGTCACGAAAGCTCATGCCCTCGCCCTTCGCGTTAACCCGCTCACGCGTCATGTAATATAAGCCAAGAACGATATCTTGCGATGGCACGATAATGGGTTCACCGTTCGCAGGTGACAACACATTGTTGGTGGACATCATTAGGGCGCGCGCTTCAAGCTGTGCTTCAATGGACAATGGCACGTGTACCGCCATTTGGTCACCATCAAAATCAGCGTTAAACGCTGCACAGACCAAGGGGTGCAGCTGAATCGCTTTACCTTCAATCAGTACCGGCTCAAATGCCTGGATGCCTAGTCGGTGAAGGGTTGGTGCACGGTTAAGTAACACGGGGTGTTCACGGATAACTTCTTCCAGAATATCCCAAACTTCCGCACCTTCACGCTCAACCAATTTCTTAGCGGCTTTAATGGTGGTTGCCATGCCACGCAGTTGCAACTTGCTAAAAATGAAAGGCTTGAATAATTCCAAGGCCATCTTTTTCGGCAAACCGCATTGGTGCAGGCGCAAAGTGGGGCCAACTACGATGACCGAACGACCCGAATAGTCGACTCGCTTACCGAGTAGGTTTTGACGAAAGCGACCTTGCTTACCTTTGATCATGTCAGCCAAAGATTTCAGTGGGCGCTTGTTAGAACCTGTAATGGCACGACCACGTCGACCGTTGTCCAGTAACGCATCCACCGATTCTTGCAGCATTCGCTTTTCGTTGCGCACAATGATGTCCGGTGCGTTCAGTTCAAGCAGACGACGTAATCGATTGTTTCGGTTGATTACTCGGCGATACAAATCGTTCAAGTCAGACGTAGCGAAACGACCGCCGTCCAGCGGTACCAAAGGACGCAAATCCGGTGGCAAGACGGGAAGGATCGTCATCACCATCCACTCGGGTCGATTACCTGATTGAATGAACGATTCAATCAACTTTAGGCGTTTAGTTAAACGCTTTAACTTAGTTTCAGATTTCGTCGCACCAATTTCTTCACGAAGATTTGACGCTTCTTGGTCCATGTTGATGTTTTTCAGGATGTCGTGCACCGCTTCCGCACCCATGCGAGCTGTGAATTCATCACCGTGCTCTTCCATCGCTTCCAGGTACTGTTCATCATTAAGCAGTTGACCCGATTCCAGCGTGGTCATGCCGGGATCGATAACCACAAAGGCTTCGAAATACAAAACGCGCTCAATTTCACGCAACGTCATGTCAAGCAACAAGCCGATGCGAGATGGTAAGGATTTCAAGAACCAAATGTGGGCAACTGGGCTAGCAAGATCGATGTGACCCATACGCTCACGACGAACCTTGGTTTGCGTGACCTCAACATGACACTTCTCACACACCACACCGCGATGCTTTAAACGCTTGTACTTTCCGCACAGGCATTCGTAATCTTTGACAGGACCAAAGATCTTTGAGCAGAACAACCCATCGCGCTCAGGCTTAAACGTTCGGTAGTTAATGGTTTCAGGCTTCTTAACTTCGCCATAGGACCAAGAACGAATGGTGTCCGGAGACGCCAATTTGATGCGAATCGCGTCAAACTCTTCAGTTTGACCCTGCATTTTGTACAGATTCAACAAGTCTTTCATTTTGCGATTCCCCTGCTCAGTCCGCTTCGAGTTCGATGTTAATGCCCAGTGAGCGGATCTCTTTCAGCAATACGTTGAAAGATTCCGGCATACCAGCATCCATTCGGTGATCACCATCCACAATGTTCTTGTACATCGTGTTACGCCCTTTAACGTCATCCGATTTAACAGTCAACATTTCCTGCAGCGTGTAAGCCGCGCCATAAGCTTCCAGTGCCCAGACTTCCATTTCTCCGAAACGTTGCCCACCAAATTGCGCTTTACCACCCAACGGCTGCTGAGTAACTAAGCTATATGGCCCGGTGGAACGCGCGTGCATCTTGTCATCCACTAAGTGGTTCAGCTTCAGCATGTGCATGTAACCAACCGATACGGCACGTTCAAAGTATTCACCCGTGCGCCCATCGATGAGCCTGGCTTGACCGCTTTCAGGCAGTTCCGCAAGTTTTAGCATTTCGCGAATCTCTTCTTCTGATGCGCCATCAAATACCGGCGTTGCCATAGGCACCCCAGCAATCAGGTTCTTCGCCAGTTGCATGATCTCTTCATCGTTCAATGAATCGATATCCGTTTTATGAGTAGCTTGTGGGTGGTTGTAGATCTTCTCTAAGTACGCTCGGATTTCAGCTACCGCTTTTTGTGCTTTGAGCATCTTTTCAATTTGATGCCCTAAGCCTTTTGCAGCCCAACCCAAATGCAATTCAAGTACCTGCCCAACGTTCATTCGAGATGGCACACCCAGTGGGTTCAAGCAAATATCCACCGGCTTGCCGTCTTCGCTGTAAGGCATATCTTCCGCAGGCACGATCATGGAGATAACACCCTTGTTACCGTGACGGCCCGCCATCTTGTCACCCGGTTGCAAGCGACGTTTAACAGCTAAGTAAACCTTAACCATCTTTAATACGCCCGGTGCTAAGTCATCACCTGAGGTGATTTTCTCTTTCTGCTCCAAAAAGCGTTGTTCAAACGCTTCTTTAGATTCAGCAATCTGCTGCGCTAATTTTTCAATTTGCACATTCAGCGCTTCATCTTTCATCGAGATCTGGAACCACTGATCAGCCGACTCTAAGCTGTCTAAGTAGTCAGAGGTAATCGATGCGCCCTTGTTTAAGTTGTTCGGGCCCTTATCCGCTTCTTTACCCAAAATCATGCTGCGAATACGCTGTTCCGCATCGTTTTCGATGATTCTAGTTTCGTCTTGGATGTCTTTTCGAACTTGCTTCAGCTCTTCGCTCTCAATCTCTTGAGCGCGAGCATCTTTATCAACGCCATCGCGAGTGAACACGCGAACATCAATAACAGTGCCGTCCATGCCAGGTGGCACGCGTAACGACGTGTCTTTAACATCCGAGGCTTTCTCACCAAAGATGGCTCGCAGCAGTTTTTCTTCCGGCGTTAATTGAGTTTCACCTTTCGGTGTGACCTTGCCCACTAAAATGTCCGAAGGATTTACTTCAGCACCCACGTACACAATGCCGGATTCGTCCAGCTTGGATAATAGGCCTTCGCTTACGTTCGGGATATCGGCCGTAATGTCTTCAGGCCCCAATTTCGTGTCACGCGCCACACAGGTTAATTCTTCAATGTGAATGGTGGTGAATCGATCTTCTTGCACGACGCGTTCAGAGATCAGAATGGAATCTTCAAAGTTGTAGCCGTTCCAAGGCATGAAGGCCACCAACATGTTTTGGCCCAATGCTAATTCACCCATATCCGTTGACGGACCATCGGCTAACACATCGCCTCGAGCAATGACGTCACCCACTGTCACTAAAGGCCGCTGGTTGATGCAGGTGTTTTGATTTGAACGCGTGTACTTTGTTAACGCGTAGATGTCTACCCCGCCCTGACCTTCTTCGGTTTCCGATTCGTCGGCGCGAACCACGATACGGCCAGCATCAACCGAATCGACGATGCCACCCCGTTTGGCCACCACCGCAGATCCTGAATCCATTGCCACGATGCGTTCAATTCCGGTTCCCACCAACGGCTTTTCGGCACGCAGAGTAGGCACCGCTTGTCGTTGCATGTTTGAACCCATCAAAGCGCGGTTCGCATCATCGTGTTCCAAGAATGGAATCAGCGCTGCTGCCACCGATACGATCTGCTTGGGTGACACATCCATGTATTCAATTTTGTCACTCGATGACAGAGTAAATTCGTTGTTGGCTCGAACTGAGATCAGTTCTTTAGTGAATTCACCGCTTTCTGAGATCTCAGCGTTCGCCTGAGCGATGGTGTGATTACCTTCTTCGATGGCGGAGAGATAAACGATTTCATCAGAAACGCGTCCGTCAACCACTTTTCGATACGGAGTTTCTAAGAAACCAAAATCGTTGGTGCGCGCATACACCGCCAACGAGTTTATTAACCCGATGTTCGGCCCTTCCGGTGTTTCGATAGGACAAACACGGCCGTAGTGAGTGGGGTGTACGTCACGCACTTCAAAACCAGCACGTTCACGAGTCAAACCACCGGGGCCCAGTGCTGAAATTCGTCGCTTGTGAGTCACTTCCGACAAAGGATTGTTTTGATCCATGAACTGAGACAACTGACTAGAACCAAAAAATTCTTTAACCGCAGCCGCTACGGGTTTTGCGTTAATGATGTCTTGTGGCATTAAGCCTTCAGACTCCACCATGCCTAAGCGTTCACGCACGGCCCGCTCGACTCGAACGAGACCGACTCGAAAAACATTCTCAGCCATTTCTCCCACAGAGCGAATGCGGCGATTACCCAAGTGATCGATATCATCGACGGTACCGTTACCATTTCGGATATCGATAAGCACTTTCATCACGTCCAGGATGTCTTCTTTATCTAGCGTACCAGCACCTTCTGTGGTGTCACGACGCAAGCGACGGTTGAACTTCATTCGACCAACCGGCGATAAGTCGTAACGCTCACTTTCAAAAAACAAGTTGTTGAACAGGTTCTGTGCAGCTTCTTTTGTCGGTGGCTCACCTGGGCGCATCATGCGATAGATTTCAACTTGCGCCTCTAACTGGGTGCGAGTTGGATCAATGCGCAAAGTGCTTGAAATATAAGGGCCACGATCTAAATCGTTTACATACAGCACGTCGAACTTCTTGGTGCCCACTTCAATGATTCGCTCGATGAGTTCGGGCGTTAATTCAGAGTTGGCTTCGGCAACTAATTCACCCGTTTCTTTGTCAGGAATGTCGTCATATAAAATCTTACCCACCAAGTACTCCGGTGGAATTTCCAATTTTTTGACATCCGCTTCAGCCAAGGCTTTTACATGACGTGGTGTGATGCGACGACCCGCTTCAACAATAACCTTCTTACCCACTTTGATATCAAAGGCAGCCAGCTCACCTTTCAGGCGCTCAGGCACCAAGTCCATTTCAACTTTGGTTTTGGTGACCGAAATTTTGTTGGTTTCAAAAAACGTATCGAGAATATCGTGCGTTTCGTAACCCAGCGCACGCAACACGATAGTTGCCGGCAGCTTACGACGACGGTCAATTCGAGCAAAGATGCAATCTTTTGGATCGAACTCAAAGTCGAGCCAGGAGCCACGGTATGGGATGACACGCGCAGAGAACAACAACTTGCCGGATGAATGCGTTTTACCACGATCGTGGTCAAAGAACACACCCGGTGAACGGTGCAACTGCGACACGATAACGCGCTCAGTACCATTAATGATGAAAGTGCCGTTGTCGGTCATTAACGGCAGTTCGCCCATGAACACTTCTTGCTCACGGATATCTTTTACCGCCCGATTGCTGCCGGTGTTCTTGTCATAAATGATCAGCCGCGCTAGCACGCGCAAAGGAGCTGCGTAAGTTAAGCCGCGAATCTTACATTCGCGCTCGTCAAAGGCAGGCTTGCCCAGACGATAACTTACGTAGTGCAGTTCAACCGTTCCCGAATAGCTGATGATGGGCATAACGCTACGGAACGCGCCGTGCAAACCCACTTCACGTCGTTCTTCCGTATCAACCGCCTGCTGCAAAAAATTGCGGTAGGAATCAAGCTGCGTTTGTAATAAAAACGGGACTTCTAGGATTTGCTGGCGCTTGCCGAAATCCTTACGGATGCGTTTTTTCTCGGTAAACGTAAATGCCATGTCGATTCCCCAATCTCTGTCACGGTGTGTGCACAGGCACACGAAAAAATTTTATTGCCATTAGAAACGGCAATGGGCCGGCAGCCAAATCGTGGCTGCCAGCCCGGTCACCCGTTAAGGTGTGTACAACCGGTGTGACGTGACTTGCACGTCAGCTTGAAGCATCAAGGTTTTACTTGAGTTCGACAGTTGCGCCTGCTTCTTCCAACGCTTTCTTAAGCTCTTCGGCTTCATCTTTAGATGCGCCTTCTTTGATTGGGGCGGGTGCGCCTTCAACCAAATCTTTCGCTTCTTTCAGACCGAGGCCAGTTGCGCCGCGAACTGCTTTGATAACGCCCACTTTGTTGTCGCCGAAACTGGCAAGAACAACGTCGAACTCGCTCTTCTCTTCTGCAGCACCACCAGCGTCACCGCCAGCAGGACCGGCTGCAACAGCAACAGCGGCTGCCGCTGATACACCAAACTTCTCTTCCATTGCTGAAACGAGGTCAACAACCTCCATGACAGACATGTTTGAGATTGCGTCGAGCATCTCGTCTTGTGAAATAGCCATAAAAATCTCCGGATTCGATACCACCTGGCAGCGGTATCCCGATATAGGTGAATAGGATTACTTAGCTTGGCCGACGGCGTTAACCACCCGAACAAGCTTCGAAGGCACTTCGTTGAATGTGCGAACAAGCTTCGTTACCGGCGCGTTCAAGACAGACATCAATTGAGCGATGGCTTCGTCACGCGTTGGTAAGTTCGCTAGCTTGCCAATGTCAGCTGCGTCAATGGTTTCGCCAGCCACCGCACCCAGAGTGATCTTTAATTGATCGTTCTCTTTGGCGAAGTCGCGAAACAAACGCGCAGCTGCACCTGGATCTTCTTTTGAAAAACCCAGCATCAGCGGACCACTTAAGTGATCTTGCATACATTCGAACTCGGTACCCTTTACAGCTAATTTCGCGAGGGAATTCTTAACAACGCGAACGTACACACCGCTCTCACGTGCTTTCGCACGTAAATCGGTGAGTTGCCCTACGCTTAACCCTCGGTACTCAGCTGCAACGGCAGACAGCGCAGAACCCGCTACATCAGCGACTTCGGCCACTACCTCTTGCTTCTCTGCATATGTCAGAGCCATGGAGCACCTCTTTAACTTCCGACCCTAAAACGGGCCACCCAGTAATCAAAAACCTGTGGCTTTGATTACCACTTTGAGTTCTCGTCATGGACAAACCTGCCCATGTCGACTACTCATCTACGTAGGCAATTAAGTTTTTGCAGCCTTAAAACGAATGACTGAAAAACACCTACGGTCTTCGATGAGCCGGGTCAAAGTGTTCACCTACATACTGCCGGGCAACATTCTTATTCAGCTCAAACAAAGTCGGTACAACAAAAAAACTGATCGATACTACGCTAACCGCCTACTTTAACGCGATAAGCCCTTGAAAATCAGAGGAAACTGGAGTGATCAATGGTCACACCTGGGCCCATCGTGGTCGACAGGGTCACTTTCTTCATGTAAATCCCTTTCGCCGACGCAGGTTTCGCCTTCACCAAGTCAGTGATTAAGCTGCCCAAGTTCTCCGAAAGCGCTTCTGGTGAGAAAGAGGTTTTACCCAAAGAGGCGTGAACGATGCCGCCTTTGTCGGCGCGATATCGCACCTGGCCCGCTTTCGCGTTTTTCACGGCTTCAACAACATTTGGCGTTACCGTACCCACTTTCGGGTTAGGCATTAAGCCTTTAGGACCAAGAATGGTTCCTAAGGCACCGACAACGCGCATGCCATCCGGCGCTGCGATCACCACATCAAAATCCAGATTTCCGCCCTTGATGGATTCAGCTAAGTCTTCAAAACCCACTTGATCCGCACCAGCTGCCTTGGCCGCCTCGGCTTGCTCGCCTTGAGCAAAGACCGCGACTCGAACTGTTTTACCGGTGCCGTTCGGCAGCACGGTAGAGCCTCGAACCACTTGATCCGATTTACGTGGGTCGATACCCAAGTTCACACAGACATCAACCGATTCTTCGAACTTCACCGTTGAAAGCTCTTTTATAAGATTCAGTGCTTCGATGGGCTCATACTGTTTTTCAGCGTCTACTTTCTCGCGTATCGCGCGAGTGCGCTTGCCTAGCTTAGCCATTTACACACCCTCCGTTTCAAGACCCATGCTACGAGCGGTACCCGCGATGGTTCGAACCGCAGCATCCATATCCGCAGCGGTTAAGTCCGGATCTTTAGTCGTCGCAATCTCTTCCAGCTGAGCTCGAGTGACCTTACCTACTTTTTCCGTGTTAGGGCGGCCACTGCCTTTCGCTATGCCAGCTGACTTACGCAGCAAAACCGACGCAGGCGGTGTTTTCTGAACGTAGGTAAAGCTACGATCGTTGTACACCGTGATAACAACGGGAATAGGCAATCCTTGTTCCACGCTTTGTGTGGAAGCGTTGAATGCCTTACAGAATTCCATGATGTTCAAACCATGCTGACCTAGCGCCGGGCCAACAGGGGGTGACGGGTTGGCCTGACCAGCAGGCACTTGAAGCTTAATATAAGCCTCTACTTTCTTAGCCATGTTGCAATCCTCGTCGGGTGCGAACGCTGGCAGACCAATTGGCTACGCAGCTCCCCGAAGTAAATAATGCGGCAGATGCCGCGAAGTGT
This sequence comes from uncultured Granulosicoccaceae bacterium, assembly GCA_937930305.1. Lineage (GTDB taxonomy): Bacteria > Pseudomonadota > Gammaproteobacteria > Granulosicoccales > Granulosicoccaceae > Granulosicoccus. Next base: position 1,236 of record CALGLE010000026.1, on the reverse strand, counting down.
TAGGCCTTTTCGACCTGACTGAATTCAAGCTCCACCGGAGTGGAACGTCCAAAAATTTGTACCGCCACTAATAAACGGTTTTTGTCGAAGTTAACTTCTTCTACGACACCATTAAAGTCGTTAAAAGGACCGTCAGTAACGCGCACCACCTCACCCACATCAAACAACACCTTCGGCCGCGGCTTCTCAACCCCTTCTTGTACTTTCTGCAGAATGGAATCGGCTTCTTTATCCGAGATGGGGGCTGGTCGATCGGCGGTACCACCGATAAAACCCAGCACTTTGGGCACATCTTTAACTAAGTGCCAAGACTCGTCGTCCATTTCCATACGAACCAATACATAGCCTGGAAAAAACTTACGTTCCGAACGACGCTTTTGTCCATTGCGGATTTCAACCACTTCTTCAGTGGGCACCAAAATCTCGTCGAACTTATCTTCCAGTCCGGCACGTTCAATACGCTCTTCTAAAGAACGCTTCACGGAGTTCTCAAACCCCGAGAACGCTTGCACTACAAACCAACGCATGCTCATGGTGTTAGTTACCCTATGCCTGTTACCCAGCGGAACAGAGACGCCAGCAGAGAATCAAACAACCACAACAAAATGCCAACGATGAGCACGATGATGAAAACGGTTAATGTCGTTTGTGTGGTCTCAGCGCGACTTGGCCAAACCACTTTCCTGACCTCGGTTCGCGCGTCGCGGAAGAAACCGACGGTCTGCTTACCTTTCGCTGTTTGATAGATCAAAAAGCAACACACGCCCATCACGGCCAGCAGTCCGATGACACGAAACAACAGGGATTGCTCAGCAAACACGTAAAACAATACCAAGCCTGCAAGCAGCAGAATGCCTGCTCCAATCAGCTTGATGTTATCCGCGCCGCTACTGGGCTCTTCAACTTTAGCGTTCATCTAGACGGTATCCAATGGTCTTTCATTTCATTGATCGGTTGAATGGCAGGCCAGGAGGGAATCGAACCCCCAACCTGCGGTTTTGGAGACCGCCGCTCTGCCAATTGAGCTACTGGCCTTCAACCGAGAAAAACCGCGAACCTTCAAGAAATGAAGTGATCGCGGCTATTGTACCCGTCTTTACTCGTTGATCTTAGCAACAACGCCCGCACCCACGGTACGGCCGCCTTCACGGATCGCAAAGCGAAGACCTTCTTCCATCGCGATCGGATTGATCAACTCGACTTGGATCTTCACATTATCACCCGGCATCACCATCT
>CALGLE010000025.1 GCA_937930305.1 uncultured Granulosicoccaceae bacterium | reverse complement strand
ACACACACATCCACATCTTGTGAGGGCGAGCCAGTCATGGCGTCAGTGTTTCTCCAGTTCACTCAACAGGGATTAACAGCCGGTTGATCACTCAAATAACGATGAACTTCATTGGCCACTCGTTCGGCGGCATGGGTGACTGTTTTCACTGATGCGCCGGCAATGTGAGGTGTTAACGTGACATTCGGTAACGCCACTAAAGAGGAGTTAGCCGCCAGTGGCTCAACCGAAAACGTATCCAGCATGGCACTGGCAATCACGTCGTTTTTTAAAGCGTGTTCCAGTGCGTCATAGTCTGCCAGCGGGCCACGAGCTGTGTTTATAAAAATCGCATCGTTTTTCATACGAGCAAAAGAGTCAGCGTTCATCATATGTTGAGTTTCTTCAGTCACCCGAGCATGTAAAGTCACCACATCGCTTTGCTCAAGTAACGTGCTGAACGACACCAACTCCACACCCGATTCAACATCGTCTACGGATAATTGCACATAGGGATCAGTCACCAGCACACGGCAACCAAAGGCTTTAAGTAGCTTCACCACGCGGGTGCCGATGTGTCCGTAACCCACCACACCCACGGTTAATTCACTCAGTTCACGGCCCGTGCTGTCCGCGCGATAAAGATCTCCACGCCAAACGCCCGCTTGCAGCGAGTCATGGCCACTGCGAATTAAACGGGTTTCGGCAAGAATGGCGCCTAGTGTAAATTCTGCAACCGCAGAGGCGTTACGACCGGGGGTGTTGACCACTCGAACATTGCGATCACGGGCCGCTTGCATGTCGATGTTCACCGGCCCACCACGGGTTACCGCAATAAAACGAAGGTTCGGCAATTGATCAAACATCGAAGCAGACATGGGCGCTAAGTGCGTTACCAGCATCTCGGCATCACCGATTTGACTAACAATGTCTTTTTCGGTGCCGTAGTATTCTTTAAGCCCGTCCATTCCCGGTTCGCTGTAACCATGCTCCATGGGTTCATCCGGCCAGGGCTGCTGCAAGGTATTGATTAGCAAATCCTCGCTCACCGCATCGCGTATCTTTTCCTCGATAATGGAAGGCAACATGAAAAGATCCCCGATGATCGACAGTTGCTTCACGAAACACCTCGGGCATTGGCCATGTCACGCCATACAGGCTGTAGTGCTTTACGTGCTTTGACGTAAGTTTGAAACACGTGATCGTAACTCCCCACCAACGTTGAGTCTGGTTCTTCTGGTTTATCCAGTAATGGTGTTACCCATTCCTCTACACAGTCATCCATTGACGCATAAGCACCCACCCTAACCGCAGCCATCATCGCAGCTCCTGCCGCTCCCGCCTCTTGCCGCTGCGAGGTTCGAAGACGTGCGCCCAACACATTACCGAAGATGCGACGCAGCGCAACACTTCGCGCCGCCCCTCCTGTGAGCCGGATTTCAGCGGGTACTGATCCCATCACCGCGTAACAATCACGAGCCGCTAGCGCAAGCCCTTCAATAACGGCGTTAACCAAATCAGGAAAGCGATGTTGATTGTTCAATCCTATAAAACCCGCGCGGGCGGTGTTATCGATGATCGGTCCACGCTCACCCGCCTCTAAAATGTAAGGCTGATACAGCAGTGACGAAGGTCGTGATTGTGCGACCCACTGATCAATCATAGGAATCAGTTCACGACGCTCACGGGGCTCGCCCAACTCACTCAGTAAATCAACCGCAACATCAAGAACCCAATCGATATTAATGGTGCTGGCCAAGTTGGATTGGAACTGGGCGTAAACGCCATCGATGGGCATCGGCAGTGTAAACCCAGAGCACTCATCATTTAATGTGACATCTTCAAAGCGTCGTACCAGTTTAAGATGGATGCCGGTGGATCCGACGATAGTACAACCCACATCATCCACCGGATGGTAAGCACCAGCGCCCAGCGCCGTGCACACCACATCCACATAACCCAGCACCACCGGCGTGCCTTCCAATAATCCGCAAGCACTGGCAGCTGCCTGGGTTAAGCCATGGTGCTGCTTGGCGCCGTCGATGATTTCAGGCAATAAACGCTTCTCTTTTTCAAGACCCAACCACCCAATGACCTCATCTGAATAGGTACGCGTGCGATAGTCGCCGAACGTAAAGCACGCCTCCGTTGGATCGGTGGCACGTATTCCGGTCAGTTGCAGATACAACCAGTCCTTACAATGAAACGCTGTGGTGCTTTTTTGCAATAACTCCGGCGCATGTTTCTGCATCCACATCATGTGCGCACTTTGCTGGCAGGCCGCAAACCCGGTGCCGGTTTTTTCAAAGCGGCTACGCCGATGTGGGCCTTGTTGAAATTCATCAACAATATCGCCCGCACGTGCATCAAGCCATAGCCAGCCTGGGCTGGTGGGCTCACCTGCATCGTCGATTAGCCAAGTACCATCGCCCTGGCCGGTCACACAAATTGCGCTAACCCGTTCTTTTAAATTCGGTATGGAGTCACTTAATCCGACAAGCGTTTTAACGGCATCTTGCCAAGTGCACCAAGGGTCCTGCTCAACGCCGCCATTGGGTAGCGTTTCGTACGTGTTATTGATGGCTGACTCAGCCAACTGCTCACCATTCATTGAGAAAGCAACGGATTTACACACCGATGTACCCGCATCAATTCCGATGATTATATCTTTCACGAGACCAGAACTCCTCCATGAGAGAGCGCATCACCCGTTTCAGAATCGAAAAAATGCAAACTCATTGGATCAAGATGAATCGATATATCCTCACCCGAGCGCTCCGGCGAACGATCGTGCTCAACCATAACCAAGGACTTATCAGCAAAATCAGCCGCAATATGTGATTGATCGCCCAGCCACTGATTGACCATCACAGTGGCTGGCACTCCCTCAGCGCGACGAGTGACCGCATAAGGTCGCACACCGAGCGTGATATTCTCACGCGATTCCAACATGGAACCAATAGAGGGCCCCAGCTGATCTTGGGTGTAGGTTAAATTCACCGAGTTCTTTTGGCCTAATGTGAAAACAAACACATCACCATCCCGATGCACCGAGGCATCAAACACATTCATGGGTGGCTCACCGATAAAGGTGCCCGTAAACAAATTGGCGGGACGCTCTTTAATGGTATCAGGCGTATCAAACTGTTGTAATTCACCCTCTTCCATCACCGCAATGCGATCAGCTAACGCATTGGCTTCCGCTTGATCGTGCGTGACCAAAATAGCGGTTAGTCCGTTGCTTTTAATGTAGTGCTTAATGCGCCCACGCAGCAAAGCACGCAACTGAGGCTCCAACTGCCCCATGGGTTCATCCAGTAAATGCAACTCGGCATCACGAATCAGTGCGCGCCCCAATGAGACGCGTTGCTGCTGCCCACCCGAAATCGAACTGGGGTGACTGTCGAGAATGTCTGAAATTTCTAGCATGTCGGCAATGGCGTTAACTTTAGAAGTAATTTCCGATTGCGACAGCTTGGTTGATTTCAAAGCAAACGCGATGTTGTCGCGCACACTTAGTGGGGGATACAAGGCATAGCCTTCAAATGCCATCGCCACACCGCGTTTAACTGGTGGCAAGCGGTTGATAAGCTGACCACCGATTGAGATGTTGCCTCGGGTAATTTCTTCAAAGCCTGCGATCATGCGTAAGGTTGAGGTTTTCCCGCAGCCCGATGAACCCAATAACGCAACGATTTCACCGGTTTGTACTTGCATGCTCAAATTGCTAACAGCTGCCACACTGTCATTGATCGGGCCATAGAACTTATCTACCGATTCAATAGACATCTTGATGTCGCTCATGCTGCCTCCCCACGATTCGATTCATTTGAGTTGCTGCCCAAAAGCTTCGATGTCGCCTTATCAAACATCAAGGTACTGTCTATTTTTATCGCTACATGGGCGTTGCCAGAGGCAATACCGGGCGCACCCGCGGGCCGGGATAATAAAATTTCTCGCCCCCCCGTTGTCATTGCTAGGGTAATGACTTTTTCATTCAGCGGTGTCTCCGCCTCCACTATAACGGGGATAGCGTTATCGGCTTTTGCATCAACAAACTCCAAATTCTCTGGTCTAACCGCCAGCACACATTCGCTGCCTGCGATCTGCTCAGACAAATCCGGTAATGGGATATCAACACCCGATAATGAGGCGAACAGCCCATCAGCCCCTTGATTTGGCGTGACATCAAACAAGTTAATGACTGGGTCACCAAACAGGCGTGCAATTTCAATGGTTGCAGGGCGAAGGTACACGTCCTCGGGAGTACCGTACTGTTGAATGCGGCCTTCATTCAATACGGCAATCTTATCCCCCATCGCCATCGCTTCTTTGTAGTCTTGGGTAACGTACACCACTGTTGCCCCTCGACCGCTTAATAAGCGTGGCAATTCCAAGCGCATTTCAAAACGTAATTTGGCATCCACGTTACGCAGTGGATCGTCTAACAACAACAGTGGAGGCTCGCCCACCAGCGCTCGCGACAACGCCGTTCGTTGTTTTTGTCCATTCGATAAAGCCCTGGGCAATTGAGCCAGCACATGATCGATCTTTAGCAACTTCGCCACCGATTGCACACGTTCTTCAATGGTTGAGGCGGGTAATTTTTCTGCCGTTAAAGGGCTGGCAATATTGTCGTACGCTGTCATGTGGGGAAACAGCGCAAAGTTCTGAAACGCCATGCCCACACCGCGATGTTCTGCCTCCACCGGCGCCATATCTTCGCCGTCAATGAATACCGTCCCATCAGAAGGCTCTACTACGCCAGCGATGATGCGCAGCAGCACCGTTTTTCCCGCACCGGACGGCCCGAACAGCACCAGAGTTCGACCACTTTCTACGTCAAGCGATACATCTTGCAAGACTTGGTTTTTTTTGTAGTGCTTAGAGACACGATTGACTTCAAGATAACTCATCGCATCCTACCCTTTCACCGCGCCAAGGGACAAGCCTTCAACCAGATAGCGTTGCGCGTATAAAGCCAGCGCAAGCGTTGGTGCAATGGAGAGCACAATGGCTGCGGCAATTTGCCCGTATTGAATGCCGGATGCAGTCACAAAGGCCAACGCCCCCACAGTAACCGGTTGCTTGTCAGCGGATGCCAGCACTAGTGCAAAAATAAAATTGTTCCATGCGAAGATGAAAGCCAGTAAGCCTGCAGCCGCAATACCTGGCCCCGCTAAAGGTAGGGCGATTTTTCGAAAGGTAGAAAACCACGAATGCCCAGCGATGCGGTAAGCGTTTTCAATGTCTGGGGATATGTCTTCAAAATACCCGCGCACAATCCATAAGATTAATGGCAAGCAAATGAGTTGATAAACCCAGATCAAGCCTATATAGGTATCGGCTAATCCTATTTTCTGAAAGTACAAAGACAGCGGCAACAACACCAACAGCGGCGGTGCAAACCGAAACGATAACAAGGTAAAGGCAATGTCTTCCGAGCCCTTGAATTTATGCCGTGCAAACGCATAGGCTGCCGGCACACCCAGCAGTAACGCAAGTGCTACAGACCCCACTGACAACAGCACGGAATTGCCCAGGTTTCGCAAAAAGTTAATCTCTAAAGAGGCCGCAGAGGTTTCTAGCTTGCCAGTGATCAGAGCTTTGTAATTGGAGATGGTGGGTTCAAAAATAAACGATGGCGGTACGCGCAAAATGGTTTCGTTGGTTTGGAACGACATCAATACGATCCAAACAATGGGAAACATAAAGAACACCACAACCAGAATCAGTGCCACACCGCGCAGTAGACGTTCAATCAGCGATACGTGTTGCATTAAGCTTCTCCTCTTGCACGTTCACGAAGCCGTAACCAGTTCTTGATAAAAATATTAGAGATGAAAAACGTGATCGCCCAAAGAATCATCAGCAATGCCGCCGAGCGCCCAACGTTGGTTGATTGAAAAAAGTTCAGATACGCCTCCACTTGGAACACCGTTAAGGTATCCCCCGGTCCGCCTTGTGTCATGGCGTAAATGATGTCGAATTGTTGAATACTTTCCAACAACCGAAATAACGCAGCGGTGAGAATGTAGGGGGTGAGCATTGGCAAGGTAATGCGAAAGAACTGCTGAATTCTGGGCACCCCATCCAGGGCCGCCGCCTCAAAAGGTTGCGTGGGTAAGGAACGCAAACCCGCTAACAATAAAATCATGATGAACGGTGTGTATACCCAAATGTCCACCAGTACAACGGTGAACAATGCCGTGTCTGGCGATGAACCCCAACGAAAGTCATCAACGCCCACCAACGCCAGCAAGTAACTCAATATGCCAAAGCCTTGGTTGGTCATTAGCTTGAACATCAAGGCAGCCAGTGCCGGTGCTGTCATCAATGGCATCAGCAACATGATGGAGACAAAGTTATTCACCCGCGAGCGCCGTTGTAACAATAAGGCGATCGCCAGTCCCAGTAAAAGCTCTAAGCCCACAGTGAGCACCGCATACAATAGGGAAACTTCCAACGTTGCCCAAAAACCTGGGTCGGTTAGAAAGTTTAAATAGTTCTCGCCCCAGTTCATCTCGCGCGCCCACGGCTGACTGAGTCGATAGCGCTGCAAGGAGTAAAAAACGGCGGTAAAGAACGGAATCAGAATGCCAATACATACCAGCAAAGCGGGCAAGCTGAGTACATACGGTAAGGCGGCGCGGCTGATAAATCCGCTGCGTTTTCGCTTGGAGGCAGTTGTGGACACGGGCGTTAGTTTCTTATAGGTGAGCGGGTAGGCGCGCACAGCGCGCGCTCCCACGTATTGACACGATCAGTGGCTAACACCGCTGCAAGAGAGCGCGCTTCGCGAGAACCTAAACAAAGGCGCCCTCTTGCAACAAATGTAAGACACCAATTTAACCGAGACCAGCATCCTTAAGCTGAACATTGACACTTTCTGCCAATTGATCCAGTCCTTCATCCACCGGCACTTCATTGGCCACCATCTTCTGCAGAGTTGACGCCCATTCAGTGGTTAGATCGAAGAACAGAGGTTGCGCGGTGAAGTGAATCTTCGCACCCGGTGCAGACACATCGTGCATTTCTACATAACCTGGGTAAGAAGAATTCAAACGCTCACGGAACATCTCATCGGCCCATACCGACTTTCTTACTGGATTCACGAAGTCCATTTTGGTTGCACCGAATAGGCCGTGCTCGGGACCCGTCGCCCACTGCAGGAATTGCCAGGTGGCATCTTTATCTTTTGATGCCTTAGCCATCGCCATCGACCAAATCCAAATGTTTGGTGTCGGTGCACTGGCTTCAGGGTTAGCAGCAAACGGTGCGTAAGCTAACTTACCGCCCATCGCGTTACCGTCACCGTTCATAAAGTAGCCCAGAATATCCGCATCATAAATAATGGCCGATTTTCCAGCACCCAGATCGGTACCCACTTGATACCAGGTGTGCGTTGCCCAATCTTTCGCACCCGAATCTTGAATCATCTTTACCCACTTACTGTGGTAATCCTTCGATACATCGGTGTTCATCGCCGCCGACAGTTTGCCACCGTCGTTGTTCAGATCCTTCTCACCAAAGTTGGCGTAACCAGACAAGAAGCCAGGATGAATGGTGGCCCACGAACGCGAACCGCGAACGCCTAAGCCGTACACACCGTCTTTGGTTAACGCCGCTGCGGCTTCACCCAATTCATCGATATTGGTGGGAACCGCAATGCCTGCCGCATCGAGCATGCCCGCGTTGTAGGACAAATTGTTTTGCTCATAGCCCCAAGGTATACACCATTGCTTCGCATCGGCTGAACCGAGTTCACCACCAGGCTTACCGTTCCAAGCGCATGAAGATTTAACGCCTTCTAGCATGTCGTCCCAGGCGTAGTTTGGATTGGTTTTTTCTGGATCTTCGATCCATTCATTCAGGTCTTCTATCCAACCGGCCGGCCCGTAGGTCCACGTCATGTAGGCACCCGTCATGAACGCATCATACTCAGACGAACCCGATGACAATGCGGCGGTAACTTTGTCGAAGTAAACATCTTCTGGGAAAATGTCGTACTCAACATCCATTCCCGTTAAGGCCTTGAAATTATCCAGGTTGGCAATCATTGCATCGGTGTAGGGGTGTTTGTTCAACAACAACTTAACAGTCTTACCCGAATGCTTCTTCCAGTCGAAATCTGCAGCTAATGCATTGCTGGCTTGCATATTCAGCAAAACCCCGGCTGACGATGCTGTTAATCCCATAGCGCCAAATCGTTTTATTAACTCACGCCGGCTTAATTTTCCGTCAAGAAAATCTTTAGCAAGCGATTTTTCCTTATCGTACATGTAGTTCTCCTCTCAAATGATCAAATAGTGTTTTACAACGTCTACGACATCGCGGGATCCCCGCCTTGCCCCACAAGCAAACGTGCGGTTTGCTCATCGGTGATCAAGCCACTCAACAATCGTCCCTTAAGAACCGCTTCAATGGCGCGATATTTTGATTTACCACCGGCTATGGCAACAATCTTTGATTGCGCAAGATCTGCCATCGATAAGCCCATGGTGCGTTCGGAGACCGGCGTGTTAACCAGTTCTCCAGAATCAGAGAAGAAGTGACCAAGCACTTCACCTACACAACCGGCCTTCTCTACCTCAAGAAATTCTTCGCGTTCTACCAGACCGGTTGCAACCAATGACGAGTCAGAGGTCACAGCCCCGATGCCCACAATTTTGACTTCGGTGTCGCGCGCCAAATCCATCACTTCTTTTAAGCCGCGTTGGCTCAGCAGCACCGATTTATCTTCCACGGTATTCGCAACAAAAGGTGCGGGAATCACGTGCGCAGGAGCGCCTGTGCGTTCGGCCAATCGGTGAATCACATCGTGGGGATTGGCCGCAAACTTCTTGGTAAACCCACCCAATAAAGACACAAACCGTGTTGGGCAATCTTT
>CALGLE010000024.1 GCA_937930305.1 uncultured Granulosicoccaceae bacterium | reverse complement strand
TTACTGGCCGCCAGGATTAGTTTCGCCAGCCATACCGCCGCCGCCACCCACACCACCGGCACTGTCATTCGAGCTGCCACCCGGGCCTGACGTCATCGCCCCGAAAGAGCCAAGCTCTTCTAATTTTGGAGCTTCGTACGCGCGTTTGTTTGATTCAGTAGACTTATTTTTGACTTCCATGATGAAACTCCGTTCAGTTAATTACAGGTTGGTGTTAGCTTTTTGACGTAGTCATTATAACCAGAAACAAGCTATTTTCCGTTTTGCTACACTATGCTTTCGTATTAATCAAGCTGATATTTTCGTGCGCCACCAAACCTCAGTGCCAATAATTATCCAAAGCCGAACAACCAGCCCAGATACATTTATACCTTTGGTTAGTTTTTCACGCACCTCACCATGCATTACTCTAAGCGGCGCACTGTTTACTAAGCCTGCTGATTCTAAAGACATGTTGTTTAAAATCTCAGAAACCCAAGGGTGCATTAAATCTTGCGCATGGCGTTGATCAAAATTAACTTTGCTACGTCGAGAAGTTATCTCCGCTGGCAATACCGCTGCCATCGAATGACGTTGAAGCAACCGAGAATCGACATCATTAAATCTCATGCCCTCCGGTACCTGGAGCATAAGTTCAATTAATCTTGAATCAACGAATGGATCCACAGATTGTATTCCATGCTCAGCAGCTACAGCATCCATCCTAGCCTTACCTACTTGCATCCAACCGGAGTTCACAAACCAATCACGTCGGTCTTGCGCCATGCCTCGGCTACTTGGAAATAAAGCAGACTCTTCCGCGTTATATGCTGCAGTAAAAGCATCCGTTGATGAAAATGTCACATAGTCAGGAGTTCGCCTCCATCGAAGTGCTGCGCGCATTAACTTAGGCGCATGGGGCCGGAGCGATTTAATTAAGTTATTCAATTCCATCGAGTTCGCTCGCTGAATACCATTAGAAAAACCTTGTGTTGTAAACCGGCACAATGCAGAACCAACCCAAGACGCAAACAATTCATCACCGCCCGCCCCAGAGTACATATGGGTGATGTTGTTTTCAGCCGACCAACGATAAGCTGACTGCAGTTCCGGATCTACTCTAATAAAAGGTAATTGATATTTTTCTGTTACCACTTCCATATCTCGTTCAGGAACGAACGGGACTGGGTTAAATGAATGACCGGTTATTTGGCAATGGTTAAGCACCGCGTCTTGGTATTCTGACTCATCGCAATTCATGCCAGGGTATTGGAGCATGATTGCGGTTATTTCATCGGCTTCAACATGACGCCTTAAGAACCCAGCAACGCCAGATGAATCAAGCCCACCACTAAGCAAAACACCGCGCCGAGCATCGGGCGTCTTGGGATGGGATACATCGCGAATCGTTGTATCCAGTTGTGCCTCAATTCGGTCACGCCATTCATCAAAACCCAATTTTTTATTAACCGATAGTTTTAACGGTTTGTTTTTTTTGATTTGAATACCACGTCCGTTCACTTTCAGTATGGACGCAGGTGTGATTATTTTTATGTGTTGATATAAGGTTTGATTACCGCGAGTGGGTAGCCCTAGAAGCCTTAAACGCACCATGTCCATATTGGGCTCTGCAGATACGGATGCTAAGCTCAGCAGAAATCTAGGCTCTGAGGCTAAGGCGATGGTTTGTCCAAATTGCGAATAGAACACCACCTTTCGCCCATAGACATCGGGGTGGTATTCCAATGACTCAGCACTCCAACTTAAGCGATGATGAGCCAAATATTCCCCAAACAATTCTTCTGACGAACCAGGTTTCGTAGATAAAGATTCACCGACACGCAATCCATGTGGCCAATCGTTTACCAACGACGACGTGCTTAACGATTGTTTCACTTCGAACGAAGTTTCTGAGCCAGGATGCCAGCTGGCTAAAATACTTAAGTTATTCATTGGGTGAAAGCGCTGCACAACCGGGCGATCCATTCGCATCAGCTTTTCAATACCCGCCAGCAACGAATCGTCGACTGGCTCATTGCCGTAGTTGTATAAAACTAAAAACGCACTCACTCACGCATCCCTATTCGTCCACAACCGAATTCAACCAATGCGCAAAATCACTCAGCCCGGTTTCACCTTGGCCGATTGTCACCGCATATTGACCCATACCCTTCTGGAACTGAGACATGTACTCGATTCTTCTAATGGCATCATGCGCTGCGGTGGGCGGGTACAAGTACTGCATTGCCATGGCTGCACACAATTCGGCAGCTCCGATTGATCGAGCGGTGAGTGCTGGCGTACGATCGACTGATAACTCTCGACCCGAAGGCTCTAATATAAGAGAAAGCGTTACTTTGGCTGCAAGAACCTGCGCTGTGGGTTCGCCCACTTGCACTCTGAGTTTGCTCGAGTAGTCAGCGACTAGCCCAGAGGCAGACAAGATCGTTTGACCTAATAACTGTTTTGTTATTTGCCCATCATGCAATCGCAAGCCCGAATAAGATCCATAGGCTACGACGCCTTCAGTTTGTCTTTCCAGGCGAACACTGTCATCACTCATCAATTCCCAGCCATGAGATGCGAGATACGCTGCCGTGGTTGACTTACCCACGCCTGAATCTCCAACGAGCAAAACCGCCTGTTGGTTTTTCATCAAGCTGGCGGCGTGTAACAAACAATCACCCTGAGCCGATAAACCGTGCGGTACCGCATGATCAAGCACCATGTGCTCCAGCGTTAATTCACCCAACCCCGGCAGCGGATCGACATAGACACATTTTCCCGCTATTGAAATCTCAACAACGTCATCAATAGAAAACACATAGTCACAAAGTGTTTGTGGAGAACCGATTGTGACCACTAAGTCCGGTGGTCTATCCGACTGATCCACTTCAACCAAGGGTTGCGACACAACGGCCGACGGTAACAACACTGCCCTGTCGTATAAATTGACCAACCGATTGTTTGAAATAGCATTCATCCGATAGTTTCGGCAGAGGCCGATCCCAAGTACGGTTTATCGAATGGTAGGTATCGAGCTTTCACATCATCTGTATCGTTTATCACCTCAGCATTCACTTCTACCCAAGCGTGCATGTCCTGGGTTTTATCCAAAGGCACGCCGGAAACCACCACAGCTTCCAAGCCACGCGATCGGCACAGAAACCACAAGACAACCGACCGAGAGACGCATGAGGTTTGCGAGATTGGCCACGGTTTAACGCCCATTCGCAGTGACTGCGCCAATTCCCTTGCCAACGAAATGGATGTGTCGTTGTCACATGCACTGAAACGACTCGATTGCCAATGTGTTTTTTCAGCCATTTGTTTTATCAATCGAATGATTGGCTGAATGTTGTATCGATAAAATGGATGTAAAGCGGGGACAATTAACAAACCAGACAGAAAGGCCAGCGGATGTCGATACACCGCTATTAAGCCCCGCCGTAAGCGATTGATCAACTTAAGCTGAGTTGGCTGTGAGGATGCCACGGTGTACAAGCTTATCCAAGATAACGCGGCAATCGCGGTACGCGATGGCGTGATCTATCTCGAAGGCGTCCACAACGGCACCCACTGCATCATTAAAAGAGTGGCCGGAACACAAGTGGTTGTATAAAACCAAGCCCGTTTTATTAAGACTGAAGTAGACTTCTTCGTCCGTGTTTAGAAGAATCGCTTCTCCATCCATCTCGCGCACCGCTATTTGCTTGCTTTGCGAGTATGAGGTTTGCGCCGGGTCTGACTGCATGCTGGCTGAGTCCAGGGTCGAGAAATTACCTCAGCATGTTACCAAGCATCCATCTTAATAAAAGTGCGACAGCCGTAATTTTGGGGAAACTGTGTGTAAAGCCCAGCCAATATTAACGGTGCAAAAACGGCCAGAGCTGACCATATGACCAGTTGACCACCGCTTGCCTTTCTTTAAGCCTCGCCTGCCCTAGTCTGCTAATGCCAAGACGGGCTCGGGATATTCATCACTTGACGCGTTTCTGTCCGCTGCCGTGGCGGCTCCGGAATCGCTTCCCCCAGTGGTGCCGGAAGACAGCGCAAGCTCAAGAAGCTGATGCCGAACTTTAACATCGTCTTGATGGGCAATCGATTCGCGAATTGCATCTAACTTACGGGTGAGTTGCGGCCTCGGGATCATGACCTCATCGGCCGTAAACACTTTGCGCACCGAGGTAGGTTTATGGGAATTCCCGATGAACAATTCTTCGTACATCTTTTCACCCGGCCGTAGGCCATCAAACTGAAAGTGAATGTCCGAATCATCGCCTGTTTCTGAGGCTAATTTAGCACCGGAGAGGCGCACCATGGATTTTGCCAAATCAACAATTTTCACCGGCTCACCCATGTCCAACACAAACACATCCCCGCCCTTGGCTATGGCACTGGCCTGCAGCACCAATTGCGCCGCTTCTGGAATGGTCATGAAGTAACGGGTGATGTTTTCATGCGTGATGGTGATGGGGCCACCGGCTTTGATTTGTTCTTTGAATTTAGGCACAACCGAACCGGATGAGCCCAATACATTCCCAAAACGAACCATGGAAATGCGGGTGCTGTGATTGTCTTTCGCTCTGGCTTGTAAGCACAGCTCGGCGATGCGCTTTGACGCACCCATGGCGTTGGTTGGCCGTACGGCTTTATCGGTGGAGATCAACACAAAATTTTCCACACCGGCATCGATGGCCGCATCCAGTACATTTAAGGTACCAAACACGTTGGTTTCCACACCTTGCGCAGGCTGGCGTTCAATAATAGGAACGTGCTTATAAGCCGCGGCATGATATACGGTGTTGACCTGATGTTTTTGAATCAGCTGTTGCACGCGAGTGGCGTCTTTCACTGAAGTCAACACAGGCAGAAACGCAGCTTTTGCTTGTTCCAATTCTTCTGTGATGTGATAAAGGTTTTCTTCACTGTGATCTAACACGATCAATTGCTTGGGGTTTAAGTGCACGATTTGTCGGCACAGTTCGGACCCGATGGAACCACCCCCACCGGTGACCAGAACAACTTTATCGGTAACACATTGCTTGATGACTTCAGGATCTGCGTCCACTTCGGAACGACCTAAAATATCCGAGATGGATACATCACGAATTTGATCTCGAGTGACTCGTCCTGATACCAGCTCAGAAATGGACGGCAGTGTTTGCACACCCACACCCAACTCTTGCATTTTGCTTAGCTTTTCTTGATAGGCAGAAGTTGAGGCGGTTGGCATGGCTAAAATGACTTTCTCAATTTCTGCCTGACGTAATTGATCTGCCAATGATGGGTCATCCCCCGCGATTACTTTTACTCCTAATACGAGAGACCCGTGTAACGCTTTATTATCATCGATGAAAACTTGGGGTTTAAAAACTTGATCTGCCATAAGCAGATTCGCTAACTGACGACCAGCATCACCCGCACCGTAAATGGCGACTGGAATGCCCGATTTCCCAGAATCAAACAGCGACTGCCACAACACTCGCATGGTGACGGTGCCAACCAACTGCATCCCGGCGAAAATCAGAAACAGTGAACGCGGGTTTGAACGATCGGGGGGAATTAAAAACATCACCACCAACAACATAAGCCCGGATAACACACTGGCTTTAGCCAATTGGCGAAACAATCTGCGATTGGTTGAACGCACCACCCAGCGGTAGATGCCCAGACCGGTGCTGATGACGCCCGCTAATGCAGGAACGATAAGAAACAAGTACCACGTGCTACGAAAATCGCTGAACGGCATACCGTGGCGCAGTGAGTACGCAAGCCACAAGGCAAGGGCGGTAATGCAAGCGTCAGCAAACAAACTGAGCGCTTGTTTCTGGCCACGTCCGGTATTGGCCAAATTATTTAACCAGGCATTCAGCGTGGTTGAAAACCGAACAATGTGAGCGTTACTTTGGGCCACTACATTCCTTATGCAATTCTTTATTGTTATGTGCTGAAGCAGTGTACGTAGGCATCTAAAAAAGCGTCAAGTGACTAGAGTGCAACACGTGGCGTCAGTACCTCAAAGCGGTAATGTTGCCAATGGCCTGTACAACTCTTCAATGGGCGAATTTCAACACACATTACCCAAGGTCACAGTGAACTATGTCGCTGAAACCCTCGAGTTTCGAAAAAGATCGTAAACAGTGACGATGTTCACGTGGTCATTGGCTGAAATCGGCTCAAACCCGGCACGGATTTGAGCCCCAGTTCAGATCAATTTCCACATCGCATCACAGTTTTTGAACCGCGATCTCCTCCAAAGAGCCACCGTGCTCCAAAAAGCTCGCCACCCATTTGGGTTTTCGGCCGCGGCCGGTCCATGTGTCGTTTTCATTTAACGGACTGCGATATTTTATTTTCGCAGGCGCTCGCTTTTTCGTGAAGGACTTCTTGGTTTTCTGGGCCAGACTGGCTTTGGCAGCAGCCGACTGGGTGGAATTACCTAATTCAAGTGCTAAAAACTCCTCCAAGCTGTAGCCACTGCGCCGGGCCACCGCTTTGAGCTCGGCCAGAACGTGTTTGCGCTCATTGGTTTCTTTTAATTTGATGGTTTTTTCAATGACTTTTAATTCTTTCTTTAGGTCATCTATTGACCAGGTGGTGTAATCGATTTTTAATTTACCCATTGGTATCAGTTTTTTTCCCATTGCTGAAAAGTGTATGTGCCTGAACTGTGCTTTCCATGGGCAGTTCCGACATTGAACGATTTGTAGTTTTAATCGCTGTCGCTATATTAACGCGTTTTTAACCGATTTTAAGTGTTAATAAAATTACCTATTAAAAAAGGTTTTAAGATCAAAGTGATGTAATCGACACATCGATTTGTGATTTTTACTGGGATGCGGCGATACCCGGCGGTATGGCAACACCTTCGTTCAAAAAATGGCAGCATCGGGCAGCTCTCACAGCAACCACTATAATTTGGCTAATTGTCTCTTTTCAGGCCGCATGCCATGCGCTGGATACTTGCCATTCCGTTGTTTTTATACCTGTTGATTGCCGCCAATTTCTTGATGATGTCGGGGCCGGTGGAAGAGTCGATGATGAACATCATTGTTACCGACTTCATGCTGCCCTCGACTCGGCATATCGTTATCACCATCAGTGATCTTTTGATTATCTCCAGTTTACTGTTTCTTTATATCGAAACCTTCAAAGCGACTCGCACCAGCACCGCCTCAATCATCGACCACGTTTTATCGTTGATGGTTTTCTTGATTTTTTTTGTAGAATTTCTGATCGTGCCGCGCTTGGGAAACACCACCTTTCTGATCATGATGGTGGGCGCATTGATGGATGTGGTGATGGGCTTTACCGTAACGATTTCTACCGCCCGGCGAGATCTTAATGTGCCGCACGGTATTTAGAGTTTAATCAGGGATGCGCCCGTATAAATCGTGCGCATCCGCACGTTCAATATCCACTTCTATAAAGTCGCCTGCGGAAATATCGAATTCATCCACCGGCACATGCACGACACCATCAATTTCCGGTGCATCACTGTAACTACGGGCGGTGGCCACATCATCGATGACTTCATCGATCAGAACCACCTCTCGCTGCCCTACTCGAGCTTGCAACTTGTCAGCACTGATTTTGGCTTGTAGCGCCATGAATCGTTCCAGCCGTTCTTGTTTCACTTCTTCGGGAACAGCGTCTGGCAAGGCATTCGCAGCGGCGCCTTCCACGGGCGAATAAGCAAAACACCCGACTCTGTCCAATTGCGCTTCTTCTAAAAAGCCCAACAGATCTTCAAACTCAGCTTCGGTTTCCCCAGGAAAACCGGCGATGAAGGTACTGCGTATGGTGATTTCTGGGCAAATCTGTCGCCAGGCGTGAATGCGTTCCAAATTACTCTCGGCCGCTGCCGGGCGTTTCATCAACTTTAAAATGCGCGGGTTGGCGTGTTGGAACGGGATATCCAAATAGGGCAGGATTTTTCCTTCCGCCATCAGTGGTATCACATCATCCACATGTGGGTACGGATATACATAATGCAATCGCACCCAAATGCCCAACTCCCCCAATGCCTCACACATGGCTTGAAAGCGAGCCTTAACGGGGCGGCCGTTATCAAAGCTGGTGCGGTATTTTATGTCGGCACCATAGGCGCTGGTGTCTTGAGAGATAACAAGTAATTCGCGCACGCCGGCATCTTTTAAACGCCGCGCTTCAGCCATTACGTCACCGGCTTCCCGGCTGGCTAGTTTGCCGCGCATGGATGGGATGATGCAAAAGCTGCACTTATGATTGCAGCCTTCGGAGATTTTTAAATAGGCGTAGTGCCTGGGGGTGAGTTTGATTCCCTGTGGCGGCACTAAATCAATCAGCGGGTCATGCGAGGTAGGCGGCGGCAAATGGTCATGCACATGCCCCACCACCTCTTCGTATTTTTGCGGCCCAGTCACTGCCAATACTTGCGGGAATTTTGTCGAAATCTCGTCCGCCTTAACCCCTAAACAACCGGTCACCACCACTTTGCCGTTTTCGTTTAAGGCTTCCCCAATGGCATCCAAACTCTCGGCCACCGCGCTGTCTATAAAACCGCAGGTGTTCACCACCACCAAATCGGCTGACTCGTAACTGGGCACAATGTCATAACCTTCGGTGCGAAGCTGAGTCAAGATGCGCTCAGAATCCACCAAGGCTTTGGGGCAGCCCAGGCTTACGAATCCGACTTTGTGGGTGGCAGTCATTGCAGCGGTATCAACCGTAGGGTTTGAAGTGGAGCAGCCGCGCAGTATACAGCCCGGCCAACCACCCTTGGTTAAAAACTAAGCGGCCACCGGTTCGCAAATCGTGCCCATTAATCGCTTGCCGAGGGAATAAGCCAAGTTGGACTGATTCAGGGTATAGATATGAAACTCATTCACCCCTTCCTGCCGCAGCGTTTCACACAGTTGCATCGATAGATCCAAGGATAAGTCATGCTTGGCGCTCGGGTTGTTACTGCACTGCTCAAATTTTCTAACCAACCACGCCGGCACATGTGTGCCGCAGCGTCTTGCGAACACCTGCACTCGATCGATATCGTGGATGGGCAATATACCCGGTACCAGCGGTTTATTGATTCCAAGTGCGACGGCTTCATCACGCCAGCGTAGATAGGTATCGGCATTGAAAAAGAATTGCGTTAAGGCGCGACTGGCGCCTGCATCTAATTTGTTTTTAAGATGCATTAAGTCGGTTTTCACATCTTTGGATTCAGGATGAGATTCTGGGTAGGCCGCCACGCTGATGTCCATACCACTCGCCTGCCGAATTAGCGCCACCAGCTCTTCGGCGTATTGCAAGGTTTCTAACTCTTTGGAAATTAATCCAGAATCAACCGGCAACTTAGCGGTTGCGGCTTTGGCCTTTTTGGTTTTATCCAAATCACTGGGCTTATCGCCTCGTAACGCCACGATGTGATTCACACCCATGGACTGCATCGCCGTTAAGCGCCGAATGATATTGGCTTTGGTGCAGCCGTAACACGTTAAATGGGCTGCCACCGGTAACACCGATTCGGAGTCAAGCTCTCGAAGCACATCCAAACTGGGTTGGTTATCGGCACCTAATGCACCCCAAGTCATGGAGATCCATTCCGGCTTTAAGGTTTCTAAACACCCCAAGGTGTGCCAAAACCTGCGCTTTTGCGCATCACTTCGGGGTGGGAAAAATTCGAATGAAAGTTTCGGGGCGCTCATGGTTGTTTCTATCTTTCCTTAGTTTGGCCGTTGTGCGCAGATTTCTGTTCGCGCGTTGGTTAAGCAAAAAAATTGATGACTCTATTTAATAAGCGAATGTAGTTAATGAACCAGCTGCCGAGTGCCCTGCCAAATGTTCACCGTCAGTGGGTCACCCGCTAATGAATGCGTTTTACCTGGTGATAATCCGGCTGCTTTCATAGCTTTCTTCATTTCTGCATCGCTAAAACCCAAACGTAAGTGATTGTGTTCGGTGCGTAAGTGTTCTTCTTGGTGTGGTGCAAAGTCCACAATCACTAGGCGCCCCGCGGGCTTCAATACGCGCACCGCTTCTTTAATGACAGGGGCTGGGTCAAGGCTGTAATGCAACACCAAATGTACGGTGGCCAAATCCACCGACTGATCGTCAAACGGCATGTTGTACATATCCCCTTTGCGAACATGCACATGCTTTAAATTTTCTTGCTCCAAATACGCCCGAGCCACCGCCAACATCTCAGCGCTTTGATCAATACCGATACCCTGCTTTACTTGATCTGCAACCAAGGCCAAAATGCGGCCCGTGCCTGTGCCGATATCGACAAAGGTTTCCACGCTATTTTTGCCAATCACCTTGATGAGCTGTTTTTCTACATCCGCTTCCGGGACGTGCATTTGTCGAATGCGATTCCATTCCGCCGCGTTTTGATTGAAGTAGCTTTCCGCCCGTTCCCGCCGGTGAATCCGAATCTGCTCCAGGCGTTGTAAATCTCGGTTCAATGCGCTGTCATCCTGTGGTAGCAAATCCACCAAGGTTCGCGCAAAGTGGGCGGACTCCCCTTGCGAGGCGATGCGGTAAAACACTAAAGCACCTTCACGAAAACGCTCCAGCAGCCCCGCTTCCACCAGCAATTTCAAATGCCGAGACACTCGTGGCTGGCTCTGCGAGAGGATTTGCGTGAATTCGGTCACGCTCAACTCCCCGTGGGCTGAGAGGGCCAGCAGCCGAAGCCGAGTAGGCTCCCCTGCGGCGCGTAAACTGGCTAGCAATGCATCCATTGATATAAAGATATGTTTATATGTTGAAATCTATTCTGCACTATTTGGTCCAGTGGTGCAAGTATCAACAAAAGAAGAATCAAATTTCTTTAGGACAGAGGCGAAGACCATTACAAAGATTAGGAATGGTTTAGTTTCGTAAAGGTTCTCTGCAGGCGGTGTATTATCGGGAACTCGCGGCGCGACGTCTGCACTAACTGCTATTGCTAAAGCCCTATGCCTATTACTCAACGCACGCTGTTCCAATGCACAGCCATTCTTGCGCTGTTACTTATTGCGGCAAGTAATTACGCGCAATCGCCACAATTCAGCCTGACAACACAAGAACATCACCACCTCTACTCGAACATGCCTGCTACCGACGCTATGCGTCAAGCCAGCACTGGCGATGTCTACGCTCTATTGGAATTGGGTATTCGTTTAGCTGCAGGCTCTGGTGACATTCCTTTAAACCAAAGTGAAGCGGCTAGGCTGTATTCATTAGCTTCTCGCAGTGGTTATCCGGGCAGCCAGTCGATCCAAGATATTGCTTTGCACCCAATCCGGGCAGCCCGGCCAAATGGCAACGGCGGCGGAAATGGCGGTGGAGGGGGCGGCTCCAATGAACCATTACCCCCCTTAGACTTAGTGGCCACACTCAGTGAAGGCACAGCGCCTCTAACGACCACCATTAGCTTGGATCCGAATTGGACAGGCAAAGCCAAGCTATACAGCTGGGATTTAAATTTATCCGACGTAAGCAATCCGCTGCTGGACTCGATCGATCCCGTCTCAGCATTGGATGAGCCATCAATTACAGCAACATTCAACGAACCCGGTGAATTTCCAGTGCGAGTTACCGTTATGGATCAGCGTGGTCGATCGGTCATCGGGCATACCACCATCCTTGTTAACGAACCCGTCTCTGTAGCGCCGACCGTACCGGTACCCTTGTACCCCGCAGAAGATGCCTTGTTGATATCGGGCTCTACGGTCGACTTTCAGTGGCAAGCCCAAAGCTCTGACACCTCGTATGACTTCTATTTCTTCGATGGCGTGACCCCACTCACCCGACCCTTCTTAACCGGGTTCGCCGCTGAAGATATTTGTACGGATGAGGTTTGCACCTTACCTTTACCCATTGATTTACCGATTGGTGGTTCCCACATCTGGCGGGTGAGGGCGGTGAAAGATACGATTCAAACCGACTGGGCTCGCACGCGTTTCTCCGTAATTAACGCCATTACCGAAGCCCCGGATGCGCCTTTATTGTTGGGGCCAGACAACGCTGCGGTTATTGAGAATTTAAGCAATGTGACGTTTGGCTGGTTGCCCTCAGCGCGTGCGCAGTCCTATGACTTTGTGCTCACAGACGCAGCGAACGAACCGGTCATAACAAAAACACTCAGTCATGCGTTGTGTTCGGCATCCGCTTGCAGCCTGAATGAAGCGATTGACTTGCCCGTTTATGAATCCTACCAATGGACGGTAGTTGCAAATAACGTCGTGGGCGAAACCGTGTCTGACTCGCGCACCTTGTCTGTTATTCCGCGCGCCTTAGCGGCGCCCACGATACCCACCAATATCACGCCCGCAAACGATGCAGAATTCAAGCAAGGTGAATCGGTGGTGTTTACGTGGTCCCATGATCCAGAAACCGCCACCTATGAGTTTCATTTTTTTGATCAAACGAATGGGGACTTAACTTTCACACGCGGCATTGATCCACAACAGGTGTGTGCCGATGCCGAATGTTCCATAGAACAAGTGATTGATTTACCTGTGGCCCCGCTACATGCCTGGCGAGTGCGGGGTATAAATTCTTTAGGCACCACCGGGTGGACGCGCAACACCTTCTCCGTTGTGCCGCCGATTGATCAAACACCCGACACACCGGATGCCATTACCCCACTTGCGAACGCATCGGTTGAAGCATCTAACACGCTCGCCTTTACGTGGGCGAAAAGCAGCCTGGCCACAAGCTATGAATTTGAACTACGCCAAGCGGACGCCATATTGAGTTCAAATACCGTGGCGCAAAGTGCCTGCGGTGATACCACTTGCAGCTTAACGTTACCCGTAGCAGGCATTGACGGCGAAAACGTTCCGCACACTTGGCGGGTGCAAGCGCTCAACAGCTACGGAGCATCCGATTGGCAATCCATCCCATTTCTGGTAATCCCTGCTGCCACGGATGTGCCTCTGATGGTTACGACCATTTCACCTGAGGACGGAGAGGTGCTTGTGCAAGGTGCATCCGTTGCCATTGTTTGGGCACCGGTTGCGAATGCATCCAGCTACGACATGAGGGTGGACGATGCGATCAGCGCCACCACGGTAGAGGCGATTGGCCTAAACCCACTGGTTGTTTGCACCTCAGATGTGTGCACCCGCACCATCCCAATGACAGTGAGCCCAGGTGACAATCACCTGCTTAGCATTCGGGCGGTGAATTCCACAGGATCTTCGGACTGGGACACCACGACCTTTAAAGTCATTGCTAGTGCGCAGCCTGCTGCACCCGCACTCATCTCACCCGAGGATGGCACGTTCTTCGCCGACATCGCAGCGGTGGATTTGGTTTGGTCCGCTGTGCAGGACGCCACGGCATATGACTTAGATTTTTCTGATGCATCGTTCCTTGCGCTAAGCGCGGATGTTGTCTGCATCACCGAGACGGGAGAGCCGGCCAACGAATGCCGCTACCGAGTGGATTTGCCAGTATTAGACGAAAACCAATCCTCCATTGATGTGTTTTGGCAAGTAAGAGCCACCTCACCCGCTGGCACGTCAGATTGGTCAACCGCGGCTTTTACTGTCGTTTCCGACGACAACGGAACAGCGCCTATGGCCTCTTTTGTGTTGTCGAACTTTTCAGGAGACGCACAAGGGGCTGCCCCCTTCACAGTAGAAGCCGATCCAGCTGCGTCAACCGATGATATGGGCATTGTCCAGTACGAATGGAATTTTGGTGATGAAAGCGCACCGCTTGTTCGCGAAAACAACACGCCCGTGTCTCACACCTATAACCAAACAGGCAGCTTCGCACTGAGCTTAACCGTCACCGATGCATCCGGTTTAACGAGCACCGCCAGTAAAAATGTCACCGTGTTTGACCCCAGTAATACCTTGTCGGAAATAGACGCCAGTCGATTTCTAGCCCAAGCCACTTTCGGTGCAACCGAGCAAGACATTCAAGTGCTTCGCACTTTGGGCATAGACGCCTGGATCGAGCAACAATTTGCCTTACAAGGGCCTGCGCATTTGGATTACGTGAACACGCATTCCAATGGCAGTAACCGTTGGCCAAGACACGAAGTGTGGTGGCGCGATGTGGTGGAAGGTGAAGACCAACTCAGACAACGCGTAGCCTTTGCACTAAGCGAAATCTTTGTGGTCAGTGACATTGGCTACACCTTATCTAACTCTCAATATGGAGTGACGCATTTCTACGACCAACTGCGCAACAATGCCTTCGGCTCCTACCGCGAGTTATTAGAGGACGTCACCAAAAGCCCCATCATGGGTTTGTATTTAAGTATGTTGCAAAACGCGAAAGGCGACCCAGAAGCCTCCACCCGGCCTGATGAAAATTACGCCCGTGAAGTGCTGCAACTGTTTTCACTCGGGGTGGATGAATTGGCTATCGATGGCACCCCAACTGGGCAATTGTCCTTTACACAACAGAGCGTGGAAGAATTTGCACGGGTGTTTACCGGCTGGAATTATAAAGATGCGGGTCGTTGGGACCGAGGTTTAAGCACCGGACAAGATCTTATTAGCCCGATGGAGCCGTTTGAGGAGTATCACGATACCGGCAGTAAAACGTTATTGGGCGGTGCAATTAACCCAGCTGGTCTATCGGCCTCAGAAGACTTGGAAATGGCGTTGGATAACATTGCCAACCACCCCAATGTGGGGCCGTTTATTTCCAAGCAATTGATTCAACGACTCACCACCAGTAATCCAACACCTGCGTATGTGGCACGAGTGGCGGCTGTGTTTAACAATAATGGGCAAGAGCAACGCGGAGATTTAAAAGCGGTCGTGAAGGCGATATTGATGGATGCCGAAGCCCGTACGCAAAATCGTCCAAATCATTTTGGTAAGTTGCGCGAACCGGTACTGCGTTTATCCCACTTGTGGCGTGCGTTTTCCGTATCACCGGGCACCGACAATTCCGATCGTGGTGAATACAACACACCCTCGCCGTCTATGGAAAATTTGGACTTCTCCACTGGACAAGCGGTTCTGAAATCCGCCTCGGTGTTTAACTTTTTCCAACCCGAATTCGCGGCCATTGGGCCGGTGTCCAATAACAACTTGGTGGCACCTGAATTTGAGATCATGACGGAATCGAACGAGATTGCAACATCCAATCGAATCGGCGCACAAATCAATCGTTACTTTGCAGGCACAACGGATGCGGTCGGTACCAAGTTGTCTTACTTGAATTTTGATACGGAACTGGCGCTTGCCGATGACCCCAACGCCCTACTCGATCATTTAGATACCCTGTTAATGGCGGGTTCCATGAGTGAGCCGTTGAGAACCACGCTGCTGAATCACTTGAGCCAGCTGCCAGATAACCCAAGCGGGCACAGTTTGCGTGTGCGCGATGCCGTGACCTTAATCATGGCCTCCCCTGACTATTTAATTCAGCTCTGAGCGGACGAAAAATATCATGACCAAGCACCGTTCGAAAGCACAAACCCTGCGCCGTGAGTTTTTAAAACAAAGCGCGTGTGTGGCCTTATTAGGTTCAGGTACTGCTGCCATGTCGGGTAAGTTGCAGTTAATGAGTTCCGCCATGGCGCAATCCAGTGCCTATGCCGGGCTCAGTGACTACAAAGCCCTGGTGTGCGTTTTCTTATACGGCGGCGCCGATTCATTCTCGATGTTCGTGCCAACCGATGATGTCGCTTACAATGAGTACGCCAGCAGTCGCGCAGCACTGGCTATACCGCAAGATTCTTTACTATCGACGGCGGGGCCTTTGGGTTTTCACTCAAAGCTATCTCGGCTACATGGCCTTTATCAAGAGGGCAACGTAGCGTTGCTGTCAAATGTGGGCAATCTGATCACACCGGTGACACGCGGTGCTGTGCTTAACGATTCGGCCTTAGTCCCATCCGACCTATTCGCACACAACCACCAACAAGCGCAGTGGATGAAAGGCAACAGCAGCGTACCGGCATCGGTGGTGCAATCGGGCTGGGGAGGCCGTATGGCTGACATGCTGCAAGATGCCAATGCAGGTTCCGCCCTGCCGCCTAGCTTTTCCTTCCATGGCAGTAATTCCTGGCTACCCGGCAATGAGGTGCAACCCTTGGCGCTGAATACCAACAACGGATTAAGTTTGTTGTCCTACTTAGACGCTGGCGCTTCATCGAACAACGGTGCTCGCAGTAACTCGCACGATGCTCTGCTGAATCAAAGTTATTCACACCCCTTAAAACAACAGGCAGCTGAAACCATTGCTAGAGCTAAATTAGGTTCTGGACAACTGGCCAGTGTCATTGCCGCCAACCAAAGTTTTGACACCCCGTACAACAACAGCAGCAAACTGGCCAAGCAACTGCGTATGGTGGCACGTTTAATTGCCGGACGCGAACAACTCAACATGAAACGCCAAGTCTTTTTTGTTGGTTTAGGCGGATGGGATACACACGATCATCAAACACCACGACTGAACGCTTTGCTAACGGAACTCGATGACAGCTTGGCAGACTTTTACGCAACACTGGCCGAATTATCGTTAACCGATTCAGTCACGACCTTCACAGCGTCTGACTTTGGCCGCACACTCACCATTAATGGTGACGGATCCGATCACGGCTGGGGTGGGCATCACATGGTAATGGGTGGTGCTGTTAACGGTAATAACTTGTTCGGTGAACTGCCCTCTTATGAAATTTCCGGTGAACACGACAGCGGTGACAAAGGTCGCGTAATTCCCAACTTATCCATTAACCAATACGGGGCGTTGCTCGGGGAATGGATGGGCATTACACCCGGTGATCTTGACGAAGTCTTTCCTGACTTAGTTAACTTTGGCAGTGATTGGCAAGCTGGGTTGGATTTATTCAACACATAACGTCTCTGTACACCAGGCGATTCACCTTGCATTGCCGTTTATTGTAATGTGGTTCCTGTAATGCACTAAGTGTTAACCCTTTATTTATCCATATAGTTAGCCTTTCCGATGGCCGATAGCTTATAACCTCATGACAATTAAAGTGCTTCGTAACATTCGATGACATTTTGCGCAAGCTGTCGTTGCAAGTGCGTGAAAAAAAAAGTCGATTCACTGCAAGCGCGTTACATCGTCAGCAACGGTTATCCTCACCATGATTTGGTTCGCGCCGCTCGTCCTAAGCTACATTGCATTTGTGTTCATTTCAGAAAACATCAACCCACTAAAAAAACCTCGGGAAGTCAGTTCGAGAAGAAGAATTCGGCTGGGTCGAACAGTGGCTTTGTGCACTTTGCCATTAGCTTACGCAGCCATTTTGGCTTATCAGGTGCAGACGGGCTAAGCCCACTAGCCCATTAGGAAAGCGAGCACAGCCCCCGTAATCAACAGCACATGAGTGAGCTGCAACAAAGGTTCACCCGTCACCCGAAGGCTGACCGCATCAGCGATGGCGAGTAACACCAACAACAAGCCCAGCCAGAACCCGGTTCTTTTCTTACCTTTAGTTTTGGTTTTCTTATCTGGCCGAATTCCATCGTAGTCGCTGTCATCAAACTGCGGTAATTCATTGGCATCCTCTGCAACGGAAGCATTTACAGCTGCACCCGATTGTGCCGCGCCTAAAGGAACTGCGGGCGTCTTGTTCGAATGCAGCAAGCTAGCCACTCGCAGTGAATCCAAATCGGGAAATGTGGTGGCCGTCAGTGGATACAGTTCACCTTTATCTTTTGATTGATAAAACTGAATTTTTTCGTTATCGGTATTGCCTTTAAAATCTATCCGAACCACGAAACCTTGCACCACGTTGGGACGCAATGACTTGGCGTGAATGTCCGCTGTTGTTGAGGCAGCGTATAAGCCTGCGGCATCCACTGCCCCAACCACATAAATGACAGCCAGCGGTGTTGCTGTTTTTGGATCAACAATAAGGTAGGTAGGACGATCACCAGCGTCTGACACTGAAAACACGACTGATGTATCGCTAACAATCGCTGCCCGCGGATAACCTACTGATTGCAGCAGGAATTGATATACGACTTCTTCCACGCGCGGTGTAACTCCTATAAAAGTTAAAACAGAGTACCGGCGCGGTTACCAATCGTCAACAATTTGGCGCTAGTGCGAACTAGGTCATGCTAGAAAACGCGATGAGCTTCCCGGAAACGGCGCCCAACGCCTGTTCAATCTCGGCTAATCGAGTTTTTTCTTCCTCACTGACGCGAGTGCCACCGAACCCAAGCACGCTTCCTTCTTTAGATGCTTCAGCCACTTTTACCGCTATGTTCAGACACCAATCTTTATAGGCACTGGCTTCGGTTTCACTGCATCGTTCGTCAACCAACTTAGCCACCGTTGAACAATCAGCCAACACAAACGCTTTGAGTTTTTCAGGTGATGTGACATCGTCCTGTTTGAATCGCTCTCGAGTTCGTTCGCTGTAATCGGATGCTTTGTCTTTTGCGTCTGACCAATTATCTGATCTTTCCAGCAAGGCTTGGATTAATTCACTGTCACTATGTGACTGCAAGCCATGCACGGTTGCTTTCATACTGGCACTGAGTTCTTTAATGGTTCCGAACATACCACTGGGAGCCGCCGCACTCATCAGCGCACCAATCGATGCCGGTGTGGAACTCAGCAAAAACCATTCGTCGTCATTGAATTCATTTTTCATCCGTCATTGCCCCAATTGATGTTGTTTTCTGTGGCCGAAAGGTAACAGATGATCCGCCCTCACCCCGCAAGATAATAATCCCATCGGCCAGTGATTGATCAAAGCTTGCCCAAAATCTAGCCAAACCAGCCTGAAAACTCGCGACGTACTTCACGCCAGACGGTGAACAACTGGAAAATCCAGGGCTACAGTTCCGTCGGTTCATCAAACCGGTTCGGGGAACGTGTAACATTAACCCAGTGCGGGCTGGATCAATCAGCCTTCAAACTTTGTAACGATATTTCATGTTGAACCATACTGGGACAACACCGGAGGAAATCTATATGTGGCTTAAATTTTTGCCAATCATCGGGGCTCTGCTCATCGGTTGGCTTTTACTGACTTTCTTTGGCAAAGGCGGCGATGTTGATACTCCCGCAGATGCTGTAACGGCTACTGGCGACGCAGCGGCAGACGCCACTGATAAGGCAACTGATGCAGTTGCAGACGCAGGTGATGCGGCCGCCGAAGGTGCAAAAGACGCAGCTGACGCAACGGCAGAAGCCGCTGGTGACGCGAAAGATGCAGCCACTGATGCGGTTGAAGGCGCAGCCGATGCAACAGCTGAAGCCGCAGGGGACGCAAAAGATGCAGCCACTGATGCCGTTGAAGGCGCAGCCGATGCAACAGCTGAAGCCGCTGGCGATGCGAAAGACGCAGTAGAAGGTGCGGCCGATGCAACAGCTGAAGCTGCTGGCGATGCGAAAGACGCCGTTGAAGGCGCAGCCGACGCAACTGCAGAAGCTGCTGGCGACGCAAAAGATGCAGCCACTGATGCTGTAGAAGGCGCAGCCGACGCAACAGCTGAAGCCGCTGGCGATGCGAAAGACGCGGACGCGGCCACTGATGCCGTAGAAGGCGCAGCCGATGCAACAGCAGAAGCGGCTGGCGATGCGAAAGATGCGGCCACTGATGCTGTAGAAGGCGCAGCCGACGCAACAGCGGAAGCTGCCGGCGATGCAAAAGATGCGGCCACAGATGCTGTGGCAGGCGCAGCTGACGCAACGGCTGAAGCGGCCGATGGTGTTAAAGATGCAGCTGTTGGTGTAGTGGCTGGCGCAACAGCCGCGGCGGGTGCCGCAGTAACTGCTGCTGCTGATGCAGCAACAGGTGATGATGCGGCTGCCGAAGGCGAAGAAGCAACTGAAGGTGATGCGGCTGCCGAAGGCGAAGAAGCAACTGAAGGTGATGCGGCTGCCGAAGGCGAAGAAGCAACTGAAGGTGATGCGGCTGCCGAAGGCGAAGAAGCGGCTGAAGGTGATGCGGCTGCCGAAGGTGAAGAAGCTGCCGAAGGTGACGCGGCTGCCGAAGGCGAAGAAGCGGCTG
>CALGLE010000023.1 GCA_937930305.1 uncultured Granulosicoccaceae bacterium | reverse complement strand
ACATAACTGCTTTCTTAAACGGATAAAACCCGTTTAAGTATTATTAGGTAGATTGCCTTGTAAGGCTGGCGAGTGTTTTCCATTGTCCCCATCAATCCCAACAAACCAACCTATCAGACGCCAGCTACTCTGAGGTTTCAGAATTAACCGGATTTCTTACATTATAGTTGACAGATTTTGCATTAGGGATTACTGTAAGAAAAGCCAGCTAAAGGAATTATTGTGTCTGCTTTCATGGATGAATGCCGAACTGCGATGCGAACACGTCATAAAGCGTATCGCACTGAACAGAGCTATCTACATTGGATAAGGCGGTATATTCTTTTTCACAATAAGCAGCATCCTGCGACCCTTGCGGAATCGAATGTTGTTGAATTTTTAAACCACTTGGCATTTGACCGTCGCTGCAGTCCAAGCACTCAATCTATTGCTCTCAGCGCTTTGGTTTTTATGTACCGGCATGTTCTTGGTAAGCCGCTGCAAGAGATGCAGGGCATCTCCTTTTCAAAGAAAAAACCCACTGTCCCTGAAGTGTTGTCTCAGGGAGAGGTTATTCAAATCATCAATGAACTGTCAGGGGTGGATAAGCTCATTGTGCAACTGCTGTATGGCTCGGGCTTACGAATTTCAGAAGCGCTTGGGCTTCGCGTAAAAGATATTAACTTTTCCAGTTCCTGTCTCACGGTAAGAATGGGCAAAGGCAGCAAAGACCGCACGGTGACTCTCGCCAGCTCTATTCAAAAACCTTTACAAATTCAAATTAATAAAGCGATTAATCTTCATCAATTCGATCTTATTAACGGGTTGGGATATGCGCCGGTGCCTTACGCGCTTAGAAAAAAATTGGGAAATTCCGTTCGTTCCCCTGCTTGGCAGTACATCTTCCCATCTGCTGGGCTGTCTCATATTCCCGATACCGGAGAATTAGTTCGCTTCCATCGCCACGCAGATAATACTCGTAAAGCGATTTCTTCGGCTTGCAGGCGCTGTGGGCATCACAGACGCGTGACCACACATACCTTTAGGCACAGCTTCGCCACACATTTGCTGCTCAGTGGTGCGGATATCAGAACGGTGCAGGATCAGCTTGGGCACAAGGATGTTAAAACCACTGAGATGTATACCCACATCATCAAACGCAGCGCCAGAGGGGTGGTATCCCCTCTGGATAAGCTATGACTCTATGCATCAACCATGGCACTTTTCGAAGCCCGATCGGGCAATTAGGATGTTGTTTTCACCTAGAGATTTAAGCAACTAGGGTTTGAATGAAAGGCTTGACCCCAGCCACCCCTTCTTGCTCCATAACACGAATGGTTTCTGAACCCACTACGGCGATGTCGGCTTTACCGCGCAGAAAATCAACATCGTCTTTCGATTTCACACCAAATCCAACGGCCAGTGGTAGATCAGTTGACGCTCTGCAGGTGGCTAGGTACTGACTGGTTTCATCACTGAAAGCGGTGTCTTTACCAGTCACCCCTTTTCGGGCGACTGAATAAATAAAACCTGCGCTGTTGTCGCTAAGAAAACGCATGCGCGGTTCGGGTGTATTGGGTGTAAAAATATGCACTGGTGCTAGTGCGTGTTTTTTCATGGCATCCAAATAATCTTGACCTTCTGCTGGCGGTAAGTCAGGCACGATGCAGCCCTGAATGCCAATGTTGTCGCAACGTTCCACAAACTCATTAACGCCGGTGCAAAACAATATGTTGTAGTAGGTCATGAATAAAAATGGGATGTCGAATTCACGGGTGATGCGCTCGGCTACTTCAAAGCTTTGCTCAACGGTCGCGCCTGCTTTCAGTGCTTCGGAATTGGCTTTCAGGATAACGGGGCCATCGGCCATGGGCTCTGAGAATGGAATTTGCAATTCCATTAAATCCACACCCGCTTCCACCATGTCTTCAACCACACGAATGGAATCGTCAAAATTTGGGTATCCCAATACGATGTGGGTCATCAACAACAAGTCTTTCTTTTCTCTTGCTGCCTTAATGGAACTTTCCAGTTTGGTTGGGTAGTGGCTCATTGATTGACTCCCTTTTGATAACCTTTAGCTTTATCGATGATAAATTCTCGCCATTTAGGGTCTTCAATCGCATCGGCGACAGTAAAAATATCCTTATCCGCCCGGCCTGACATATTGATTAAAATGTTTTCGTCTTTGGACATCATCGGTGCTTCGGCATAGGCCTGCGCAAACGCATGGGATGATTCCAATGCGGGTATTAATCCTTCATTGCGAACAGTGCGCTGCATGGCAGCCACCACATCATCATCGGTTGCTGCTTCAAATCTTACGCGTTTGGTTTCGTGCAAATGACTGAGTATGGGAGACACACCCACATAATCCAAACCTGCAGACACACTGTGTGTGTCCTGCATTTGTCCATCGCGATTTTGTAAGAAGAATGTTTTGTAGCCTTGTGCCACGCCAATGGTGGCATCGTCATAGGCCAGTCGTGCGGCGTGTTCACCGGCGCCTCGTCCTCGACCGCCCGCCTCAACACCGACTAGCTCAACCTCTTCATCATCAAAAAAACCACTGAATAAGCCCATCGCATTTGAACCACCGCCAACGCAGGCATACACTCTTGACGGCAAGTTTCCAGTGCGTTCCAACATTTGCTCACGCGCTTCTGTGCCGATGATGGACTGAAACCAAGACACCATTTCAGGAAACGGATGCGGTCCACACGCTGTGCCCAGCGCATAATGTGTGTTATCCATGTTGGAAACCCAATCTCGAAAGGCTTCATTTATTGCATCCTTCAATGTTTGACTGCCTTCGGTTACGGCAATAACTTCTGCGCCCATCTGCTCCATCCAAAACACATTGGGACGTTGCCGAGCCACGTCATGTGCGCCCATATAGATGGTGCAATCAAATCCAAATTTTGCCGCCATCGTAGCGGTTGCAACACCGTGTT
The DNA here is from genome assembly GCA_937930305.1 of uncultured Granulosicoccaceae bacterium. Lineage (GTDB taxonomy): Bacteria > Pseudomonadota > Gammaproteobacteria > Granulosicoccales > Granulosicoccaceae > Granulosicoccus. Next base: position 27,906 of record CALGLE010000023.1, on the reverse strand, counting down.
GGCCAGCACCGGTTTCGGCAATTACCCGAGTTTTACCCATGCGCTTGGTCAGTAGCCCTTGACCCATCACGTTGTTCACCTTGTGAGCGCCTGTGTGATTTAAATCTTCACGCTTACAATAAATAGATGCGCCTCCCAATTGTTCGGATAAATTATCCAATCGCGTGATGGGTGTGGCTCGGCATGAATACGTTGACATTAAGGTCAAATATTCTTCCCAGAATGAAGGGTCGTCTTTCGCTTCTAAATAAGCGGTCTCCAATTCATCGAAGGTAGGCACCAGAATTTCTGGGATGAAGGCTCCGCCAAATTGACTGTAGTAACCGGTGTTTCTCATAAGGGTTTCAACTGAAGTGGTTGGGTTTGCTGGCCAGCTTTTGAGCTGGCATGCGAATTTGCGTGTGTGGGGTACAGGGTTTGCGAGAATTCAAAACGATCCGTGCGGCATACAATGTCGGCGTGTAAGGCATCTGGGTTGTCGTGAAAGTGCAAACGGCGGTGCACGTGCAGTAATGGGGTTTGTTCAGGCAAATCTAACACGTTAGCGTAATGCGCATCAGCCATTAACACGGAAAAAGTTTGATCGGCCGATATCGGTTCTAAAAAATACACTTCTTTAACCAAAGCGGATAAAGAACGATCGGTGAGAGACTGCTGATCAAGCCCTGGAAATAATTCAGCGTGGAAGTGCAACGTCTCCAACAACACGGGAATGTCATCCACTAAGGCCCGCCGTTTTACGCAGTAATGTCCATTCGACTCCAGCGTTGCACCAGAGAGTAGCTCCAGTTGCGCATTCAGTTCGCTGTTACTAAACGCGGCACTGGTGCCGGCCAGTGACAATACATCGATTGCAGGCTCAGCTTTTTTTACAAAGGTGCCAGAGCCGCGACGGCGCTCTAACTGCCCCTGTCGGACCAGTAAATCGGTGGCTTGTCTAACGGTAGGTCGACCGATGCGGAACTGATCGGCTAAATCGTTCTCACTGGGGATTTTGCTGTCTATGGTATACACGCCCGCATCAATCTCGGATCGCAAGCGATCTGCCAATTGGCGATATAGCGGTATGGGCGAACTGGCGTTCAGACGCATGGGATTAAACAACCAATTGACTGTTGTCGCCACCTTAGCGACCAAACGGTCAAGTTGTCAAGACAACTTGATGAATATGTTGATATCTGGGCCGTTGAGCGTTTTTGAGGCGACTATTTTGATCAATATTGAACCAATTTAGCCCCTGGAACACACCACAGCATTGCAGCACTCACGCACTCACGCACTCACGCACTCACGCACTCACGCACTCACGCACTCAAGCACTCAAGCACTCAAGATCTGAATTTAGGCTTGATTGCTAGCAAAGCGCACGCTTCTTATTGGAAAGTGCATCGAGCGCGTGCACGAAGTCGACTTCGGATACGCCGTCCACCAGGCAACGTTTCAACAGCTGTTGCTGGCTTTCAGAGGCTAACCCACCCACTGGTGGGTCGGTGTCTAAATTCGTCGGGAAGGCATAGCCTTCAGCGGTGGCGGCAATGACTGCCTCCAATTCCATCTGTGACAATTGCTGTGTTTTCACGGCTTGCTTAAGTGCAGGAAAAACCCAGCGACACATGGCCTGGCGGTCAAGGCTTTCCATGGCTCGACCAAAGGCTGAAGACACTTGCAATAGATTAGCTAAGCGATTGACATCGGCGCTTTTGTTTTCCCCAGCCGCGTGAAAAAGTGCTGGGTTAAAAAAAACGCTGTCGCCCTTTTGCAGGGGAACTTGCACATAATTTTCGTTAAAACATTGTTTAAACGCGTCTTGCCGATAGGCCAGGTACCCAGGTAAGTAGCGTTGAGAGAATGGTAGAAATTGTGTAACGCCATTGTCTGCGCTCATATCGCAATGCGCGACGGCCCCTTGCAAGGTGAGTGCAGGCGACAACGCATGCACGTGGCTAGGATACTGTTCGCAAGATGCGTTAGATTGAAAACCCAGGTGGTAATCACGATGTGGTTGCTGAGCTTGTCCACCGGGGTACACCAAATTAATTTGTGCGGTCATCTGATAATTGGGCCCGAGCCAGCTTTCACATATCGCGTGGATGGCCGGGTTGGCAACGTACTGGGTGAAAACCTGCGGATTGGCTCCGGCTAATTTCTGCGGTGAATTCCACAATCGGTCATTACTGCCCGCTGCGGCAAAATGATCACTTTTTTCGGTGTTGGCGGTTTTCTCTTCATTGATGAGGTTCAAATAAATTAATGACGCATCGTCAATTACGGTGGTATCGGCGTAAGTTTTACGCAAAACCACGACACCCGAACGATTCATCAACACATCCGACCATTCCGCCATTAACCGTTTTCGGTCGGTGGGATTGCCCAGTTTGGATTGCAGCGACGGCATATCGTAAACAGGAACGTTGCTGATGATCTCAGCTGCATTCGGTACAGCAGATTGAGTTAGAGTGTCATCGATTAACGCGGTGAAGTCGTCTAACTCACAGTCAGATTCTTCTATATACATTGAATTATGTTCGCCCTTTTCGTTATATTTTTTAGTGATGTTAGTTCTTAAGCCTAACGGTGCAGCTCAGCGCCGATGATCTCTTCAATAACCCGTGTGGCTACCCAATTATCACCGTCTGGGTACTTGCTGCGACCTGCGTGAAACAATTGCATAGCAGCCGCTGCGGTATACAAAGGAACGCCGAGTTCCTCGCCTAAATTCATCGAAATGGTGAGGTCTTTGTGCATAGTATCAATATGACTGCCTGTGCCTTCGAACCGCCGATCAATGATGTTTTCTAACGAAGTATTGGTAATGGTGTTACCCGCACTCGATGTAGACACCACATTATATAACACCTCTCCACTCACACCCGCTTTGGCTGCTAAAGCGGCGGCCTCAAAGGTTGCGGAAAACATCCCACCAATAATGGCTTGCAAGCACGCTTTCACGGTTTGCCCTTGACCGCCATCAGTGCCGACTCGGTGAATGGTTTTCGAGCTCGCTTCCATAACGACTTGAAACTCATCCAATGCCTCTGTCTGGCCTGCTGCCATGTAAGTTAAGGTGCCGCTTTGTGCACCGGGGAAGCCACCCGACATCGGACTATCGATGAGGTGTATGCCTGAACCACTCATGGCTTCTGCTATGTCAATCGCTTCACGCGGTTTGATGGTGGCGTTAAGAATAATCGCGCTGCCCTTGGCAAGATGCGCAAGTAGGCCCTCATCACCGAATATGACGTCTTTAACTTGGTCGCCTGTCATGACAACGATGTGCACCACATCAGAGTGTTGCGCCACGTCCCTCACATTCGAACAGGCTGTGCCACCCAGCTCAGTCAAAGCGGCTCGCTTAGTGTCAACGATATCGTAGCCGCAAGTTTCGAATTGATTCAGCAGCAGATTTTTCGCTATGCCTGAACCCATATTACCCAAACCAATCACACCGACTCGTTTCATTGATTCACTCCCGCGCGTTTTACGAATCATCATTCGAGAACACTGAGCCCGTACGATATCCATGAGCTCAGCAATAGACCACGTTCACCGCTGTTAAATAACGCTAACCACCGCCGGGTGATGCGCGCATGGTATCGGGCAACCAGGTGGCTAATTCAGGCACTGCGATTAACACAAACACCATAACCACCATGATTAAGAACATGGGCAATGCAGCTTTCGCGATGTACCCCATACCGTGTTGTGTCATGCCTTGCAGAACAAACAGGTTAAAACCAATCGGTGGCGTAATTTGCGCCATCTCCACGGCTACCACGACAAAAATACCAAACCAGATAACATCAATACCGGCATCTCGAATCATGGGTTCAACCACGGCCATGGTTAACACAACCGATGAGATGCCATCGAGAAAACAACCCAAAATAACGTAAAACACCAGCAGAGCCATAAGCAGTTCAAACTTAGTCAGATTCAAGCCGCCAATGAAGTCGGCCAATGCTCTGGGTAGCCCGGTGTAGCCCATTGATAATGATAGGAAAGCGGCCCCGGCTAAAATCAGCGCGATCATGGCAGACGTTCGTGTGGCCCCCATTAAACTGGTGGTGAAGGTTTTCCAAGACAACGATCGTTGCGCGGCGGCCAGCGTTAACGCGCCCAGCACACCAAAAGCGGCGGCTTCTGTGGCGGTTGCCAGCCCGGCATACATAGACCCAATCACTAACATGATCAGCAACACGACTGGGATTAAAAATCGGCTGTTTTTGATTTTGTCGGATAACGACATAAAGGGCTCGGGTTGTGGGTTAAAGCCTTTTGAAAACTTCGATGTTAAGGCCACGTAGGCCATAAACATCAATGCCAACACCAGCCCGGGTAACACACCGGCCAAAAACAGTTTACGAATCGACTCATTTATCGTCACCCCGTACACAATGAGTGTCAGTGACGGCGGAATCATCAAACCCAAGGTCGCGGCTCCGGCTAAGGTTCCGATAACGATGTTCTCAGGGTAATCACGTCGCCGCAGTTCGGGTATGGACATCTTTCCAACGGTGGTTAATGTGGCCGCGGAGGAGCCAGAGACTGCGGCGAATACGGCACAGCCCACCACATTGGTGTGCACAAGCCCGCCCGGCAATCGGGCCATCCACGGTGACAATCCCCGAAACATATCTTCGGACAAGCGGGTGCGATACAAAATCTCACCCATCCAGATAAACAAAGGCAAAGCGGTTAGTGTCCAGGATGATGAGGTGGTCCAAATGGTGGTGATCATGGCATCGCCTGCAGCGCGCCCTGCAACAAACTCCATACCCACATAGGCGACGCCGATGAGTGCAAGCCCAACCCAAACACCCGTGCCGAGCAACACAAACAGAACAAAGAGAAATACCGCAATCGCTGTGAACTCATCCATCACAATTCTCCAGCGTCTTCAAGCGCATCGGATACGATGGCATGACGTTTCAAAACGAGCAATCTGACCACGTTGTCCAAGAAACAAACCGCTAACAACACAGCCCCAATGGACATGGCCAATTGTGGAATCCACAAAGGCGTGGCGTCTTGGCCTTGACTGATGTCATTAAATTTGTGTGACCACTGATTAGCGCGAATGGCATAGAACGCCACATAACTTGTGATGACAAAGCCTGCAAGAAAGCAAAACACTTCCAACCAATAACGTCGAGTGCCCAATAGGTTTAACAGCAAACTCACCCGTATGTGTGCGCCTCGATTCAAGGCATGAGCAAACGCGAAGAAAGAGGCGGCAGCCATGCAGTAACCGGCGTAATTGGGCGCACCACTTAAGGTGGTATTGGTCCAACGCGCCACCATTTGGGCAACGATTAACACCAATATCGCAATAAGAAATAATGCAGCCACCACACCACCTGCGGTGTATAAGCCATCTAAAAATCGGCAGAAACGTCGATACATGCTTAAGTTACCCTATTCCTAAAAAACAACAACACCGCCAAACCACGACGGTGTTGTTTCTACTGCATGCCCGTTAAACGATCACTAGGGCGAGCTTTTAACGACTTATTCTGCGTTAAACGCATCAACAATCGCTTTGCCATCATCACCGGCTGCATCCAACCATTCAGTGGTCATCGTGGCACCGATTTCTTTCAGTTCGTTCACTAAAGTCTCGCCTGCAGGACCCACGGTCATACCACCTTCACGCAGCCCAGCCATGGTGAAACCGGTGTACTCTTTAGAGCGCCAAGTGCCAGCGTATTCAGCGATCGACGCACAGCCTTTAATCACATTCTGATTCGCTTCACTGGTTTCGCCCCACACGTCTTTATTAACAAACACGTAGTTGCGGGGTAACCAAGCATCCACCTCATAGAAGTGCGACAAGCTTTCCCATACCTTTCGGTCGTAGCCCGTGGCGCCCGAGGACACCATCGATTCAGCAACACCGGTGGCGAAGGCTTGCGAAATTTCAGCCGCCTCAATTTGCACAGGTGCCATGCCAGTCAGTTCGGCTAATCGAGCGGTGGCATTGTTGTAAGAACGGAACTTTAAGCCTTTCATGTCAGCTACCGAATTCACTTCTTTGTTGAAGTACAAACCCTGGGGTGGCCAAGGTACGGCATACAACATCACTAAGTTTTGCTCATCCAGCAATTTTTCCATGGTGGGCTTTGCCGCTTGCCATAATTTCTCTGAATCATCAAATGAGGTAGCAAGAAAGGGTATGGAATCAAAACCAAATACCGCGTTTTCGTTTTGGTGCCCTGACATCAATCGTTCACCTATGGGGGCTTGACCGGTTTGCACCGCTCGTTTGATATCCCCGCCCTTAAATAAGGAGCCCGAAGGATGGGTGACAATTTCAACGTCTCCGCCGGTGCCTGTGGTGACGCATTTTGCGAATTCAGCGCCAGTCACCGAATGAAAGTTGGTGCCTGAATAGGCCATGGGCATATCCCATTTCTCAGCCTGTGCAGCCCCAGATACGCACAGTCCTAAGACAGCAACGGATGTTGCTAACGTCGACGTTAATTTTCGTACTACCATAAAACACCTCCAAATATTCTTATGAGTTCGTGAATGAACACCGACCATCCTACCCAGAACACGACGAATTGCCAAATATTTGGTGTGCGAATGCGCTAAACCCATCACCGGTGTCTTAGAGTGCCGGGTATGGGGAATCAACAACGTCCAACCGGCCGCACTGCGGCGACACCCGATGGCAGTGCCGTCATCGGTATTTTAATGTTGGAAACCCAATTCCCGCGCATTCTTGGTGATATTGGCCACCCCGACAGCTGGTCATTTCCCGTACGTTATTCCATTGTCAACAACGCAACCGCTGCGCAGGCGATTAAGCACGATGCGGCAGAACTTGTCCCGGCGTTTATTCACGCCGCAAAGTCGTTGGTGGATGAAGGGGTATCGGCGCTAACCACCAGTTGTGGCTTTTTAAGCCTGGCTCAACAGGAATTGTCAGCCGCGGTCAACGTACCGGTGGCATGCTCTGCCCTGATGCAAGTGCCTTGGGTGAACGCGATGCTACCGCCTGGGCTGCAAACCGGCGTTCTGACGATTGATAAAAGCAGCTTATCGACAACGCATCTAGCCGCCGCAGGTGTGCCAATCAACACACCTATTGGAGGGGTCGATTCAAAAGGCCTGTTCGCCACAACCATCTTGCAAGATTCCCCAACGTGGGACCCAGAGGTTTGCCGCCAAGAAAACGTGGCTGCCGCGATTCAATTACGCAAAGATCACCCAGACATCGGCGCGATTGTTCTAGAGTGCACCAACATGGTGCCGTATGCCCCGTCCATTCATCGCGCAACCGGCTTGCCTGTTTATTCTATTCACACACTGGTACGCTGGCTGCACAGTGGTTTAAGCCCTCAGTCGTTTTAATCACGCCTTTTTGCACAAGAATGTATCTATGAATGTTGAACTCAGTGAATCCTTACGCCATCGGATGACGCAGCTGCAAGCGTTTATGTCTGAACACGTAGAACCGATGGAGTCGGTGTTTAGAGACGAAATTGCATCGGCTGAGAATCGTTTCTCAACGCCGCCCATTGTACAAACACTGAAAATTAAAGCCCAAGAGCAAGGTCTTTGGAATCTATTTAAACCCCTTGCCCATGGTGGGGAACTGACGAATTTTGAATACGCGCACTTGGCGGAAATTATGGGGCGTGTTTGGTGGGCACCTGAAGTGTTTAACTGCAACGCACCCGACACAGGCAACATGGAAACTCTGATGTTGTATGGCACGGATGCACACAAAGAGCGTTGGTTAAAGCCGCTATTGGCCGGCGAGATCCGATCGGGGTTTAGCATGACTGAACCCGATGTGGCCTCCAGTGACGCAACCAATGTGCGCTGTTCTATTCAGCAAGATGGCGATGACTACGTCATCAATGGAACGAAATGGTATACCACCGGTGGCATGCGAGACACCTGCGAGCTTTTGATTGTGATGGGGAAAACCGATCCGGATAACCCCAACCGGCATGCTCAGCAATCCATGATATTGGTGCCCAAGGCCACAGCCGGTGTTCGTATCGTTCGACACGTCACCACATTGGGTTACGACGATGCGCCCTTTGGTGAGGCCACTATCGCGTTTGAAAACGTGCGTGTACCAAAGGAAAATTTATTACTCGGAGAAGGTCGAGGCTTTGAAATCGCGCAAGGTCGATTAGGCCCGGGTCGAATTCATCATTGCATGCGTTTGGTTGGTGCTGCGAATCGCGCCCTAGAACTGATGTTAGATCGCGTTGAGCAGCGCTCAACGTTTGGGAGAAAGCTCTCTGAACACCAATCAATTCGGGAAGACATTGCCAAATCCTGGTGCGAGATCGAGCAAGCGCGCTTACTGACGCTCAAAGCCGCCGATACGATAGATCGTCAAGGCGCAAAAGCGGCATGGGCATTAATTTCTGCGATAAAAATTATAGCGCCCACCATGGCGCAAACGGTCATTGACCGCTCCATTCAGGCACACGGTGGTGCCGGCTTAACCGCCGATTTTCCTTTGGCAGAATTGTTTAACTACGCCAGACAAATTCGTTTAGCCGATGGGCCTGATCAGGTGCACATGATGGCACTGGGTCGAAAACTGGTGAAGCAACACCATGCCTCAAGCTGATCCGAACACCAGGTTAAATCCGGCATCTTTGGGTCACTACCTCAGTGCGCATATCCCAGGCTTTCACAACATAAGATCGATTGAAAAATTTAACGATGGCCAATCCAATCCAACCTATCGATTGCTTTGCGATTCGGGCCAATATGTCTTAAGAAGAAAACCGCCCGGCAAATTACTCAAATCCGCGCACGCGGTAGATCGCGAATACCGTGTGATGACAGCTCTTGCGAACACCGAGGTCCCAGTACCTAAAACCTTTCATCTGTGTGAAGACGAATCCATCATCGGATCAGACTTCTTCATCATGGAATATGTGGCGGGTCAAACTTTTTGGAACCCCGCTTTGCCTGAACTGGATGCATCCGTTCGACAACGCTGTTACGACGAAATCAATCGCACCTTAGCCGCTATTCATTCTGTTGACATTCATGCGTATGGCTTGAGCGATTACGGCAAAGCCGGCAATTATTTTGCTCGCCAAACCTCACGTTGGACTGGGCAGTACCGGGCCACGGAAACCGAACATATTCCCGCTATGGATGCTGTGATCGCCTGGCTGGAACAGAATATGGTGGAAGACGATGGTCGTGTGTCTTTAGTGCACGGGGACTTTCGCATTGACAACCTGATGTTCGATGCCGATGGCAAACAGGTGTTAGCGGTGTTGGATTGGGAACTCTCCACACTGGGGCATCCGTTCGCTGATCTTGCCTATCAATGCGCCTTATGGAAGCTTCCTCCGGATGCCGCACTGGCCGGTCTTGCAGGGATCGATCGAGAAAAAATGGGGTTGCCCACAGAAGAACAGTATGTGGAACGCTACTGCGACAGAACGGGGGTAAGCGGATTGGATAATTGGAATTTCTATGTGGTGTTCAGTTTGTTTCGAATGGCGGCCATCGTTCAAGGCGTTAAAAAGCGTGCCTTAGAAGGCAATGCTTCAGCGGCCAGTGACTACGCACTTCGTGTGGGCAGTTTAACCACGCCATTGGCAAACGAAGCGGCGACGTTACTGTAGCAACTCATCATGAATACAACCCCCACAAAGCATGCCACCCCGACGACCCGAGAGATATTGACGAAGTTGGTGGCCTTTGATACCACCAGTCGCCTACCCAATTGCGCGTTAATCGATTACGTCAAAGATCTTCTCAATGCGCATGGCATTGACGCAACGATCATTCCCAATGCGGACAACACCAAGGCGAATCTCTACTGCACCATTGGCCCGTCCCACAAACCCGGTGTGATGTTGTCAGGACATACGGATGTGGTGCCAATTGATGGGCAAGACTGGACGGTGCCGGCGTTCGAAGTAACGGAATGGGATGAAAAGCTATACGGTCGTGGCACCACTGATATGAAAGGCTTTGTTGCCAGTGCCTTAGCAGCGGCCTTAAAAGCCAGTCAACTTGAACTGCAAACACCGCTTCACTTGGGGTTCTCTTATGATGAAGAAATCGGTTGTGTGGGTGTGCACTCGATGATTGAGTTGTTGCAAAAAGCCCCGATAAAACCCGCTATGTGCATTGTGGGGGAACCCACTTCACTCAAAGTGGCCACCCAACACAAGGGGAAAGTATCGGTGGTGGCACGCTGTATTGGTCAATCGGCGCATTCGGCGCTCGCACCCCATGCGTTAAATGCGATTCACCTGGCGAGTGACTTTGTAGCAATACTCCGAGATCAACAGCGGCAAATCCAGGAAACCTTTAATAAGCCGAATGATCAGAATGCAACCGAAAACCCAGCCGATAACCCAACCGGTGACCAAGCCGGTAACCCAAGCCACGACCCCACTGCAGTGCCTTACAGCACGGTGCATGTCGGCAATATCGTTGCGAATCAAGCGTTAAATATCGTACCCAATTTATGCACAGTGCATTTTGAAATTCGTTACACCCATGAGGTTAACGCCTCAGACCTTTTGGCCACGATTCAAAGCGCTGCCAACACGTTGGTTGAATCTGCTCAAGCTGACTTTCCAAACGCAACCGATGCGGGCATTGAATTGGATGTGTGGAACGCGTATCCAGGGCTCAATACGGATGTAAACTCAACGGTAGTTGAATTTGTAAAATCCTTAGTGGGAGCAAACACCACGAGCTATGTAGCGTTTGGCACCGAAGCGGGATTGTTTTCCGAACAGGTGGGCATTCCCACGGTCGTGTGCGGTCCGGGTTCTATGGATCAAGGGCACAAAGCGGACGAATTCATCGCCATCGAACAACTTGAGCGCTGTGATGCGATGATGGGGAAGCTACTGAATTTTTTATGTCAAAGTGACTCATCCATCATCACGCGTTGATGTTAAAAATCGGTGGGCACCCCACCTTCGGCTTTTCGGCGATCAACAAACGCTGCCAGCTCTTCTCGTATACCAGCATCCATCGGCGGTTGTTCATACAACGCCAAACGCTTCTTCCACTCGATGTTGGCTTTATCAATCGCCGTGGGGGAACCGGCTTCTTGCCAGCTTTCAAAATTTCGCCAATCACTTAGCACGGGCGCGTAGAACGCCGATTTATATCGGCTTTGAGTGTGTTCGACACCAAAAAAGTGGCCCCCCGGCCCCACTTCAGCAATCGCACTGAGCGCTAAATCTTCATCGGTGACGGTAACCGGTTTTTGCATCTCAGCAATCATCTGCAGTAGATCTACGTCCAGCACCAACTTTTCAAACGAGGCACATAAGCCACCTTCTAACCAACCGGCACCGTGCATCAACAAATGCCCGCCGCTGTTAACAGCCCCCCATAAAGAAATGGTGGATTCGTATGCCGCTTGTGCATCCACGGTGTTGGCGGCACACACGTTGGAAGTGCGAAACGGAATGTTATAGCGTCGAGCTAATTGCCCACTGATCAGTTGCGCTTTGATGTACTCGGGGGTGCCAAATGCAGGAGAGCCCGACTTCATATCCACGTTTGAGGTGAATCCACCATACATAGCCGGTGCACCCGGCTGCACCATTTGGGAGAACGCTAAGGTGGCTAAGGCTTCCGCGTTTTGCAGTGTGATGGCGCCCGCTAAAGTCACCGGTGCCATGGCACCTGCGAGGGTAAACGGGGTGACGACCACCGGTTGGCCGTGCCTTGCCATGTCATACACCCCTTGCATCATGGGAATGTCCAATTGCAGTGGTGAGTTGGTGTTGATAACGGTGAAAAGGCAGGCCTGTTGTTTGAGATCCTCAGGCGTTAAGCCATGAGCAATTCGTGTCATCTCTATAGCATCGAGCACGCGCTGCTCACCTAAGGAATAAATACAAAAGGCTTTGTCGGTGAGTGTTAATAAGTCGCTAATACAATCGAGGTGACGAATGGAGGCGTGTATGTCCACAGGCTCAACCGGGTATCCACCAAACACATGCAAAATGTTGTGATATTGGCCCAGGCGTAAAAAGTTTTGGTAGTCGTGCCGATTGCCGGTTCGACGACCTTGATCTAAGTCGGAACAATTTGGCGCGGAAGCAACCACGGCATTAACCATCGTGTCGTTACCTAACACCACGGAGTGTTCGGGGTTTCTGGCGTGCAACGTAAATTCTGATGGGATGGTTTTTATGTGCTGCTCAATCAGGTCCGCATCAAAGCGAACCGTTTGCGTATTTTCATCCACGTCGGCACCGTGTTCTTGCATGATGCTGCGAGCTTTATCGTGCAACACCCTTAAACCGGTTTCTGCGAGCAGCTGCAGCGACGCTTGATGAATACGTTCTATCGATTCCTCGTCCAGTAACGGTACGGTGGCGTGCGCCCGGGCTCTCGGCCCAAACGCATCTTGAACGGCCGTCACCGCCGCATTCAGCGGGCGGCGTCGGTTACGCCGTCGAGAAGTTTTGGCTGCCATAGGGAATCTGCCGGTTACGAAATGCTCTTTAAGGCCTGGAGAGTATCGAACAACCGCGTGTAATGCACCCATTAACTCAGCGTTGTTCGCCGGCGGTTCAATTCAGCGCGATTCGTTCACCGCTCAAACTGGCTTCCTGAATCGCCTCGATGACCCGAAGGGAGCGATAGCCTTCTTCCGCGGAGACTAACGGGGCTTCTTCGCCTCGAATCACGCGGCAAAAATGTTGCATTTGCGACACCAAAGGATCCGCGGGCTCAAAGGATAAGGTTCGGCTCTTGATAGGCGACCACCAATCCGGGCGTGATTCGTGAGACCAAACGGTGAGATCCGGCACCGACAACGCCGCTTGCGTTCCACCAATGCGATAGCAACTCTCGTTCGTTTGTGGGTACACCGGATATTCCTTTGAGGTTAACTCCCAACTCCAGGGCGCTACCACAGAATCAGACACAGTGATCGTAGCCAAGGCACCGTTCTCTAGGGTGAGCAATGCGGTGGCGATGTCCTCGTTATCAAAGCCACGCAGGCTGGCTGCGCGCTGCGCTTGCACTTGCACCACATCGCCACACAGGTATCGAATCAGATCCACATCGTGTACTAGATTTACCGACACAGGTCCTGCCCCAGCTTGGGTGCGCCAAGGGGCGATTTCGAAGTAATCATCGGGTTTGTAAAACCAGCATTGCGAATGCACCGCTCGTATCTGCCCCAATTCCCCTTGCTCAATGCATTGCTTAGCAGCGTGCACCAACGGATTATGTCGGCGATGATGACCCACCATTAAAGGCACTGAAGCCGCATTGGACGCGTTCACCAGAGCCAGACTTTCCTTTGACGTCGTACCAATCGGTTTTTCAATAAGAGCCGCAACACCCGCGGCAACACAGGCCAAGCCTTGTTCCACGTGCAATTTAGTGGGGGTGCAAATAATCGCCCCATCGACCGGGGTTGAATTGAGTAGCTCATCAAGCGAACCAAAGGTGGGTATGTTATTCGAACGCGCGAATTCCAAACCCGCTTCAGCGGTATCAACAACACCCACTAAACAGGCATCACTTAACTGTTTTATCACCTTGGCGTGACGTTGTCCGACAAGACCGGCACCGATGATGGCTAGGCGTTGCATGGCCATAAAATTACTGAATTGACTGCAGATAACAACACTATCTCAGAATATGAGAAAAATCTCTTGTCGGGTCAAACTCAATGGCCTTAGACGTATTGGAACCTGTGACCACCCGTTCGGCATTGGGCAAATCATTGTCGTAAGTGCGACGTTGAATGGTGTCTGCATCCAGCCCCGCACCGCGCCAGCGATCCAGTATGCGCCGTTCAATCACGTCCATGCCAGGATTAATAAACAGTTGAACGTCGAACAGCTCAGCCAAAGCGTTCCAGGGCTCATCGTTTAGCAGCAGATAATTTCCTTCCACCAATATCACCTCTTCCTGGTCAGTCACACACTGAACACCGGCAATGGCGATATCGCGGGTTCGATCAAACACAGGCATATACACCGCTGACTCGTTGGCGTGAATGCGTTTCATAGCGTGCACAAAACCGTTTGCATCAAAACTCGATGGCGACCCTTTTCTGGGTAATAGGTTGTTTGCCGATAATACGGAATTGTCTAAGTGAAATCCGTCCATTGGCACCACACAACAACGACGCCCCGCGTGCGTTAAACCATGGTTTAATTGATCAGCTAATGTGCTTTTGCCCGAGCCCGGAGGCCCCGCGATGGCGACAATCAGTCGAGGATTTTTCGAGCACTGGTTCAAAATGTAGGCGGTTAACGCGTTTACATTATCCTTATTGGTATGCTCGTTTGCCTCGTCATTCATTGCAAGCTTGTTTGCATCGTCGTTCATTGTAAGCCCGGTCGCAGTCGCTCATCCGATTCAAGTTGTCGCATTATCATCACTGGCCTCCTCCAATCGAATGAGCACATCGCCATCACTCACCGAATCACCGTTCTTGCAGAACACCGCTTCGATTCGGCCATCTCTGGGTGCTATTAATGTGGTTTCCATTTTCATGGCCTCTAAAACAACCAAAGGCGTGCCCTCGGTGATCGTGGCACCGACGGCCTGATGCACCAAGCGAATAACGCCCGTCATGGGTGCTACCACTGTATGAGCATTTGCACTGGATTCACCCAGTGTATTGAGGGGGTTGGGAGCTGTGAAAGTTCTAGAGCGATTGCCCAGTTTGATCGACACAGCGCGCTCGCCCGTGGCGGGAACGTCCCATTCGACATAGTTCGCAACCCGCATCTGAGCATTTAACTGAAACTGGATTGCCTCACCTGTGATGGCGTGGAGTTGTACTTCAGCCGTTGGTCGATTGTCTTGTTCTTCATCCAGGTCATGTTCGGATTCAAAAAATTGCACCGTGGAATTGCCCGACACTAAAAACCGATGTGTGTTGAGTTCATCGGCGTTCATGAGTGTGACGCGCTGCGAGGTATTCCCCCACAAACGCCAACCCGTTTGCCAGTTGTTTTGCACATTCTCTTTAACAACTGAGCAACTATTGCTTGCGTAGCCTGACAACACTAAGCAGGCCAATAACCGTTCCACTGGGGTTACTGCGCTGTCTATGAGCAAGCTATCCAGATGCTCTTCGATCAAACCGGTATCCATGGTGCCGGCTTGAAAATCGGGCTGTTGAATCAACGCACTTAAAAAGTCTAAATTGGTTTGTGTGCCCGCAATGTGAGTTTTACTCAACGCGGCGGCCATAGCTTGCAAGGCTGCGGCTCTATCCGCGCCGTGCGTGGTCACTTTTGCTATCATCGGATCATAAAACGGCGTGATGGCATCGGCTGTGCGAACTCCGGTGTCTATTCGTGCGTGTTCTGGAAAG
The DNA here is from genome assembly GCA_937930305.1 of uncultured Granulosicoccaceae bacterium. Taxonomy (GTDB): domain Bacteria; phylum Pseudomonadota; class Gammaproteobacteria; order Granulosicoccales; family Granulosicoccaceae; genus Granulosicoccus. The sequence continues at coordinate 12,584 of CALGLE010000023.1, read as the reverse complement.
CTCACGTGATGCAACTGGCCCGATACGGGCAAAAAATCCGCTGCGGGATCTTCCGCATATAAACGGGCTTCCACGCTGTGCCCCTGTATTTTAATTTGCGATTGTGAGACCGGAATGGGTTCACCGGCTGCAACACGCAGTTGCCATTCCACTAAGTCATATCCTGTGATGGCTTCTGTGACGGGGTGCTCTACTTGCAAACGGGTGTTCATTTCCATAAACCAAAACCCGTCTTCTTTTAACGCACCTTGCCCATCAACGATAAATTCAATCGTGCCGGCACTGGTATAGCCAATCGTTTTGGCAGCCGTTATCGCAGCCGTTGTCATGGCGTGGCGTACCGATTCACTCATACCCGGTGCCGGTGCTTCTTCAATCACCTTTTGATGTCGACGTTGCAAGGAGCAATCGCGTTCAAACAAATGCACCACCTCTCCTGTGGCATCACCAAACACTTGCACTTCAATATGCCGCGGGGACTCAATGAATTTTTCCAGTAGCACCACAGGGTCCCCGAATGCCGCTTGTGCTTCTCGTGCCGCACTGGCTAATTGATCTTTAAATTCCGCCTCATTCGTGACCAAACGCATGCCTTTGCCACCACCACCAGAACGGGCTTTGACCAACAACGGATAACCGATTTTGTTGGCTTCTTTTTGCAGGAAATCGGGGTCTTGCTCAGCGCCGTGATAACCGGGCACAACCGGAACACCGGCATCGGCCATGCGCTGTTTTGCTGCATCCTTTAAACCCATCGCGCGAATCGCATCCGCACTTGGGCCTATGAACACGAAACCGGCCGCTTCCACGGCATCAACAAAGTCTGGGTTTTCCGATAAAAATCCGTAGCCTGGGTGGATGGCTTGAGCACCACTTACCTTTGCGGCGTTGATGATTTTTTCACCCACAAGGTAACTTTCGTTAACCGGTGAATGACCAATGTGCACAGCCGTGGTGGCCATTTGCACATGCATGGCGTGCTTATCCGCATCCGAATAAACCGCGACGGTGTCCACGCCTAAGCGTTGTGCGGTGCGGATGATGCGGCAAGCGATTTCGCCGCGATTGGCAATGAGTATTTTATTGAACACCGCTTACATCCTGAATAGACCGAAGCGCGTGTCTTCAATCGGTGCGTTTAGACAAGCATCCAGCGACAACGACAGCACGTCTCGCGTTTTGCGCGGATCAATGATTCCGTCGTCCCATAAACGGGCGGAGGCATAAAACGGGTGGGATTGCTTTTCAAACTGATCCAGAATGGGTTGCTTGAAATCCGCCTCCTCCGCTTCACTCCAGGAGTCACCACGACGTTCCATGGAGGCGCGTTTTACGCTCGCTAATACGCCCGCAGCTTGCGGGCCACCCATCACTGAGATTCGAGCATTAGGCCACATCCAAACAAAGCGTGGACCAAACGCACGACCGCACATACCGTAGTTCCCAGCCCCATAAGAGCCGCCAATAATGACAGTGATTTTAGGCACCGCCGCAGTCGACACCGCATTCACCAGCTTAGCGCCGTCTTTAGCAATACCTTGCGCTTCGTATTTGGAACCCACCATAAAGCCTGTGATGTTTTGCAAAAAGATCAGCGGGATTTTTCGTTGACAACACAGTTCGATAAAGTGCGCCCCTTTACTGGCACTTTCAGAAAACAACACCCCGTTATTACCAATAATGCCCACTGTTCGCCCAGCGATGGCAGCGAATCCGCACACCAAGGTGGCACCAAAACGGGCTTTAAACTCATCGAACTCGGACCCATCAACAATTCGAGCGATGATGTCTCGTACGTCGTAAGGGGTTTTTGTATCCGCAGGCACCAACCCCATAATGTCTTCGGCATCATAGAGTGGTAATACTGGGGGTTGTGTGGGTTTGGGTAAAGCCGGTTGGGGCAGTTGCTTGATGATTCGCCGAGCTAGCGCCAGCGCATGATCGTCATCATCGGCTAAATAGTCTGCCACGCCAGAGAGTCGCGTATGTGTGTCGCCACCGCCTAAAGTCTCCGCATCAATCACCTCACCAGTGGCCTCTTTCACCAGTGGTGGGCCTGCTAAAAAAATGGTGCCTTGTTCTTTTACAATGATCGTTTGATCACTCATGGCAGGCACGTAAGCACCACCGGCGGTGCATGAACCCATCACCACAGCGATTTGCGCAATGCCTTTGGCACTCATTCGGGCTTGGTTATAAAAAATACGACCAAAGTGTTCTTTACCAGGGAAAACTTCATCTTGTTGGGGTAAATTAGCCCCGCCACTGTCCACTAAATACACACACGGCAAGTGATTTTCTTCCGCGATCTCTTGCGCACGTAAATGTTTACTCACGGTTAGTGGGTAATAGGAGCCGCCGGCGACGGTGGCGTCATTGCACACAATCATGCAATGCCTGCCGTGCACCTGTCCAATACCTGCAATCACACCCGCCGCAGGTACCTCACTGTCATAACAATCTTTCGCGGCGAACAGGCCAATCTCTAAAAACGCACTGCCGGCATCAAGCAATCCATTTACGCGATCTCGGGGCAGTAACTTCCCGCGTTTGATGTGACGCTCACGTGAACGAGTAGAACCACCGCTTAGTATCTTGTTCGCCTCGGTCTGCACCGTTTGCAACTGCTCATGCATCGCAGTAGCGTTGTCAGCATCCGGTGTGGCAATAGATTGAAGGCGCGTCATAACTCAAGCCGTCTCATTGAACAGCTCACGGCCAATCAACATGCGCCGAATTTCACTGGTGCCTGCGCCAATTTCGTAAAGCTTGGCATCGCGCAATAAACGACCTGTCGGATAGTCGTTGATATACCCGTTACCGCCTAAACATTGAATTGATTCCAACGCCACTTGGGTGGCTTTTTCTGCGGCATATAATATGCACCCGGCTGAATCTTTTCGCGTGGTCTCGCCTCGATCACACGACGAGGCTACCGCGTACACATACGCGCGGCAAGCGTTCATGGTGGTGTACATATCGGCTAATTTGCCTTGCATCAATTGAAAGGTACCAATAGCTTGCCCGAACTGTTTGCGCTCGTGCACGTAAGGCACCACCACATCCATCGCCGCGGCCATGATGCCTAAAGGCCCGGCGGCCAATACGACACGCTCAAAGTCCAAACCCGACATCAATACCTTCGCGCCCTCGCCTTCTTCGCCCAACACGTTATCTAAGGGCACATCCACATCTTCAAACACTAACTCACACGTGTTAGAGCCTCGCATACCCAGTTTGTCCAGCTTTTGGGCAGTGGAGAAACCCACCATGTCTTTTTCAATTAAAAAGGCGGTGATGCCTTTTGAACCGGCAGCAGGATCGGTTTTCGCGTAGACAACCAAGGTGCTGGCGTTCGGGCCGTTGGTGATCCACATTTTATTACCATTTAAAATGAATCGATCATTACGTTTTTCCGCCCGCAGTTGCATGGAAATTACATCAGAACCTGAGCCTGGCTCTGACATCGCTAGGGAACCCACATGCTCTCCAGTGATCAATTTGGGTAAGTAATTTTGTTTTTGTTCATCGGTGCCCCAGCGATTTATTTGGTTAACACATAAATTGGAATGAGCCCCGTAACTTAAGCCCACAGAAGCACTGGCACGGCTAATTTCTTCAATCGCGATGGTGTGAGCCAGATAACCCATATTGGCACCACCGTATTGTTCAGGCACGGTAATGCCGTGTAAGCCTAACTCACCCATTTTCTCCCACAAATCCGCTGGAAATTCATTGCTGCTATCAATGTCTGCCGCTCTAGGTGCAATTTCCTCTTGCGCGAAACGACGCACCGTGTCTTGCAAAGCATCGATGTCCTCACCTAAGGCAAAATTTAACGAGTGGTTAAACATAGTTTTTCTCTGTATTAATCAACTAGATCATCCAAAAACGGGTCAGCCGGAACACCCAAACTTTGTAACGCAGCCACCACATAAGTTTGCACAACGCCTGTTTTATTCAATCGCCCATTGTCGCGATACCAAACCGTGACACCCGTTAGCATGGCGATCACCGCTCGAGTATGCACCGCCGCATCGACACAATGGAAATCGCCGGTTCTTTTCCCTTGCTCGATGATATGGCGTAACGCCTTTTCGTATGAATTGCGCAGCTCAACAATCTTGTCCCGATTGTCGGCGTCAAGGCTTCTGAGTTCCATGTAAGCGATAAACACGTCATCGGGAAAATCAATATGAAACTCCACATGAAAGCGTGCGAATGCAACAAACTGATCGATGGCTGTTGCATCCGAATTCAATTCATCATCGCGCATGCGCTCCATGCATTGATGCAAGGTGCGCATGTGCGCGTTCAGCAACTCAAATAAGATCGATTGCTTGCCACTGAAGTGGTTGTAAATGGAGCTTTGTTGCAGCCCCACAGTGCCCGCGATATCCCGCATCGAAACCGCGCTGTAGCCATTGGCTGCAAACAACGAGCGCGCCGCGTTTAGCACAGACTGGCGTGTATCTAGGGTGGCAGGTTTTAGGCTCATACTACGCAAAAAAAGGTGATACGAACGAATGTTCGTTCATAATACATGCCAAGGCCGCTGGCGGCAACCGACAATGGTAAGGGAACTCATAAGAACGGGCCGTGGTCCATGGAATACCGTAACGCGTAACTTATTTACCCCCTCACTGCATAGGATTATCATGAACGAGACACCCTCATCACTCGTGTTAAACGCCGATCGACGCCGGCTATTGGTAGGTTCTGCCGCCGCAACCGCCGCCGCTGGCATGGGCTTGCTACCTGCGCAAGTACTCGGACAATCTATGGAACCCGCACCGAACGCCAATAAGCACACCATCGCCGTGGGCGATTTCGAAGTGTCGACTTTGCTCGCCGGCACGCGCACCGCACCGGACCCACAAACCATTTTCGGCATGAACGTATCAGCGGAAGAATTCGCCTCGGTCAGTGATGCCAATTTCATCCCCGCCGACAAAAATCAGTTCTTTTTTACCCCCACCGTTGTTCGAGCCGGTGATGAGGTAATTTTGTTTGATACCGGTTTGAATGCGGCAGGCATCACAGCGCCCTTAAAAGCCGCCGGTGTCTCACCAGATGAGGTCACCGTGGTGGTGCTCACGCACATGCACGGCGATCACATTGGTGGGCTTACTGATGACAGTGGCGCTCCCACATTCGCCAATGCTCGCTATGTCACTGGCCAGAAAGAATTTGATGCTTGGGCAAAGATGGACTCAGATCCTTTTAATGCGAAGGTCAAACCGATGGCTGAGAAAATGAGCTTTATCGGTGATGGTGATGCGGTGGTATCCGGGGTGACCGGCATGGCCGCCAATGGTCATACCCCTGGCCATATGACGTACATGTTGGAATCCAACGGCGAACAATTGGTACTCATCGCCGATACCGCCAATCACTATGTCTGGTCGTTGGCCTATCCCGATTGGGAAGTGAAGTTTGATATGGACAAAGCCGCAGCCGCAGCGTCTAGAAAACAAGTGCTGGGCATGCTATCAGCCGATAAAATTCCGTTTGTCGGTTACCACATGCCATTCCCAGGTTTAGGTTACGTAGCCCCTCGTGGTGAAGGTGGTTTTCAATACGTTCCCATGAGCTATCAAAAGATGTTGGGCTAAGCCAACGCGCTAACTCCAAGGTGGCTGGGTGCGATTTAAAAAGGCATCAATCCCAGCTGCCGCCTCTTTGGTTTCCCAAACATCGGCCAAGTGACGAATTGACTGATCAATCGTGTCTTGGTCAATGGTCGGGCCTAAAGAGCGTGCCAACTTTTTAGATTCAGCCACCGCCAGCGGTGCCGCGCTTAGATACGGTAATACTTCTCGCTCAATCGCCTCATCAAATTCTGCAGCGGTAACAACTGATGCCACCAAGCCTAGTGTTTTCGCTTCTTGTGCACCGAAAACACGCGCCGACATAAAGACACGTCGAGCGTGCGCTTCACCTAATCGAGCGATGACGTAGGGGCTTATTGTACCGGGGATAAGGCCTAATTTAGTTTCTGTAAAGCCAAACGTTGTTTCATCGGTGGCAACCGCTACATCGCACACACAACAAAGTCCAGCACCACCGCCATAAGCACCGCCGTGAATCGCGCCAATGACGGGCTTGGGTAAACTGTTCCAACGATAAAGCATCATGGCTAGTTTGGTCGCTTCTATAATTCGGGTTGCGCGATCTGCGTTGATCTGCGCTTTCATCCAGTTCAAATCACCACCGGCACAAAACACCTTTCCGTGACCACTGAGAACAACAGCACGAGTCACCTGGCAATCGGCCACGAGCGTCGCGAGCTCTGTCATCTCATCAATCATGGCTGCAGAGAGTGCATTACGTTTGTCCGGACAATTCAACTGAACCCCGAGCACACCCCGCCCATCGCGGCTAATCAGCAGTGTTTGCCATTCATTACTTAATAATGATTTCATCGTGTTCAACTGCTTGGTTCCTGGACTCGTTGGATGTTGTGTTTACTAAATGTTTGCCCACGCCACTTACCCAAGCCGTTCACTCACGCAGGCGGCAAGTCAACCCTTTCGCTTGTCAAGCGTGCAGTTTGTGCACAACAAAATCAAAAAATATAGCACACACACTTTTTCATCATTCATTCTGGATTTGATGCACCATGGATTCCATCAGTTTAGTATGCTTTACCCCTGGACCAATACGAACGCAACGGTTCCCCCATGCAACTTACCGAACTCAATCATCGCGGCTCGCCGCCCGCCACCACCGACGAGGTCATGCTCATTCAGGAAACCTTGAGTGTGAAGGGTTTATATTCGGGAGCGATTGATGGCATTCCCGGCAAAGAAACTTTGCGTGCGGTTCGTGACTATAAACGCACTCAGCAAATGCCCATCAATAATTCCCTATCAAAAGCCTTCGTCGATCACATTCGTCATGAAGCTTAAGTTATCCTAGAACCGTGGCTTAATCATTGTTTCTCAAAAATGAATCACTTGCGCACAGCTGCCTTACGTTAAAGCGCCCGATTTACCCAGTAACTGTATGTCTTCTGCACCCAAACCTATCTCGCTCAAAATAGCGTGAGTGTCACCACCTTTCGCACCCGGAGACGCCACGTCAGTGACAGAACTTCGACTGAATCGCGGTGCCGTTGAGGATTGCATGACGCCGTGCTTAGCGGTGAAAATGTTTCGTTGTTGATTGTGCGGATGAGTTGGGGCGTCTTCCATCGTCAATACCGGTGCAACACAAGCATCACTGCCTTCAAAATGCAACACCCAATGCGCCTGAGTGTGATTTAAAAAGGCCGCACTGATCAGCTGTGTGTGTTGTGGCCATACGTCGCGATCGTATTGCTCTGCTAATAGCTTCTCTGGTAACGCCAAGCGTTCAACGAGTAATTTAAAAAACTGGGGCTCTAATGCGCCCACGGACATGAACTGCGCATCGGAAGTTTGATAGCAACGATAAAACGGCGAAGCCCCGTCCAATAAGTTACTTTCTCGCTGCAGATTCCATTCGCCCTGAGCAAACCATTGATACAGTAAACCCATCATGGCTGGCACACCATCGCACATCGCTGCATCAACCACCTGGCCTTTACCCGATGATTGCCGTTCGTACAAGGCAGACAAGACGCCGAACACCAAAAACATCGTACCGCCTGCGTAATCTGCGGCTAAATTAAGTGGCGGCAGAGGGCCCGAAGCTTGAGTACCTATGCCTGCCAATGCGCCGGTGATGGCCAAATAATTAATATCGTGACCTGCAACATGAGCCAAAGGGCCCGTTTGCCCCCAGCCCGTGACACGCGCAAACACTAGCCGCGGATTGCGCTGACAACAAATATCGGAACCTAAGTTTAATCGTTCCATCACACCCGGACGAAATCCTTCAATTAACACATCCGCTTGATCAATCAGTTGCGCGGCTATGCCATGCCCCGCTTCGGTTTTAAGGTTTAACGCAATAGAGCGTTTACCCCGACGATTAACGTCAGTTAAATCCACTGGCTCGGATTCACGATCAATAACCGTAACAGAGGCACCCAAATCGGCAAGCAACTGCCCCGCCAAAGGACAAGGGCCCAACCCCGCCATTTCGACAACGTGTAAGCCTGTGAGTGGACCAGCCACCTTAACGTTTAAACGGTGGGAAACGGGTTTTCTCCGCCGCCTCCGTCCAATCCATATGATTGCGCACAAATTCCTGTGAGGCATCACGCGGGGGTTGGTAATCCCAAGACGTCAATGCACCCTGCTCCATGGCCGCATGTACGGCGCGGCGTTGGTGCTGTGTATGAATCACATCTTGTCTCACCTGTTCGCTGTTCCAATGCGTAGCTGCCCAATCAGCGAAGTGATCCGCTAACGCTGCGTGTTCAGAATTTTCCACCAAATTTTCAAGCTCTCTGGGGTCTGTGGCTACATTAAATAATTGCGGTGGATCGACGTCACAATGAATGTATTTATAGTCGCCTTCACGAATCATGAGCATCGGGTGACTGGCACACTCAGCACAATATTCAGCCACAACTGTGCCTTTAAAGTCTGTCGTCGATTGGGTTAACAGCGGCACCAACGAACGCCCATCTAAATCGGCTTTGAATCCAGGCAGCAGGTTTTGATCCGCGCCAGCGAGATCTAAAAATGTGGGAAATAAATCGACCAATGACACCGGTTCCTTCGTTGTTCCTTGTGAAATACCAGGACCGGCGAACACCATAGGCACACGAGCCGAATGCTCAAAGAAATTCATTTTGTACCAAAGCCCGCGTTCACCTAGCATGTCGCCATGATCGGAAGTCACCACAATAACGGTGTTATCCAACTGCTCCGATTCATCCAAGGCTTTAACAAGTTCACCAATTTTACTGTCGAAGTAGCTGACGTTGGCGTAGTAAGCGTGACGCGCGTTACGTATTTCTTGCTCAGTAGGGATATCCACATCCGCTTCTATACCCACTCGCAATCGCTGCGTGTGCGGGTCACTGGGTGCATCGGCGTTAGGCAAATCAATGTCAGCAGAATCATACAAATTCCACCACTCAGGGCGAGCCACATAAGGATCGTGTGGGTGGATGAAACTGATCACCATGGAGAACGGCTCCACTTGGTTCATGGCGTATTCCAAAATTCTTCGGCGAGCAAAAAAACAGGTTTCATCATCGTATTCGATTTGAAATGTCGTGGCTGCTGTGCCCGCCTCACGAACCGAATCCATGTTGTGATACCACTTATCGATGCGCTCATCTGCGGCTTCCCAATCGGGGGTCCAAGCATGATCGGACGGATAGATATCGGTAGTGAGTCGTTCTTCGAAGCCGTGCATTTGATCGGGGCCAACAAAATGCATTTTGCCGGACAAGCAGGTGCGATAGCCCAGTTGCCTGAGTGCATGCGCAAATGTTGGGATAGAGGCCTTAAATTCGCTGGCATTGTCATAGCCTGCGATATGCGATATGAGTTGCCCGGACATAAACGAAAACCGCGACGGCGCACATAAGGGCGCGTTGCAGTAAGCCGAATCAAATCGCATGCCGCGCTCAGCCAAGGCATCTAAATGCGGCGTTTGTACCAGCGGGTGATCATAAGTGCCACAAAAATGCGGTGCCAATTGATCCGCCATTATGACGATGATATTGGGTGTTTTACTCGCTTGAGACATAACCGCATTACTCGAAAAGCTGCGCAGACAGATTCTGTGCTGTAATGATGCCAGCAGTTGTTTCCTGTGTGGAGAATATACAGGTGACGCTGATGTTCAAATTGCGTCGTTTTCCATAGCAACCGCACTAAAGAATAACGAAAACAGCAAAAAGGCACACACCGGTGTTGATTTTTCTTACCGCAGTATTCTTTTTACTCATCACACCAGGCCCTGGTGTGCTGTCCACAGCCGGGGTGGGCGCATCGTTTGGAAAGCATGCTGCCATCCGCTACGTCACAGGCCTTTTTATCGGCACTAATTTAGTTGCGCTGGCGGTGGTGACCGGAGTGGCTGGTTTGGTGCTTGCCCATCCCATGGTGAAACCGATCCTACTCTACCTGTCGGTCGCGTACCTAGCTTACCTCGCGCTTCGTGTGGCGTTAGCAGGCTCCAACATCGCATTCATCAAGCGCCAATCAGCGCCGGGGATAATTAATGGTATCGCTCTACAAGCGATAAACCCCAAAGCCTATGTGGTAAACACCACATTGTTTACCGGCTTTCCGTTTGAATACGGAAGTTATGGCGTGGAAGTCGCGCTCAAATTTTTTACCATTAATCTGATTTGGATACCCATCCACCTACTTTGGATGGTGCTGGGAATTTCGTTACAACACATGAACTTAGCCCCGGGCACACAGCGTTTAATCAGTGTGTTTATGGGGCTCAGTTTGTTAGTAGTTGTTGCCCTGGCTCTATGGCAAATGCCAAGCGCTTAGTTTCTAGGCCGATGTCCACTTACGTTACCTAATTAAAGCCAACTTCCTAAGTGAACACCGGCAACATAAACCTAAGGCTTAGCCTTTACCGAGCGGCGTCGACGCGCCATGAAACCCACCGCCGACAACGCCAGCATCAACAACATGGGGTCTTTGCTAGCACCAGAATTGCCGGAATTGATAGAACAACCTGATCCTTGCAACCCGGTTCGAATGATCGGTCGATCCGTTGCAACCAAAGAAGAAACTCGCGGCTGATCGACATCAGGAATCCGATTATCATCCGCATCGGGCAACAGTTCCATCAACGTTTGGTTGGTACCATCCCCGAGTAAGGATTCATAGCCATCTCCATCGGAATCCACAAATCCATCAACGGTTCCATTGTTGTCCGAATCAATACCGAAGGCTTCAACGATGTCAAATATTCCATCGTCGTCCGTATCCAAGTCTAAATGATCCGGTGAACCATCGGCATCAACATCATCGGCGATAGACGGCACAGCAGCAACTCCGTCATCCAGTCCATCACCATTCGAATCGACAAAATTATCGACACGACCATCGGCATCAAAATCCGCATTGAATCCCGTGCTTTCCGCCAAATCGGTTAAACCATCGTTATCCGAATCGACGTCACGGAAATCTAACACACCGTCACCGTCGAAATCGTCATTCGGCAGCGCGATCACACCAACCCCGTCATCGTGACCGTCACCGTTCGCATCAGCAAAGCCATCGACAACCCCGTCACCATCAGTATCACTACCACCGGCTTCGGTTGTATCGGTTAAGCCATCGTTGTCACTGTCCAGATCGCGATAATCTGGAATACCGTCGTTGTCCGTGTCAATGGCCGTTTCATCAATATCTAAGATACCGTCGTTATCCGAATCAATATCTAACGAATCAACAACTCCATCGTTGTCGGTATCGACATTGCCCTCAACACTGTCCGGTATACCATCACCGTCTGAATCCGCAGGAGCAGGAGCAGGAGCAGGAGCAGGAGCAGGAGCAGGCGCAGGAGCAGGAGCAGGAGCAGGCGCAGGCGCAGGCGCAGGAGCAGGCGCAGGCGCAGGAGCTGCCGGAATCAATGGCTCTGAGTCAGTGGCATCCGGTGTGCCATCATTGTCAGAGTCCAAATCCAGATAGTCCGGTTCACCATCACCGTCAGTATCCACATTACCTTCTAGTGAATCTGGGATACCGTCATTATCTGAATCCACATCTTGATAATCCGGCACACCGTCTGTGTCGGTATCAATTTCGCCATAGCCTCCGTTGTCACTTAACGTGTCGTCATAACCATCGGAGTCGGTGTCAGCGAAATTATCGACTTCACCATCATCATTGGCATCGGGCAACCCTGCTTCGATAATGTCTGCAATACCATCAGAATCAGAATCTAGCTCCAAGCGATCTGGTATGCCGTTCGCGTTTGAATCGGTGTCTGGCACAGGTGTAGATGCAATATCGTCGTCAATACCATCGTTGTTGGCGTCAGTAACAGCATCTAACTCCCCATCGCCATTAGCATCTGGGTTACCTGCTTCCACCACATCGGGAATACTGTCGTTATCACTATCGATATCAAGAAAATCCAGGACACCATCTGCATCACTATCCACTGGAGCATCTGCTGTGGTGTCGCCGTTGTGTTCCATCAAACCACTGTCGGGTGATGTCTCAGCCAAGTCAACTAAGCCATTGTTGCCCACATCACCCGTTAACTGAGTGCCTTCTGGGTTCATGGGTGCAGTAGTTCCGGATTCAATCACATCCGTCACTCCGTCATTATCTGAATCCAAATCCAGATAATTCAGCACACCATCACCGTCGGTGTCACCGGCAGTTTCTAGGGCGTCAACAATGCCATCGTTATCTGAATCGATGTCTAGGTAGTCAGCGATACCATCGCCATCACTGTCGATGTTGCCTTCATCAGCATCCAAAATACCGTCGTTATCGGAATCGGTATCTAAGCTATCGGGAATGCCATCACCATCGGTGTCATTGGTTCCTTCAACGCTATCGGGAATACCGTCATTGTCTGAATCATCGTCCAAATGATCGGGAACGCCATCATTATCCGCATCCCCGGTACCTTCTGCCGCATCCGTTACACCGTCATTGTCCGAATCCGTATCTAAATAATCCGGCGCACCATCGTTATCGGTATCAACGGGT
>CALGLE010000022.1 GCA_937930305.1 uncultured Granulosicoccaceae bacterium | reverse complement strand
GATATTCCATCGCCCAAATCCAACCTAGATAATGCAGCCTGACCCCGGTGGTTTTTGGGCCGCGGCATTGTCAACATAGAAATGCCCTAACCACACCGTTACGCCAAAATTCGAATGAGCCATTCTCATGGCGATACCTTGTCACCTGCGCATTTGGTAGGGATACATAAGAAGAGGGCAATGGCTGCGCAGTGGTGATTGGTCAGGTGCCAGACGTGTGATGGAGTAGGCTGCGCCAGTCCCAGCCAGCGTGTCAAACAGTGGGTGGACGAGTAATTGGTAGCCGTTTCTAATCGCTAACTTATTGAATCTACATGCAGTATCCCGCCGTTAAAAGGACTGAAAATATCCGTGTCGGCCCCGGAACGCCTGCCGGCCTAGGCGGCCTCGATCGATTCTGTCCCTGGCCACGATTAAAGTTACATTTCACTTGTAAACGCCCCTAGCGGATACTGGTAAGTGGATACTCGCTCACCAAATAAAGTAGTAAGCCGATTGAGTGCTGGAGTTGTAAGTACTATTGTGAAACGGCCTAATAGTATAAGGCGATTTATGCTTTCTGTACTTCGAAGAACGTTTTCTGTCGATTCTTTAGAACTCAAGATTCTTAAAGATCAAAAGAGTCAGGGTTAAATTCCTGCTAACGGCTTATTCCATGGCGCTAGCGATTCTATTTGTGCATCCGGCGTGCTTGAAAGTTTGTTAAGTAGTCAGCAGAGGTACTGGTAAGATTCCTGGTTGTTGGCTTTTGCGGTCTCTATTAGAGACTGTGGCTCCTTTGTGTGGGTTGAGGGGCAACAACCTCTCAATGACAGGTTAACGCAACAGTTCCTTTTTGGTGCTTAACAGCAAAATTGCTGTAACCACGCTTAGTAATGGTAAATTCAATGGCTGGGTCTTCCGATCCAGTTATATACGACAGAAAACGGATCCCACGTAACTATGTTGGTCTATACAGCCACAAAACATAAATTCATTGACGATGTTCGATCAAATACAATAGCCGACTCTATCGAATCTGAAGTCGCGCGCAAACTGAATCGGAATTCACCTCGCAATGAAGTGATTTCATGGGAAAATTCCTTGCGATTCATGATGAGTGTTTTGCTTGATGAGGCAATACCGGCCTCTGCGGGGGTGGCGATTGAGTACAACATTCCTTTGACTAATCGTCGGGTGGATTTCATTCTCACAGGCAAGGACGATGCTCGCAACGATTCGGCTGTTATTGTTGAGCTGAAACAGTGGCAGTCAGTTGAAGCGACAAAAAAAGACGCCATAGTCCGAACTTGGCTGGGTTCCGGGATGACGGAGACTACTCATCCGTCTTATCAGGCTTGGTCTTATGCCGCGCTCATCGAAGACTATAACGAAACGGTTAGGTCAGAGTCGATCACATTGATTCCCTGTGCATATCTTCACAACATGAAGAAAGCTGAGTCGATCAACGATCAGTTTTATAAAGACCATACCAACAAAGCGCCAGTATTTATCTCACCCGACGCTATGCGACTGTCTGAGTTTCTGAGTCAGCATATTAAATATGGCGATAGCAATGACATCATGTATCGGATTGAACATGGGGTTATTAAGCCAAGCAAAAATTTGGCAGATTCGTTAGTTTCTATGATCAATGGGAATGCCGAATTCCTGATGATCGATAATCAAAAACTTGTGTATGAAACAGCAATCGATCTTGCGCACAAAGCGGAAACAGGAAAAAAGCAGTGTTTAGTCGTTACCGGAGGGCCAGGCACTGGAAAGTCTGTAGTTGCCATTAATTTACTAGTGCAGCTGACTACTCGAGAAATGATGACGCAGTATGTATCCCGTAATTCAGCTCCGCGTGAAGTTTTCAAGAAACGACTCACAGGCACCCGTAAGAAAACACATATTGACAATTTATTTAAGGGGTCAGGAAGCTACGTAAGCACGGAGCCCGATACATTTCATGCGCTCATCGTAGACGAGGCACATCGATTGACTGCTAAGTCTGGTATGTATCAAAATCTAGGAGAGAGCCAGATTAAGGAGATAATTTCAGCTGCGCGGCTTTCTGTATTTTTTGTTGATGAGGCTCAGCGAGTTACGTTGAAGGATGTTGGTACAGTCGAGGAAATAAAAACCCGAGCAGACGAAGAAAGTGCGGAATTTCACCAGCTAGAGCTATTATCCCAATTTCGTTGTAACGGCTCAGACGGCTACCTTGCATGGCTGGATCACGCCTTGCAGGTTCGTACCACGGCTAACACCAGCCTCGAAGATGTCGACTATGAGTTCAAGATATTCGACGACCCTCAAGCGCTCCGTCGAGCAATTGTTGAAAAAAACCGTAAAGCAAATAAAGCACGTATGGTGGCCGGTTATTGTTGGCCCTGGCTTAGTAAGAAAGATAAAGACGCTATGGATATCGTTTTTCCTGAATTCGAATTTTCTGCCCAGTGGAATCTTGGTGATGATGGAATGCTTTGGGCCATTGCCGATGAATCTGTAAATCAGATCGGTTGCATCCATACTTGTCAAGGCCTTGAGTTTGACTTTGTTGGGGTTATTTTCGGTGATGATTTTTTGATTCGCGACGGTTGTGTTGTTACGGATGCAACAAAGCGGGCTTCTCAGGATAGCTCGATTCGAGGGTATAAAAAACTGGCTAAATCTGATCCTGAGGAAGCTGCATCATTGGCCGATCGTATTATCAAAAACACCTATCGAACGTTGATGACACGTGGTCAGAAGGGGTGCTACGTTTATTCCGCCGATCCAGAAACTCGAGATTACTTTAGTAGGTTTCTCGGTTCTGTTGCTAACGATGAAACGTTGGAGTCTGAGTCAGTGTTAGCTCTGCTACCAGGTTTGAATTTGCCCGTTGTTGAGCGACAAGACGCATTTCCTTTTAAGCAGCATGTACCCGTGTACGATATCGATATCGCTGCTGGGAATTTTAGTGAGGCGCAAGTTGCAGAATCAGAACACTGGGTCGAACTGCCTGACTACATACGCCCAAGTGCTGATTTGTTTGTCAGTCGTGTGAGGGGGGAGTCTATGAATCAGCGAATTCCTGATGGGGCTTGGTGCCTATTTCGATTGAACCCTGGAGGATCTCGTCAAGGTAAAATTGTGCTCGTTCAACACAGAAACATTGAAGATCCCGATAACGGGGGGAGCTTTACCATAAAGCAATATCACAGTGAAAAAGTTGAACACTATGGAGAATTCGTTAATCAACGCATTGTCTTGCGGCCGTTGACCAACGCTTTCGGTTACAAAGATATTGTTATTGAGAAAGACTTGAGTGAACTGGCTGTAATAGGTGAGTTTCTATCGGTACTGTGAGTTTTCATGCGATCACAGCAGTGTGGAGACGAGATTTTGTGGGAAAGCAATTACAACGTATTTGCCGATGCAAACCAATGATTACAGTCGGGTGTTGGTTTGCTAAGAGGATTGAAAATCCCCGTGTCGATCCTGGGACGCCGGCCGGTACGATTCTGTCCCTGGCCACCATTTAGAAAGCTGCTTGTCGTTAGTTCAAGTTAAGCCGCACTCAAACCAACGCCCAATTCTGCTTTAACAAACGCACCAGTTCACCCGCACTTTGCACCCGTTCATCCGGATTGCGTTGTAAACATTTCATAGTGGCCTCCTCCAACAGACCAGGTATGTTCTCGGCGACACTAGAGGGCTTGGGAATAGTGTTATTTAAAATCGCGGCGATAACTTCGTCTACTTGGTCCCCTTCCACTGTGGTTCGACCGGTTAAGCCTTCATATAAAATAACACCCAGGCTAAAGATGTCAGAGCGACTGTCTATGGCTGGGTCGCGTTGGATTTGCTCGGGTGACATGTAGAATAAAGTGCCTTGTAGTTTTTGGTAGCCCGTCATGGTTGGGTCTTCATCCACTCGTTGTGTGGGCTCTGGTGTTTCTGTGGATTCAGCGGCATCGTCGGTTTGTGGGGCAGCCGAACGTACCTTAGCCAAACCCCAATCTAACAATAAAATTTCGCCATAAGGTCCGATCAGAATATTTTCAGGTTTTATATCTCGATGAATGACACCCATGGAATGGGCGTAATCTAAAGCGTAAGCGACTTGAATGATAATGTTAATGAGTTGGGTTAGGTCATAACGCTCTCGATAGTTCAGCACTTCGCGCAGGGTGTAACCGTGTACCAACTTCATGGTGAAGTAATAGTGCCCTTGTTTATTACGGCCTAATTCGTAAGTGGGCACGATGTTTGGGTGCTGCAGCATGGCCGAGACACGCGCTTCGCGCAGTAGCCGCTTTTGCTCAATGTCATCGTTCGCAAATTCTGGCAGTAGCGTCTTGTAGCAAATGGTTCGGTTTAGGTGTAAGTCCTTACACGATTGGATGATCGACTTACCGCCTTTGGCGACCGTTTGGAAGTAGGCGTAGCGAAAATTGGGGTCTGGTTTCGGGGCAAGTTCCTTATCGGTTTGCTCCAAAACAAACTGATCTGCATCGGGCAGTTTGAATTTTGGGTACTCGCTCACGGTTTCACGCCCCTGGCCATCCTCGTTATCTGAGTGTAGTGAAAAAGCCAAGTTGGCATGAAAATTACAACCAGGCTAAAACAGTAAAAATATTATACAAAACCCGTAAAAAACGCACCGAAATGAGGCGTTACTTTTCCCCCGTTGCACGAATTCCATGCCTCACGCTGCAGTCACCAATTATATGTCGCCCAACGCTTGAGCTCTGATTTACGAATACTTTAAAGTACGCAGTCCCGGAAGATTATTTGAGACTTGTTTAATGAAAAGTAAGTTGGAGTACATATGGCTTGACGGTTATCAACCCACTCAAAGCCTGCGCAGCAAAACGATGGTTCGGTCAGACTTCAGCGGCAAATTAGCCGATTGCCCCATGTGGTCATTTGACGGCAGCTCAACTGAGCAGGCTGAAGGAAATGATTCGGATTGCTTATTAAAGCCTTGTGCGATCATCCCTGATCCTGACCGAAAAAACAGCTACTTGGTGATGACCGAGGTGCTGAACGCCGATGGCACGGCTCACGAGTCCAACGGTCGCGCCACCATCGAAGACGACAACGATGACTTCTGGTTTGGTTTCGAGCAGGAATACTTCCTGATCAATACAGACACTGGCCTTCCTCTTGGTTTCCCAGTGAACGGGTTTCCAGCTCCTCAAGGCCCTTATTATTGCTCAGTAGGCGGCAAGAACGCTTTCGGGCGTGAAATCGTTGAAGAGCATTTGGACCTCTGCTTAGAAGCGGGCCTGAACGTAGAAGGCATCAACGCAGAAGTGGCCGCAGGTCAATGGGAATTCCAGATCTTTTCCAAAGGCGCTCGTTTAGCCGGTGATGAAATCTGGTTGGGTCGTTACCTACTGGAGCGAACTGCAGAGAAATACGGCGTGGCCGTTGACTATCACCCCAAGCCATTGGGTGACACAGATTGGAACGGTTCAGGCATGCACGCCAACTTCTCTAATGGCCCAATGCGTGACGATGGAAAAGAAGAAATCTTTAACAAGATTTGCGAAGAATTCGGCAAGAACATTCCACGCCACATCAGTGTGTACGGCGCTGACAACGATCAGCGTTTAACCGGTAAGCACGAAACGCAATCCATCGATCAATTCAGCTACGGCATTTCAGATCGTGGTGCTTCCATTCGAATTCCAGTCGGCACAATTGAAGACGGTTGGAAAGGTCGATTGGAAGATCGTCGTCCAGCGTCTAACGCAGATCCATATAAGGTTGCCGCTGCTATCATTAAGACAACCTCTGAAGCGTTGGCTTAATTTTGAAGTAAATTTATCGAAAAGCCTTTGGGCTTTTGAGTGTTTGAAAGACGGACCCTTTTGGGTCCGTTTTTCGTTGTGCGCTAAGGGTGGGGCGAAGCGGCTTGATGGAATTAGGCGGTTTATAGTCCCCATACTCAGGTGATTCGTTATTTTAAGCGCCCCCGAGCTATCAATACTGTTAATTAAGCGATTTAAGCTTGCCTAACCAGTGGTTCGTGCTTCAAGATTACGATACTCCTAACAGCGAGGTTAGACGATATGAAAAGCAAAGGATTCGCATTGCTTCTTGCTGTTGGTTTTATGGCGACAACCGGTTGCCAAACACCGCAAAACAATAACGCTACTTACTTCAACCAAGTACATGTGGCACCTCATGTCGACCCAACGGAAGTTTGGGCCTACATCGTATTTGATCGTGTGGCGGAAAAAGATGATCCAGCGGGGCTAGCGCACTACACAGAACACCTAGTAGCGCTGAATTCAATTGTCGGTGAATCCGATTCTCCAGCAAGGCATGCAAACGCTTTTGCCAGTCAGACAAGTGTGGGCTATCACCTTAAAGGTGCTAAAGAAAATCTCAACCCCATCATTAAAAAGCTCACCGGCGTATTCGATCCGCTAACGGTCGATCCACTATTTGCCAAGCAAGAAATCGACATCGTTCATCGTGAGTACGATTTGAGCGTGATCAATAATGTGGACTATCTTGCCTACGAGGTGATGACGCCCTTTTTGTATTCAGGTAACGCCATAGGGCGATCGGTTATTTCTAATCCTGAAGTCATCAAAACCTTTAGCTACGACAAAGCCAAAGCCTATTATGCCGCTACCCACTTGCGCCGTGCGGCCACCTTGTTAGTGTTAGGTGATGTTACTAAACGCGACGTGCATGCGGCTGTTAAGGCATCTGGCCTGTCACCGTTAGCGGCTGAGTCAATCACTGAAATCAAGCCGGGAGCATTTAAGCTCGATAAAGCCGAATCTAAGATATTCAAATTTGGCCATATCAGTGCTGAACCGCGTATGAGCTTTCGCAAAATCGTTAAATTAGATAAACCTGTCAATTTTGATTTACTGGATTTTCAATCTCGACTATTAGCCGCCACTTTAGAAACGAAATTACCCGGAGGGCTTGCGGGGCCACTTCGCCATGACGAATTTGTAGCCAGTGCCTATGAAGTCTATATTGAACCACTGGATGAAGAGCATATCCAGTTTTGGATTTTTGCTACGCTGGGAGGAGGGGTTTCGTTTGAGCAACTTCAATCAACCTTTGAAACGGCATTTAAACGCTCGGCCGAGGGAATACCGGACGACACGTTTAAACGAATGAAACAACGCTCCCGCCAATACTGGTTGGATTGGGATGATAACGATGCGGTAACGGAATGGATGCAAGACCATGCTCAACGTCGGGTAGCCATGCTGCGGCAACCGGCGTCAAAAGCGACACTAAAAAAATTAACCGAACAAATAACGGTAGACGACATCAACGATTTATTAAAAGCGTTACAAAAACCTGGGCGCCAAGCAGTCGCGTATATTGGGAAGCCCAGCGGCCAGTCCCATGATTAGCCCAACGGTTAGCTTGGCAGCACAGCAAGCGCATGGTTAATGGAGAAATCAATGATTAAAAAACTCGTATTTTGTTTTCTGATGCTCTCGTTGTCAGCTTGCCAAACGACAGGCGATATAGCGGCCAACTACAGTTTAAGCGAGCAGGTGAGCCCAAGCGGCCTACCTTATACGCACATTAATATGCCGGGTAACCCACGCGTAACCATCCAAGTCGCATGGCCAAGCGCATGGGCCTATTCTGCTGATCGAAATCCGATAGTGCCTCGTGTTGGTACTCGCTTAATATTTGCAGGCGGGGCAACCGGTTATCCAGCCGGTGAGACTTTAGAGCGAATAAATGATATCGGAACCGAAGGCGACTTATGGCCTCAGGCTGATTACGTTTTTGGCGTATTGCATTATTCGCCTGAACATCAAGATGAAACTCTTAAGATTGCTAACGCGCACATTGAAAACCCAGCGCTTGATGAAACATGGTTTGCGCGAGTGCGAGATCAATACGCAGGGCAGATGAATGAGGCGCGTGCCGCACCTAGACAGCAAGGTTTTCAGGCGTTTCGTTGGGCCGCTTTGCTTGATACGCCACTGCGTGATGCGGTGTCGATACCCGATGCCGATGAGTTTGAGAATGTAAAGCTAAGCGAGATCAGGCAATGGGCAAAACGCGTATTTAAACGCAATGGGGCCGTAGTGGCTGTGGCGGGGGACATCTCTGCTGCTGATGCGGGTTATGCGGTGGATAAACTATTTGAAGGTTTGCCCGAAGGTGAAACCACCCCTAGCGGTTCGTCAAAGGCTAATTTTTCCGCTAAACGCATACTGTTGCATGCTCCAAAATCCCCAACCAGCACCTTATCGTTTTTTGGCAAGTTGCCGCCCGCTACTGAGGGTTCTTATTACCAAGATCGTCTAATCGCCGATGGTTTATCTGGAGGCTTTGACAGTGGGTTAGCGGGTGCCGTTCGAACCGAGCTGCGTGCAGCGTATAACTATGGAGCCGGAGTCGATGAGATATCGAATGAGCACCGCATTATTGCTTTTTCAGGAGAGGTGGAAACAGCCAAAATTGCAGAGGCTGAACAGGCGGTACGTAAAGCCTACTCAGAATTTCTGGCTAATCCGCGGTTTAAAAAACTGGCGGATCTCAAGAAGCCTTTTGAATCAGGTTTAAAGAAAGATCTAAAAGACACCGGTTCAGTAGCATACGACGCTGTTATCTCGAAGATTTACGGAATGGATTCATCGCGCGCTCTTAAACTCATTGAAGAGATAGAGGCGATAACCGATGAGAGTATTGCTGAACGAGTAAGCAC
>CALGLE010000021.1 GCA_937930305.1 uncultured Granulosicoccaceae bacterium | reverse complement strand
GAACCAAACGTCGGCCGCTTCCGCCACCAGATGCTCAGAATCCAAATTTTTTCCGGCTAGGATGAATTCTACGGCTTCTTCACCCACCTTTTGAAGCATGGTGTCATCACCCTCGTGAAACAACCGCGCAACGTAAGAATTATCCGGATCTCCCGTTTTTCGAGACTCCAGCACGCGCGCCAAGGCCGTCAAGGTATCGTCGGAGTGTGATGCATTCGTCATTGTGACAACCCTCTATCCGCGACCGTACATGTCGTCGGGGTTTTTAATGACAGATTCCGTAATCATCCACTTACCTGAAGACTCACCCGCCACCGGTTCTAAGGTGCGATAAAAACAATGCGCCCGGCCCGTATGGCAAGCAACTCCGCCGTGTTGTTCCACTTTCATCAAAATAACATCGCCATCGCAATCGAGCTGCAAAGACGTTACCGCTTGGGTATTGCCTGATGACTCACCTTTGCGCCATAGTTTTTGGCGAGAACGGGAAAAGTAGACCGCACGGCCAGTGCTCACTGTTTCAGACAAGGCTTCAGCACTCATCCACGCAAACATCAGCACTTGACCTGTGCTGGCGTCTTGGGTGATGACCGGCACAAGCCCATCGCTGTTGAACTGCACCTCGTCAATCACAATGTGGCTCTGCAAAAATGTGGTCTAAATTTTACCACGCCCGGCGTTCAGACCCCATCCAAACGTACTTCAATGCCTTGTGACGCCATGTGCTGCTTAGCTTCGGCAATGGTGTATTCGCCAAAGTGAAATATGCTGGCGGCCAGCACCGCATCCGCCCCACCTTCGATTACCCCGTCCGCCAAATGCTGCAGATTGCCCACGCCGCCTGAGGCGATCACGGGAATTTCTACCGCATCACTGATGGCACGAGTCAAAGGAAGATTGAAACCGATTTTGGTGCCGTCACGATCCATGCTGGTGAGCAATATCTCGCCTGCTCCATACTCGGCCATGCGCATAGCCCACTCAACCGCATCAATGCCGGTGTGTTTACGCCCGCCGTGGGTGAATAATTCCCAACGATCGACTTCCCCTTCCGCGCTGACTTTCTTTGCATCAATAGCCACCACGATGCATTGCGACCCCACTTTATCTGAGGCCTCACGCACCACATCGGGGTTAAACACAGCGGCGGTGTTAATGCTGACTTTATCGGCTCCGGCATTCAATAATCGGCGCACATCCGCTACCTCTCGCACACCACCGCCCACAGTTAAAGGAATAAACACTTCCGATGCAACCTGTTCAACAACGGGGAAAATTGTGTCGCGGTTGTCGGACGTTGCGGTGATGTCTAGAAACGTAATTTCATCCGCGCCCGCCTCGTTGTATCGACGCGCCACACTCACAGGATCCCCTGCGTCGCGGATGTCTACAAAGTTCACGCCTTTCACGACACGGCCTGCGTCAACATCCAAACACGGAATGATGCGTTTCGCTAATCCCACTGACGTTAACTCCCGAGTGCTTGGTCGGCACTTTGCTGGGCCGATGCTAAATCCAACGTGCCTTCGTAAATTGCTCGACCCACGATGGTGCCCGCAATGCCGCGACTCGACTGCTGAATCAAGGCATCAATGTCGGATTGATCGGTGACCCCGCCCGATGCAATGACTGGAATAGTAATCGCGTCCGCAAGCGCCGCCGTTTGTTCCACGTTAACGCCTTGCATCATGCCATCACGACTGATATCGGTATAAACGATGGCAGATACGCCCGTGTCCTCAAATTTTTTCGCTAAATATACCGCGCTAACGTTGGACACTTCAGCCCAACCTTCGGTGGCGACCATGCCATCTTTGGCGTCCAAGCCCACAATCACTTGGTCAGGACAAGCCGCACATAGCTTGGCCACGAACTCAGGCTCTTTAACGGCCTGGGTTCCTATGATGACCCAGGAAACGCCCGCGTCTAAATAAGCTTTCGCCGTATCTAGATTTCGAATGCCCCCACCAATTTGAACCGGAAGATCCGGATAGGCTTTGCAGATGCTATTGATGATGTCCGCGTTTTTTGGCTTGCCGGCAAATGCCCCATCCAAGTCCACTAAATGTAAACGCCGCGCACCTTGGCGCATCCATTCGCCGGCCACGTCAACCGGTTGCTCAGAAAACACCGTGTCATCATCCATTCGACCTTGCTTTAAACGCACGCAGTGCCCGTCTTTTAAATCAATTGCCGGAATGATTAACACCGAAGTTCTCTCCAATAAACGATGAGAAAACGCATCACGCTTTCCCGTCCCAAGACACAAAATTAGTTAACAGTTGAAGCCCTGAAGCGCTACTTTTTTCCGGGTGAAATTGACAGGCAAACACCGAGTCCTGCGCCAAAGCAACAGCAATGGATTTTCCATAGTGTGTGTGAGCTGCAATTAAATCTGTTGAGTCCGGTACGCAGTAGTAGGAATGGGCAAAGTAAAAACGCGAGCCGTTTTCGATGCCGTGCCACATGGGGTGATTCCCGCGTGCCGCAGCATCACGTGATACTTCATTCCATCCCATGTGAGGTACTTTCAAACGCGTGCCAGAGTCGTCCAACAACGGCGCTGAAAAACGTTTAACTTGACCGGGCAACACGCCAACACAGTCCACCCCTTGGTTTTCATCACTGCGCGTCAGGAGCACTTGCAAGCCCATGCAGATGCCGAAAAATGGCCGTGTTTGCACAACCTCTTTTATTACATCCACCAAACCCTGTTGGCTTAACGCGTTCATGCAATCCGCTGCAGCACCTTGCCCCGGACAAATCACACGATCCGATTCTTTAATAACCGCAGCATCCCGGGTAACCAGTACTTGATCATTGGGTGCAACATGCTCAACAGCTTTTGAAACCGAGCGCAAATTACCCATGCCGTAGTCAATGACTGCTATGCGTGCCATAACAACTTCTACTTAAGAAAATAACTGCTTTGAAGAAAACGAGCTTAAATTACAAAGCACCTTTGGTGGAAGGTAGGGCATCGCCCATACGCTCATCCACACTGATCGCCGCGCGTAACGCTCGGCCCAAGGCTTTGAATAAAGTTTCGATTTTATGATGATCGTTTGTGCCGCGCAAAACATCGGCATGCACCGTTGCGCGCGCATGATTTGCAAAGCCTTGAAAAAATTCAGATGCTAGATCGACATCGAATGCGCCGACTTTGTCTCGGGTAAATTCCGCATGGAAAAACAATCCTGGGCGGCCGGAAAAATCGATTACCACTCGCGACAGTGATTCATCTAAAGGCACGTAGGCGTGTCCGTAACGAAAAATACCGCGCCTCTCACCTAGGGCCTCATCCATTGCCATACCCAGTGCAATACCGATGTCTTCAACGGAATGATGATCATCGATATGGGTATCACCCTCGCAATGTAAATCGATATCAATAAGACCATGGCGCGCCACTTGATCTAGCATGTGATCAAGAAACGGAACGCCAGAATTTAGGCTGGCAGCCCCAGACCCATCCAGATCAATACTGATCTTGATTTGAGTCTCTTTCGTGTTGCGTTCAACGCTGGCCCGTCGACGGGTCATGCGCATTCTCCCTTTGGGTTGGAGCGAGCTGGCTAATGGCACGATTGTACACGCCCGATTTAAAGCTGAAGCCAGAAAGTCACCGGTCCATCGTTCACGAGTGACACCTTCATATCGGCGCCAAATCGCCCTTGCTGAACCTCATCGTAGCGGGATGCAACCGCCACCACAAAGCTTTGAAACAGCTTTTGCGCCTGTTCTGGTTTGGCGGCTGTGTGAAAACCTGGGCGTAAGCCCTTACTGGTATCGGCAGCTAGTGTGAACTGCGGCACTAAAAGCACAGACCCACCCGCCTGAACCACGTTTAAATTCATACGATCTTGCGCATCGGAAAACACCCGATAGGCCAGCAAGCGTTCCGCCATGCGCTGCAAGAGTTTTTGCTCAACGGCGCCTGGATCATCACGGCCTTCAGCCATATCACTGGCTTCAAAACCCACTAACACCATAAGACCGTGCTGTATCGACCCAATGATTGAGCCATCAACCGAAACTGAGGCTTCACTAACGCGCTGGAGCAAACAAATCACGTCTTTTTCCTTACTTTTTACGTCGCAATTAGAACATTTGTAGGAAAATTCCTACAAAATATCAGAATTATCCGACAGACAAATGGGTACTTTCCGATAGCCGCTGGCTGAGTAGATCCGGATACTGTTGAGTATTGTGGTCATCAAGCCATTGCAGGCAAAGGAAACGCTCGAGTCTGACTCATGAGTTACACACACGGAGTGAGCTGCTACGGAACAGGCGGCTCTTAGTAGGTGTCCACAATACCTGACGAGCCAGGAAGGTTCAGCCCCAGTCAGCTTTGCTGTCTGGGGTTTTTTATGCCTGTAACAACTGCAATGGCATGAACATTTTCTGCTCGATACCATCTGAAATATTCACACGCTATCGATCGGCATGCTCTGGCAAAGTCTTTCCTTCCGCGGCAAGTTCTTCCTTGTTGGCAAACCCAATCATAATGCCGGGTGGTTCTTTATCGTCCGTCATGGCTTCAACGATCTCTGCGCTTCTCGTGATTCGATTGTGGTGTTGTCGGGTCCATTCGAAGTGTAAGTCTTTAAGCCGAGCCAACTGATCTGAATACCTTAAATCAGATCCTAAATCCACCACTTCATTTGGATCTGACGCTAAGTCAAACAACAAAGGCCTCATATGTTCCACATGCACATATTTCCAACGTCCATCAAAGATCATCACTAAACGAGCATCATTTTGATCAACTTGAACCGCGCGGCGAGCAGTTCGGGTGGAATAGTCGTATTCAGACACACAATAGCTGCGCCAATCCAAAACCTTATTGTGCAATAAAGGTTCTAGCGAACGTCCTTCAATGATGTGGGGCTTATCTTCTCCACCAAAATAATTTAAAAACGTAGGCGTTAAATCAACGCCTTCAATCAATTGATTACAAACCGTACCACGTGTGGCGTCAGCTTCTGAACGTGGGTCGTAAATGATGAGTGGCACCCGAGAAGAACAATCATGGAAAAGATCCTTCTCACCAAGCCAGTGGTCGCCCATGTTGTCGCCATGATCGGAGCAAAATACGATCATCGTGTCATCCATTCGGCCCGAATCTTTTAAGTACTGGAAAAGACGCCCCAATTGATCATCCAGCTCCTTGATTAATCCCATGTAAACAGGTGCCACAATGTCCCGGATTTCATCGCGAGAGAAACTTTTACTCACCCGCATATCCATCCAAGCCTGCATGAGAGGGTGTTCACTGCTTCGCTCTTGCGGAGTTCGATTGACAACTGGAACGTCGCAAGCGGAATACATGTCGTTGTATGGTGCGGGGGCAAGGTAGGGCCAATGAGGCTTTATGTAACTCAGGTGACACAGCCACGGCTCACCGTCTTGCGCTTCGATGTATTCAATCCCACGGGTTGTAAGCCACGCGGTTTCAGAATGCTCTTTAGGTACTCGGGCTGCCAGTGGCGCGTTCTCTAACATCCAACCTGAGCACATATCACCGTCCGGGCTTATAGCGGTATTAGCCCACTCTTCCCACGGATTCTCACCGTCCATGCCATGCGCGCGAAGGTAGCGATCGTAATCTTCTGCATGCCGACTAGGGTAGGCACTGGCATTGGTGCCGTCATCTCGCACAAACACATCAAATCCACATTCACTGACCAATGCGCCAATGGTGCTATCACGCTCTATGCCGAGGCGTTGCATGCCTTCGTAATCGGGTGTCATGTGGGTTTTACCCACCAACGAACACTTAACGTGTAATTCTCTAAGATGATCCCCCAAAGTCGGCTCACCGATTCTAAGTGGGAATCCATTCCATGTGGAACCGTGACTGCGCACGTAGCGACCGGTGTAGTAGCTCATACGACTTGGCCCGCAAATGGGGCTTTGCACATAAGCTTTATTAAACTGCATACCTCGAGACGCTAGCCAATCTAGGTTAGGTGTATGGATATGCTTTGCACCGTAGCAACTTAAGTAATCCCACCGAAGCTGGTCGGCCATAATCCAAAGTACATTCATAAGTAGAGCGTCTCTTAATTAGAAGTACAAATTTAGAAGTACAAGGTTTGGACCCTTCACAGTCTCTAGGTTTGCAGTTCACGCAGCAGCGCAATTCGAGCTTCTTTCAAAGCTTCTACTACCGACTCACTTTTCTCCGCGTATCGTGATGATGGAATGGGTACCGAAATAGCGTGCAGTTCTTCTGAAGAATCCTCAAACGCAAACCCAACCGCTGATATTCCACTGGTGTGATCATTGAGGTCATAGGCGACGTGGGATTTTTCGATGTCCTTGAGTTGTTGCTTTAGCGTTTTCCAGTGAGTCTTAATGCCAAACTCCCTCCACTCATCATTCGCTAAAGCTTTCGCAGCATCCGCATCGAGCTTGGCTAAACACGCTCGGCCGTTGGCGGTACTGGTGAGTGGAAATTCTTCGCCGATCGAAGAAATGGTTCTTAATCGAGCGGTGCCTGGAACTTGATCTAAAAACACCATCCGTCGTCCACGCAACACAGAAAGATCTACCGTTTCACCCGTTCGCTCCATCAGGTCTTCTAAGTAGGGACGGCACCGTTCCACGACGTTATATCGGGCTGCTACCCCAAGAGCCAACAGTTCAGGCCCAAGCTGTATGCCACCGCCGTTGGCGGAAGATATAAGAAAACGTTCCATCTCCAATGCAGAAACAAGGCGCTGGACGGTTGATCGAGGCAAGTCAATTTTATCCGCGATCTGCCCCAGACTCATGCCGGTTTTTTGTTGTTTGACGGCACGCAGTATGTCTGCTGCTCGAGAAATCACTTGTATGCCATTGGTAGCTTCTCGCGGAGCGGTTGGCATCTTCAGTTGAGTCGTTGATCGTGACATGGAGGTTTAAATTTTCTCTAACGGGTTAATTTTTAACTTGACGGTCAAAACGGTACAGCTGTATCGTAGAGCAATACACCGCTTCCGCACAAGCAGAATTCTTTAAGGGGAATACAAATGACCGTCACCATTAAGGGCATCGACTTTCAGGAGAACCTGAACAACGAAATGGGGGTTGAGTTCTACAATCTTTCTCATCGGTTTGGATACCAATGCCCAAATTGGCCTTACTTTAAAGACGTTGCCATTGAACGTAAACATTACATGGCAAAGTCTGGCGTGCTCAGCCAAACGATCACCACGACCATGCACGTCACCACCCACATTGACGCACCTGCGCACGTGGTTCAAGGCACACCCTTTATTGACGAAGTGCCATTGCCACATTTTTTTGGTTCGGGTCTTGTGGTTTCTATCCCTAAGAAAAAATGGGAACAAATTACTGGGGATGATTTAGAAAAAGCTTGCGGTCATGCAATTCGCAAAGGCGATGTACTGATTATCAACACTGGCTGGCATAAGGTATACGACGACGGCGATTATTTCCCCTACTGCCCAGGCCTGGTGCCGTCTGCTGCTGACTGGATGGTTGAGAAAGGCATAAAGGTGATTGGTCATGATACGCAAGCGAACGATCACCCTTTAGCGACAGCGATTGGCCCACAACGCAACGGTCCAATACTACCTCACTTAGAAGCGGAATATAAAGAGTGGTCGGGTGGGCGTGATTGGGCAGATGACTTCCCGGAGTGGGAGCCTGTACATAACAAACTGTTCTCAAACGGTATTTTAGGTATTGAAAATGTCGGTGGTGACCTGGATGCAGTAACGGGAAAGCGCTGTACTTTTTCGTTCTTTCCGTGGAACTGGGATCGAGGTGATGGTTGCATCATTCGCTTGGTTGCCATGATTGATAAAAGCCAGGGTTATCGTATCGAAGCAGGGGAATCTTTCTAATGTTGGTTAAACGTTTTAGTGACGCGCAAAAATACGAAGCGCCCAATCACTGGGACGTAACGGGTTTGCGTCTGCAAGGATTTGAAGACGGAGGCCCGGAGAATCAATGGGTGGGTTACTCGCAATTTTTACCCGGCGGTGGAGCCGGCCCAGACTCCACACCGTTTGAAAAGGTTTATGTGGTTCTGGAAGGTGAAATGACGATAACGATTGACGGCGAAGTAACCACATTAGCGGCGATGGACAGTTGCACCATCGCTGCCGGTGAAGAACGGTTGTTGGAAAACCGAGGAAATCATGTCGCCAAGATGATGGTTGTTATGCCTTACCCCGGAGGTCAGCGACCATGAATTTATCCAACCCCAATGCTTTATTTGATGTCAGCGGTAAAGTGGCGTTAATTGTTGGCGCATCCGGCGCTTTCGGTGGCGTGGCGGCACAAACATTAAGTAACGCAGGCGCCAAAGTGGTGCTAACGGCCGGCAATGCGCAAGCTTTGGATGCTATTGCCGCGAAATGTAATGAAGTCACAACTGTAAACGCTCGACCGGACAGTGAATCTGCGTGTGAAGCCATGGTTCAACATGCGGTGAGCACGTATGGGCGATTGGATATTTTAGTGGTTGCATCCGGCATGAATAAAATCGCTAAGATCGATGAAATGGAACCGTCAGCGTTCTCTGACATCATCGACGCCAATGTCACGCAGAGCTGGCTGATGGCACGAGCGGCAACCAAACAAATGAAGTCGCAAGGTGATGGCGGAAAGATCGTGCTCGTGTCTTCAGCACGTGGCCTACTGGGTCATCCAGCTGGCTACACCGCATACTGTTCATCAAAGGCAGCCGTTGATGGCATGACGAAAGCGCTCGGTTGTGAACTGGGAGCGGACGGCATTACGGTCAACGCAATTGCGCCAACCGTATTCCGTTCTCCATTAACGGCCTGGATGTTCGAAGACAATGAAAACGCCAACGCCGTACGCGCTGGGTTTTTATCTCGAGTGCCAATGGGTCGCTTGGGTGAGCCTGAAGATCTGGCGGGGCCTTTGTTGTTTCTGTCGTCCAAAGCATCCGATTTTTATACCGGCCACATTCTTTACGCGGACGGCGGTTACACCGCTGGATGAATGTGAATGTCTAGAATCACAGTAATCGGTGCAGGTTTGATGGGGCATGGCATTGCTTTGGTATTTGCCAAGCAAGGGCACAGTGTGGTTGTACAAGACCCAGATGATAACGCTCTGAGTTCGCTGCACGAACGTGTGCAGGATTCCTTGAACAACTTGCAAGTGTCTGCTAATGCCATGCAACCGGTACTGGAGCGTATCCACAGCCAACAAGACTTGGCACTTTCTGTGACGGAAGCTGAATTTGTCTTTGAAGCAGCACCAGAAAACCTAAAGCTCAAACAGGCGCTGTTCTCTGAAATAGAATCGGCTGCACCCGCGAATTGTGTATTGGCTTCAAACACATCCGTCATCCCCATCACGCAAATCATGAAGGATTTAAATACACCGGAACGTGCCGTGGGCACGCATTGGTGGAATCCACCACATATTATCCCCCTGGTAGAAATTATTCGCACCGAATGGACTCACGATGATGTAGTCGACAACACGTTCAACCTGCTCGCAGGCTGTGGCAAGTCGCCTGTGCGTGTTGAGAAAGACGTACCAGGGTTTATCGGCAATCGTTTACAACACGCGCTGTGGCGTGAAGCAATCAGTTTGGTTGAAAACGGTATATGCACAGCAGAGGCCGTCGATTTAGTGGTGCGAGAAAGTTTTGGTCGGCGATTGTCTGTGTTAGGGCCACTGGAAAACGCAGACCTTGTAGGCACCGACTTAACGTACGCCATTCACGAACAGGTACTGCATGATTTAGAACGTTCGCCTGACCCATCCCCTTTGCTTAAATCTTTGGTTGATAGCGGCAAGCTTGGAATGAAGTCGGGTGAGGGGTTCAGTGAGTGGACCTCAACCGATGCAAAAAAGACATCTCAAAGAGTGTCGAAGCATTTATTAGCGCTAGAAAAAATCCTTGATTGAAAGACCACTGGAGACAACTATGACATCAATAACACGACGTAAAGTACTTAAAGGCTTAGGCGCCACGGTTACTGCACCAGCTATTCTTCGCCACACCAAGGCATACGCGGCAAACCCAAAAATTAAGATTGGGTTCGTTAGTCCCAAAACGGGGCCTTTGGCAGGTTTTGCAGAAGCCGACGACTTTGTACTCAAAGGCATCCAATCCGCGTTAGCTGGTGGCGTTGAGAACAACGGTAAAACGTTTGACATTGAGATCATTGCTAAGGACAGCCAATCCAATCCGAATCGTGCGGCAGAAGTGGCGGCTGAATTAATCCTAAACGATGAAGTCGATATCATCGTTGCTGCATCCACCCCAGAAACTACCAACCCCGTGGCGGACCAAGCCGAAGTTAACGAAGTGCCTTGCATTACAACGGATTGCCCTTGGCAGCCTTACTTCTTTGGTCGTAACGGCAACCCAGCCGAAGGCTTTGAATTCACCTACCATTTTTTCTGGGGTTTGGAAGATGTGATTGGCAATTTCTTAAACCTTTGGGACGATGCCGGTGTTAACAAAACGGTTGCAGGTATTTTTCCAAACGATGCAGACGGTAACGCATGGGGAGACCCCGAGCTTGGGTTGCCGAAACCCTTGAAAGAAGCCGGTTACAACTTAGTGGATCCCGGTCGCTACCAACCACTCAATGATGACTTCTCAAGTTTTATATCCGCGTTCAAAGACGCGGGTTGCGAAATTGTTACGGGCAATATGATTCCACCAGACTTTGCAACGTTTTGGGCACAAGCTGCTCAACAAGACTTTAAGCCCAAGGTAGTTACTATTGGCAAAGCTTTGTTGTTCCCTTCGGTAATTGACTCACTGGGCGAGCGCGGTGACGGACTTACTTCTGAAATTTGGTGGTCGCCTAACCACCCTTACACCTCGTCATTGACGAATGAAAGTGCCAAGATGTTGGCCGATGGCTTCACAGCTGAAACCGGTCGCCCGTGGACTCAACCCATCGGATTTAAGCACGCCTTGTTCGAAGTGGTGCGCGATGTCGTGTCTCGTGCTGAAGATCTTGAAGATCCTGCCGCAATTGTATCGGCAATTGCCAGTACCAATATGTCAACCATCGTGGGCAAGGTGGACTGGTCTAACGGTCCTGTTAAGAACGTGACGAAAACTCCGTTGGTTGCCGGTCAATGGCAGAAACAAGGTGACGCCATGGAGTTGATCATTACCACGAATAAGCTTGCACCTGAAATTCCGCTCGGTGGTGAATTGAAACTGCTGAGCTAAGGCGTGACTGAACTGTTGCAATGCTGTGAATTGTCGAAATCATTCGGCAAGGTAACAGTGGCTCATGACATTGATCTATCCATCGCTGAGGGAGAAGCGGTGGGTATCATCGGCCCTAATGGGGCAGGAAAAACATCACTGTTCAACTTAATCACGGGCACACTGCAACCCAGTTCTGGGTCTATTCGGTTTCAACAGAGAGATATCACAAAACTCAATAGCGCTACGCGTTGTCGCAGCGGTATTGCTCGATCGTTTCAAATCCCACAACCGTTTTCAGCTATGTCGGTCTATGAAAATGTGTTAGTGGCAGCAACACATGGCGCTCGGTTACCAGCGAAGGAAGCCGAAGCGCAATGCATTAATGTATTGGAAAAGACGGGGTTGTTGCAACGCGCGAATGTTGTCGCTGGATCACTGACCCTACTCGAGCGCAAACGGCTGGAACTAACTCGAGCGCTCGCATCAAATCCCAAGTTGTTATTACTCGATGAAATCGCTGGTGGCTTAACTGACAAAGAGTGCCAATCGCTGATTGAAACCATCCATAAAATTCACGCCACTGGCGTCACCCTCATTTGGATCGAACACATTGTTCACGCGCTTATGGCTGTAGCCCAAAGGCTCATTGTGCTCGATTTTGGGAAAGTTATAGCCGATGGAGAACCGGCCGCAGTGATGGCAAGTCAAGTGGTTCAAGAAAACTATATGGGCATGGCAGCTGATGCTTGAGACTCGCGGGTTGACCAGTTTTTATGGGGACTTTCAGGCCTTATTTGGTATCGATATCCACGTGAATGAGAACGAAATCGTGTCGTTTATTGGTGCTAACGGAGCGGGTAAAACCACCGCCATGAGAACAATTACTGGGTTGTTGCCTTGTGATAACGATATGGTGACTTGGAAAGAGAAGCCTATTGGACAACTCCGGGCTGATCAGATCGCTAAATTGGGAATCGCCATGGTGCCCGAGGGTCGGCAACTTTTTCCCTCACTAAGCGTTGAAGAAAATTTGATTATCGGCGCTCAAAGTAAGCGAGCTGGGTTTTGGACGCTGGCTAAAATTTACGAATTGTTCCCGATATTAAGTGAACGACGCTCACAGGGTGCAACCACGTTATCCGGTGGGCAGCAACAAATGGTTGCGATTGGTCGAGCATTGATGTCCAACCCCGACATCATTTTATTTGATGAAATTAGCCTTGGACTAGCCCCCATCGTTATTAACCAAATATACGATGCATTACCCGACATCATCAATCAGGGCTTGAGTGCAATTATCGTAGAACAGGATTTGAACCGGGCCCTACACATTTCCGATCGATACTACTGTTTGTCAGAAGGGTGCATAACGCTTACTGGTAATACAGACTCGGCCGATCGTGAAAAGATCAGCACCGCGTATTTTGGGATATAAAACATGGTTTGGGTTAATGCAATTATTCAAGGGGTTTTAATCGGTGGCTTATATGCTCTATTTGCTGCTGGTCTTTCCTTGATTTTTGGGGTTATGCGCCTAGTCAACATCGCCCATGGGGATTTAATCGTGCTGGCGGCGTTCCTTGGTCTTGTGGTTACCACAACACTGGGCTTTCATCCACTCACGGCGTTAGTCATCGTTATACCGGTCATGGCCATACTGGGTTATGTATTGCAATACGTGCTGCTGAATAGAACAATGGGCTCGGACATTCTTCCACCATTGTTAGTGACGTTCGGTTTATCCGTCATCCTGCAAAATGGTTTGCTGGAAGCGTTTAGTGCCGATCCTCAAAAGCTCAATGCCGGTGCGTTGGAAACCGCCAGTCTTCCGATGGGATCTTTAAATATTGGCCTGCTACCTTTGTTGATGTTCGTTGTGGCAGTTTGTGTCATCGCTGGCTTACAGTGGATTTTCTATAATACGGCATTGGGTCGAGCATTTAGAGCCACATCGGACAACGCTGAAATCGCACAACTTATGGGCCTAAACAAAAATCACGTGTTCAGTATGGCGATGGCTTTGTCGTTGGCGGTGGTGGCTATTGCTGGCATATTTTTAGGTACACGCACTTCGTTTGATCCAGCCGGCGGCCCAGCTCGACTGATCTTTGGGTTTGAGGCAGTGATCATCGGCGGGCTTGGCAATTTATGGGGCACATTAATTGGTGGAATTATTCTGGGTGTTGCGCAAGGCATTGGGGCGCAAATTCATCCAGGTTGGCAACAACTGGCAGGTCATTGTGCTTTTCTTCTTGTGCTGGCAATTCGTCCTACCGGTCTGTTTCCTAAGGTGTCGCATTGAATCTCAGAACAACACGCAATTCGGTCAGCAGCAATCTGTTCGCGGGAGTTATGGCATGCACCCTCATCATTCTTGCTACCGCACCGCTGTGGGCGGGTCGTTCAGACCTGCGATTTTTAAGTGAGGTGTTTTTGTACCTCGGCTTGGCGTATCTATGGAACGTTCTAGCCGGTTACGCTGGGCTGGTATCTGTCGGGCAACAAGCCTATGTAGGCTTTGGTGGTTACCTTCTTTTCGCTTTAGCCATGAACATCAGTATTACCCCCATCGCACTGCTTCCAGTAGTAGGTTTGGCGGGCATGCTCATCGCCGTACCCATTGCGTCGCTAATATTCCGTTTGCACGGCGCTTACTTTGCTATTGGAACATGGGTTATCGCCGAAGTTTTCCGCTTGTCTGCAGCACAAATAAGCTCTTTAGGCGGTGGTTCAGGAACCAGTTTACCGGTTAGCGTGGTTAAGTCCATTGCCGCTAGTCGGTCAGATCGAGAAAGCTTTAGTTATTGGGCCGCACTCGTTGTACTACTTTTAATTATAGGTTTGATGTTTTTGTTTTTACGGTCGCGAACAGGCTTGGCAATGACAGCCATCCGAGACAACGAACTAGCGGCTGAATCTCTAGGCATCAACATTTGGCGCACCAAATTCATGGTGTATGTGATTACCGCAGGACTGACCTCAATGTTGGGTGCTCTGATCTTTATGCAAAAACTGCGCATCAGCCCAGATGCCGCGTTTAGCGTGAATGATTGGACAGCCTTCGTCATTTTCATTGTCGTCATCGGGGGGATCGGCACGTTGGAAGGCCCCATCATCGGTACCCTGCTGTATTTTCTATTGCGTGAAACCCTGGCAGATCTTGGCACCGCGTATTTGATGATTCTGGGCGCAACCGCAATTTTAATCATGCTACTGGCACCGAAAGGTATTTGGGGATTGGTCAACGCTCGCTTTGGCATCGAACTGTTCCCAATGACGCGGCGGGTTATATTCAACAAGGATTAGGCAATGGCGCAAACAAAACCAATCATTCTATTTATGTATCGCGGTAAA
Source organism: uncultured Granulosicoccaceae bacterium (assembly GCA_937930305.1). GTDB lineage: Bacteria > Pseudomonadota > Gammaproteobacteria > Granulosicoccales > Granulosicoccaceae > Granulosicoccus. Next base: position 85,832 of record CALGLE010000021.1, on the reverse strand, counting down.
TTGGCCACAAACAATACCGAACAAGTCACAAAGATTCGCCTACCAGCTATAAAACTAACCTGTTAGGGTGAGTATCGGATGGAGTGTATTACCTTCATAGTTATCAAAGGTGAATTCAAGGCGAGTGGCAGGCGAAGTTAAAAACCAATCGATTGATATTTAAACTTGGTGTTCCTAACTTGTTTTAAGACATTTGAACTGCCACGCGTCAGCGAAATAACAGTGTTCTTTGTTGTTAAACGCTGAAAGGCTAACACGGGCAATCAGTCAAATAATCACTGATGCCGTGCAAACCCCGGTAACTTACTCTGGTTTTATTTACTTGGGCAAGGTAATGCTTAAAAGATCCACACCAACTGCCGTCTCGCCTTCAAACCCACCATCAATCACCGCCTCTGTGTAGGCTTCCACAGTTAAAGCACCCCCAGGTACTTTGTAGGGGCCTTGCATTTTCGCACCCAGCGGCGGTATCAAATGCGTCAACATCAACACTTTGGCGTTTGCTCGTTTAGCCATAGCACCCAAATCTGTTGCGGTGCTTTGTCGAAAGTAAATGGGCGGGGGGAAACCACTGTCCATATCTGGGCCCATTACCGGGTGTATGGTTGAATGAACAATGACATCCACATCTTTGGACAGCTTTTCTACTTGCGCAGAAGTGGATGAATCGCGCGGAGGTGCAGGCTTATCATTGCCCGCGTCGCCACCAATAACCACACTGCCCTCAGGCGTATCCACGCGATAAGACGCGTGCCCAGGTACGTGACGCGAGCCGATGGCGGATACAGTAACGTCACCGGACTGCCAGACGGTTTGAGCGTCTGAAGAAGGCTTGAATGTTTGAACATTTAGCAGATCGGCGGGGCCACCTGGTAATCTCTTGGGGTTTTCCGCTAAACGCTGACCCAGCTCACCGGAAAATTTCAACGCATCACCAATATGCGTGGCAAAGCCTTGGCAGCTCATAGTATGGCCGGCAGGCGACGCGGTATCACCTGCGCAAACCAAATCAACTTTTGGGCCGGTTGAATTGAAATGCCAACGCAATTGCATGACATCGGACAACCCTTCGGTGTGGTCGCTGTGAAGATGAGTGAGAAATACTGCGTTGAGTTTTCCTGCAGGAACACGAAGCTTTGACAACTGCTGATTGGTTCCACGCCCTACATCGAACAGCAATTCGGTGCCACTGCAATTATTGGCTTTTTCACCGTATTGCACCAATGTTCCAGAACCCGCTTGACCATTAAAAATCGGTGGTCCGCCTTGGGTACCTGTTAACGTAATTTTCAAACAATTTTCAGCGCTGGCAGAACCCACAGCAGTCAAGAAAGTTAATCCGATAAGCAGGCTCAAACAAGCACACCAAACGCTTGGTTTGGCAGGATCGGAACTGTTTCGCGGTAGGACATTTAACATTGCTACTCCTCAAAGTATTATTTCGGAAATACAGTTACGTTAAATCTTTCGCGGCATTACTTAATTTCGCTCTACACTCACTCCGACTTTAAAACAACATCAAAGGCAACACGTGAGTAGTCTTCGTTAACTTTTCCGGAAAGCTCAAAGCCAGATTTAGGAAAACTGGAAGCAGACTGACTTTCATAATTCATAACAAGATCTGAACGTACCCCAAACACCGTATCTTGATCTAAATAGGGATCACCCTCAGGGAACACTTCAGTGACAAGCGATTTAAATCCACTGGCTTTCACAATGTAGTGCAAATGCGATGGTCGCCACGGGTGTCGACCGGTAGCATTCAATATTTCACCCACCGGGCCATCACTAGGAACGGTGTAGCAAACGGGACGGACGGTTGTAAAGTAGTAGCGACCATCGTCACCTGTGGTGAACAACGCATGAAAGCTGTAGGTGTCTTGTTCTGGGTCTTGGGAAGAGTACAAACCGTTTGGTGCGGTTTGCCACAGATCCAGCGTGGCCCCCTTAATAGGCTGACCGCTTGTATCCAGCACGCGACCTTCTACAAGGATTAACTCACCGCTGTAGTCACCTCGCAAGTCCGTGCCCATGTCTTTTTCAGGCGCATTTGAAATATGAAATGGGCCTAATACACTTGAGCTGGTGCCAGCTTCCGATGAATTGATCATATCCACCAACGATGACATGCCCAGCACATCGGAAAGCAGCACAAATTCATCCCGCTCTGGGGTAGTAATATTTCCAGCCTGGCGCAGTATGTCGAGCCCCTTTTCCCATTCTTTATGGGTTAACTCGGTTTCCAGTGCGAAGGCGTGTAAGTGCTTCGCTAGTGACTCCATGATCTCCCTCAGCCGAGGGTCGGTTTGATCCCCAAAGTAACCTAGGAAGGTATCCGTTAATGTGTCTTTAGTTACATTGCGCATAGGAGATTCTTCGATTTATCGGTTGATGAGCACAGTGGTGAGCGATGGGAACATGATTAGAATTACCAACACAATCAGCATGACAAGGGCAAACGGCAGAGCACCGAGAAACACATCCTTTAGTTTTATGCGTGGGTCATTCAAGGTTGAATTTATCACAAAACAACTGATACCCAATGGCGGCGTCAGTAAGCCAATTTCTGCACCAACAACCGTTACGATGCCAAACCACACAGGGCTAAGGCCAAGGGATTCGATTATCGGTAGAAACAAGGGAACAACAATTAATATAATGGAAGCGGTGTCTAGCAAGGTGCCTAGCACCAACATCAGACACACGTACAACAACATAATGATGGCGAAACTGAATTGGTTATTTGCGATGATGTCACTGAGTTCGTTCGGCAATGCCGCAAGCCCGAGCATGCGGCTGTAGATTGAAGCTGCGGTAATCAAAAACAGTATGGCTGCGGTAATGTGCCCTGTTTCTAGTAGCGCGTTCCAAAAGTCTTTTAGTGTCATTCGACCGCGCAAAATCGCGAACACAAGGCCCACTGCGGCACCCGCCGCGCCAGATTCAACCGGTGTGAGCTTACCAGTGTATATGCCCCCCAAAACTATGATTATCAGCAACAGCAGTGGAATCGTTTTCATGCACGCTTCCCAAAGCCCCATTGACTGTTGCTCTTCAACCGGACGGCCACCCACAAAATTTGGAAAAAAACGGCCTGCGAATATGATGGCTAGCACATACGCAATCGCGAGTAAGATGCCAGGAATAACCCCGGCTAAAAACATATCACCAACTGATTGCTCAGCTACGAATGAGTAAATAATCAACATAGCCGATGGCGGAATAATCATGCCGAGCACAGAAGAACCCGCAACAACACCCACAGCAAACCGGGGGTTGTAGTCGTATCGAAGCATTTGCGGTACAGCGACCGTTGCGAACACAGAAGCTGACGCTATGGAAGAACCCGTAACGGCGGCAAACACAGCATTGGCCCCCACAGTGGCCATGCCAATGCCACCTTTAACTTTTCGGCAAACGGCATTCATGACATCGTAGATGTCGCTACCGAAGCCAGCTTTCGATACGATAAGACCCATGAAGGTAAACAACGGTACCGTAGCGAATGTGTATTCCATAACACTGTCGCTAACCGCGACTTTCAACAAATTCATCGCCAAATCAAAGTTGTCCCGCATCAACCAAATTGATACGAACGAGACAATGCCCAAAGCGATAGGAATATAAACACCAAGGTAAATCAGCGTGACAATGCACGCCACCGATATCAACCCAATTTCTATGGGAGTCATGCGACGTTCCGATCGAGTTCGGAATGCACAGAGTCGCCCGAATCAGGTATTAACACTTTTAATGCGAACAATGTGCTGCACAGCACGCCACTTATAAAGATCACCAGTTTTACAGGCCACCAAGGCGCGGTAAAGATGCCAGGAACACCGAAGTAATCGCGTGTTTCTAACATATCCAAAAATTCAGGCCAGATAGCAACAGATATCAGCACCATGAACACGCAGGCGATCAGATTAATTAACCTATCTAGGTAGAGTTTAACCTTTGGCACGCGTTTTCCTATAACTGCTAAGAAACCGTCAGAGCGGGTTAAACGGTTAACCCTAACCACATCGGGCAGTTGTAGGAATACGATCAACACCATCGAGAATTGCACCAGCTCAACGGCGCCATGAAACGACTTGTTGTACAAACCACGCAGCACCACTTCATAGTTCACAACGGCTACTAGGCCTAAAACAACCAGCGTTCCAATCACATTGGTAAGGATCGCTGCGTAAGAAACAAAACGCTCAATCTGTTTAAGCAGACTTGTCATTGTTGGTGATGAATCCTTGAAGTACAGACATAAAATGACCAGCTAACCTCGGTTAGCCGGTCATTCCTAAAAGCAAGTACGACTACATAGCCGACCAATCACGCGTGGCTACAAAACCTTCTGCAGACAATTTACCTAAGTAGCTCTTCAACATGTCCGACCCGGCTTCACCTTTTTCGTCCAGATTCTTCGCCCATTCTGCAGCAATGTTTGGCATGGCATTAGCCCAAGCTTCGCGGTCTTCTGCAGACACTTCAATAATGGTTCCACCGGCTGCCATATAAGCTTTTCGGCTGGCTTCGGCCCGATCCATCGCAACCGATGCGACGTGATCACGATATTCAACAGCGACTTCCAACAGAACGTTCTGAACTTCTTCAGGTAATTTGTTCCAGTAGTCTTGATTCACGGTGACAGTCTTGGAGTTAACCGCTCCCAAATCGGCTTTTAACATCGTAGGCGCTACTTCAGCAATCTTAAACGTTGAGGCAGCTTCTGGCCAAAGCATAGCGTGGTCGACCAGGCCTGTTTGCAGCATGTTGTAGAAATCGGTTAACCCACCTCGAACGCCAGTCGCACCATCAATGCCTTCTAAGTAACGTAAATTCATTCCGGCACCGGCTACTTTTCCACCTTGAATATCCTTCAATGATGTGACAGGTTTTGAGCTAAACATTTGGTAGGTATCCAACACAACACCCGTGGCTAAATACACCTGGTTTTGTTTCTTAAATTCGTTTTGCATGGTTGGAAATTCTTTGGCAATTTCATCAACCGCTTTTGCCACAACACGCGCGTCAGCCGCTATAAACGGTGTTACCGCAGCTAGCGCTTGGCTTGGAAGCTTGGATGAATGAAAAATAGTGGTGACGATACCGATATCACCTAGCCCAAGCTCAATTCCTTCCAAAACACCTTTGGGCTTAACGATTGAGCCACCATAGCTTTCCTGCCAAGCCATTTTAAAGTTGCCAGACTCAGCTAAGCGTTTGTCAACTTCTGGTATAAAAAACTCACTGAACTCTTTAACCCACATGGCTTTTGCAGGATAGCCGTCGATAACGACTGCTTTAATCGTTTCAGTGGCACTTGCAGGCACTGTTGCCAATATCAGTCCGGCGGCGAGTGTTGCGTTCACAAATACGTTGAGTTTCATTTAAAATCTCCAGGTGATTTTTTAAAATTTAAGCTTTAATCCAATGTTCTTCGATTTCTGTTCCCGCTTGTCGGTACAACTTCGACAATGGGCAGAACTTCGCAACTTCTTCGGCTACTTGCTGTAGCTCTTTTTCACCAGCGCTACCCGATGATGTTATTCGTAAAACAATCTTAGTGAAGGGTATATCGATCTCTTCGCTCAAAGTCACACCACGCCGATCAAATTCACAAGCCGCGTCGATGTTGAGATGGCCTATATCAATCCCAAGCTTCTGTGCACACTTGTGCCCGATAACGTTGGTGCAACCCACTAATGCAGCGAGTACCGTGTCGGTGGGTGTGGGGCCATGATTCGTTCCACCGCGTTCCACTGGCTCATCAATATGAAATTCAAGATCACGAACTTTCACAGTAGCGAGCGAGTGTGATGGACAATCAGCAGCCACTTTGAGTGTGACGGTGTTTTTTTGTCGAATTGCCAAGAGTTGATCCTAAGTTATTAAGAGTACGAACACACTTCGTCAAAGGCAAAACGAGGCAGCTTCTGAAATAATGCGGTTTCATCCGCGTAACCTAGATTGCATAAGAAGTTTGATTTCAAAGATGTGCCACTAAAAAATTCTTCGTCAACAATGGCGTTGGAAAATCCAGACATCGCACCTACATCCAGCCCAATCGCTCTAGCCGCGATCATGAAGTAGGCCCCTTGCAAGGTGCCATTGCGGAATGCGGTGGATTCTATGTAGTCCTGTTTACCTTCGAAAAAACTGCGCCTATCTTCGTGCGGAAAAAGAAACGGTAAGTGCGTCCAAAATTCTAAATCGTGGGCGATGATGGCAGTTACCGGTGCGGACATCATTTTGTCGACGTTTTTTTCTTTTAGTGACTTTGATAAGCGCTGTTTACCTGCCGGACTTTTAACAAAGATAAACCGAGCGGGGCACGTATTCATGCTCGTGGCGCCTAATGCCGTGATCTCGTAAATCCGCTCAAGCTGCTCGTCGCTCACCGGCGTATCTTTCCAAGCATAGTGAGAGCGTGCGCCGCTGAGAATCACGTCGATGCTGTCCGAACTGAGTTCGGGAAGCCTTGCGCGCAAGTCTCGGTAGGCTGATTGTGCTTCGGCCTGCAGCCGAGCCAATTCATCGCCAGTAGGAGCCGTCATGGGTGAAGTCCTAAATTCGGTCGTTGAATCAAAGTTGGTTTTGACGATACTATAGATTAAGTGCAAATAATATCGATATTTTCAAGGAGTGGTTATGCCAGCATGGTCGGAATACAAGCAAGCAGCTCAGGAACGCGGCTCCCTAGCTTGTGAGCTGTATATGGTCGTCAGCACGCCAGCGAAATCGCCAGATGAGTTGAAAGCAAACCTGCCTGATCATTTGCAATACCAAGCAGAAATGGAAAGCCAAGGTAGCTTGGTGATGGCTGGGCCTCTGTCTGACTTGAGCGGTGAGAACATGCAAGGCGTGGGTCTGATCATTTACCGCGCTAATTCATTGGAAGCCGCACAAGCGATAGCGGACGCGGATCCTATGCACGCCAGCGGTACGCGCACCTATGAAATTCGCCGATGGCTGGTTAACGAAGGCAGCTTTCAACTGGACATCAAATTATCAGCCCAGTCGATCAGGTTTTAACCACTGAAAACCTATTGACTTCTAACTCAAGTCCAGCAATTCCGCTAGAAATAGCCCGGTGTTTTGATAGTGTTCGGTCAGTTTGCTGGTGGCACTGTCCACATCGCCATTGACGGCCGCATCTAGTATGCCCTGGTGCTCACCCGCCACATTGCGCGTTTCGTAGCTTTTAGAACGAACCGCCAAATAACGATAACGAATGTTTAGGTCGTACAGTTGATCGCAAAACCGCAGAAGGATGGGTGAACCGCAGCCAGACAACAACGCCATGTGGAAGTTTTTGTGCAAAGGCTCGGCTACATCAGAAGGTTGGCCAGTCGCTTTCGCCATGTGATGGTGAGCTAGTACTAATTTGTCTTCCCAAGCTCTATCGGCGGCCTTGATGCTGTCACCCAACGCCCATTCTTCCAACTGACAACGCAGCTTCAAAATTTCTTCAAATTGCTGCCGGTTCATGCTGGCAGCGCGAAAGCCTCGTTGGTCTCGTCGTTCCACTAGTTGATCAGAGGTTAGTAAGCTCAAAGCTTCTCTCACCGGCGATGCCCCGGTTGATAAACTGCCTTTGAGTTCTTCAACTTTGAGCCGTTCGCCCGGCGGAATAGCGCCAGTTATGATGGCTTCACGCAGCGCGGTATACGCCCGTTGGGTTGTGGACTGCGTTGTACCGTTGTTGGTTTTCACTGGGTTCGTCCGGTAAGCCTCTCGAAATACGTCCATCGATTGATTTGGATGTTGGTTTCTAGCTTTAAAGCCAGGTAACTACTGCAAGATTCAGAGTTTATAGGCAATTCGGCTCGGACGGTGTGAGTTTACTCATGCATAGTAGAAATATCGTTATTTCGTTATTTCGTCAAATAATATATGATAAATACATCCCTATTAACCATTAGATCATTTGGAATTGACAATGCGTGAAACACATTCGGTAGATGGGCAGTGGTGGGTCAGTCCGTACAACTTTGTACCAGACGTTCGCAGCGGCCTTGATCTACCTGAATCCGTGCAAATCCACGACGCAACTTTGCGCGACGGTGAGCAAACTCCAGGCGTGGTTTTCTCGGTAGAAGACAAAATACGCATTGCGACCAAACTGGATGAGATTGGCGTTGAACGCATTGAGGCTGGCATGCCTGCGGTGTCACCCCAAGACGCTGAAGCCATTCGCGAAATCTCCAAGCTTGGGTTGAATTCGAAAATCTTCACCTTTGCACGTGCTATGAAACAAGACATTGATATGGCATTAGAGTGTGGGGCCGATGGCGTCATCATCGAAGTACCTATCGGATACCCTAAATTGGTTACACAATTTGGTTGGACTTGGGAAGACGTGTTTAAGAAGAGTAAAGACGTCATCAACTACGCCAAAGATCAAGGCTTGTACGCTGTCTTCTTCCCTTACGACACAACTCGTGCTCGCGAGGAAGACTTAACCAACCTGTGCAAAGCAATAACCCAAGAAGCCATGCCGGACTCTATCGGTATTGTTGACACCATGGGTTGCGCCACACCTGAAGCCATTAAGTACATGGTTCGTTGGGTCAAAGACATGACCGGCCTGCCCATAGAAATCCACACTCACAATGATTTCGGTATGGGCGTGGCGACCGAATTGGCTGCGGTAACTGCTGGAGCTGAGGTTGTGCATAGCTGCGGAAACGGTTTAGGAGAACGCACCGGAAACGCCGCGTTGGAAGAATTGATGTTAGGGCTGGATTTACTTTACGGCTATGAGACCGGTTATAAGCTCGACAAGCTTCCCGAACTGGGTGACTTGTTGTCTGAACTGTCTAATATCCCAATAGCTCGAAACAAGCCAGTGTTGGGTTCGGGGAACTTCATACGCGAATCGGGCATCGGCATTCAATATGTAATGGAAGACCCTCTCGTCATGTTCGGTACTCACCCGCAATTGACCGGTCGAGCGGGCGAAGTGGTATTGGGCAAGAAAAGTGGCAAGGCATCCATTCTGTATAAGCTGGGTGAATTAGCACTGGGCGAGGCAGACGATGAGCAAGTAATGGAAATGCTTAACCAAGTCAAGCAAATGGGCATCCGAAAGCGCGATATCCTCTCTGACGAGGAATTCAAGTCCATCGTTTCACAGGTACGATCGGCTGCCGCTTAATAATCTGGGTAAGTTCAGCAGGCTGTTTATACACAAACAAACAGCAGTTCTGTGTTGAGCTCCAGGGAAATTGCGTTGGGTGTGCACTCGCCTCGAGGTGGCAGCCGAAAGGCTGCTTCCTGCCCGATGTGACTTACCACAACAATGTAGGGTGAACATTTCCACTTCGATTGCCCCAACAATGCGCTACGCTTTCTGGTTGTGTCTTCCCATGAATCCCAATCCGCTTCGCCGCACCCGGTGCGCCGTACACTGGTCGCAGGCTTATTCAGAGTCCTAAGCTGGCTGCCTCTGTCGTGGAATCGGCAAATCGGCGCAACCATTGGCCGGATAGCCTGGGCTACGAACAGTTCGCTAAAAAATATTACGCTCACCAATTTGGCTTTGTGCCGACCTGATCTCTCAGCAGCAGAACGCAAAATATTAGGCCGCGCCAGTTTGCTGCACACCGGACAAGCGTTAACCGAGAGCGCTTGGGTTTGGCTGCGTAGCCCCAACGAGTTATTCAAACGAACTCGTGTTGTTGCTGGAGAGGATCTATTTAACCAAGCACTGGCGAGTGATCAAGGCGTGATAATCGCTACCCCGCACATTGGCAATTGGGAAGCCTGCAACATTGTTATCGCTCGTGACCGGCCCATGACTTACTTGTATAGAGCGCCGCGCACGACCTGGCTGGAGCCTCTGATCATTCGTTGGCGGGCCAATTTTAATGCCCTACCCGCTCGCTTAGATGCCAGTGGATTACGCGCTGTTTTGCAACAACTCAAAAGTGGCCAAACCATCGGTGTGTTGCCGGATCAAGAACCGGATGCTGCCGGTGGCGTCTTTGCGCCTTTGTTCGGTGAGCCAGCAAACAGCATGACTTTGCTGCAAAAGCTGGGAACGCGTGGCAAAGCGCAGGTGTTGTTTTGTGTTTGTGAGCGAAAAACAGGTGGTCTTTTCAAGTCGCGCCAAGCGGGCTGGAATATATCGTTTCTAACACCGGACCCGGAAGTTCTGAACGCCGATCCACTGATTGCAGTGAAGGCTATGAACAGAACCATTGAACGCTGTATTGCCATTAATCCAGAACAATATTTATGGAGCTACAAGCGATTCAGTTTGTTAGCCGATGGGGGGCGCCGTAATTACAAAACACCTATTCAGTGACCACCTTGGCGGTTTTTAGGTTGCAACCGTAGCTAATTAACCCCACAATGATCTCAGGTTCATCGAACGCATTTTCGTGTTTTTGAACTGATGATGACTCAACGGGGTGCCGAAAGGCTGAGAGTAACGACAACCCGCACAACCTGATCCGGATAATACCGGCGTAGGGATTGAGTCCGATACGCACACGCTGGTCATCATCTTCACTTCGTCAATTCACAAAGACTAGAGGATGATTGTCATGGCGCATTCGCCAGCCTTCAAGCGTACTAACACCTTACTCAACACATGGGCTAAACGATCCGCACTGGCGTTCGTTTTCAGCGCCTTAGCTTTAAACACAGGCCTTGCCTTAGCGAAAGATACGCTCACGGTTTACACCTATGAGTCGTTCACATCCGAATGGGGGCCCGGCCCCGTCGTGAAAACAGCCTTTGAAAAAACCTGCGATTGCGAATTAAATTTCGTAGCCTTAGACAGTTCAACCGGTATATTGAATCGAGTGCAACTCGAAGGTCCGAGCAGCCCTGCCGATGTCGTGCTAGGTTTAGACACGAACTTAATGGCATTAGCCGAAGACACCGGCTTATTAGACGTATCAGAAGTGGATACCAGCGCATTGGATTTACCCATTGACTGGACATCCGATGTGTTCGTACCTTTTGACTACGGTTACTTTGCATTCGTTTATAACACCGAACTGATGCCCGAGCCGCCCACCAGTTTAGAGGCACTGATTAATGCCCCTGATGATGTCAAGATTATTGTACAAGACCCACGCACCAGCACCCCTGGCTTAGGACTGCTGTTATGGATGAAGTCGGTTTACGGTGATGATGCAGCTGAAAAATGGGAAGCCTTGCAACCCAAAATATTAACCGTCACAAAGGGTTGGAGCGAAGCGTATTTCTCACTCTTTTTAAACGGTGAAGCGCCGATGGTGTTGAGTTATTCCACCTCCCCTGGCTACCACATGGCCATTGATGAAACCGAGCAATATCAAGCGGCTGCGTTTGATGAAGGCCATTACCTACAAGTTGAAGTGGCCGCGGTCTTAAAGAACTCTAAAAATAAAGCGCTTGCTCGTGAATTTTTAGCCTTTATGCTCACACCAGAATTTCAAACAGCCATACCACTGACGAATGTGATGTTCCCGGCAACGGATATCGGTGATGATCTGCCAGAAGCTTTCACCAAACTCATCACACCCGCCCAAACTCTATTGATCGATACGGCAACCGTGCGTGATAACCGCAAAGCTTGGACAAACGAATGGCTGGATGCCACCACACGTTAGACTGCTCGTATGACACTTCGCCTGACACAGGCACTGGCGGCCGCGCTACTGTTGTTTGTAGCGTCGGCCACCTTATTACCGCTTGCAGCGCTCATTCAACAGGTTGGGCAACTGAGTGTGGTGCAAGCGCTGTCCGATGTGTGGATACAGCGGGTTATCAAGTTCAGCATTTGGCAGGCCGCTTTATCCACAGGCCTTAGTGTGGGTTTAGCCATTCCGGTTGCGATTGCGCTATCGCGTGAGCCGCGTTTTATCGGACGGCAAAGCTTATTGAACGTGTTTAGCTTATCGTTAGTCATGCCAACCTTGGTGGCTATATTCGGTATTGTGGCGGTGTATGGGCGAACCGGTTGGGCGAATGGGTGGCTCCAGCAATTGGGCCTGCCTGAATTCAATTTATACGGGCTAAACGGAATTTTGTTAGCCCATGTATTTTTTAACTTACCGCTAGCCACACGAATTTTTTTGGTGGCGTTGGACGGCATTCCACCGGCGCATTGGCGCTTAAGCTCGCAATTGGGCTTTCACGGATGGACCCGGGTGAGACGGCTGGAATGGCCAGCCATTCGAGCCCAAGTAATGGGTACATCCCTATTAATATTTGCACTTTGCTTAACCAGCTTCGCTATTGTACTGACACTCGGAGGTGGCCCGCGCGCTACCACAATAGAAGTCGCCATTTACCAAGCCATACGTTTTGATTTTGATCTGTCCATGGCGGTCTCTCTGGCGTTAATTCAATTGTTTATCGCCATCAGCGTGCTATGGCTGGGCAGCATATGGAAGCAAGAAGTACCCATGGCATTCAGCTCTTTAAGCGCGCAAGATCAATGGCGCCCAAAAAGTCGATTAAGAAGCTTGAACGTACTCATCATTTTTATCGCATCGGGATTTGTTCTGCTGCCGGTTGTGGGCTTACTCGTATCAGCGATTGATCCAGCTTTTTTCAGTGTGCTAAAAGCCGCCTCAACCGTAAAGGCTTTTGTTAACACCCTGCTGGTTGCCATCAGTTCCGCCATTCTTTGCTTTGTTATGGCACTGGGTTTGTTGCTCATTGCTCGCCATTGCCATTACCGGCTGAAGTTGCAGCGAACTAGCCAAGCTGTCAGGTTATTGGGCAATGTCATTTTGGTTATGCCCCCACTGGTGCTGGGCACTGGCTTATTTTTATTACTGCGCCCCTACGCCGATGTATTCAGCCTGGCGTTGCTGTTGGTCATACTCATCAATGCGTTGTTAGCCTTACCGTTTGTACTAAGAATTTTAGATGCTCCCATACACCAACAAGCTCAGAGTCACGACCGCTTAGTGCAGTCATTAGGTATTGCTGGTTGGTCTCGTTTTCGTCTACTGGACTGGCCGACATTAAAACCCGCTGCCGGATTAAGTATGGGTATTGCCGCTAGCTTATCCGCTGGTGACTTGGGTGCCATCGCTCTGTTCGGATCAGATCGTGTCACCACCTTACCGCTACTGCTGTATCAACGCATGTCCAGCTATCGCCTTCAAGAAGCGGCTGTAACGGCTGTTCTGTTGTTGTTAACGTGCTTACTGCTGTTTACGCTCAGTCAATGGCTTACAAAATCACGCTCAAAGGACGTTAACCCATGACGTTAGAATTGGAAAACGTATCCATTACGCTGGGCACCCAAACGTTTAGCTTTTCACTGTCTGCTAGGGCCAGTGAGGTGCATGCGATTTTAGGCAAAAGCGGCTCTGGTAAAAGCACCTTACTCAATCTGATCGGCGGGTTCCTAACCCCAAGCCATGGTCGAATGACATGGCATAACGAAAACTTGATCCCCCTTCCGCCAGAAGATCGCCCCATCACCACCTTATTCCAAGCACACAATTTGTTCGATCATTTAACTGTTCGACAAAACGTCGCACTAGGCATATCACCCAAATTGAAGCTTAAATCCCAGGATTGGGACGCGGTAAACCAAGTGCTTGACGATGTCGGCCTGCCGAATCGCGGTGATGCCTTGCCCATAAAATTATCGGGCGGCGAGCAGCAACGCGTGGGCTTGGCTCGCTGCCTACTGCGTAAGCGCCCAGTATTGCTACTGGATGAACCGTTTGGTGCACTGGACGAAACCACGCGAGGTGAAATGCTGTCATTAACTAAGGATGTCATCAGTAGTCGTAATTTGTGCGTATTGCTGGTCACTCATAATCCAGATGATGCCGATTTTTTAAACGCTTTTAAGCATACGATTCTTAATGGGCGGATTTGACTTCGGTAATGAATAGCCACTACTACAGAGCTGCATTAAAAAAAGACCGAATCACCGAAACACATTCTTCAATATGTTCATCAGTCAAATCCAAATGTGTCACCAACCGGGCACCGTAGGTGGATGCCGAAATCAGCACACCGTGTTGCTTACAATGAGCAGCCAACGCCTCACCATGACTCTTCTTAAACTCTAACCACACCATATTGGTTTGCGTCCAGCCGTCTCGAACCGACAAGCCATCGATAGCGTTCAACTGCGCAGCTAATGTGGCAGCTCGGGCATGATCTTCAGGCAAGCGGTTAAAGCCTTCATCAATGGCAATGAGAGCTGCGGCGGCAAGCACACCCGCCTGGCGCATACCACCACCAGTCACTTTTCGCCATCGAGTAGCCTCTTGTATAAAGGGTTTACTGCCCACCAAAACAGAACCCACCGGTGCGCCTAAGCCTTTAGACAAACACAGTGAAACACTATCGAAAGGAGCTGCCACGGCCTCAAGAGATAGGCCTAGAGCCGCAGCCGCATTCCCCATGCGTGCACCATCTAAATGTAGAGCTAGGTTGTGCTTAGTAGCGAAGGTTTTAGCGCTTGCCATATAGCTTAACGATTGAACACGACCATGCTGTGTATTTTCCAAGCACAGTAGACGCGTTCTAGCAAAATGCACATCGTCCGCTTTGATGACACTGGCCACCTCGTCTAAGGACAGCTCTCCATTATCTTGAAAGGCAACCGGTTGCGGCTGTATGCCGCCTAACGCTGCGGCACCACCACCTTCGTATTTATAAGTATGCGCATCGTGCCCCACGATGTACTCATCCCCTCGTTGACAATGCGTTAACAAGGCCACTAAGTTCGATTGAGTTCCGCTGGGTAAAAATAGCGCGGCCTCATGCCCTAAGCGTTCTGCCGCGACAGCCTGCAATCGATTAACCGTTGGGTCATCGCCATACACATCATCGCCTACCTCAGCTTCTGCCATGGCTTTGCGCATAAGCTGACTGGGCTTGGTTACCGTGTCACTGCGTAAATCGATCAAACTTTAACCCTCGTGAACATGCTTCAAGAATCATTATGAACAACACATACCAACAAACGACCAGACGCCACTGAAACACGTACACGCGTTTCCTGCGCAGTATCTGTCTCCGCAACCAGGTTACTTAATCCGAGTGTGCTTCCGCCCATTAAGCGCGCATCGTTTAACGGATACTGCAAGCCTTCGGTGCGCACACCAGATACAGAATCTCTAGGCAATAAACTCACCACGGTGTTGGGCTTTAGATTCGCGTTAAAGGCTACCTGAGAGTGAATTAAATAAGCTGATATCGACTCATCAACAACCAACAATTGAAACGGCCAGTCTTGCTGCAACGCCAACATCCAGTTAAATAATGAATGATCGGTGCGCCCACCGGAGACGGCTAGCAAGGTGACTTCGGTATAAGCGGCTGCGGTTAATTCTCGAAACGTAAGTTCTAAATCACTGGCGTTCTTATTGGCTGGATGACGAATTAATTCCACCCCACCACTCACAGCCCCGTCTAAAACCTCAGGTGGAACACTATCGCAATCACCTACCACCACTTTGGGTGTGAGATGACAGCTTAAGGCATGCACCAGCCCCGAATCAGCGCACCACACATCAGCCTGGGCAATGTCTGGGTTTTGCGCTGAAGCAAGTTGAAAGGTGTATTGGCTAAATGGCCCTCCAGCGAACACTAGTGCACGCTTTGCCACTACTACAGTTCACCTTCAATGAACTCATCTGCGAAGGTGACAGCTCGAGAAAATCCTAACAATGTGGCTTCGTATTCTTCACCTTCAGAACCGTCTACCTCGGCTAACACCGTGATCCCCACCTCTGAGCCACTGCGAAAAAGAGGCATTAAATCATCACGCAGAAATTTGCGCTCATTAATTATTTGGCGAAGCATATCGGCCTTCACACTGATAATGGATCCCGGCACTGCCCCGAATGAGTAGTTGTCCACGCGCCAGGAAATCTTATCTGGCGAACTGATTTCAACGCCTGGGAAATGCAACTCCACGATCGAGCGTTCATTGGTGCGACGTATCACCCGCATGATGGAACCTGAAGATTCTCCACTCAGCGGCTCCAACGGCACATCGATAGTGCAACGTTTTGACCCTGAATCGGTACAGGTCACTTGCCATTGCCCCAGATAGGCAGACAATCCACCAGCATTTGCATCCTCCGCATTGGCCGATTCTGTCGCTGATTCGCTGGCACCCTCAGACGTTTGCTCGTTTGCTTCTGGATTCGAGGCGAGCGCTTCGTTTTCTGTGGCTTCGCTGTCGGCAGTTGCGCTGAGCGGATCAATGGCTGGATCATTAATTCCCGGGTTTTGATAACTCGCAATAAGGCTCTGTAATTCAGCCAGTCTATTTTGCGACATATCGGCCAAGCAATTTTTTGCTACTTGCTCTGCCTCGACTCGCGGGCCCCCGATCTCGAGATACCAGAGGCAATTCTCGCGTCGGTAGCTGTAGAACGAATTTTGCGCCCGATTGAACGCGGCACGCTCTCGACCTCGTAATTCACCATCGATGTAGATGGTTAAATCACCCAGATTTCTGTCCATCAAATCCAAGTAGTTATCCAAACACGAGTGGATATCATCGGTGAGCGGTGACTGATCTCGACAAACCTGCAGCGCATCATAGGCATGCGCCTGGGTCGGCAGCCCGCACAGCAACACCAGACTGGATAAAAGGGCAGTGTAACGATTAACCATAGGATAAACAGTGCGGCTCCCGGGTGAGTAGGATATCAGGCACGGAACATCCGCATTGCGTTCAAAGCCACCGTCAATCATGAAAAATGTGTCAATGCTCTGTCGAATTCAAATCTTAGCCAATGCCCTTGTATACTGCGCATTGCATCCTTTGGCAAACATCAGTGATCGTACAAAGAATTAACAGACCACAACCCTTCTCTGGCCAACGCGGGTCGGCCGCTTTGTGGGCCTTGGTGGGCGTTGCTGCCTTTGCAGCGCTGGCATGGTTCTGTGTGGCGCGCCACGTACCCTTGCTAGAAAGTCAATTGCAATCCCGGGTTGTGAATGCCCTACCAGTCGGCAGCGCAGAAGCAATCAACGTATCCATGAACGGCTACACCGCCCAGCTAACAGGTGCGGTGGGCGACCCACAGGCTCGAAACGGCATTATTGCCGCCGTGCAAGCGGTACCGGGTGTAAGACGAGTAAGCGATGAGCTGAAATTGGTTGCAGCCCCCGTCACGGCTAACTTAGACGATGACGGTCAATCGGCCAATGTCGTCGTACTTGCTGAAGAGGATGAAGCGCCCGACGCGACGGAAAAGGTAGAAGAGGTTGAACAAGCGCCGCAAGAATCTGTCGAAGAAGCCAAACCTGAGGCAGAAATCACTGCGGCTGCAGCTCCCAGCGCACCAAAGGCGAGTGAAAACGATGCAGCGCCAACACCAGAAAGCACGGATAATAATCAGCTAGCCAGCACGCAAAATGACACCGACTCTGCAACCAACAATAAACCCGCAGTCACCTTAGAACCACCTGAACTCAATGTGGTGGTTGACGATCGGTCATTAACAGTTACGGGGCGTGTTCAAGAGCAGCGCAGCTTACGCCCCATTATAGAAACGGTAATGACGACATTTGATTTGAATTATGTCAATAACAATGTAGAGACTAGCGATACGATGCAGCCCATGGCGTGGTTGGATGGCTTGGTCGCCTCTATTCCTGCTATGGAAGCAGTCCAAGCGCCATCAATTGATGTGTTCGATACGCAAATTACATTAAGTGGCTCGGTTGCATCGCGTGAACAAGAGCAAGCGATTCTACAATCTGTTCGCGATAATTTATCCGACTACACCGTGGTCGATCGGCTACGGGTGGATCCCACACTAGATTCCGCTTCTGAGTCCGCAGCACCAGCAGCTGACAATACCGACGCAACCAGTGCGGAAAAAACCGACGCAGAATCCGACCAGCCCGATTCTGAACAAGCGACTGAACTAGAAAAACAAAAAGCACAACAAGAAGCTGAAGCCGCCGAAGCAAAAGCCGCAGCAGCTGAAGAAGCAGCGAAACAAGAAGCCGCTGAAGCGAAAGCCGCAGCTGAAGAAGCGGCACGTGCTGCGGCTATCGAGAAAGCGCGAGCTGAACAAATAGCCATTCAAGCTAAGGAAGAGGCTAAGGAGAAGGCTTTGGCAGAAGCCGAAGCTGCGCGCGACCCGGTGGAGTTAGCTGCTGAAGCGCTCAATACCGAATTCTTATCACTGGCCGATACGCGAATATTATTCTTCAGTGGTAATAATGTATTAACTGATGAGAGCCGAGACCGGCTAAATGACATTGCTGATTTATTTCTTAACTACCCCAACGTGCCGATTGCGATAAAGGGGCATACTGACGCTCAGGGTGATGAATCGACCAATTTGTCTCTCAGCCAACAGCGTGCTAACGCAGTTCGGGACTTCCTAGTCGCACGCGGCATCTCTGTGTACCGGCTTTCTTCGTTCGGATACGGCGAAAGTCTTCCCATCGACACCAACGACACACCGGAAGGTCGCGCGGCCAACCGCAGAATCGAGTTTTCATTCCGATGACCCTAGACTCATTGAATTTCATGCTCGTTGAAATTGTTGTCTGCCTTGCACTGGCGGCACTGCTCGGGCTTCTTATTGGCTGGCTCATGCGACGAGCTATAGCTAAGCGACACGCGATTAAAGCTGAGCAGGATGCGAATGCACGGTATGCAAAACTTGAAGAATCAAGTCGGCAAGATTCTAAGAATTTAGAAGATCAAATTCAAACACTGGGTGGTGAGTTAAAGTCACTGAAAGGCAACAACAAAAGTCTCAACGAATCTTTACGTGACACAGAAACCTCCATTCACAAAGCACGCAGTGAATCCATTGAGCTCAACCAAGCTCAGCTGGAAACTAACGAACGCTTGCAAGCCATCATTCGCGAAAAAGATGAAGAGATTCGTCGTTTAACCGAAACACCCTCTGCCAGCAATGTGAATTTAGCCGCAGCCGCCGCCAGTGTGGGTGCATCAGCAGCCTTAGTCAGTCGAATTGCACCGTCTTCAGATGAAGATTTAGACGGCAACGAAACCTTGGATGCTACGACGGTATTGAAAGGTCCACTGAATCAAAATGAACATTCACCGGCTGGCGACAATGATTATGAATCAGAGGTTACTGCCTTGAACGCAAGCACGGATCAGTTGCGCTCTGAGCGTCAATCGTTACTGGATGCCATCACAGATGGTGAAGAAACCATCGCGATTGATCACCGCGACTTACCCATTGAACTTCGTGAGGCGGTGAGTTCGCTGGAAACCGATGCAACCGTTGCCATCGGCGATTTCGATAAAACTGTGAGTTTAGAATCTGAGGCTGATAACACCGAAATGAGTGACACTCTAGAAACACCCTAAAGCATAAGAACAAAAAGCTTATAAGGCCACCATGAACCCGGATTCTGCCTATACCCTGTTTCATGCACACGACCCCATGTGCAGTTGGTGCTGGGGGTTTAAAAACACTTGGATAACCGTCAATGAATCATTAGGCGAATCTGTTCAAGTTCGATTGCTGCTCGGTGGACTTGCCCCAGATTCAGATGTGCCTATGCCACAAGATATGCAATCGATGCTGCAGAGCACATGGAAACGTATTGAGCAAAGTATTCCAGGCGCCCAATTCAATCACGAATTCTGGACCCAGAACACACCACGACGATCAACCTGGCCGTCCTGCCGTGCCGTTATAGCAGCGCGACGCCAAGACGAACACTTTGAAGCGCCAATGATATCGGCCATTCAACATGCGTACTATCTTGAGGCAAAGAACCCGTCAGACCACGAAGTATTAGCTGATATTGCACAATCCATCGGTTGCGACAGAACCGTTTTTAGCGCCGCGTTGAATAGTGAATCGGTTCACGAAGAGCACGCGAATGAACGAGCGTTTGCCACCAGGATAGGCGCACAAGGCTTTCCTAGCCTGTTTCTCTCCACACCGGAGCATCTAGTTCACCCTATTGGTATTGATTACATAAATCCACAATCAATTCTTGATGAAGTCGAGGCTTTGACAGCCTCCTGATTCACAATCAGGGCACCTCAATTCGGCCCACATCACAGCGTAATCCATTAGTAACTCCACTTTTCGAAAGCTGACCCGCTAACCGTATCGATTGTATGCGTGAAGCAGGTTATGAAAAAAACAATAATAATCTCCCTGCTGCTAACGACCACCGTACTAGCCGCTTGCGGTGGTGGCACCAGCACAGATAGACAAACGAATGTAGATCCAGCAGTTGCTCCAGCACTGCCGGCCAGCGAAGTTGTGAATGCAGCACCTAGCACACCCATGACTGACGCAGATGTGCACAGATTGCTATCGCAGACTACCTATGGCCCCACATTGCGAGATATGGATGCGCTAAAAGGAACCACTGCTGAACAATGGATTGATGCGCAAATGCAGTTACCCGCAACATACCTCACCCACGGATTGGATAACGCCAACATCAATCAATGGAACGAATATGTAAATGTTTGGTGGCGCCACAGCGTTTATGCCGAAGATCAACTGCGTAACCGCGTGGCATTCGCGCTAAGCCAAATCTTGGTGGTCTCTGGCAAAAGCAGCTTAAGTGAAAAACAGTACGGTTTAGCCAACTACTACGACATATTAATGCGTAATGCATTCGGTAACTATCGCACGTTGCTTGAGGAAGTGACCTTGAACCCAGTCATGGGTGAATACCTCAGCATGAAAGGTAACCGCAAGCCAGAGCCTGAAAATAATGTGCGGGCTGATGAAAATTTTGCTCGTGAACTGTTGCAACTGTTCACTATCGGACTGGATCAGTTAAACCCAAATGGTACGGTGAAGCGAGATGCTGATGGCGTGGCGTTGCCTACTTACGATCAGGAATTGATTGAAAACTACGCGCGCGTGTTTACCGGGTGGCAGTTTGCCAGTGCAGATGATTTCCGCTGGCCGAGAAAGAAAGACTACATCACACCAATGAAGGCGTTCCCAGAGTTTCACGATACCGACGAAAAAACGTTATTGAATGGTATCAAGGTTCCGGCAGGCCAATCAGCAGAACAGGATTTAAAAATAGCATTGGATAGCGTGTTCAATCATCCCAATGTGGGCCCGTTCATCTCTCAACAATTGATTCAAAGGCTAGTAACCAGCAACCCATCGCCAGAGTACGTTCGCGATGTTGCCGCTGTGTTCGATAGCAATGTTAATGGTGAAAGGGGCTCATTGGGCAGCACAGTAAAAGCGATTTTGATGCATCGCGAAGCACGGCTGGGTGCAGAGCTCTATCCCAATACATTTGGTAAAGTTAAAGAGCCGCTGATTCGTGTGACTAACTTATGGCGTGCGTTTCAACCAGAACATATTTCCAGTGAATTCAACTATGGATGGGTGCACAGCGAATTGCGTCAATCGCCTTTGAATTCGCCAACGGTGTTTAATTTCTATCGACCAGACTATCGCCAACCTGGCACACTCAACATGCAAGATTTGAAAACGCCTGAACTGCAGCTTATTGACGAGTCAGCCATCATCACGTTAACAAATCGTTTATTGGCCAGTACCTTGTGGTCGAATAACTACATGAGTGATCCTAACTCTAAAGCGATAGCGATTAACATTAATCATGAGATGGACTTAGAACCCAATCCAGAAAAACTTGTTAACCACCTAAACAGAATCATGTTGGGTGGCAACATGACACCAGGGCTGCGTGCAGCAACACTGAATCTTATCGAAAATACTAATCGTGCATCCAACAAGGTGGTTGATGCCATTTTCTTAATTGCCTCGTCTCCTGAGGCAGCAATACAACGCTAGAATCATTAAAAATAGACTGTATTCGTCACTTAAAAATAAAAAAAGACGACACCATGACAAACATAAATCGACGCAAGTTCCTGTCTTTAGGAGCGAAAACAATAACCGGCGCAGGCCTTACTCTAGGTAGCAATCCTATCTGGACACTTGCCAACGCCGCTAATGACCCCAGCGCAGGCAATGACTATCGAGCGTTAGTTTGCTTGTTTTTACAGGGTGGCAGCGACGGGTTCAGTCTCATGGTGCCCACCGGCGGCCCCGAATACAACGAATACGAACGCTCCCGTGGTGGATTGGCTGTTCCTAAAGCCGACCTACTTGGGATAAACGCGCGCAGCAACAATGTTTCCAACGTGGGACTGCACCCAGCTGCCGCTCCTTTGCAGCGTTTGTTCGAAGAACAGAAACTGGCCATGGTCAGTAACGTGGGCAACTTAATTCAGCCCACCAGTGTGGAGCAATATAAAAACAAAGCGGTGGACTTGCCTGCACAGCTTTTCTCACACGCCGACCAAGAAATGCAATGGCAACAACTGCAAGGTCGTGGTCGTGGCACCGAGGGTTGGGGTGCAAGAGCAGCAGGCTTTCTTGCACAAATGCAAGAAAGAGAACATTTAACTTCCATTACGCTTGATGGCAGTAACCATTGGCAAACCGGTTTTACATCGCGCCCTTACAGTATGAAAGAAACCGGCGTGCTGGAATACTCAGGCATGTCCAATGGAGAACCCTGGCAACAAGCACGTGTCGATGCCTTTCGACAAGTGCAGGATCTGCCCCAACAGCATGAATTTGTTAAAGAATACGCAGCGATTCAGCAGCGAGCGATGCACGTAACCACTGAACTTGGCGCTGTACTTGCGCAAAATGAAGGCATCAGCATTGCCCCAGATGAAGGCAATAGCTTGTCCCAACGCCTAGGCATGGTGGCGAAACTTATCGCCGCACGTGAGCAACTGGGCATGCGACGACAAATTTTCTTTGTGAACATGAGTGGCTTTGATGTGCACGACAATCAGAACAAAGAGCAGCCTGAATTGTTTGCCGAATTAGCTAACGCCATGCAATTCTTCCAATCCGCATTAGAAGATTTAGGCCAAGCGGGTAACGTCACCACATTCGCCGCATCGGATTTCGGTCGCTCACTGAGCAGCAACGGCGATGGCACCGATCACGGTTGGGGCAACCATCTTATGGTGATGGGGGATGCGGTGAACGGCGGCGACATTTACGGCACATTGCCCAGACTGTCTGTCGACGGCCCAGATTCAGTCAGTAACGGTCGCATCCTGCCTACGCTCAGCGCCACTCAATACGCGGGCACATTACTGAATTGGATGGGCCTGAATGAGTCTGAACTCAATCAAACCTTACCGACTCTGAGCAACTTCGATGTGCGCAATTTAGGGTTCATGCGCAACGTTTAGCGCGCTCAAAACCCCACATTAGGACCAGCGAAGCAATTGATGTCGGCCCAGTTCTCATCGCCGACATCAATTGCCGCACACGATTACACCCCCATTCAGCTGCAATTCTGCGCTACATGATTGTTTTATTCCCCAGCGGATTTAATCACAACAATCTACCCCTTTATATTTGACATAAGTGAGTGATAATGAGATTCTTAATCTCATTACTGCTGCATTTCGAATTGATTACCCCTAGAAAAATTTTAGGTGCACGACCGTTAATTCAATGTCATGGTAGTAGTGATACCGTCCTCCCACCAATGGGATTGCGGGTCTCTTAATAACAATCTCTACTGGAGGAAATTCCATGCGCGGTATGCTGAAAACTATCGCCGCCTCTTCGGTTGGCCTGAGTATGTTGGCAGCTGTAGATGCAAGTGCAGCCACCAATATCCAGATCCAAACCGTTGTGCCGGATGCAGCTGATGAAATCGTGATGTTGCGCGATTTCGCACAGACTGTTGCCGATCTCACCGATGGTGAGGTTCAGATCGAAATTTTACCGAATAACGCTGTAGTACCTAGTGCGGACGTAATGGACGCAGTAGATAAAGGCCTCCTTGACGGTGGCTTTGCTTGGACTCACTACTGGTCTGGTAAGCACCCTGCGGCTATGTTGTTCGGCTCTCCTGTTGCTGGTGCTGGTCTCGGTATCGATAACATCGCTTTCTTATCTTGGTTCCAATACGGCGGCGGTAAAGAGCTGTATGACCAACTTTGGCAAGAAATGGGCGTTAACGTAAAAGGCTTAATGCTTCAGCCCGTAGGCCCAGAAGCTTTGGGTTGGTTCTCTGAGCCCATCAACAGCATGGACGACTTCCGCAAGTTACGTTTCCGTGCACCTCCTGGTATCCCTGGCCAAACTTATAACGACATCGGTGTAGCCGCTGTTGCTATGGGTGGTGGTGACATTTTGCCAGCACTGGAAAAAGGCACTATCGACGCAGCTGAATGGTGCTGCCCGAAGCCAGACAGTGTATTCGGTTTCCAGAAAGTTCTTAAGCACTACTACCTCCAGGGCTTGCACCAGGTTGTTGTAAACGCTGACATGTACCTCAATGGTGACGTGTGGAACAAACTGACTCCACTACAACAGAAAGCAATGGAAGTTGCAGCTAACGCTTCTTTGTCAAAAGCTATCAGCTACCGCATTTACGAAAACGGTAAAGCGCTGAAAGACTTAACTGACAACCATGAAGTGCAATTGCATGACACTCCAGCTGACTACTTCGTTGAGTACATGGCTGCTGCCAATGCCACTCTTGAGAAGAACGCTGCTGAGAATGAATTCTTTGCTGAAGTTTGGGGTTCTATGCGTGAATTCGCTGAAATCGCTGTACCTTTCTGGGCTGGAGCGCAAGCTTCAAATGCCTCACTTGGTGCTGCATTCGCTAACACCCTGAAGTAAACAGTTCATCGACTTATGTCGATCCGCGAGGCCCCGTCCACTACCGGTGGCGGGGCCTCTTTCATTTCCGCCACAGACGTTTGAGAATATATGGCTGAAGATATCAATCCAGGTGATCTTGAGATCGCGGATGAACTGATCGCAGAACGACGATCAGCCAGCCCCGGCGAATTACCTGATGACATGAACCCGACGCACCGAAAAATTATTGGTGCGATAGACACGATTAATGAATGGGTTGGACGAATCGTCGCTTGGGGCATTGTGCCGCTTTGTTTGATGGTGGTTTACGAAGTGGTGGTTCGTAAACTGGGAACCGATGTCACGCTCTACGGCCCAGAACTTTGGCGCATGCTCTCCGCTTCAGAGGAAGAATCACTGGTACAGGCCGCCCCCACATTGTGGGCATATGATCTCAGTCGAATGATTTACGGCGCTATGTTCATGTTAGGCGCCGGTTACGGACTATCCAAAGGCATTCACATACGAGCGGATTTTCTTTACCGCAACTGGACTGATCGAACGCAAGGAACTGTGGATTTGCTCATGTACTGCGTGCTGTATTTTCCTGGCATGGCTTTTCTTCTCTACAACGGATTTGATTACGCTTACGGCGCTTGGGTTAAAGGCGAACGAGCCATGGATACCGCTTGGATGCCGTTGCTTGGGCCAGTTAGAACCGCCATACCGGTGGGTGTTTTCTTTTTAATTATCCAAGGTGTATCAGAAACCTTGAAAAGTTGGTATGCAATGACTCGCGGGAGATGGCCAGTATGAGTTCGGAAATGATCGGCCTCATTATGCTTGGGGTCATGTTATTCGCCATCTTCATTGGCTTCCCTATCTCCTTTACCCTCATTTTCCTAGGAACGGTGTTCGGTTTCTGGGGGCTCACTGATGATCATTTCTCACTGAGAAATATGGACTTCACTTCCTATCTGGAAGCGTTACAAATTTCCAGTGTGATGATGGAACAAACGCTCTCTGCGGTGCCGTTGTTTATATTTATGGGCATCCTGATGGAACAAGCGGGATTGATGGAGCGTTTGTTTACCGCAGTTCAGCTTATGTTGTCTCGAGTTAAGGGCTCGCTCTACATCGCGGTGCTGTTTGTATCAACCATCTTCGCCGCCGCGACCGGCATCGTGGGAGCCTCGGTCACCATACTGGGCATTATGGCGGCTAAAACCATGAATCGATCCGGCTACGATGTGCGCCTATCGGCTGGTGCCATCACCGCTGGCGGTACCTTGGGAATTTTGATCCCCCCCAGCATTATGTTGGTGGTTATGGGGCCTATTCTTGAAGTGCCCGTCATTGACCTATTTGCCGCGGCCATCATTCCGGGCATGTTAATGGCCACGTTGTACATTGGCTATGCATTAATTCGATGTCAAATAAACCCCAGCCTGGGCCCGCCACTACCGATGGAGCTGCGTGCCTCATCTTATTGGGTCATTGTTAGGGAGTTCGCTTTAGGTTTGGTACCACCGGCATTGTTGGTCGGTGCAGCTCTTGGTAGCATCCTGACTGGGTGGGCGACACCGACAGAAGGCGCGGCCGTTGGAGCTTTTGGTGCCTTCTTACTTACCTTGGCTTACGGCAAATTGTCGATTAAAGGCCTGAACAACGCGGTGATTAAAACACTGGAAATTTCGGTGCTTATCCTGTTTTTGGTTGCCGCATCGAACTTCTTTGGCGCGGTGTTTTCAAAGCTCGGCACTCCCGGCATGATGACCGAATTTTTGCTGGACATGGATCTTCCACCCTACGCCACGCTGCTCATCATTATGGCGCTCATCTTCTTACTGGGTTGGCCATTGGAGTGGGTACCGATCGTATTAATCATCGTGCCGATCTTGTTGCCGTTGGTGAAGTCACTCGAATTCACTGGCATCTTAGAAGACATGAATATGCGACTCACCTGGTTTGGCATCTTGGTGGCGGTGAATCTACAAACCGCCTGGCTATCACCACCGGTTGCTCTTTCAGCCTACTTCCTAAAAGGCGTTGTGCCCGAGTGGGATTTGAAAGACATCTATATCGGTATGATGCAATTTATGGTCATTCAGCTCTTAGGTTTGATTCTCATCATCCTATTCCCGATGATTGCCCTTTGGCTTCCGCTGTATATTGACGCAGGCCGCTAGCGGCTCTTCAGTATTCACCTGCACCACATTCTGTGGTGCAGGTGCCCGTCCTGCCTTTTTCAAACTTCTCAACTCGATACCACGCTAATGGAACCACTGTTCTCAAACCTTGGCAGTTACGCATCCATCGATGCGTTTAATGTTTTTATCCAAATTCTGTTTATAGATTTGGTTTTAGCAGGTGACAACGCCATTATCGTAGGCATGGTCGCCTCGCGCGTCCCTCCAGATATGCGTAAAAAAGTGATCTTTTGGGGCATAGCCGCAGCCGTTGTTATGCGCATCGGCTTCTCGCTGATCGCGGTTCAACTTATCTCAATACCTGGGCTCAAAGTCGCGGGCGCTTTGCTGCTGTTATGGGTGGTTTGGAAGCTGGGCATGGAGTTGTGGGAGAACCACAAAAACGCTAACCAAGAGCAGGAAGAAATTGTAGAAGCTGAGCAGTTCACCAGCATGCGCCCAGCCGTCATACAAATCGTTATTGCAGATCTGTCGATGTCAATCGACAATGTGCTAGCCATTGCGGGCGTATCTCGCGACTACCCCATTTTATTAGTATTCGGCCTGGTGCTTTCGGTGGCGTTAATGATCTTCGCGGCCACATTGATAACCAAGTTATTACAACGTTACCCGTGGATCGCGTGGGTTGGCCTGATTCTTATTTTTTACGTGGCTATTCAAATGCTGGTAGAAGGCACTCCGGAAGTGTTGGCTCTACTGTCAGGGACGTAAGATGTTTTCGTTAGACGGAAAAACCGCTTTGATTACCGGTGCCTCTTCTGGCATCGGTCGTCAACAGGCCATCGCACTTGCCGATGCCGGGGCGAGTGTGGTTGTCGTTGGGCGCAGGGAAGATGCGCTACTAGAAACGGTTCAACTGATTAACAAGCAACTGGCTAAATCCGATCGACAGGCAAGCACCCATGTGTTGTCTTGGGACTTACTCGATCGAGATTCCATCAGTGACCTTGCGGCAGCGTGTGCTGCGTTGGCCGGTGGTGGCATCGACATACTGTGCAATACCGCAGGTGTGAATCATCGCCAATCGGTAGACGACATCACCTTCGATAGCTGGGATAGCACGCTGAATTTGAATTTAGCGGTACCGTTTTTTCTTGCCAGGGAACTCATTCCCTACATGCAGCAACAGCGGTGGGGGAAAATCATTAACGTCGCCTCACTGCAAAGTCGACAAGCTTTCCCTAATGGATTGGCTTATGGTGCATCCAAAGGGGGCATTGCCCAGGTCACCCGAGCAATGGCCGAAGCCTGGTCCGAACACGGCATTACGTGCAACGCCATTGCCCCAGGTTTCTTCCCCACCGAACTCACTGCACCGGTATTTGCTAACCCCAGTCAAAGTGATGCCTTGGCGCAACGTACCGCCATGGGCCGAAACGGAGAGATGCAAGACTTAAACGGCGTCACCGTGTTTTTTGCATCCCCCGCTTCTGACTACATAACCGGGCAAATCCTGTATGTTGATGGCGGATTCACCGCGCTTTAAGAAATCACTATGAAAGCACTTGTGTTTACCGGAACTCAGTCCATGGAGTTTCGAGAGGAATCGATGCCAGAGGCCGGTGCCGATGAATCGTTGGTGAAAATTCATTCAGCTGGCATTTGTGGTTCCGACATGCACGCCTGGCACGGGCACGATGCCCGCCGAGTCCCGCCCATGGTGTTAGGTCATGAGTTGGCTGGTGTCGCTGAATCCGGGCCATTAGCGGGTCAACGCGTCGCGATAAACCCCATGGTGACGTGTTTACTGTGTCGCGATTGTCGCGATGGCAACCCAAATTTATGCCAGCAACGTGACTTATTAGGCCTAGGCCGGGCCGGCGGCTACGCTGAATACGTTGTCGCACCCAATCGTAACTTGATGCCTCTGCCCGACACCTTATCTTTCGAACACGCCGCATTAATGGAGCCCTTAGCGGTTTCTGTTCACGCCGTTCGCTTAGCCGAACGTGCATTAAGCCGACCTATATCTGAGGCGAACGTGACCGTGTTAGGTGGCGGTGCTATTGGCTTGCTTGCTGCCTTGGTGTTACGTCAAAAAGGTGTGCGGGACATGCACATTGCAGAAACATCCCCTACCCGCCTAAAGTTGTTGCAAGACATGGAGTTAGGCCATTGTTATGACCCTCGAGAATCTAGCCCCGCCGAAGCCAGCATGGATTTAGTGGTGGATGCCGTCGGCAGCGGCTTAACTCGGTCCGCCGCCAGCGTTTTGGTTAGGCAAGGCGGTGTTATTTCTCACATTGGCTTACAAGACAATGAAGCCGGGTTAGACATCCGTCGAATCACGCTGCAGGAAATTATCGTGCTGGGTAACTACACCTACAATGATGAAGACTGTGCCTGTGCCTTGGATTTGCTCGATCGGCAAGCACTGGGCAGCTACCCTTGGCTAGAAACCCGCCCATTATCTGTCGGCGCTGCCGCGTTTCAAGATATTCACGACGGCATTGCACCCCCAAAAATTGTACTAACACCTTAAACTTAAAAAATGCTTAAGTTACATGGCAGCAAGCCATGCAATCTGCTATATCCTTCCAAACGTTTTTAGCTCACTCGACAGAACACAATGATGCCGTTGAATTTGCGACAGGTTCGCCTTACCACCGCTCTCTGTTCTGCACCTGCTCTTTGCTTAATTGGCACCTTATTTTCACTGATCAGCAGCCAATTGATGGCGCAAGAATTTGAATGTTCCGTGCCAGGTGACAAACGCTACATTCGGCTAGAGCTGCCTGGCCAAGAACATCTGTGCGAAGTGTCGGTAACGCGCGGTGACCAAACGCGCCGAGTCATGTGGTATGCCAACCACGAGACGTTGTTTTGTTCCGCAAAAATATACGAACTGCGCGCAAAGTACGAAAACCAATGGGGCTTCGTATGCACCGAATGGCTCGATACCGGCGGTATTGATCGTTTAAGTGAACGACACCGCGCGATATTAGATGAAGAGCTGAAATCTCGCATCCAAGCAGGTTTAAACGCCAACCCACGCTATCGAATCACCGGGGTGAAAGCGGTAGCCAGTAACCCGTTGAATTTGGCGGAAGGCACACTCGCTTTCCAATATTTTCTGCTTGAGGAAGGCGCTGACTCCCCGCGTGATACCACCCACATCATCTTCGATGATGGCAATCAGTGGCGCTCTATTGCACAGCTCAAATCCCTTAGCGATTACATTGAGTCATCGGAAACTAAAGCCGCCATCACATCTGCTTTGGTGTCTGACATCACCGACGCCGGCGTATTGTCTGTAAACACCATCTTAGAGAACCCAATCAGTGCAGAGAACAGCGCACCCTGCCAGGGTAATCAACGGTTACTCATCAGTGAAAGTGACGTGGCTCCGCGTTCGCCGCATCGCATTTTGTGCAGTAATTGATAAACATTTGGTGACGCTGATTACATCAGCTTAGAACCGTTCGGCACTGGGCGCTCAACTTGCGCCAACACAATCGCGCCAGATTCATCCGCAAAGCCTGTGACCAAACATTCCGACATGAATGGACCGATTTGTTTTTTTGGAAAATTCACCACAGCCACCACTTGAATTCCAACCAGTTCTGCCGGCTGATAGTGCACGGTAATTTGTGCACTCGACTTTCGTAGACCGATTTCCTCACCAAAATCGATGGTGAGTTTATAAGCCGGGCTGCGAGCTTCCGGAAATTCATCTACCTGCACCACGGTGCCTACGCGTAGGTCCACTTTTTCAAATTCTTGCCAGCTAATTAAGTCATGCGTCGGTGTGTTTTCACTCACGTTTTTCTCCAATTTAGAAACTATCCCTGTTCGCAAGGCAACAATTTCGTGGCCTCTTTCACAGGCAAAAGGTCTGCATATTCACAAAAAAAATGGACCTGTGCAAGCTGTCCACTAAGTAATCCCAAGGCTGAGCCTTTGATCACATCAACAGGGTTGAGGATAAGCGCTTGGCGCCGAAACAGGTTGTAAGGCGTCACTTTGAAGTTAAGCAATTCGCTAACCCATTGCGACGTGAAAATAATAAAAATAAAGAGCGAAGCCATGCGACATTTGAAAATCGCGGCCATTGCAGCCGCTATCACTCTGACTACAGGGTGTGCAACTAACGATCCCAATCAACGAGCGAAAACTGGTGCCGCCATCGGCGCTGTAGCTGGCGCGGTATTGGGTCACCAAATACACGACAAGAACGGGCGCTACGCAGGAGCAGCTATTGGTGCTTTAACCGGTGCCGCTGTAGGAAACTACATGGACAAGCAGCAGCGTCAACTTGAGCAGCAGCTTAGCGCGGAACGACAAAACAATGATATTCGCTTAGTACGTATTGACGAAGAGACTCTGAAATTAGAATTGGATAGCGAATCCACTTTTGATGTAAACAGTGCCTCAGTTAAGTCCGGCTTTAAAAGCAGTCTAGCGAAAGTCTCTGGTGTGATTTCAGAATACGGGCAAACCGCTGTTCATGTGGTTGGGCATACAGACAGCACAGGCTCATCCAGCTACAACCAGCAACTCTCTGAGAAAAGAGCAAGCAGTGTGGGCGCATACTTAGCTTCTGGTGGTGTTGTACGAGACCGTATGCGAATGAGCGGTCGCGGTGAGGCTATGCCGGTGTCCAATAACAACACCAGCTACGGTCGTAGCCAAAACCGCCGTGTAGAAATTTATATTAAACCCATTGTTCAAGGTCGAGAGAACGAAGCCTTTCGCCCACCCGTATAAAGTTAGAAAATTGACGTGATGATTTGAAAAAAGCGAGGCCTAGACCTCGCTTTTTTTTATGCCTACGAAAGTGGCCAAGCCCATAAAATCAGCGGCACACTGATCACGACAATCAATATTTCTAAGGGTAATCCCATCCGCCAATAATCACTAAACTTGTATCCACCCGGGCCCATCACCAAGGTGTTGCACTGGTGACCAATCGGTGTAAGAAACGCACACGATGCACCCACAGCAACCGACATTAAAAACGGATCGCTGTTCACACCTAAGGAATGGGCCATCGCGATGCCCAGAGGCGCCATCACAAGAGCCGTGGCTGCGTTGTTAATCACATCCGACAACAACATAGTGACCACCAATAGCAGGGTGATAATCCAATAAATTGCCAAACCATCGGTGGCAGCCACTAGGCTGTTCGCAACCAGCTCTGTCGTGCCTGTTGTGGTCAATGCATTACCGACAGGAATCATGGCTGCCAACAACACGATAACCGGCCAATCAATATCATCGTAAATTTGCCGCGGCGACAAAATACCGGTGCCGACGTACGCGCCAACCGCTAATAAAAACGCGACCGGCAAAGAGGTGATGCCGATAATCCCCATGGCGATGGCAGTGGCAAAAATCGCCCCGGCTAAAAGCACTCGTTTACTGCGATTTAAGTCAATCGGTCGATTGGCAAGCGGCAACAAACCCATCTCACCCATGTGTTTATCAATGGTTTCTACAT
Organism: uncultured Granulosicoccaceae bacterium; assembly: GCA_937930305.1. Lineage (GTDB taxonomy): Bacteria > Pseudomonadota > Gammaproteobacteria > Granulosicoccales > Granulosicoccaceae > Granulosicoccus. The sequence goes on along the minus strand of CALGLE010000021.1, from coordinate 53,601 downwards.
CACCATTCAATAAGAGCACATCACCGGCTTTAAACGTTTGTTGTCGCAAACGTCTCAGTACCGACTCACCGTTACGGGCAATACCCACCAGCGCAACCGATCGTCCCGTGCGCCGCCGAATAAATTCAACACCACGATCAATCAAATCCGATTCGGTTTTAACCACCCCTTCCACCATGACATCGTTTTGTGGAGAAGGCGTATTAAACGCCGGTGTAGCCGTCGTGAGTAGTTCTAAGCTGTACTGATCAAGAAAGCCCTTCAAATCATTGGGATCGGAACGAATGATGAGAACATCGCCAACGGCGATTCGATAGTCACTGGCCACATTACGCGCAAAGTGTCGCCGCCCAGCAACTCCGATCACTTCGACGTTGCTGTCCTGCAAACCGTCAATTTCTCCCAGCGATTGATCCACCATGGCAGAGCCTTCAGGTACTTTTGCCTCGGTTAAATAATTGCCAACTTCAAACAATTGTCCGGCGCTGTCTTGATCTAATCGCGCTTTCGGTATAAGCCGCCAGCCAATTAATGTAATGAAGGCCACCCCGACGACGGCTATGGGCAAGCCCACAGGAGCAAACGAAAACATACCAAACGGTTCACCCGCCTCTTCCGCCCGAATGTTGGCAATAATGATGTTCGGTGGTGTACCGATCAGCGTCATCATGCCGCCCAGCAAGCTGCCGAATGCGAGCGGCATCAAAATCAGTGCAGGTGAACGGTTGCGTTCAGCGGATGTGGACAGCGCAATGGGCAGCAGCAGCGCCAAAGCGCCAACGTTGTTCATGAAGGCCGATGCCACTGTGATGACGCCTGTCAAAGCCGCGATGTGCATGATGGGGGTTTCTGTCAGCCCACTGATTCGGCTGGCGATTTCATCCACAACCCCCGCATTCTTCAAAGCCGCGCTGATGATGAGCACCGCGGCAACCGTGATTACAGCTGGATGCCCAAAGCCCACAAACGCCTCTGATGGGTCTATGAGGCGCAATAAAACGCACGACACCAGCGCAAACATGGCGACTAGATCGTAGCGCCAGCGGCCCCAACCAAATAACAACATGGTAAACACCAGCAACACGCTGATGGCAATTTGTTCTTGAGTCATACGCTCGGCAAGTGGTTGCACATCTCTTGCATTCTATCAGCCGATGCTTCCGACGTTCCCGAGAGGGGTTTTTGATGACAACACCGAACTATGGACCCCAGCTTAGCGTTGATCTAACCGTTGACGGTCTACAGATGGGTGGCTATTCGGTGCCGCTGCCATCCCCGTCTGACCCACTTAGAACGCACCACGCGCCATTATGTGTGCTGCGCCAGGGCGAAGGCCCGGTTGTCTGTCTCATGGCCGGTGTGCAGGCCGGCGACGTGACTGGCACGACCGTGTTGCAAACCTTGCTTCGGATTATCGATGTCTCGCACATCTGTGGCACTTTAATTCTATGCCCGTCTATGGTGCCTGCAGGGTCCACAAGGCCTTTGCCAGCCGATCAATACGAATACGTCAAACATGCCTTTACCGACGATGTCTTAGCCGCCTGTGATGTGGTGATTGAACTGGGCAGCGGAGCGGCTTCGCTAACGAACACACCGCATGTTTCCGTGTGGCCTAGTGAAGATACCGATAGGAACGCAAAAGTTGAAGACATCATGATGGCCTGCGGTGCGCCCGACAGTGTGCGACGCTTTGACGAACCCTATCCAAGCTCGATGGCCGCCATCGCTGAACAAACAGATACGCCTTATTTACGTTTAGATTTAGGGCGTTACGGCAGCACCGACAAAATGTCGCGACTGATGGGTGTATCCATATTACGCAACGCCTTGCTGCACCTTGGCGTTTTAAACCAAGGCCAATTTGATTTACATTCCACCCGTTTGTTGGAAGTTTCCAAAACTCAATGTCGAGTGCTCGCCCCCACCCGTGGTTTAGTGCATTGGCATGTTGAAGTGGGAGGAGCCGTACACCTAGGTAACCCCATTGCAGAAATTGTCGATCCACATCGCCCATTTGCAACAAGCTGCGTTGTCGATGCCCGGATGAATGGAGTATTGCTCAGCAAGTTGGATGCAGCAATTTGTTCTCCTGAACAATTACTGGCCATTGTTGGCGACGAAGTGCCGCATTAGCGTTAGCTGCGGTAAAATGAGGTGATGCCAGTGAAGGATTCCATCAGCGTCGTTATTCCTACGTACAACCGTTGCCATACTTTGGCGCGTGCATTGGACTCTGTGCTAGAACAGAGCATTACGCCGCTTGAAATTATCGTTATTGATGACGGATCAACCGATAACACCGGAGAGTTTTTAAAAGCAAACTTCCCGGATGTCAAACACTATCGGCAATCTAATCACGGTGTATCTCATGCCAGAAATCGTGGCATCGAATCCTCGCAAGGTGAATGGATTGCACTACTGGATTCTGACGATGCTTGGTACCCAGGTAAACTCGAAGCACAACTTCGCGAACTGCACAATGACAATAATTTACGCCTTTGCCATAGCGATGAACACTGGATACGCAACGGTAAGCGTGTTAATCAACGCCATCGACATGAAAAACGCGGCGGCAGGATTTTTCAGCACTGTTTGCCACTTTGCGCAATTTCACCTTCTTCGGCGTTAATTCACCGTGATGTCTTCACCGATATTGGTTATTTCGATGAAGACCTTCCCGCCTGCGAAGACTATGATTTTTGGTTGCGGCTGACCTCACGAGAACCCGTGGCTTATTGCGATGCCCCGTTGGTCATCAAACACGGTGGCCATGCCGATCAACTGTCACGAAAATTTATGGCTATGGATCGCTTTCGTCTGGTGGCACTGGAAAAAATATTACTGGCTAACGTGCTCAACGAGAGTGACGAACACGCCGCTGTGCAGATGTTAGTGGAGAAATTTTCTGTGTATTCAGCGGGCGCAATGAAACGGGGCCGAACCGCTGAAGTCGCCTCACTGCGTCAACGTTATTCTCGGTGGTTAACCCGTTATACTGCGTAGCTATGTCCACCCTCGTTTTCAAACTACGTAATGTTCCCGATGATGAAGCCGCCGAGGTGCGCACTTTGTTGAACGAACATAATCTCGATTTTTATGAAACCACCGCTGGCAATTGGGGCATTGCCATGCCAGGCATTTGGGTGGAAGACGATGATGTTGGCCAAGCTCGCCAACTCATTAACCAATACCAACAATCACGATCTGAAATTCAGCGGGCTCAGTACCAAGAAGCGGCGGCCCGTGGTGAAACCCCCGCCTGGTACGCGCAATTTATAAATCGCCCATTGGCCACCTTAGGCATCGTGCTGTTTTGTCTATTTATCGTGTACGCGCTATTGTCCCCGTTTGTTCGCTTGGCCACTTCAAACTAAGCTTGTAATCGAAAAAACCTGAACCAATCTTCAATTTAAAAACCGGCCGCTCATTAGGGCGGCCTTTTTTTCTGCGGCTGATGATGGAAGTGTGACTCGACCCCATCAGAATTGAACGCACCCTGGTTAAACTGGCGATCTCCACTATTGTTTCGCTGGACGATCCATGCCCTTGACGACAACATTTAGCCCTCGGGCCCCCGGCTCACCTGCTTTAGCGCTGGCGGTTGTTGTCCTCACATTGGTCAGTTGCTCTTCCAATCGACAAAGCTCACAACCTGAAATTCAGGCAAGCCCTGCGGCTGAGAATTTCGACAGTGTGGATGCGTTTGAAAGCATGAGTAGCGCGGATTGGCAGGCAGCGCTAACCCCCTTATTCAATCGGGCACGTAGGGCGGTACAAGAAGAGACCGGTACCGATCTATCGCACGTTACTTTTGCTGTGGTACAAAACCGTGAAATTGAACGGGAGGTGGCTTCTGAAACGGGACGCTTAACGCATAGCCAATTCACAGACAATCGATTTGCCGATAATTTTTTAAGTAATGTCATGGCCGGGCAGTCAGGCACTTACGCTGCCCTTTACTCAACAGACTCTCAACAAGTGATGGTGAGTAATTCGTTACTTACCAGCTACATCAATTCCGTTGGCAACAACGCTGAAGCCATCAAACACGCGTTAAACGCGCTGCTCATACATGAATTGGTGCACGCCGCGGATGATTCGCGATTTGGCATTCATCGCAATCGCCACTTAAATTTTCGAGCGTCCTTCGCGCAGTCTGCCGTGTACGAAGGGCACGCACAATACATCACCCGCCGCATTTGCCAACAGTCAGATTGCTTGCCCGGATTAGGCTCACTGGATCAGTTTATGTTTGGCGACAAACTCTCACCTAACCAACTAACTCAACCGGTACAGGCCGTTAGCCGAAATGTGTTGGAGTACTCTTATGTTGAAGGGGAACGATTCATTGCCTCATTGGCACGTCGCGAGAATGGCCAGGCACTGATCGAATCTGCGTTAAACACCCCACCCATAGACCCCATTCAAATTCTTGACCCATCCAGCTTTCCAAATAGAACCCGCAGTGAACTGAATCAACATTTGCTCGAAGCCAGTGGTAGCATCACTCACCCATGGACCGCTAAGCCTTGGGTGCGTGTGGAAACTTCGCCTTTAAAGGGTGTGAACTTGCGCTCTGACCCCGAGCGCCGCACCGCAGCCATTGATGGCTTTACGCGCCTGATTCGTGGCATGGTGGCTATGCAGCACTACAATCAATCCTCGTTAAACGCCTCACCGGTTGAAGTGACATTAATGAGCGCAGAAACCCCGCAAACTGCGGAGATGTTCGCGCAGTCGCTAAGCAGTAACCTTATTTACAACAGTGGTGGCCAGGCCACTGAAGAAGTGATGTGGCTAAACCAAAACGTTCCGGTATCGCTGATCAGTGTTGATACGTTGTTGGATGATGGTCGTTCACACGTTGCAATGGTGGTATCCCACAAGAACTACGTTTTACAACTGGTGGGTGTGGACATCGAACGAGCCGAAGCACTGGAGTATGCTGAGTCTGTGTTGGAAAATTTGATACAAACAGGCGCTTAGGATTCGCAAATCGTTGCCACAAACGCTATTGATAAATTCGATTACTGTGTCGCGAAAATCTGGGCTTTAAAAACTCCATTTGATCCGCCAGCACATCTTTATTCGATAGGTAGAAGAACTCGTATCGATTCGGTGCAAATGGAATGGCCAGCAGCTCTAAGTTGGTTTCTTCGAGCAAACTATTGCCTTTCCTATTATTGCAGCGTCGGCAGGCGGATACACAGTTTGTCCACACGTCGCGCCCACCACGTGAGGTTGGCACGATGTGGTCACGGGAGAGATCTCGTACGGGAAACTGTTCGCCGCAGTACATGCAAAGGTGCTGATCGCGGGCAAACAGTAAGGCGTTGGTTAGCGTCGGTGTGAATCGAATGTCCTCCACCCGGCCATCACAAGCGATGATGCTTGGCAATTTTAAAAGCGAACGGTCCCCTCGCTTATTGAATCCACCTCTAACGGTTCGAACCGTTTCGCCCAGACTCCATAACACCTGATTTTTGGCAACAATGGTGGCAGTCTCCTGCCAAGTTAACCAAGCGATAGGTGTTCCGGCCTTATTCAAGCGCAGCACTTTCGCGTTCATCAACTACTCTGGCGTGCACTATGGGTGTACACGGCTTCCTCCTACCTCTTGGTATAACACAACTGTGCCTGATAGCCAATCTAGGCGCTTAAATGCAGGCTCGTCCCCAGTCGAAAGACTTAAGCGGTGCGCATGCGGCGCACCCACTGCCGGGCGCTGGTCTCTGTGCTTATCCACCAGTTACGCACGGGTAGCCATGGGTCTGGAATCGGTTCAATTTCTGGGATCTGCAGTAAATACTCCAGCGACTGCGCCACGGTGTCGAACATCACGGTCGGGGCATAGGCTATCTCCCAGGCCTCACGAGCCGCCTTGCCGCGATCTGCTGCCTCATGCACTCGTTCAGCGAGTAAGTCAGGAATCGCCTCTATATCGCTTTCAGGGACGAATAGAGCGAAATCCCAATCCACATGGGGTGGCGGTACCCAATCATCGGAAATGATCACGGGCGCGCGTGCTGCTTGCATCGACTCAAACGGGCGAAACGACGAGGTGCCGATACCCCGTGGGCACAAAACGAAATGACTTCGCGCCATCGATTCTGCGAACACCAACCCCTGAGATGATCGTTCTGCCGCATCCGCATGCCAAACACTGAACTCTGAAGTATCCTTAACGCCTGCGCTGACGCTTTCCAGCGCAGCCACTCGATTTCGGAGCGGGTGACTTTTGGCACCGACAAATGAAAACAACCATTCAGGTTTTACCTGCCAACGGTGTATTTGCGGCACAAAACGGTTTGGCGACACTAAATACGGGAACGCGACTTGGCGGGACTGATCGTAACGATTGGATGGCATGCCGCAATACAATCCTGGCAGAGCACACCAAGGACGATCCACCTCGTTGTACATGAAAGTTTTGTGCGGGTAATTAAGCACCAAGGGATGCTTGAGTAATTTTTTATAGAGGTAGTCGTCAAACTGAGCACTCTCGACAAACAGGATGGCGTCCGCATCGTCTGGATCGTCCACCAATTCGTGTCGCCCGACTCGATCATTGTCGGCATACGACAACAATGCAGTAAGCCACTCATGGCTTGGATACGCTGAAAGTAGATGAAACTTCATGACGGTTCGCACACACCCCGAGTTTTTGGCGCTTCGGATTCAAAAGCAGGCAAAAGCCGCCCTTCCAATGTCCCTATCGGCACCAAAGCTACCGCTATTCACCGCTACTTCTAACGTCGGTGATCGGATACACACTTTCTAGTTCAATTTACGCCATTTTTCCAAGAAATCCGCCTGATTGGCGCTCCCAAAGACGGGAATAAACCCCATTTTGGACAATTAGCTCGTCATGCGTGCCCGACTCCACAATTTGACCAGAATCTAAAACAACCAATCTGTCTAGTGATGCAATAGTTGATAGCCGATGCGCAATGGCTAACACGGTTTTGTTTTGCATCATTGAATTCAATTTGCTTTGTATAACGGCTTCTACATCAGAATCTAGTGCCGAAGTTGCTTCGTCCAGCACTAAGATCGGTGCGTTTTTTAGCATTACGCGTGCAATAGCAATGCGTTGTCGTTGCCCGCCTGATAACTTAACGCCGCGTTCACCAACCAAAGCATCCAACCCACGTCGACCTTTATTATCGACTAGGTCATTTATAAACTCATCTGCCGCTGCCGCTTCAGCGGCTTTGAGAACTTGCTCATCAGAAGCACCTGCACAACCATATAATATGTTGTCTCGAATGGATCGGTGCAACAACGATGTGTCTTGTGTGACGACACCGATTTGTTGTCGCAAACTGTCCTGTGTGACTGAATCTATGGGTTTTCCATCAATGCGTATTTCCCCTGAAGCTGGGTCATTAAAGCGCATTAATAAATGGATTAACGTGGACTTGCCAGCACCAGAGACCCCAACCAAGCCCACACGCTCACCGGCATCTATGGTTAAGTTAAAGGATTCAATAACAGTAGGCGTGTTGCTTTTGTCAGAAGTCGTCAACGATTCACGATACCCAAAAGACACGTCATTAAATTCAATCCGGCCGTGAGGCACTTTTAATTCAACAGCGTTCGCTTTGTCAAGAATACGTTGCGGTTTAGCGATGGTTTCCATGCCATTTTGAACGACACCCACATTTTCAAACAGCGATGTAATCGTTCGTAAAATCCAACCCGACATATGGTTCATACGAAATATTAATCCGTTAACCACGGCAATTTCGCCCAGCGTCATGGTGCCGTGGTACCAGTACATAACCGATAACCCAGCAACACAAACGATTAACGCAGTATTTAACACGGTAAGTGCTACCGTCATATTTAAAATCACTCGCATCATGCGATGGAATGCACGGGTATGAGAACGAATCGCATCAGCGGCGAATTCATCTTCCATGTCATGGTGTGCGAATAACTTCACCGCTTGAATGTTGGTGTAGCTATCAACAATTCGGCCTGTTACCACCGACACCGCTTCTGACAACTTGGCCGAACGTGCTTTAACCGGCGGTACCATCCAATAAATCACGGCAGCGTAAAATAACAACCAAACAAAAATTGGTATCAAAAGCCCTGGATGAATATCAACAAACATCCAAACGATACCTGTCAAATAAATCACCATCATCCATGCCCCGTCGATAACGTTAACGACAGACTCACGAATGGCATTGCCCGTTTGTAAAACTTTTTGCGCAACGCGACCGGCAAAGTCGTTTTGAAAAAATTCCATACTCTGGCGCAGCACATAGCGATGATTCAGTAACCGAGTGCGGTTGGCGATGCCCGGGGCAAGCGCCAAATTGATCGTGGCTCTTGAAGACAGCAATGCGAGTGGGCGAATCACTGCGGTGACCACCACCATGAGTACCAAAGCACCAGCATGGTCTGCGAAGAAGTTTTCCGGTGTGCCGGTGGTCATCCAGTCAAGGAGTTGGCCCAAATAGCGGTACATCAGCAGTTCAGCGACGGTCGCTATGCCCGTTAACACCAGCGCGAGCAGAATGACGCGCCATACCGGTTTTAAGTAATGCCAAAAGAATGCAGCCGTGCCAGAGGGCGGCTGATCTTTTTTTGGCGCATCCATTGGGTCGATGAGATTTTCGAAAAAACGATACACACGCTCACCTCATACGTACAAGCCGGGAACCATAAATCAGGGCTTGAAAATATCGAACCCTGCACGCTTTTCAAGAATGGACGCAATTCAATTCAAATAGTGTGACGCAAGGAATAGCAATTGTTATTTGCATGCGCGTAATATATGATTACTAACCACTTTATATGCATCTGAGGCATTAATCGGATGGACAAATACACCGAGATGTTGGTGTTTTCGAAAGCTGCTGATATGGGCAGCTTCTCGGCGGCCGCGCGTGAACTTGATTTAACCCCTTCTGCGGTGAGTAAGCTCATTACCCGCCTGGAAGATCGTTTGGGAGCACGTCTATTTCAGCGCACCACGCGTAAGCTCAGCTTAACCGCGGAAGGTCATGCCTTCCACGATCGCTGTGGCGCGATTTTGGACGAAATCCAACAAGCCGAAGACGCTGTCATGGCTCTGCACGACCGGGTCACCGGCACCTTGCGAGTCACCACAGTGTCCGCTTTCGCTCGCATCCAGATGATCAAACTGATGCCTGAATTCATGGCGACCTACCCTGAATTGCGGGTCGAGCTTGAATTGTCCGAGCGCGAGGTGGATTTGGTTGGTGAAGGCGTTGACGTGGCAATCGTACTCAGCGATGGCCTGACCGATGAATCACTGGTAGCTCGACGCTTAGCGGTGAACAAGCGCGTGATCTGTGCCTCACCCGAATACTTAGCGAAACACGGTACACCGCGCACACCCGATGATCTGTTAACGCAGAACTGTCTCACGCACAGCTCTATTCAACATTTCAATGACTGGGAATTCAATACCGACAACGGCATCAAGGTGCTGCGTGTTAAGGGAAATTTCCATACCAATAGCGCTTCTGCCCTGCATGAAGCTGTCAAGGCAGGCATCGGTATCGCTCGTTTGGCAACTTATGTGGTTCAGCCCAGCTTAAAATCTGGCTTAGTGGTTCCGTTGCTGCAAGAACACGCAGCCGACTCCTCAACCATCCAATTGGTTTACCCACACCGCCGTCACCTCAGCAACAAGGTACGAGTGTTCACCGACTTCATGGTTTCAAAATTTTCACCCAACCCACCTTGGGAACAAAACGTCTAAAGCATGACGTTGATCGATCAACGAAAAAGGCCGGTGAATATCACATTCACCGGCCTTTTTTGTGGAAGCTCAGTTAGCGGCGTACCGCTGCCCCGCCCCTTTCCGAGCTAAGAGTACTTCGCACTACAAGGCACTTTCACCCTCTTCTTGAGTTCGGATTCGAACCGCGCGCTCAATGCTTTCCACAAAGATCTTGCCGTCACCGATCTTGCCGGTGTTAGCACTTCGGACAATGCCATCAATGCACGCATCCAGAATGTCATCAGCCACAACGACTTCGATTTTCACCTTTGGTATGAAGTCAATGACGTATTCCGCACCACGGTAAAGCTCTGTGTGGCCCTTTTGTCGCCCAAATCCTTTCACTTCAGTGACGGTGATGCCGTTCACCCCCGCGGCGGCCAATTCTTCTCTCACCGCGTCTAATTTGAACGGCTTAATGATCGCTGTAATACGTTTCATAGTATGTGCTCCAATTTCGATTCGATAGACGCGTGCTTAGCGCGAGGAAGTTGAGGAAATTTTGTGAATGCTCAAATCAGCGCCTTCGTATTCTTCTTCTTCGCTTAGACGAATGCCGGTGACCGCTTTCAAACCGCCGTAGATAATAAAACCGCCAGCCAACGCTATCAATATACCCGCTACGGTACCAATCAATTGCGCAGCAAAAGAGACGCCACCCAAACCGCCGAAGGCTTCTAGGCCGAAAATGCCGCAGGCAAGACCACCCCAGGCGCCACATAACCCATGCAGTGGCCAAACACCGAGCACATCATCAATCTTCCAACGATTTTGCGCCATCGTGAACGCCCAAACGAATAACACTCCCGCGACCGCACCTACCACCAAGGAGCCCATCGGATGCATCACATCAGAGCCAGCACAAACAGCAACCAGGCCAGCCAAAGGCCCATTGTGCACAAAACCTGGGTCATTTTTGCCTGCAAATAACGCCGCCAGCAAGCCGCCCACCATGGCCATCAACGAGTTCATAGCAACCAAGCCACTCACACCCGCGACCTCTTGAGCTGACATGACGTTAAACCCAAACCAACCCACGGTGAGGATCCAAGCACCCAGTGCCAACCAAGGAATGCTGGACGGCGCAAACGCTGCGGCAATGCTGCCATCTTTGTTGTAACGACCCGTTCGGGCACCCAATAGCATCACCGCCGCTAAAGCAATCCAGCCACCCACCCCGTGCACCACAATGGAACCTGCGAAATCATGGAAATCAGCCCCTGTGATGTTATTGATTTTCTCTTGGAAACCAAAATTACCGTTCCAAACCATCCCCTCAAATAAGGGGTATACCAGCGCAACGATCAGTGCTGATGCAATGAGCTGTGGATAAAATTTAGCGCGTTCAGCGATGCCGCCAGAAATAATCGCCGGAATGGCGGCTGCGAAAGTGAGCAAGAAGAAAAACTTGACCAGCTCATAGCCATTATTCGCAGATAAAGCACTGGCGGAGGAGAAAAAATCCATGCCGTAAGCCACTTGGTAGCCAATGAAAAAATAGGCGATGGTGGAGACGCCGAAATCACTGAATATTTTAACCAGCGCGTTGACTTGATTCTTCTCCCGCACGGTGCCCACTTCTAGAAAAGCGAAGCCCGCGTGCATGAACAGAACCAAAATAGCGCCAAGCAAAACAAATAGGACATTACTGCCAGACTGAAGAGCTTCCATTGTGTAAACCGAGTCAGAGATGGGTTGATCGTGCTCAAGTACCGCACAACAATGGTGCAGAGCACTCGTGGTTCAGCGATTTTATCGACTTATTACCCTTTCAATGCGTACAAAATAGGAATCTCACCTTCAAATAAATGCCAACTAGTTGCACCATATTGGTGCGTAAATTAGTCTGGCTCACAGTCTTCCGCCAAAGTCTGGCAGATGAAAGTGCGCGAAATACCCAGCCCATCGGCAATGCTGTTCAATACATTGCGCTCCTCAACACTCACATGGTCTTCCGTCATAGCAATCACGCAGATATCCCGCATCACTTGCATGCATTGGGTTTCCGTGGCTTGCTCTTTAGCCCGCTGAATGCGCTGCGGCAGCTCCTCTCGGATGCGATTGACATTCAGCTTCTCACTCACATCGCCCTTGTCAAAAAAGCGTTCAAACACTTCCACTTCGGCTTCCGAAATGCCATTGCTGGCATCAGCCACCACCAATCCCCCGGCAAACAACAAATTGCGCATGGCAATCGCAGCATCGCTACGAGCATCTAAGTAGCTTGGCTCCATCAGGCTCATCAAGCGCTGCACGCCAACATCCATGTTGTCTATGGAGGTGCCAGACGGGTGCATGAGCTTAGAGGCGAAAAATAACTGCAGGGCTTTCACCCGAAGCGGGCTAAATGGGTGCGTCGAGAACCAATCGCCTTGCGGTGCATCTCGATCAGGCTCTGAATCAATAACCTCCATATCACTAACTTGCTGCAAGAATTCTTCTAAATCAAATTTCACCAAGTCACCGGTAAGGCCTGAAGACAACTTAAACAGAGCACTGGCCACGCTATGCAGATCATTCGCACAATAGGCACCTGCTCGATCAGCTGAGATTTCTGCATTTCTAGACCATGCGAACAAGCGCAAAGCCAGTTTGGGATCGGGGCGTTGCCGGCCTTTGACTAAATAACCGATGGGAATTTCGTGATGGTTGTAGATGTGATGGCCGAATTCATGGCCCATAACGAATTGCAGCTCTCTTGGCGAGAAACCCTCCAACAAGCTGGAAGAGAACATCACGAATACCCGGCCCTCCTCAGGTTTAAAGCACATCGCATTAAATTGCGCCGAGTTAAAAACATAGAGTTCGAGTGGGGTATCCATAGACAAACGCTCTACGCACTCATCCGACAGTTTATAAATATCAGGCGCCATTTTCCGACTGAGCCGAACGGAGGTCGCCAATAACTGACGGCGCAATCCCGTCGAGCCTTCCGCCTCTTGCTTCTCCAGCCACTCCGTGACCCGCTTCACCTCGCGCTCTTCGCTTAAGGCTTCGGCCTGTTCTAAATCGTTCCGGTAACGAAGGGTGTCAGCGTTCATAAATTCTCCCGTATGCTGTCGCCTATTATCTCATAGCTTAATCACGGGGATTACCAGCTTGCGAGTTATCGTTGCCGGATGTGGTGCCATGGGTTTACCCATGGCGATTAGTCTTTTAGAGGCCAACTTTGATGTGGTCGGCTTTGATGTGAAGTCAACCCAAGCCATGCAGCAATCGAAGCTGAAGTTCCTCAATTCCGTGCATGACGCAAACGCAGACACCTTGTTGCTGGTGGTTCGTTCAGCTCGCGACCTATTTGATGTGTGTTTTGACGAGCAAGCCATTTTCTCAGACAAAAACCCCAACCCACCTCAGCATGTGATTGTTAGCTCCACCGTTGCCAAGCCCGATGTTCTTAAGCTGCGTCAGCGCTTGCCCAGCCACATTAGCTTGGTCGAAGCCCCCATGTCGGGCGCTCCTATTGCAGCCCAGGAACGACGCTTGTCATTCATGTTGGCGGGGGAAAATTCTCTCCTCGATCGTCATCAGCCGTTGTTTGATGCGATGGGGAAAAGTCACTTTCGTGTGGGGGAATTGGGCCAAGGCATGCTCGTAAAAACACTGAACAACACGCTAGCGGCTGCATCAGTTTTAGTCACTCGCCGTGTGTTAGCGGACGCGCGAGCGGAAGGAATTGATGAGCAGATGCTGTTGAATGTAATCAACGCCAGCTCAGGCAGTACTTGGTACAGCAAAAATTTCTCTCAAATAGACTGGGCCAACGACGGGTATTCACCGCATTCTACGATTGGCATTTTAGAAAAAGATATGCGCTGCGCAATGGCTAGCTTAGGTCGGGATAGCGATGAATTTGATGAGGCGTTGATTCAGGCGCTTACTCAGCTGAAAGAACGCACCCTTTGAATTGATTGGGTCAATCTGAGGGTGGCACAGGCTGGGCCAGCTTATGCAAGTTCAGCTAATAAGGCCGATTCTAATCGATGTAACTCAGAAACAACCAATGAGGAGTAGTTGTCGATATCGCGTAAGCGATCACTGTGAGCCCTGGAAGGACTTCCACTCACCAACTCACGTTGCAAGGCAGAACCCAATTCATTGAGCTTTATGAGGGGTGCTTCCACGGCTCGAAAAGACTCGTGGTAATTCAACAGTTGGCCAATCCCAAAATACCATTCTGCGGCTCGGAACCCGTGATCTGACGAGGATAATCGGGTGTCAGTAATCGATGGCGCTACACTACCGCTGCCCAACGCATGGCAGACGGCAATATCCAATAAGGACTTACGATAGCGAAGAATGTTGAACACTGCCTGATGCACACAGCCGATTTGAGAGCTAGGGAAATGACGATCTTCTTTTACAAAATCAATGAATTGATTTAATGGCATCGGACGACTGATATAGAAGCCTTGTGCCTCTTCACAACCTGTGGCAATTAAAATATTGTATTGCTCAATGCTCTCTACGCCTTCGGCTATGGACGTCATGCCAAGCTCTCTGGCCATGGCAACAGCGGAGCGTACCGTGTTTAAATTTTGCGAAGAGGTGGTCATGCGACGCACAACACCTTGATCAAGCTTTAGCGCGCTAAACGGCATTTGACTTAAGCGATCAATAGAGGAATAGCCTGTACCAAAATCATCCATTAACACTTTGATGCCCATGCTACTAAGTTCACCCAGCTCAGCGAGCACCACATCAAACTTATCCATCACGATGCTTTCGGTGATTTCAATTTGCAATTCATGTGGCTGGATGGACCCACCACTTAAATAGCTGCCAATACGGGAACTGATGGCATGGGATGTTAAATCGTTGGGGGCAACATTAATGGATAACGCCAAATCCGGTGCACATCGGCGCACATTAATACAGGCTGCCACTACATCGTCAAGCAACTGAACAGTCATGTCGTGCAGTAGCCCACCGGCTTCCGCTTGTGGCAAAAACACGCTGGGTGAGAGCACTCGGCTGTGCGGATCATTCCAACGCACAAGCGCTTCAGCCCCAACCACATTACCGGTTAACAAACTCACCTTGGGCTGGTAATACATCACCAGCTCATCACGCTCCATCGCAGAAGCGATTTGCTCCGCTGTGGGTGAATCATGGTGAATTGGATGCGTCATGTTTTTTCTGCTTAGCCTTTCATCGCTTTTATGTAACGAGAATTCAGCGCATCTCGCTTTTCCTTAAGCGCCGGCGCCATTGACAGCCAGTCTCGCTCGAGGGACTTCAATTCAGATTTTTTATCGGCCACAGCCGATCCCGTCATGCCTTGTTGCAAATTCGCTAATTGAAACGCCATTCGAAGTGCTTTGTCTTCCGCTGGAGTATCAATGTCGGCCACCACTTCCATGCGAATGAGTAAATCTCGCCGAGCAGCTTCGGCCTTCTCATAGTCGTATTGTGTTGAGGCATTGATATGCGCAATCGCCGCATCCCGTCGCGCCGTTAGTAAGGAGGACCAGTCTTTAGGTAGCGTTACTTCAGTCGCGTCCCAAGCATCGGTCATTTCTTCTATAAACGTGCCCGTCATCATGTCGGGGTTTTCCACCACATCTTCAAGCTGCTCGCACAAACCGACACAGCGCTTAACCTCATCAAACACTTGCAGACGCTTCTGGCGAGTTTTGGTTTCCTGGCGCTTATTATTAGCATCCAGCGCACCTCGAAAATCTCGAAGCAAGAACTTCTTATCCCGCTCAGGAAATTCAGCCAGACTATTAAATTCGACGGTTAATGCCTGAATAGTGGCGTCATCAGCATCACCTTTCTTAGCATGCTGTTTTAAGGTTTTGATAATATCTTTCGCACGAAATACATGCCCCATACTGGCCTTGTACTTTTCACGCTCTGCATCTTTTATGGTTTTAAATATGGTGCGGCATTGCTCATTGAACTGTTCCCACAAAACTTGATCTTCTTTGCGTCGCGTAATGCCCACCGCCTTCCAATTCGCTTGCAGGCTGCGCGCTTGGTTTGCCGCGTGTTGATTAATTTCACCCGTGGCAAGCTTGGTGACTTTATCGATAAGATCTTTTTTGATCTCAGCATTAGCGTCATATTGCTCAGCCAGCTTTGTCTCAACAGGCTTCAAAAGCTGAGTAAAGCGCTCTTCTAACTTTCGATCGGGTTTTCTATCAGTTACGCGATTTCGACTCCAATCACGCTTGGCGTTATTCACTGTGCGCTGCAACACCTTCCAGTCGATTGTTTCTGCATCAAGGTCTGTTTCTTTAACCGCTGAATCCAATTGATCACAAATTTGCTTTTTGTTATCAACCTTAGCCTGGCGTTCTTTCTGTTTTTCTTCAAAGAAGGCTTTGCACGGTTCATAGGCAGCATCTCCAGCCGTTTTAAATCGTGACCACAAGTCATTGGAGGCACGACTCACCCCTAAACCTTTCCATTCATTTTGAAAGGTGCGAACTTCCTTCGCCAAAGCATCGGGGGCTAATTCTTTGGCAGGCAGCGCTTCCATTTTTTCACACAAAGCTTCTAGCTTGGGCCGGGCGGCAAAGTCTTGCCAATCCGCCATCGTGTTCAGTTCTTCTTCGGCGCGAGACAGCTTGTCGTTAAATACAGTTTTCTCAGCCGATTCCATGGCATTTATTTTTTTCTGTAAGCGACGAAACATGCTGCTTGCAGCGCCCCATTTACCCTCTTTAACGATGCCAGAGAGTGCCGAAAATTGTCGATGAGTGGCTTTTATTCGGTCTTCGGATTCCTGCTTTGCCTTACCAATACGAACACCTAACGCCTCTTTGTGTTCGCCAAGCTTCTCAATGTAGGCCACACCGCTTAAATCGATTCCCGGCAAATGCTGGTTAATTTCTAATAGGGTGCCTACCCGACGCGTACGTTCGGTCACTGCATTCACACGGGCAGAATTAATTTCAAACGGGGGGTCAAACAATACCGCGACAGCTTCCGCGTGCGCCATCAATTTCTTACCAGGCTCACTGCCACTTAACAACGAGGCAGCACTGCCAGATTTTACCGCCGCCAACTTAGCGGGCAATTCATCCAGCGATTCAATCCCAATACCCGCCTTTATCGCTTTTATACAGTCATCGTCTGGCACGACAGGCACAACAACCGCTGCCGGTTTTTCTGCGCCACTTATTTCACTGTTGGCTTCGTCTGTAGCAGTGGCAGCAGCTGTTTCAGGGGGTGCGTTACCCGCCTTTGTTTCTGTAGACACCAACGCATCGGCGTTCTCTTTATTAGCATCCGTGGATGCCGCATCCGCGCTATCGGCTGCAGCGTCTTTATCTGCTTTTGCATCCGCAGCCCTTAACAACGCATCAACTTTCGCCCGCTCTTCATCAAACGCTTTTTGCTGGGCCGCTTTGAATTCGCCCTCCAAGCCGTTCCACTTCACCACTAATGCATCGCATCGACCTTTTGTTTGCGGTGACCAAACACTGTTGGCCAGTGCTTTCATTGACGAAACTGTGTCATTTGCAGCGTGACGTGCTGCAATCTCACCGGCTTCTTTTTCCGCAAAGACATCAAGGCGTTGTTGAATGTGGCGGGCCACTTCCTTATCGCGCGATCGACTGGCGGTCAAGGCAGCACGCAAACTATCCGGCGTGGACAATTTTTCCGCAGCGGCTAATCGGGTGTCATGATATTTGGATGCCTGCACAATGCGTACTAACGAAGCTTCATCCGCTATTTTTGCTAATGCCCTAAGTCGAGGCTCAACCGCTGCGGCGGCAATTGCAATCACTTCACAAGCGGTGTCACTGGCATTGATTAAGAAACCATCCAGTGCGCTGGCTTGATCACCTGAACCCACCAATTCACTCATACGCATCGTGGCAGCGGCGGCAAGCGAGGGGTCATCTGATGCGCCCATCGCTTGGTTTAGACGTGACAAGCTGTTTATTTTTAACAACGATGCCTTTCGAACAGCCACAGACTCATCGGTGTCGATCAGTGATTCCAGCAAAGATTGATGCTCAGGATTGTCGGCGTCGAATTCACTGACAGCCTCAAGTCTTACAGCTTCATCTTTATGCAGATGTCGATCTGACTTCAAAAAATTTTTCACGCAAATTCCGACTCACCCAAAAACTGGGCTGTAATCTTATGACTGAAGTATACCAACTGAGTACCGTCTGCCCAGCACTAACATTCCCCACAACACCGCCATTCCATACCAACTAAAGGCCCCAACAGTGACAGATTGAACGGGAATGTCTGGTGCGGGAGACCCAACAACGACCGGTGATTCCGCGTTATTACCTTCTGGTACAGATGGCGTGACGGGTGCTGGTGTGCTGGGAGCTTGTTCTGATGGTTGCCCAGTAGGCCCCTCAGAGGGTGGTTCATATGGCGTTAATCCAGACGCTACAGGAATTGCCTGGGTTGAGAATTGGTAACTTACACGCTGGGTGGTCTGCTGCGACAAATACCAAATTCCACTGCTGGGCACCGTAAATTCACAAACCGATTGACCGTTGGCCACCACCGGTTCACAAATGGACAGATTCTCATTGCCAACAGATCGCGCTGGAGACTGACCAAACATTAAGGTGACGGGGTTGATGTTATCGACGATCACACGGAAACGACCCGCACTCAGTTGATATTCAAACGATTCCGTACTGTTCGCGCCCAAATCATGGCGCACCGTTTCACCCACCAACGGACGAGGGTGTCCCACTCGGACGGTGGCACCCAGTGAGGGCACCCCATCATTGTTCACGGCATACAGCAAGTAGTGCCCTGGAGGAGCAACATAACGTGAGCTTGGAAAGGTTACAGACACAGCGCCAGAGAATTTTTCAAACTCTAACGGCACCAAACGTTGCTCTTGGTTTTGAGAGTGCGTGACTGAACCTAATTTGATTAAATGCATACGATCAATCGAGTTGGCATCACTGACACCCATCACCACACTTTGCGCGTAATTCACTTGATCGGGCACCGAAGATAAACGTGGCCGAACAGCCAAAGATCCATCGGGCGCAAACAAATAAGGCGGTGAATAAATTTCCGAATTCATTTCTTCATATCCGATCGCATAGCAATCACCACAGATACCACCACCGGCGGATAACACGCGACCATCAGGCAGTAACATCGCTACGGAATGATATTGTCGATCGGCAAACATCGGATTCATCACATCCCAGCGACCGGACGCCGGATCCCAACGCTCAACCACCTTGGTGCCTCCGGTTGCACTGACATAACGCGTGCCGTCAGTGTTGCCGCCCGTGGCAAGCACACTGCCATCGGCCAAGATAGTGAGATTGTGCTGGCGTCTACCCACATTCAAAGAACTGGTGTCACTGGTTTGGCGAGTATCAGTAGAAATAACCACCGACGAATTCGTTGATTCGCCACCCCCTGCCACCAAGATGCGGCCCACATCAAACATGGCGTAACTGCCGTAATCTCTTAAATCGATATTGTCTCGTTGAGGACCGGGCCGAAACGATCCACTGCCTTCAGTTTCTATAACAGAAACCGAATTGCCCGGGCCAAAAGTCAACACGTCCCCATCCGGCGTGGCTTGTAACCATTGGTAGTCTTCTAAGTAAGGGGACGGATTGGTTATCGGTAAGCCGCGCCAGGTTTGATCAAACTGAAACACTTCTCCTGCCGGTGTGGGCAAATAACCCCCGCCAAAGGTCAGCATTTCTCCGTTGCCCAAAGCCGCTACAGATGAATACCAACGCGGTGCCAACATATTGGGAGCACGTCGCCAAGTATTGGTTTCAGGATCATAAATATTGGTGTTCGACAGCGGACCATTGTCGCCCGCCGTTCCACTGTCCCCTCCAGCAAACAGCACTCGCCCATCCCAAAGATGCGCAGAACCGGCACAAAACAAATCGGTATCGGTGTCGTTATTAGTTTCAACGTGCGTACCCGTGATCGGGTCCCACAAGGTCACTCGTGTGGTGTAGTTGTCAGTGGTGTGTGGATCATCATCAGCGTCATCAGGCGTGGCATCCCAGGCCAAAACCTTTCCGTTAGGTAAAAGGGCCGCATGAACTGCAACTAACGGCCAGGGCTCAACTTCAGACCAAAGCCCCCCTTGAGCCGCTGATACCACTGGCACGGCCAATCGCTGGCTAGACGAGCGAGTACCTGAGTCAGCATTAAACGAGGTTGGCGATAGTAAAGGGTCTTTTGCTCCCCCGTCAGGCACTCCATGTTCATTACCGTGAGCGTTTAGCACGGATGGCAGGCAGAGCAATGGCAGAAGGAGGGCTTGGGCCAACGCGGCTTGTTGCAATCGTGCCCCGAAACAATTCGTTATCATCCCAACAGTATGCACGGTACAGAAGCGTTATAAGGGGCAAATTTGTGCAACGTTACGCAGTTCGCATACACCCTGCGCAGTAGATCAAGTGTCGGCCACAATTAGCGACATAAGTCGCATGGCCAGCCGCTACCTATATAACAAGACGCTTTGTTTATTTCACATCCTCTGGTGCCTAAGAAACTATGTCATCTGTCGCCCCACTGCCACAGCCATCAAACCCCAGTGCAACACAAATACTGGATGCTCTGGACACCGTTTTACTTGGCAAAAGAGGTCAATGCACCTTAGCCCTAGCCTGCATTTTAGCGCGTGGTCACTTGCTCATCGAGGATGTTCCCGGTGTTGGCAAAACCACACTGGCCCGCGCTTTTGGCGGTTTGTTGGGGTTACCTTGGAAACGTGTTCAATTCACCAACGACCTATTACCCGCCGATGTGGTTGGGGTATCTATATTTGATTCGAAAAACCAAGAGTTTCAATTTCAAGCGGGGCCGGTATTCACCTCTTTATTGCTTGCTGATGAAATAAACCGAGCACCAGCAAAAGCACAAAGTGCCTTATTGGAAGCCATGGAAGAGCGGCAAGTCACCGTGGATGGTGTCACTCGAGAATTACCCGATCCGTTTTTTGTTATCGCCACACAAAACCCTGGCGAGCAACGCGGCGTATTCGGTTTACCTGAATCGCAACTGGACCGATTCTTAATGGGCATCTCATTAGGCTATCCAGATAAAGAACAAGAGCGCCTGCTCTTGGCCAACGGCGATACCCGCACAGAAGTCGACGCTATGCAACCCTTGATCGACCCCAAGGTGCTGCTGCAGTGGATGAATGAAATTGACGAGGTGCACATGGCTGACAGTGTGCTGCAGTACTTACACGATCTCGTTATCGCCAGTCGGGTAGAGCAAAATGGTTTAAGCCCGCGTGCAGCATTAGGGCTAGTTCGGGCCAGCCGCGCATATGCCTTTGTGCACAATCGCAATCATGTACTGCCAGATGATGTAAAGGCCGTATTCGCTTCTGTCGCAGGTCATCGCCTAACCGGATCCGTGTTGGCAGGAGCCGCAGCAGCAAAAACCATCACCGACAACGTAACAGCACCCTAACTTCGCGCTGCTATGACAGGCTCAATACCGCTGTCTGCAAAAGACGTATCCCAACGTTTTTTTCGCAAACGCCCTGAAGATACTCTGCCGTTAACTGTAGAGCATCAACGTATATATATCGTGCCCTCAAAACGTGGGCTAGCGTTCTTGCTTGCTTTAATGGTTTGTCTAATTGCGTCCATCAACTATCAGTTGAACTTAGGCTACGCACTCAGCTTTCTACTGGCCGGTTTATTCGCCGCCAGTTTGTTGCACACTTATAAAAATTTATCGGGTTTAACACTCGATGCCGTCAGCGCAAAACCTGCCACCTGCGGCGACAACGCCGTATTCCAATTGCAACTTTCGAACAAAGGCCAACAAGATCGAATTGGCATTGACATCACTTACGCCGGTGAACGTGTCAGAACGGATGTGAACACGAACGAAACCACCCGCGTCGAGTTGCCGTTAAAGACCACGCAGCGTGGGTATCAAGCGCTCGGGCGAATTGCACTAACCAGCCAATACCCAATTGGACTATGGACGACTTGGAGCTACTGTCATACACCGGCCTCCGTTATTGTGCGCCCAAAACCTGAGACTAACCCCCCGCCCATGCCACGCTCCTTCGCCGACGGGGATGCCGACAGCACACAGCAAGGAATTGATGGTGACGTTGCCAGCTTAAGAGACTATGTGCCTGGTGATCCACTCACACGAATCGCGTGGAAACGCGCAGCCCGAGGTGGTAGTTTGCATGTTCGGGAGTTGGAAGAAAATCATCCGGGTGGGGACATCGAACTCAACGTCGCTGCCACCGATTTTCACGACATTGAAGCACAAATGTCTCGGCTTGCCGCGTGGGTAATGGATGCGCACCGTGCAGGCGCAAGCTATTCTTTGTCACTGGATGGGCAGCAGCTTGATACCGCCGCAGGGGATGCGCATCGCAACGCCTGCCTGGATGCACTGGCCACTTATAAAGTGCAAGCACCCGGCCAGCTGCCATGAAACGTCCCACACTGACACTGCGTAACAACGCCGAACCGCTGGTTATGGAGGCCACCAGCTTATACGCCTTGGCCGCATTGCTGATGCTCGTGCAACTGCCGCATGTATTGAATTTACCCATTTGGATTAGCGTGTTTGGCGTTGCAATGATCACGCTGCGTGTGTATGCCCGGCGCACACCTCATGATGTGAAATGGCGTTACTTATTCTCAACACCGTCAATCACTTTGCTAGCAGTCATTGGAGCCGCCCTTATTCGAGCCCACTACGGCTACTTTTTAGGCCGAGACCCCTGTGTGGCGTTTCTGTTTATCTTGGTGTCACTAAAATTTGCTGAATACCGTCGCAGCGCTGACGCCACCTTACTGTTGGGATTGTCTTGCATATTGTTGCTGACACAATACTTCTATTCTCAGTCCTTAATCGCTGCCCTAGTTACCTTACCCGCTGTCCTTGCGCTTGGCCATGCATTAGCGGTGTTAAGAGACCCCACCCACGCGTTAGCAAAAAAACCGCAACTGCGCCTGATCGGAAAACTATTGCTACAGGGTTTACCCATTGCCTTGATGTTGTTCGTCATGTTTCCAAGACTACCTGGCCCCCTATGGTCATTGCCTGATGACGCCTCTGGAAAAACCGGTTTAAGCGATACCATGCGTCCAGGTGACATTGGCTCACTTTCACAAAGTAATGAAGTAGCGTTTCGAGTGGAGTTTGAAGGTGCGCCCCCACCGGCGGATGCTCGCTATTGGCGAGGGCCCGTGTTAACCCGATTCGATGGCTTTACTTGGAGCCCAGAACCGCGCTTAGTGGAGGCCTATCCTGGATCCACCGTGCCATCGGCTTTGGAATACACCGTGATGTTGCAACCGCATAAACAAAATTGGTTGTTCGCATTGGACCAAGCGGTATCCATACCGTCCAAGGATGGGTCAATCACCCCCATCGGTAGTGTGAGTGACTTCGCCACACTATCAACTGCAGGCCAACTAATGTCCCGCGATCCGGTGACACGTGTGCTTCGATACACACAACGATCTGCAATAACAGGGCATTTTCAAGCGCCTGTTAAACCGAGCCAAGTAGAACTCAATGTACCTAACAACATACCTCGTACCACCACGTTAGCAAAAAAGCTTCGAGCACAATCGAGTAGCGCAAATGACTATGTAAATCGGGTGTTAAATCGATTCAATCAAATGGATTACCGATACACCCTGGAACCCGGTTTGCTAGGGAACAACCCCGTGGATGAATTCTTATTCGACTCACGCCAAGGCTTTTGCGAACACTACGCCTCTGCCTTCACCATGATGATGCGAGCCGCCGGCCTTCCTGCGCGCGTGGTCACAGGATATTTGGGTGGTGAGATGAACGAGGACTATATGATTGTGCGCCAGTCCGATGCGCATGCGTGGTCTGAGGTGTATATCAATGGTGTGTGGCAACGTTTTGATCCCACAGCAGCTGTAGCGCCTGAGCGTGTTGAAAACGGACTTCGAGCCGCCCTTCCCGATGGAGAATTTAACAACGGTTTTGCCAATTCAAATGCATTCAGCTGGACCAAGAAAGCGGGATTAATGTGGGATGCGGTAAACCACGATTGGCAGCGCATGGTGGTTGACTACAACAATCGCTCACAAGAGAACTTATTTAAAAAGATTGGCCTTCCCTCGTTTGCCCTGTGGCAATTAACCGCGTTCATTTTGGCCATCAGCGCCGTTTGGTGTTTGTGGATGTTGCGCAGCCCCTTGCGCAAAAAACCACCCTTGCTACCTGCAGAACGCATTTGGAAAAAACTGGAAACCGTACTGCAATCCCAAGGTATTGAGCGTGAACCCGCAGAAACCCCACAGGCGTATCTAGAGCGTGCCTATCAAACGCTTGGCCGTGGCAACGAAGAGCTTCAACGCATTGGTCAGACGTTGATGTCTGCGCGCTTTGCACCCATGACCGGTAAAGACGCCGAAGCGCAGGCGGGACAAGCTGATGCACAGTTAGGGCAACTTAGGAAGACGCTACAGAGTTAGTGGTTGTAAACAGCTTTCCAGACCCGCACGAGCGATGAGTTTTCGGTTCCCACACCGGGAAGCGCGATGTTTTGATATGTGGGGCTGCAGCACTACTGGGTTTCCAAAACCCCAACCCGTTCCTCACTCTGCGCGATAGTCCAAACCACACCCACCGCAGCAGATGTGGTGCTAACCGCACGATGAAGTGGGCTTTCGCGGTTGGCGGACGATTGATAAAAACCCGTGGTGGCTGCAATAAACACACGTACACGCTTTGGTAAGTTGAGCGCAACGCCGGCTGTTGCACGAACATCGATCAAACCACTTTGTGCATCGTATGCTGGGCGCGTGGCTGTAACAAACTCATCGGGCACTTCATAAAAATAATCATTCAATCGTTCGGTTGCGGCCCTTGCACTGAGCCCGCCAATGAGTGATACCCAATGTTGTCCTGCAAAATTTCGAACTCGTGCAGCCAAGGCGGTTTCAAAGACTAAGCCGCGATCTTTTGCCGAGCCGAAATCTGTCGACATAACACCGCGTACCTTGGTGTTCCAATCGAGGCGGTATTCCACACCGCTTGGGCCAGTTACATCGACGGCTCGCCAAACCAGCTGTGGCCCGATCTCAATGAGAAAATCCAAATCTTCCATGCCAGATCGAGCCGAGTTGCCTTCCGACGAGGCATTTAAAGAAGCCGATAGTGACCAGTCCAATTTTAACCTCGGCTCTTCAATCGCTACCGCACTGAGACCTCCGCCACCAAATCGAAAGCGCTTACTGCGGTAAATGAAAAACGGCAGTCCAAATCTTCGCCGGTTCGAATCAAGTGAACCGGGGTAATCAAAGCCTTCAAAATACCCAGCCCCTACCCCAAATTCCCATTTGGGTTTACCTTGTAGCCCCGGCCGTTCCTGCGCCCACCCCGCCGAGCTACATAACAAGCTCCCCACCGCCATCATCCATAGGCACCGGCGTAAGAGATGTGAATTAAATTTTGTTCGCATGGGTTCTTCCGAAGACCGCTAAACTCAACGCGGTGCACCCACGCAAGTTTATTTATGTTTATTAGCCAACATCCCATCAATCGTCAGGACCATCTTCGAAAAAACCAAGCAATGCTTGTTCAAATGTGGAACGATCCCACCGCTAGGGTGCTACCCCTGCATCAGGGCAAATGCCTAGTCAGCCATGATACCGAATCGCCTGAACTCACATGGATGCCTGTGCAAGCAGCCTGGCAATTCCGTGATGCCATCTTTCTTGGCACCACAGGCGATATTCCGTGGTTTGCATTATCACTAGACGACAACGATGCTCTGGCTACAGAGCCACCCTCAGCTTCAGAATTTCAAGACTTACGCAAAATCGGTATGCGCATCAACGACGATGATGGCGCTTTACTCATCTACGCCAAAGGGCTGACCCATTGGCACAGCCGCACTAATTTTTGTAGCGCTTGCGGTGTTGCACTGGATAACACTCAAGGTGGTCATGTTAAACAGTGCTCCAACACCGATTGCGGCCAGTTAGAATTTCCGCGAACAGATCCTGCTGTCATTATGCTGGTAACACACATTGATGAACAAGGGGTGGAACGCTGTCTATTGGGTCGCAGCCCCGTATGGCCACCGGGCATGTATTCAACTTTGGCAGGTTTTGTTGAATCCGGAGAAAGCTTGGAACAAGCCGTTGTGCGAGAAGTATTTGAAGAGGTCGGTGTGTCGGTGGAAAACGTAAAGTACATCACTTCACAACCCTGGCCATTTCCCCGCTCGATTATGTTGGGATTTAAGTCGGAAGCAACAACAACCGCTATCACATTAGACGAGCAAGAGATTGAAGATGCTCAATGGTTTACACGGGAAGATTTAAACAGTTTTGGCACGTGGGGCGATGAAAATTTTACACACCAATTACCACGTTCTGATTCCATCGCTCACTTTCTAATCAAGCAGTGGTGTGAGAACACTCACTAAAAAGAGTCAGTTGCATCATCGATCAATCCGCCGCGACAGGCTCAAATTTCAATGCCTCTGGCAGCTCGATCGTATCCCCCGTGGTTTCCCAACCATTCTCTTTTGCCGTTTCGTGAATGGCTTGCACCCGCTTCCGATTCAAAGGATGAGTTCGTAGAAACGCCTCGGCCCAACCGGGCTCATCCCCATCGCCGGCTTTTTTATCCAACAGCTTAAACAAGGCATCCGCTCCTGCTACGTGACCATACAAGCGGTTCACTGCAGTAATCGCTGTGTGATCTGCTCGTGTTTCCATTCGCCGAGTAAAGTTCGCCCCACCTACAGCACTGGTGATGGCGGATAAGTCTCCTGCAATACCCGAAGTTCCAAAAGCTGCGGACAATATAATTTTTGCGGTTAGGCCACCACCTAAGCCACTGATAGGATCACGATGAATTTCATGGGCGATCTCGTGTGCCATGACCATCGCTAATGCGTTTTCATGCGGCATCTGCTCAATCAAGCCACGATAAAAGAACACATGGCCACCCAGGGTGGCGAATGCATTAAACACATCGTCATCCACATAGTGCACAGTAATGTGCATGGAATCTGGGATATCCATATTGGCCATCACTCGAACAGCCAAGTCATTTAGCGCAGCCTTTCGTTCAAGAAAGTCAGGGCCGGAGGAATCGACGCCCATCATTTTCTCGACATCCCCACCGACCGATTCCATGATTTTTACTTCAGTGGAAAACGAAATGGATCGAGCCGCCCATCCACCTAAAAAACTGAATACAAAAAATACCGTCATCAGCAATATGACAGTGGCTACCGTATACACCAGTAACTTCTTTACCGGGTTCTCATGCGTGACATTGATACCTTCGGTGGGTTGACGATTTTCGTATTCCATTGTGCGTTTCAGCGGCGCTCTGGAATCAACGCGGTACCGTAGGCCAGCACTTCAATCGCACCCGAGCCTTTTTGTTGAATCGTCGCTGTTTGGTACTTGACATTAAACACAAATTCAGCATTCACCGCATCCGCTGACGCTTTCATTCGTAACATCGCCTCACGACGTGCACGATCAAGTAATGATTCGAATGGGGTCACACGTCCACCAAAAATATTGATCAAGCCGGACAAGAATGTTTTAAAGTAGTCCGAGGCAATGACGACGTTTCCGGTGACCAGTAACTGTCGGTACGGGCCAACATTGTCACCTGAAGGCGGATACCGGCTGGCAATGGCTGGCAGAGCATTGAGTTGATTCTCTCTCTTAATTATCGACTTTAAATGTTTCTTTTCAGCCATCTTGCCGAACACCAATCCGACCAGCAGTAATATGCAGATTACAACGAGATTAAACATGATCCGCCAGCTCCACGGCCGTGCCGTAGACGAATATTTCAGCAGCCCCGGCCGCAATGCTAGAGGTGCTAAATCGCACATTCAAAACAGCATTAGCCCCAATAGAAGCGGCCTGTTCTTTCATGCGCTCGGTAGCCTCCACACGGGAATCATGAAGCAGCTCGGTGTAACCCTTCAATTCGCCACCAAATATATTTTTCAAGCCGGCCATCATGTCCCGGCCCACGTGCTTGGATCGAACCGAACTGCCCTGCACCAAGCCAATATGGCGAACCACCTTGCGATCAGGCAAAAATTCCAAATTAGAAATCAACATAACGTTATACGTCCTATAAGCCAGTTACTAACAGTTTAGCCGATGCGTACTGCCCCGCCACTAATGATTAACTCTTCTCGGTAAAACGATGTCTCTGATCTGCCTAGTTACCGCAATGACCGCCGAAGCCAAACCTCTGGTTGAAGCGTTCAATCTTAAAGCATTCCCTCAACGCGGCTTGAGCGCCTGGATGGGTGACGGCGTTTGCCTAGTGCAAACGGGCATGGGTGCGCAACGTGCGGCAGCAAGAATTGAGTCATTGTTGTCCGTACAAGTCGGAATCGACGCATTCATTAACGTGGGCGTGGCTGGCGGAGATAGAGAATTAGGAGACGTGATCATCGCAAGCAGCTTGTTAGATCAAGTTTCTCAGCGACGTTGGTACCCGCATTTACCTGCCTCTAGCGTCATCGACGCAACGAATCACTGCGAAGTGGTAACGGTCACAGAGCCTTGTCGAGACTACCGCAACGATTGTGTTTATGACATGGAAGCCGCATCAGTGGCCAAGGTGGCGACGCAACACACCGACTTATCCAGAATACACGCCGTTAAAGTCATTTCAGACAACCCTAGCCATTCGGTAGAAGACTTTTGCGTGAAGAACGTCACACCTTGGATGCTGAATACGCTACCCACTGTTGAAGCATTAATCGAATGCTTATCCACCAACAAGCATCGCCATGAAGTGGTTGATTTTCGAGCAAACGTACAATCTTTGACAGACCACATAACAAGTGTGTGCCATCACAGCGTTACACAAAGCCATCAGCTGCGTCGACTGCTGGAGCGCTACTTGGCCACGCATGGGCATCTCCCTCACATCGAACAAATGGGAAGGCTAGATTCTAGCCAACAGTTATTACAAAAATTAGAAAACGAACTGACCAGCCTTAGCGTTATTTATTGATACTCTTAGCCCATGATCAGCACGCTTTACATAGAGCGCGATATTGAATCGCACCCCAGAGCGCAAGCCATCATCGCCAGATTTCCAAAATCGCGTCGCATCAGCATTGATCGCTACGGAGATGTATTCAACCAAACCGCACAAGATTTTCGCCAACAAAAGCAGCAGCCCGCTCTCATCCTAGCCAAGAAGCACGGCCGGCGAGTCTTACCCACCCCACCGGGTTATCACATCGGTGGCGAACGAAACTTCTATTTTTCCCACATGCTGAACTGCGTGTACGACTGTCGATATTGTTTTCTTCAGGGCATGTACCGATCCGGCAACTATGTGGTATTCGCAAATTTTGATGATTTTTTTGACGATATAAAAAGTACCGCAAATGAAAAACCAGAAGAACCGAGCTGGTTTTTTTCAGGATACGACTGCGACTCGCTGGCTTTAAACCCGATAACCGAATTCACCGACGATGTGTTGGATCATTTCAACACCTTGCCCAATGCCTATTTGGAATTACGCACCAAGAGCACACAAATACGCAGCTTATTAAAACGCGAACCCGTTCCAAATGCGGTTGTTGCCTACAGCTTATCGCCCGAGTCGGTGGCCGCTAAGCACGAACACAAAGCGCCTACATTAAAAAAGCGCATTCAAGCGCTGCAAGATCTACAGAATGCCGGCTGGAGCGTTGGCCTGCGATTTGACCCTATTTTATTCTCTGACAATTACCAATCTCTCTACACTGAATTGTTCGAACAAACGTTCAACGCACTGGATGCTGATGCCATTCATTCCGTTAGCCTTGGTCCTTTCCGTTTACCCAAACCTTTCTACAAACGCATGATTCGCTTGTACCCCGATTCATCCTTACTCGCCCAACCCATGCAAACCAAAACCGCGATGGTGAGTTACCCCAGCAACATTGAACAGGACCTACTCGGTTTTTGCGAAACAGAACTGCTCAAGCGGATCAACAAAAATCAATACTTCCCTTGCGTCTCCATCAGTAACCCAGTAAATCCGGTTGAGGAGCATAAATCAACATCAAAGCTTGCATTAACACCGGTATCTGCATTGGCAGGAACAGTCGACAACTCTGACGCACGCAAGCAGGAACCCACGTTGCACGATCTAGCCCTAGGCCAGCCATCGAGAGAACCCTCCACTTGAGCATTGCAGATGATTTTCCAGTTGTTGTTCATTCTGAGGAAGGGCTATTTAGAAACAGTGACCTACCCAAAGCATCCGGGTTAAAAAAAGCGGCTGTATTAGTTCCCCTTATCCGGGTCGATGATGCGTGGCACTTGCTGTTTATTGTTCGCGCATCAAACCCTAAAGATCGACACAGTGGCCAGGTCGCGTTTCCCGGTGGTCGGCATGAGGAAACCGATAGCTCTTTGATTCAAACTGCCTTACGAGAAACCGAAGAAGAGATCGGAATTCATGCAAAACACATCAACGTCATTAGTTCGCTTTCCGCTTATGTCACTGTAAGTGACTATGCCGTGACCCCCGTGGTTGCCGTAGTCGATTGGCCACAAGCCTTAACCCTACAATCTAATGAAGTCGCCCGTACCTTATCGCTACCAGTGCAATGGCTTTGTAACCGTTCCAACTTTTCATTGCGCGCGCGAAACACCCTGGACACCCAATCCAATGCTCGCCACCCAGTAATTGTTTACAAGGAACAACAAGGCGCCGTATTGTGGGGTGCGACAGCCCGCATGACGATCAACTGCCTAAAAGCTTTCTCGGATGGTGAACTTACGGTTACTCCACCCATGACGATCGATTGGTAACACCCACTCAAAGTTGGCAACGTGTTTACGCTGATGTTGCGCTCAAATTACAAAAAATGTCATCCAGGCTTAATGGCACATGTGGCTAAAGCGCACTGATCGCCTTGATCATTCGATTTAAACCTTCATCCAGTGTGGCTCTGGGACAAGCAAAATTCAGTCGAACAAAACTGGGTTGACCAAACTGCTCACCACCGGACAAACCCACTCCATGCTCTTCAAAGAAGGCTTGTGGGCTCTCTAATCCCAACGCCGATGCATCAATCCACGCCAAATAAGTTGCTTCCAATGGGTGCAATGTGAGCTCTGCAACATTCGCTAATCGCTCTTGGATATGTTGATAATTTTGCCAAAGATACTGGCTCATGGATTCACGCCAAGGCCCGCCATCACGGTACGCAGCTTCCGTGGCAACGTAGGCCAACGGTGGCACGGGAGGCACTGTTGACTGCAAAGCGTTTTTAAAAGCTTCCCTTCGATCAGCATCTGGAATGATGGCAAACGAACAATTTAGTCCCGCCAAGTTCCACGTTTTACTACCACTCATTAAGGTAACGGTGCGATCTCTTTGCACCGGAGCAGCAGCCGCAGTTGGGTAATGCGTTTTATCTGGATTCAGCACTAAGTCGCAATGGATTTCATCGGATACCACAGTCACATCATATGCGTCAGCAAGCGCCATTAAGCCTTGTATTTCTTCCACAGTAAATACCGTACCGGTTGGATTGTGAGGAGAACACAACATAATGAGCGACACCCCACCTTGTTGAAGCCTTTCCTCTAATGCGGCTAGATTCCAAGTCCATCGATGATCGTTGCCACAGCGTAGCGGAAGTCGATCAATGGTGTGGTGAGGTTCGTGAGAATCATAAAAGTGATGATAGATGGGAGGATTGACAATGATGTGATCCCCAGCTTTTGCATAAGCACGACAACTTGCGGCCAATCCACAAACCACACCCGGCAGCCATACCAACCAGTCCGATTCAATCTCCCATTGATATTCCGACACCAAGAAGTTTTGCACGGTTTCCGCCAGGCTATCTGGGGCAAAGGTGTAGCCTAGGATGGGATGATCCAAACGTTGTCTTAAGGCATCTTGAATGGGTTGCGCAACCGCAAAATCCATGTCTGCCACCCAAAACGGCAACACATCACGACCTTTGTATTTGTCCCACTTCATCGCATCAGTCGCATCGCGAGAAAGAACGGCATCAAAGGTTTCTAACGGAACGGATTCGGTCATTTTATGTCAGTCGGGTTTGTAGGCACCCCGCCACTATACAAAAACTGACCCTATTGGGTGCGGTTCAAATGCAATTAGCCCAAAGGCTTAGAACGGATGCTAAATCGATCTGGGACCGCCCCTGATATATCTTTAAAATAGCACTCACCTTCCGTTCCTTTCAATTCACAAAAGAGCACACCATGCGTGGCGTTCTGGTCGGCCGTATAAACGGATGCAAACCATTCTTCCGGATCTCTACCTTGGGGCTTGATATCGTGCCCACCTAAGCCATTAACAAAGGCAAATGACTTTCCTGGCTCGAGGGTCAGTTCGTCTCCGAAGTGTTCTACTGATGGGTTTTCAAAGTCGTTAAGTAAGTGTGTACGAGAGTAAGTATGAGCGTGACCCATGGCGATAAAAGCACCTGCGTCTAGGCAGGCATCGTAAACGCCCCATCCAGTATCATCTTCTTTGGTGTAGATCTGCATTTGTGTTTGGTTTTTATGCCAAGAGCAAATTCGCCATGTGTACGAGGAATCCTCGAACGAATCACGAAGAAACTGTTCGTAATCGTCTTCAAAGTCGATTTCTGGTACCTCAGTGATGCCAACAGCGACTTGTGTGATTTGTATATCACCGAATGTGCAGGTTGCCTTCACACCTAAATCTCCCTGACACGAAAGCTCATCTACTCGATCGACACGCTGTTCTATGAATTCTTTATACAGGCGGTATTCGAAATTTTCGTGATTCCCTATCACAGTAAGAACCGGAAAATCTTTACCCAATATGTTTCTAAGATTGCTTTCCCATTCAACGGCGGCGAACTCATCGTAGCCCAAGTCCCCCTGAATCAAGAGTAAATCAGCACCCTCAGATTTAATTAATTCCAAAACCGATCGGGCGCTTCTACCCACACCCTGGTCACCAATAAACGCAACCTTTGTCTTCTGGGTAGTTACTTCTGCTGCGGCTGCGACTTCGACTTCGACTTCGACTTCGGCTTCGGCTTCGGCTTCAGGCTCAGCTTCTAATAATTCGGTTGAGTCATTAACCAGTTCTGGTTCATTCTCAGGGTCAGGGGATTGAACTATTGCAGCCTCACTGCCAGAGACGTCAGCCAAAACAAGGGGGCCATCTGCGAACAGCGAAATTTCATTTACATCGTTGCCTGGGCCTACTACCAAAATATCTTCGTTGGCAGGGACTTTTTCACTGTCAGCATTTTTGGATGAACAAGCAACCATCAAACTAACGCAAAGTAAGAACGCAACATTCACCACGCAACGAGATCGCTTGATTTTCCGCGAATGAGACATTGCGATGTCTATGTATCCAACAGATGTATTGTTCATTAAAAGGACGATACTCTATGAACTTAGAACTCGGAATTAAAAGGTGCTAAGAATCGATCCCAAAATGAGACGGGCGTCTAATAACGATCTCTTTAGAACCGATTAGTTTCTAGAATCACTAAACATGCCAATCAATTGCCTGCGGGAAAGAGGGCAAGATTGCTTTGTGTACAGGTTGAAGCAGCACCAGCGTGTATGCGGGGTCACGGTGAGCTAACTGGTCTTTATTTTTTTGGTAACTATCGTCATCCCTGACGCTGTATACGCAAAATACTTCCGTTGAATTGTCTTAGCTGAGTTGAGATTACCAGCAGTCAATACCACCATCGGCATCTTTGACTCCACCAGAATTCAGGGTAAATGCTCCACACTCAGCATCTTTTTCCTGCGCTTCACCAACAACTGGGGTTGCCGTAAGAACATAACTAGTTGGCGTGGGGTTAGCCACACTAATTGTGTAATAGCCTTCTTCTGATGTCATTGGGTCATTCGGATAACCCATTTCTGTCATATCGGTTGCGTATCGATTTTGCTCTGAGATGAATCGTTGCTGCTCACCGGCGACCTCACTTAATATGGTGATGGCATCCGCTCGACGAGTCTTTTGCATAAAGCTTGAATAGCTGGGCACGGCAACCGCCAAGATGATGCCTAAAATGGCGACAACAATCATCACTTCGATTAGGGTAAATCCTTTTTGTGCCTTCATGCTTGTATTCACTTTTAAGTAATTTTCAATTCATGTATGAGATGATGTAAAACAGGCTTTCTTCATTAAGGAGTGGGCGTTACACAATTGCCCGTGCGCTCTGTTTCAGGCCGAGGCAGGCTGCCGCGTTGTATGTGATCAGAACTAGCATTGCTGTTCGCAATTTGCGCTTGTCCATTAATATCGAAGGTCATTCCAACTAATCGGGTTTTGGATTTATCACCCGTCAAGTCCATTCCAACTGTCAACGCCCTTTCGCCGCAATACTGCACCGACACACTGGAAGTAATATCCAAACTCACCCCAAGATCGTTTGACTGATCAAAACTTGTGGACAGTAATGTATCGTAGCCGGCTGGAAATACCGGATCTGGATCGTTGTACTGCCCCACGGGTACATTTTTTATAGTTTCAATGATTAAGTCAGGGTCAGTTATCACAGAATTGATTGCAGACTCCGCCGCTTCAAAAGACACAGCCTTTTGTTGTGCATTACTGGTGATCTGCTCTTGAAATCGAGTAGATGTTAGCGTTGCTACACCCAAAATGGTTAAGGCCAGAAGTAAGATCAAACTGATGGCTAAAGCGACACCGCGTTGTCGATGGTAGTAATAAGCATTCATAACCATCCCCTACAATCGGTTTCTTAACAGCACAGTGCTGCTAAACACATGTCGTGCGTATCGATCATTTTTAGAAATCACATCATCCAGCACAACGTGTTCTTCCGCACTAGGGCGTGAACGAATCGGCTTACCAGAGTTAACTAGCATCGCAAATCGGATTCCAACAATTTGGCGAGGTGGAATTGACGCATCGTAAGACACATAGGTCTCGGGAATCTGATCATCATCCGAATCCAAGGCGTACAAAACACGAAACCCGTCAACTCCTTCAACAATAGGCATAGCAACAGCACCGGCTGAGTTGCCCTCGCAGGTGATGGTATTGTTCGTTGCATCCCAAGCGTAAGTATTCTCAGCGAACCCGGGCGTGGGTGCTGCCGTGGTGTCGTTGCCGTTACAGTCGAAACCACGACGCATCACAACCGTCACAGAATCTGCACTGCTTTTATCAATGATCACCGGATCTACTCGAGTATCAGGTGCATAACCGGCTAAGCGAAATCCACGCTGCAGAACCGACACGCCATAGCGACCGTTCTCTTGCATCGTCTGCAAGCCTTGCGTAAATTTTGAAGATCGAGATGATCCGATGTACATATTGATAACAGCGGCGATAACAATTAAGCCAAGGATCAGAGCAATCATCATCTCTATGAGTGTGAATCCAGTTTGCCGACGGCTTTGAGGGTACGTCATTCTCATGGCCGCATCCTCATCTGCACTCGGCGGGTCACAGTATCGTTCATATCGGAAGTTACTCTCTGACCTTCTGTCCAACTCACATTAATGGTGTAAGTCGATGAAGGTAAGCACGGGTCTGCATCGCAATTGATGGTTAACTGCCCATTCGGCAACGAACCCACAACACCATCTTCTGCACCTCCGTTACCCCAGTCACCACATGAAATACTGAAGGTATCAAATGCTGCAAGCTCTGCAGCATCACACGCTTGTGCCGGCCCTGAACTGGAGGCCTGACAGTAGGGTGCTGGCCGCGCTGCACAACTCCCACCGCTGGAATCAAAGTTATCAAATAAAAACGCATCAATTGCCGCGCGATTAGTGCGCATGCGTGTAGCCATGTTCTCAGCATAGAGCAAAGCTTTAGACCGGTTATAACTGCCTGTGCTGTGTTGCATGCCCGTCAACTGCAAGCTGGCCATGCCTAACACGCCAAGCGATACCACGACCAACGCAACCAGCACTTCAACGATGCCAACGCCGCGTTGAGTTTTCTTATACTCCTGGGGTATTAGGTTCATCATAGTTATGGCGTCACCGTAGAAATACGGCCGTTAGCAGATATTTGAACTGTACGAGTTTCCGAACTACCGCCGTAGGCAACATCGATAACGCCAGCGAGTGGAACGCCAGTGGTGTTCGAGCTACCACCGGATTCGTCAAAGTAAACTTGATTTTGAAAGGCCGTGTCGGCGGTAATCGTGAATCCAGGCCCACGATCCTCAACAGCCATAACAATATCTTCGTCGTTATCACGACTGCCGTTACTGTTGCTGTCAACGTACGCTATCCAGCCCCCAACAAAACCGCTGCCAGTGCTGCAAGTGGCAGCATCTTCTAACGAATTGCTACTGGTGCACACACCCGCAGGCAATGCTCGTTTGATAGCTTCTGAACGCGCGGTTTGAAGACTAAATACTAGTGTGTTCGTCGTGGCAGTTAATTGGTTACTGGTCATCAGTGATTGGAACGACGGCACCGCTACCGCGAGCAATATAGAGCCCACGGCCAAAGTGATCATGAGTTCCATGAATGTGAACCCAGACTCTCGGCTCGAGGATACCTCGCCAAACTGTTGCAGCTTTACAGCTCGCATTCAACTTGCCCTTCTATGGTCAGATTGCTCGGTTTTACCTAGAGAGCTAGCGGCCAGCAGGGCGTACTTTTAAGTTTGCACATCTCCTTTGCACGCAAAAAAAACCGCAACATTAATCAGTCGCGGCTTTTCTACTCGTAAGTTTTAGCAATAGAGACAGTGACGGCTACTGAAGTAGGACAACAAAGCTGAAGTTGATCACAACTATGCTGGGGTATAGCTCACACATTCAGCCAGGGTGTTAAACCCATCACGAACCAAGTATCAATTTACATCCACTAACGCATGGTGACTAGTTCTTCAGCGCTGGTTGGGTGAATCGCTACGGTGTCATCAAAATCCGCTTTTGTCGCACCCATACGAATGGCCACCGCAAAGCCTTGCAACATCTCATCAGAATCTCGCCCAATCATATGGCAGCCCACGATGCGCTCATCCTCGCCCTGTACGATTAATTTCATCGCAGTTTTGGTTTTCTGCTCGCTGAACGCGGAATACATGGGGGTAAATGAGGAGGAGTACACTTTCACGCCATCTCCATACTCTGCGCGTGCGTCCGCTTCTGATAAACCCACCGTACCAATAGGAGGATGGCTAAACACAACAGTTGCTATGTTGCTGTAGTCCATCTTACGACCGGCTTGCCCATTGTATATTCGGTCTGATAAACGCCGACCAGCCGCAATCGCCACGGGTGTTAGTTCAGCCTGGCCCGTAACATCTCCCAGGGCGAACACGTTTTTCACTTTGGTTTCCTGCCACTCATCCACCGGTATATAACCTCGACTATCTGTTTCTAATCCAATCGCGTCTAACCCCAGTGCATCAGTTGAAGGTTTTCGTCCAATGGCCATGAGCACTGTATCAAACGGCCCTAACACGTCACCCGATGTACCCGTGACGTAGATGCCATCGTTTTTCTTTTCCAGTGAGGCCGTCGTAAAACCGGTCGCCATGGTGACCCCGTCATTTTTCATCGCTTCCATTAATTGACTGGATAACATGTCATCAAAGTTGCGTAAAAACATATCGTGTCGAATGCCAAGGGTGGTTTCAGTGCCCAAAGCTTGTAATAACCCGGCAAGCTCTACCGCTATGTAACCCGCCCCCAACACCAACGCCTTAGCCGGCTGCTCGGTTAGTTCAAAAAACCCATCAGAATTTATCGCGTGTTCAATGCCCGGCACCTCTGGCATCACTGGCACACCACCTGGGGCAATAATGATGCGTTCGGCAGTGACTTTTCTTTCACCATCAATTAATACGGTATTGGGGCCAGCAAAAGTGGCGTGACCGTGGGTGAATTCCACATTGTTTTTACCCAAATAATTGGCGTAGGCGTTATTAATGTTGTGAATGTAGGCTTCTCGCTTTGCCACAAAGGCGGTCCAGTCAAATTTACCCACAGTGACGTCAAAGCCATAATCGGATGCGTCGTGTAAGGCATGTGACAAACTTGCTCCGTACCACATGGCTTTCTTCGGAACGCAACCACGATTTACGCAAGTGCCACCCAATACGGAATCGCGTTCGATCACTAAGCACTTAGCGCCGTAGCTGCCCGCGCGGTTGAGTGTGGCGATGCCGCCACTACCACCGCCAATGGAAATTAAATCGTAATCAAAAGCCATAACAATTCTCAAATGAAACAAACCCGTTACTATACGCCCACTACCGAAGTGAATTGAGCACCCTTGAACACCACTGAACTGTTTGCAAAGTGGCCACACATCGTCACTTTAACTAGAATCAATCGCCCAATCGGCATTTTACTATTACTGTGGCCAATGCTATGGGCATTGTGGTTCGCCGCAAGCGGCATCCCCAAACTTTCTGTGCTGATTATCTTTGTTGTCGGCACAGCCCTAACACGTTCCGCAGGCTGCGCCATTAATGACTACGCCGACAAAGACTGGGACGGCCAGGTCGAACGCACCCAAAACCGGCCGCTTGCCACCGGCGACTTAACGCCCAAAGACGCTCTTGTCACAACTGCTGTGCTGATGTTAGCTGCGTTTATGCTGGTTTTGTTCACCAACGCACTCACCATCAAGCTCTCGTTTGTGGCCCTGTTTCTGGCCGTGCTCTACCCCTACACCAAACGCATCACACACTGGCCTCAACTGTTTTTAGGACTCGCATTTGCCTGGGCAGTTCCCATGGCCTTTGCGGCTCAAATCAACAGCACCCCCCCATCGGCCTGGGTGTTGTTTCTTGCAGCCGTGATTTGGGCCATGGCGTACGACACCTACTACGCCATGGTCGATCGAGACGATGATGTAAAGGTGGGAATAAAATCGACCGCCATCCTTTTAGGGCAGTACGATTTACTAACAATTGGTATCGCACAAACCGCCATGCTCTGTTTGGTTATGCTGGTCGGGCACTGGCATGAACGTGGCATCGTGTTTTTTCTTGGTTTATGCATTGCCGCACTACTGGTCGCCAAACAGCTCCACGATTGCCGCCATCGAGAGCCAGCGGCCTGCTTCAAAGCGTTTTTAAACAATCACCACGTGGGCATGGTTATTTTCATTGGCATTGCCATCGATTATTTTGTGAAGCCGGTAGCTGCATGATGGAAAACACCATACAAACTCTGCTCAATCACTATCACGATCAACTTAGCCGCAGCGAATCACCCAACCCCCAATGGGTTAATCACTACAACGATTTGCGGCTTGTCGATGCCTGCCAAGATAAAGTAAATCTGAATGAGCAACACCCCCAACACCCGCTTCAAGTGGGCGTGGTTGGCCCAACGCAGGCGGGCAAAAGTACGTTAATAAATATCCTTACCCACTCACAAGCCGGTGGTGTTAGCGCCAGAGCTGGCTACACGGTGCATGCGCAGGGATTCGCTGTGGGCACCAACGATGCAGACCTTGAACCTATTTGCACCGTGCTTGAACCGATGCGCCGAGTTAATGCAGAGGAACTGGACCGGGAGGACTTAGATGCCTACTTACTGGAAATCGTGCAGGCTGGTCCTAATGCGCTGATAACCAATTCAGTGGTGTGGGATTCACCCGACTTTGACTCGATTGAAGCACGCGGTTATCGCGGTGCGGTGTTGTACACACTCGCTCTATCGGATGTTGTAATTTTGATGGTGAGTAAAGATAAGTACGGCGACAAATCCGTGTGGGATATGTTGAGTTTGATGGTGCCTTTAAACAAGCCCCTAGTGGTAGTCATCAACAAACTGGACGAAAAAGATGAAGCAGCGGTACGACGATCATTCAATGACCGTTTTCAAGAACGCTTTAGCGATGTAACCCCACCAAGCGTTTTTGCCTTGCCCTACGTGGATGATATCAATCAATTCACCGAAAGCCACCTGGATGGCTTGCATCAAAGCCTGACGCGTTTGCAGCAATCCAATGACAGAACATTATTACAACCCGCGATCAGTCAATTTATTGATGAAAATTGGTCTCGTTGGATTGAACCTGCCATGCACGAACGCAGCGCGCACGACACCTGGGTTGAGGCCGTTAATGACGCGGTAGAAGATGCGTTTTCACAGTACGAATCGCGTTACCTCGATGATGATTCTCGCAACGATACCTTTAACCGGGCATTGGCAGAATTACTCACCCTTTTAGAATTTCCTGGCATTGCAGCATCCTTACAAAAAACGCGAGAATTGGTGACTTGGCCAGCGCGTAAATTGTTTGGCCTGGGCATGAGTGCCGTACGAAGAGATGCGGCTAACGCACCACCCGCCAATTTAGAGCGTGATGTGCTCTCCAGCGTGCAAGCCCACGTACTCACCAAACTCCAAGGTGTGGCTGTGGACGCTCAGCAGGAGTTACCCGAGCAAGCTCTATGGTGGCAAGCACTCGGTCACGAACTAAAACGTCAAAAAAATTCCATAGCACAATCTTTTGATGCATCTGCCGAACAATATCGGGAAGATTTTGAACCACGCATTGACGCCGCGGCTCAACGCCTTTACCAGCAGCTAGAAACCCAACCCGCGTTACTCAATTCATTGCGTGCCGCCCGTGTGACAACCGATGCAGCTGCAGTGGCACTCGCCGTTAAATCTGGTGGACTTGCCGCCACCGACTTATTGGTGGCGCCAGCCATGTTATCGGTTACCACCTTGCTCACCGAATCGGTACTCGGGCGTTACATGTCCACGGTGAAAGCCGATTTAAAACGCGAACAACGCACCGAGGTTCAGGAGAAAATATTTGCCGGTGTGCTGGGGGCTGCGCTGCATAATTTACCTAACAGCATGGACAACCGCGAACTGTTAGGCCTAGATTTAAACGACTTATCGCAAAATCAACATTCGCTGACTAAAAGCCCAAGCTAACTGCACACGACGTTGACAACAAACTAAAGACTTGCCAACACCGATTCCGCAGTTGACACCGTGGCCTCGGAAGAATTTTCTTCCACCGCGATGGATGTAACGACACCGTTATCCACCACCATGGCAAAGCGATGACAGCGTGTTCCCAAACCAAATGCACTCAAATCCAGCTCTAAGCCTGCGCTTTTCGTGAACTCGGAATTTCCGTCCGCCAGCATATCAACCGCTTCGCCAACGTTCGTGCTTTTGCCCCAGGCATTCATCACGAAAAAGTCTGCAACGGATATACAGCCAACCGCGGCAACGCCCTTGCCAGCTAAGTCTTTCTGAGCTTGTACAAATCCTGGCAGATGCGTTTCTGAACACGTGGGTGTGAAAGCCCCAGGCACACCGAATAAGACCACTTTTCGATTCGCGCAATAGTCGGTTAGATTGACATCTTGTGGTCCGTCAGCGCCCATTTGCTTTAGGGATACGTCAGGAATGGTGTCGCCTGCTTTAATCATGATCAGCCTCTGTCAGTGAACAGTTATGTGTATCGAGTGGATTTGATGGTTTCTTACAACCTGCGCCTAGTGTAACGCGAGCGAAGGCGCGCCAGTCGTGGTCTAATTCGTAGCCATGACGGACCTTCTCAATACGACTCAAACAGCCCTGTTGGACTGGACATCGAAGGCAATCAACGCAGGCTGGTTAGCACCCGATGCGCTCGAACGGGTTAAGAGCGTTAATTCGGCGACCCCAAGCCAATTGTTTGCAGGCCCTGATCGTCCGCTGGTGGTTGGTTTTTTTGGCGGCACCGGTGTGGGCAAAAGCTCACTCATGAATCGTTTGGCCGGCGAAGCCATCGCCCGCGCCAGCGCTGAACGCCCCACATCTACCGACATCACCGCCTACGTGCACACCTCAGTCAGGGTGGATCGACTGCCGGCAGATTTTCCTATGGAAAAACTGCGCACCGCAATGCACCACAACGACCACTACGCCTCCGTGTTGTGGCTAGACATGCCTGATTTTGACAGCGTGGAAACCAGTCACCGAACGTTGGTGGAACAATGGCTGCCTTATATTGATGTGCTGGTTTACGTCGTTAGCCCGGAACGTTATCGCGATGACGAAGGCTGGCGTTTGTTACAAAAATATGGCCAACGGCATGCGTGGTTATTTGTTATCAACCATTGGGACCGAGGCGATCCGATTCAACGCGAAGACTTCCAAGCCCTACTTCAAAGCGCAGGATTAGAAAATCCGCTGCTGTTTTGTACAGACTGCAACCCAGACAAACCCGCGGTTAACGACGACTTCCAACAGTTTGATGAAACCGTTCGAGCACTCGCTGACCAGCAATTAATTGGCGAATTAGAGAAACGAGGCGTTTTCCAACGCTTAG
Organism: uncultured Granulosicoccaceae bacterium; assembly: GCA_937930305.1. Lineage (GTDB taxonomy): Bacteria > Pseudomonadota > Gammaproteobacteria > Granulosicoccales > Granulosicoccaceae > Granulosicoccus. The sequence continues at coordinate 11,592 of CALGLE010000021.1, read as the reverse complement.
GGGAAATTAAAAAAACAGCCACCGGGCTTCAGCAATCACTGGGAGACACCGCACTGCTCGATCGCTGGCAATCGTTGTGGCAATCGCATTGGGCCAGGCACCGAGACGAAATCACCCAAGCGCTCCAATGGCAAATACCGAATCTGGCCGACCAATACGCTGACCCGCATGCCCCGTTTTGGCTGCGCTGGCTACCGGGTATCGGACAAAAAGTACTCAGCCATCAGCAAACAGAAAACACAGCCAGCACATCAACCAACATCGCTCATCAAGCCTTATTGGATGAGGCCACCTTGCAACGCATCGATGACGCTGTCGCCGATTTCGTTCACGAGGCGCGGGGCGAAAATGTTCACACCGATGCCTTGGCCGCCACCCTGGCACGCCGACGCGCTGAACTGCCAGCCCGACTTCAACAAATGAGCAATGAAGCACTGCAAGCGTCTCTGCGACAACCGGGTGAAACCTGGCAACGCGCGTTGTATTCCATTCTGGGTTGGCTGGCAACCTTGCTGCCGTTAGCGGTACTAGGGTGGGCAGGTTATAAGCTCATAAACGGATTCGCTCAAAGCACGGGCAACGGCTTGCAGTATCTGGGAATAAACTTCGCGCTGCACACGGCCATGCTGACTGGGTTGGCCTGGCTTGTGCCGACGATTTTGCGCAAAAAAGTCAAACCCTCACGTGTGGAAGCGGCCCGTCGCGGGTTCACACAAGGGCTTGAGGATGCTTTAGCAGAAACCGATCAACACATCTTGAGCGGCATAGCCAAAGTGGGAGAAACACGCCATAGCTTACTCAGCGAACTGGAGCACTTGCAATCGAGCGCATCATCACACCCCAACCAACCCGAGTCCTCCAAGGCTGTGAAACGATTATTAGTCGGCTAGGGTTTCAACACCGGCCACCGTGCGAGCCACTGTCCACACGCTCACGGATGCAGCTCCTCTATCGGTTAATTCTCGCACCAGCTCTAAGCACGTGGCACCACTGGTTAAGACGTCATCAATCAGAACAACGTGCTCTCCGGCGACAGCATCACTGGCTGTAAACGAACCCAGCAGCGCAAATCGTCGCTCAACTGGCGACAATCCTGCCAATCGAGGCGTATCTTCTGTTCTGTTTAAAAGTTGATCAGACCAAGGGATCCCGGTTACTTCACTGCACGCCTCTGCAATGTCTGCGGCTTGGTTAAATCCACGGGAACGCCGCCGAGGCCAAGCCAAAGGGATAGGAAGTAATCGATCCATGCCACGGTGTATGTCTTGGTGAACAGCAATCGAACCCAGCATTAAGCCCAGATTACGACCAATAGCGCGTTTTTCTTGATATTTAAACCGCTTCAGCAAGGCATCCATTGGGAAAGCGTAATCAAACACGGCCAACCGATGCTTGAACGGGTCTTCGTGGGTGGAACAGGCGCTGCACATTTCCGTGCTCATAGCCCCACAGCGCAGGCAAACACTGGGTTCCAGCCACGGAAGTATGGCTAAACAGCCAGCGCAGATTGCGGGTTCAGAAGCGCATCGTCGGGTACAAATAATGCAGCGGTAATCGCCAATTATCTGGCGAATTTCAGTTAATTTGGCCATCCAGGCCGAAGTTCTTAACATCCCGAGTCCTTGGGTGTGGTAAATCGTGTCTTCTAGACTATCTTATCTAATGTAAAGCGGCTTTACTGCTGGCTTGACTGTTGTTTTTTTCACACAGAAATGTGCGGATTGTGTTTACAATCTAGTCAACAACCGCTATACATGACAAAAATACAACAAGTGTGTTCGGCTTCGGTCACCGAATCGGCGCGCTGTATAGATGGATCAGGTGAGAGTCCGATCGGAGACGGTCGGGCATTCGGGGGCGCTCAGTGGCGCAATCGAGCCTTCGTCCCGTTTTTGAATTGACTTAACCAGTAACATTTTTGTGGGAGCCCTACATGAACAAAACTTTATTGACGCTGAGCTCGGCAGCGATCCTGCTGGCAGCAAGCAGCACGACACTGGCACACGATGCCGATGGCACTATCGAAGCCGCTGACGGTTCAGGCAACATCAGCGCAGGTGGAAACGCCGTACGTACCGGCATTGACACCTGTCTACGTTCCGGAACTTGGTCTGAAGACAACCAAATCAACGCTTGTGAAGGCATTGAAGAAACTGTGGCAGAACCTGAGCCCGAAGCAGAGCCTGAGCCTGCTCCAGAACCAGAGCCTGCACCAAAAGAACCCACCATCACCATGGCGACTTTGGGTGGCGAAGCCTTGTTTGCAACCAATTCACACGAATTGAATGCGGCAGGCGAAGCTGCACTAACCGACTTGGTGGCTCGATTGGGCAACTTCCAAGAAATTGAATCCATGGCGGTCACAGGCCACACCGATTCAACGGGATCCGAAGACTACAACCAAGCGCTATCAGAAAGACGTGCAGCCACGGTTGCGGCCTTCCTAGAAGCTGCGTACCCAGGTGTATCAGTATCGAGTGCCGGTGCTGGTGAGTCCAGCCCAATCGATACCAACGACACAGCTGAAGGCCGTCAAGCCAACCGCCGCGTTGAAATCGAAGTAACAGCAAAAAGTATTTCAGAGTAATTTTTCTGGATAACTTGAGTTGAAGAAAGGCCCGGATAGTTTTCCGGGCCTTTTTTTTTGTTGTAAAAAAGCCGTACAATGCAAGAAAACCTGCGGTCTGTTGAGTGACCACTCCCCAAGTCCTTTATTTTCTGGAGCAAACACACATGATTATTCGTTCAACTTTGTTTGGTACCAGCCTTCTGATCGCAGCAGGCAGTGCCCTAGCCCACGCCGACAATATCCCAGCCGAAGGTGGGGGCTATTTGAAAAGCGGTGACAACGTCATCACCACAGGTCTCGACGGCTGCTTGCGCTCAGGCACTTGGTCTGAAGACAATCAAATCAATGCCTGTGAAGGTATTGAAGACGCCGTAGAAGAAGTGAAAGAAGAAGTTGCGGAAGTTGAAAAACCTGCTGAACCGGCTGAACCTGTGGGCAAAGTAGAAATGCTAACCCTGGAAGGTCAGGCGCAATTCGCAACCGATTCTGCAGCATTAACTGGCGAAGGCCGCCAAGCCATGAATTCTCTTCTGGGCAAATTGGCCGAGTTCAAAAACATCCAAGCCATGACAGTGACAGGTCACACCGATGATCGCGGATCCGATGAATACAACCAAGCGTTATCAGAACGTCGCGCACAAACGGTTGCAGACCTATTAGCAGCACGCTACCCCGATGCAGCAATCTCTGTCGTTGGCATGGGCGAATCCAGCCCTATCGATGACAACGGCACCGAAGCGGGTCGCCTAATGAACCGTCGTGTGGAAGTGGATGTTGAAGCCACTCGAATGGTTTTTAACTAAGTCAATCCATTGCATTAAACGGCGGTTGTAAACGCCTGATTGATCAAAGCGATCCGCACTGTGCGGATCGCTTTTTTTATTTCTTCCCCAGAAAACAAGCTAAGTCTTCCCGTTCAGTCGCACCCAATCCCCTCTCGTTTGCCAACTCCCGCCAGCGTGATCTTGCACCGTTAGGCGCTGCCGGTGCGTCTACCTCATCAGGCTGAACCATAGGCACCAAGGTGTCATCAATAATGGCTTGTACGGTATCGCGTAGTGCTGGCAGGCCTTGTTCGATGGTTAAGAAGTTGGCGAGTTCGGCTTCTGATACATTCTTTGGTCGTTGCACCACGACCTGTTTAAGAATGGGCCCCGCATCCACCTGATCACTCAAGCGATGCACGGTGACACCGGTTTCTTCCACACCGTTAAGCACTTGCCAAAACAGAGGATCACCCCCTCTAAAAGCCGGAAGCAAGGAGCTGTGCAAGTTGATGGCCCCGTGCGGCAAGCCTGTTAAGTAGCGAGTTGGAATGATCGGGCAGCGATAGGTTATGACCATATCCGCTGATACATTCAACAAGATCGATTCTATTTGCGCTTTCTCATTCCTATCAACCGCGAAATAGCGAAGCCCCGCTTTGCCACTGTAGTCTTTTATGCTGTCATAGCGATCTTTAAAAACCAAACCGGCACAAGAACGCACCAGCATTTTTAGTCGCCTCGTTACCGACCAGTCGTCAAGGTCAATTATCGCAATGGGGGTTCCTGGCAGCGTGTGAAACTGCCGAGAAAGATCATCAATACCCGATGTAATCATCACGATTTTCACAGGGGTTCAATTCCAGTTTGGAGGGGTAGAAACAATCAACATTGTGCAGAAATTACCGTTTGTTGGGGCGAGTAACAGTTTACGTGTTTACAATAACGGCATCCACACACGCTCATCCAGCCCACCAATCTGGGGCTTAACAAGATAGTGAAGAAGGCGAAAATTTATGTTGCTCCTTGTCATCTTAGGAACGTTTGCAGCCTCATGGCTAGTTAAAGTTTGGATGACTCGTACCTATCAACGCTGGGGGGCTGTGCCCAATGCGGTGGGTGCCAATGGGCATCAAGTGGCTCGCCACATACTAGATTCCAACGATTTACAACACGTTCAATTGGAAGTTTCTCAAGGGATGTTGACCGATCACTACATTCCTAGCCAGGACAAGATGAGATTGTCCGAATCGATCAACAATGAAGCCTCTGTAGCCTCCATCGCTGTCGCCGCTCACGAATGTGGTCACGCACTGCAAGACAAAGAAAATTACGCCATGTTAAAAGCGAAGGCCGCCATGATGCCGTTAGCCGCTCTTGGCAATCAAGCGGGGTTGGTGTTGTCCATCGGCGGTGGCGTGTTAGGCAGCCCCATGCTAATGAACATCGGCTTGTTACTGATTGGTATTGGTGTGCTTATGCCTGTGCTGACTTTGCCCATTGAGTTTGATGCCAGCAAACGCGCCTTGGAGGAATTACAACGCCTAAACTTGGTGGATGAAAAAGATTATGCGGGTGCAAAGTCCATGTTAATTGCGGCGGCTATGACCTATGTGGCAAGTGCAGTGTCGTCCATGGCATTTATTGGTGTGTTCTTGCTTCGATTTATCAAACGATAGCTTGCCCAAACTCAATACAATACGCCTAAAAATATTGTAATTCACAAACCAATAAGGTTTCCCACAGCCTTGTCCACATGGGTAGCCACCTTGCCACCGGCTGCATTAGTGCCAACAAAATAAGCCCGTTTTAATTTCGGCGCAACCCACACCGTGGCGTACCAAAATGTATTGCTACCCGAGTGAGTATAGGTTTCTCCTTTCGCCCATCCACGCTCTACTACCATCCACCCCAGTGCAAATTTATCCTTCACAGCCGTGTGCAAATAATCCCATGATTGATCAGAAAGATAAGATTCATCATTGAGTGTTCGTCCGTTTGATAGATGCGCCATAACAAACTTTGCCCAATCATGAATGTTCATGTGCACACGCCCAGCAGGGCCTAACGGTGGTGCGTTATCGATGTGTTTTGGAATATAGCTTCCCTTCCAATCGCGCCGATGCCCCCACGGCTGACTGACATCATCCGCATTGCCGGGAGGGCCGAAGCCCGCCGACCATAAGGCCATAGGTGTAAACACTTCTTGGGCAATAAGCACCTCCCACGTAGCATCGCCAACCGCTTCGAGCATCAGCCCCGCAATCATATATCCCAAGTTGGAATACAGAATGTCTTCACCCGGCGAAAACTTTGGCTTCTTCTTCAACGCTGTTGTGGCGATTGTCCAGCGAATGTCGCTGACAGCTTGACCGTGATCAACCCACCAATCTTTCGGGTTTGCTGGCATAGCGCTTTGATGAGTTAACAACTGCTCAAGCGTAACCGCGTGATATTGCTTATGTATGTCATTTGATAACTGAGGCAGAATTTCGATAATCGTGGAATCAAAGCGTATTTTTTGTTGTTCAACCAAACGAGCTGCCAAGGTTGCCGTCATCGCTTTGGTGTTGGAACCCAAGTGAATTTGATCTTGCATGGAAAACGGTGCGGTGTTTTTACGTTTTCGTACACCCGCTACCCCCACTCTCAACGGTTGATCCAACTGTGCAATGGCCATCACCACACCGGGCAATGAATGCTCTTCTACAAAGGCTTCACTTAACGCTTGGATTTCTTTATCCATTATTGGCCGACTGTAAATTCCTTCGGAAAAAGCCGAGCCGCTGCAAACTAGAAGCACACCTAGCCAATATAAATTGCAAGTGAACCACTTAATTTTCGCTTTAATGGGTGTTCTCCAATCCAAATTTTGCTCTGACTTATCGGCGGCCCAGGGACCGCGGACTTTTTGGTTGATCGCGCCGAGCCTACCCAGCTCGAGTGTCAGCCCTAAACAAGCTATGTGAATTCACATATTTTCTATTAAAAACAAAGAGATAAAGAATATTTTACAAACAAAGAGCCAGAGCGATCCTTTTTATGTGTAATTGCTATATATTATTGGCCGATATATTGATTTTAATATGTAACTAATATCAAGGATCGCTCATGAAAATCAGCAAAAAAGTTAAAGAGCAGACTCGCATTCGATTGTTGGAAGCCGCGGTCGATGTGATATCCGAAAAGGGGTTTGAAAAGGCCTCCATGCGCGAGATCTCCCGGCGCGCTGATGTCGCCGACGCCACCATTTACAACTATTTCTCAACGAAAGAAAAGTTGCTATACGGCTACTGCGAACATGTGCAGCAACAGGTCATGGACGAATTGATGTCCATCGAAGATTTTCATGAATACAGTTTGCGTGACCAACTGCATCAAATGACCGAAACCAAGCTGACCAAATGGCTTCCCGCACGCGAATTTTTAACTGAGGTTTTCTCATATACCTTTGCATCCCCAGCAACCGGCAATGAGCTTCTATCGGAAACTAAGAATCTATCCAAACGCATGTTCACCGATTTACTGGACGCCTCAATTGAAGCCGGTGAAATACCCGAACAGCCCTACCAAGACTTACTACCTCGATTATTCTGGGATTATGAAACCGCTATTCTGGCTTACTGGTTAAAAGACACTTCAGACGAATTTGCCAACACCACAAAGCTGCTTGATCAGAGTTCTGAAATTGTGGGTCAGTTACTTATTGGCGGTGTCGTAGGGAAAACTCTGGATATGTTTTCCTTTTTATTCAGAACTCATGTGCTGCAGCATATGAACAGCTTAGAAAATCTATTTGCTGATCCAGAAATCATGGCAGCCAAACGCAAGTTTATGGGGGGTGAGGCATGAGCACAGTTCCTCGTTCTCAACTTGCACGTAGCAGCGTTGTGGGCTCAACCGCTGTAAAAATCGGTTTAGGGAAATTAAAAACCAAAGCTAAGCGGCCATTTTTAAGCCATGAAAATAGTGAGGCTGCAGATCAAGAACAACTGAATTCAGAAGCAGAGCTATTATTTAAAGCCATAACGCAGCTTCGAGGTACCGCCGTTAAGCTTGCACAATTTCTCGGCATGGAAACAGAACTGTTACCTGAACGTGTACGAAAAGAATTGGCAAAGTCTTACCACCAAGTGCCCCCTCTAAATCGCGTATTGGTAGGCAAAGTCATAGAAAATGAATTTGGTTCTCGCCCAGACAAATTGTTCAAATGCTTTGACCCCGAAGCAATAGCTGCTGCCAGTTTAGGGCAAGTGCATCAAGCTGAACTAGACAACGGAACATCAGTCGCTGTAAAAATTCAATACCCGGGCATTCACCAAACCATAGAAAGCGATTTTAAGTTACTGAGGAAAATTGCCCCACAAGGTATAAATCTTTTACCAAAATCGACAAGGCCTACCAAAGAGGTCTTGGACAATGCCATCACGGAAGTGGAGTCCAGACTGCAGGAAGAAACCAATTACCTCTTAGAAGCTGAGAACACACAATGGTTTGCCAATAACTTACAGATTGACGGCATTCAAGTACCTTGCGTGTACGAGAATTATTGCTCTAACCGCGTGATCACAACCGAGCTTTTGACCGGTGTGCATATCGATCAATGGCTAGAAACAAAACCTTCTCAAGCAGTACGCAACCAAGCCGCACAGAGATTGCAATCCCTATTCAGGAATTCCATCATTAAGCACGGGCGTATCCATGCAGATCCCAATCCAGGGAATTATTTATTCAAGCCAGACGGGCGTGTTGGATTAATCGATTTCGGTTGTATCAAAACATTCAGCAATCAGTTTGTTGAACATCTTCCCAGTTTATTAGCCAGTATTTGCAATGGGGATATTGATCACACATTGAAAACCTATGAAAGTATTGGAATGGTCATTTCAACTGATCTTAATTCTGATATGAGAGATTCGCTTGCTGAATTTACCCATTGGATCGCACACCCCTTTATGACAGAAAGCTTCGATTTCAAAGAAAACAACACTTACACGAACCAAGCACATGAGTTGATGCAGCGATTAAACAGCATGCCTACTGTGGAAAAGATTCAAGAAGATTTGATTTTCTTTGAAAGAACGTCTTATGGACTGTTTAAGATCTTTGAACGACTAGAAGCAACGGTCGATTTACGCACTGGCTGGAATTTACCAGCGCTTTAACTCACGCCGAGTTGTCGTCGGAAGGGGATGAGCGTGTGCTCATCTGCAAAAGTCAGTACTTGATGTGACAGCCGGTGTAGGACTACATCTGAACTTGTACTTCCGCTGTGTCGCCGCTGCAGACAAACTTCGTAAACGGTATTAGCTCCTATAAATCCGTGTTCGAAGCTAAATCTAGCCGATATATTGGCCCCAGAACACTCGCTCCCGTCGCAACAAATTTACCTGATCACCGATTACTGTCGATGCATCCCAGTCATATCTGACACGAACCAGATTTCCGTTCACATCGCAGATAATAGTACGCACATTGCCAGCACCACCCGGTGCAGCAGTTTTCTGAACAATCGTTCCCACCAGATTATCAACATTCCTGTAGGAATTGCTTTAGCTGCAAGCAACGTTAGAGCGACAGCTGCTATCAATAGAAACGAAAGTACCTTTTTGTTGAGCTTAATGTGTTTCAAATGAAGAAGTTTACCGTCCTATAAAATCAACTAAATTGAAGCCAGTCGCACGACCGCTTCGTGCCGTTATGTGCCATCATTTTAAAGCCATTGGTCAGCATCTTGAGCCCCGATGATTGCCATGATTTCTACCGTCCCGCTATTGATTCGGTAATACACGCTATCAGAGCCACAGACGCTTCGACGATATCCTTCGCGAACTTCGGTGACAGGGAAAGAAAGTGGTTGTTCAGCAAGCTGTTCGAAATGATCGAAGAAAGCGGAGAAGTACTCGTCAGCTTGGGTTTGGCCGTAGCGTTCAAATCCCCAATGATAAATACGAATAAGATCAGCCTCAGCAGTATCGCTGAGTTTAAAGTTCGGCATCGTTACCAAGCGCTGCCCTGGCTTTAGCCAGGATTTCATCGCGCGTTAGCTTTGAAAAATCGCCCTGCTCTGCGCTGATTAATTTATTTCGAATGTACTCGTTTTCACGCGCCTTTCGAATAAGGTCGTTCACGACCTCGCTTTTGGAGGTGTATTCTTCATTCTCAACCTGCTCTTGAAGCCAAGCTTCATTGGGCGTTGTAAACGAAATGCTTTGTCGTGGCATGGCTCACTCGCTGAAAATCTACTTGGTGCAATAATACACCACCTAAGCACCAGCATGGATGGCTAGCCACAGATCCTTTAGACTGATCTTGTCATGTCACCAGCGCATGAGGCTGTGCTCCCCTATTCAGCAGCTTCTCCCAAGCAGCCACGGCGAAATAATGGGTAGGCCGGCATCGGCGGCCTATTTAGTGTGCAATTTGATAAACACCGGCACCTTGAGGCGGCTCAGGAAATAAAATGGCATCGAGCACTGATTCAATCTTGATCTGACTTGCAGATATCGCTGGCCCAGAGCCAATCCCCGATTCAACTAGCAAACCTGCTCCAGATTAAATTACGGTATGTTCGGCGATCTCCAACGTATCATCGACCTCAATACCCAAGTATCGGACCGTGCTTTCAAGCTTAGTATGCCCAAGAAGCAACTGTACGGCCCTTAAATTCTTCGTGCGTTTTTAGATTAACGTTGGTTTTGTGCGACGCAAGGAATGCGTTCCATAGGCGCTGGGGTCTAGGCCAATCTGCTCAACCCATGAATCCACGATTCTTGCGTACTGTCTTGTCGACAGATAAGAGCACGCCTATAACCTGCTAGGAAATAGATAAGACGAACTTGAAAGTTGAGCAAAGGCAATCCAGTTACTAACGGCTTTACGGGTCTGTTCGGTAATTTCGAATTGCACGGCTCTATTCTTTTTCTTTTGAAGAACCATAGCGCGCATTGAAATGAACCCGGCATTTGAAATATCGCTAACCTTGATTTTAACAAGATCACTGCCACGAAGTTTACTATCGATGGCTAGATTGAATAGCGCAAGATCTCGGTGCTTCTGAGCAAGATCAAGGCGTACTCGGAAGTCCCCAATCCGGTCATTAATACTGAGGTTAAAAAAAGGACGCCCCTACGAACACCAGTAGAAAAATTACCCAAGCTAATGTTAGAACGATTTTTTGCCAGCTCATGCTATTTTCCTTTTTTACATTGGACGACAACCGAAGATAACACCGCTTTACAATGCTACTTTTTTGGCGATCTAAAGCGGATCTAGCGTAATTCAGCGAATGAGTGCTATGGGACGTATTGAGTCTATTTTAGTTTATAAATGCGGAGCAGCGTATGCCCCAAATATTTCCACTGACATGTAGAGTCAAAATGACGAAGACACTTTACAACTTGAATTTTTAAATTGTTCGCAATATCGGCTCGGATTTACCAATGACGAGGGTTGGGCCATGGGGCAATGCCGGTTTGGGCGTCAAATTCCCTGGGGCGAATTTTATCAACTGACTGGCGAGCTACAACTTGATACGGTGAGTGATTGGATTCACATCGACGAATCATATACTGCGTCTATTCACTACCTTTTTTATTTCAGGGATGAGACATTTGAGTGCAGTGCAGAAAGTTGGAAGCTAATAGAACTCTAATATCAGGGCATCCAAAGACCGCTATGGGCAAGCTCTTGCCGTCCCAATACAGCATAGGCGATAGACTGCTTGGTCCGGCAAAGTAGACATTCAACAAAGAATATTATTTAAAACCGTAAGCTTGCATCGAAACTACTCTGCATCAAATAGCTTAGGTTTTTTTCAACCTTGTTGTATCATAACTGCAATCGGTGCATTGGTGTAGCCATCTAAATACGGGTTCCTATTTATGCGTTTTTACATAAACACGCTTCTGTTGTTGCTTGCGTTGGGCTGTGTAGGGAGTTGGGCATTGGCCGGCGAACCCCAAAAAACAGAAAGCCCTGTTGATGAAGCAGAAAGTGATCGCATCGGCGAACGGTTTGCGGGGGTTTACACAATTGGTTGTCAGGAAGATATAGCCACAGAGAAAACCGTGATGACGAAGGATACGGAGTAAGCGCCTCATCGGCTACAGGTATCAATCAGCGTCAGAGTCTGTTAATGCAGGCGTATTAGTTTAAGGTGTTGGGTAGGCCGCGTAGCGGCGTGCAATCTCATCGGGCGTGACCGCCCAAGGCATCAGCGCATCAATGTCCTCAGTGCTCTGCACGTTGGGTAATTCT
>CALGLE010000020.1 GCA_937930305.1 uncultured Granulosicoccaceae bacterium | reverse complement strand
CCACCTTTCAAAACAGTACCAGGTGTCGGAAATCTCGCACACTTCTACGGGTCCTGATGCGTTTTATGCAAATCTTGCCGACCGGGTGGCGTGCCAAGTTATGGCCGGTGATTTCGATCGTGCGATTCTTGTGTGCGGTACAGGCATTGGTGTGTCTATCGCCGCTAACAAAGTGCCTGGCATACGTGCAGCGCTCTGCCACGATTGTTATTCCGCACAGCGTGCTGCGCTGTCGAACAACGCACAAATCATAACCATGGGCGCACGGGTAGTCGGTACCGAGCTGGCTAAACTGATTGCTGAATCGTTTTTAAAAGAATCGTTTGATGTGCAGGGCCGTTCGGCATCGAACGTTGAGGCGATCAATGAGGTGGATAAAAAATATAACCGTGAAGGTTGAATCAGTTAACCCGGTAAGCGAGTAAAGTCAAATTCGAATGCACCGCGAGAGTGAATGCACTGAAGAATTGCCAGTGTTAGCGGTATGTGGTCGCCATTTAATGTGCCCGTTTCACAGGCAGAGACGACGCCCGAATGGAGTTGTTTGCCGGTATCAACGCCTTCGACGGTGACATTCAACATTTGATTGTTTAACACGGAATCCAGCGTATGCCCTTGACCTAGGTAGTTGCCCAAGCGGCTGTTTCTGCCACCGCCCACGGTTACGTGTAAATCGCCCAAGCCAGCTAGATCGAAGGCGGTGATGTCTGGTTGCGTTGATTGGGGGGAGGGTGCGATCCATTCGCTGAGCACACGTAATTCCAGCACGGCTTGATTAAATAATGCGGCGACAGGATTTTTCGCATGGCTGTCGTTTAATGGATGTGCACCGAGCATGGCACTGACACCGATGCATAAAAAATTCTTCAATGCAGCGCAAGCTTCCAACTGCTCTATATCAGTCGTGGTCTTAATACGATAGGTATCGGTTTGAAAGGCGCTGCGCATGACGTCACAAGATTGAATGTCTTTTGAACCGAATATCACCCGGGTGGGTATGTTTAGCGCCAGCTCACGTGCGATACACGGCCCACCTATGCCCACAACCTTGTTAGCGTCCATATTCAATTCATTGGGCAGTGTGTGCGCGTAGGTTAACGGTGGCAAGCTGGGTACAGGATTTTCCATTAAGCCTTTAGTCACCAGGCTTAGCAGTTTCGGTGTTGCCTGCGCGCTGCGAATTTGTTCGATTGCCCAGCCGATACCGGCGCTGCTTACACCGAGAATGATCAAGTCAGCCGATTGCAGCAGCGTGGCATCGCATTGCTTGTGGCTGATCGCTGTGATGGCTTCAGGTAGATGCACATCCAGTGTAGGGTGATGGCGGGATGCGTTGATGGATTCAATGATGGCCTCATCCAGTGGTGAACCCACTAACGTGACACTCTTTGTTTTTTGTTGTGGCGTGCTTGCAGCGGCTGGAACGCACAGTGCGCTGCCCATCACTCCAGCGCCCAAGACTACGATGTGCATGATTGTAGCTTCGTTGCGATTATCGACGGTTTTGTTTTCACGAAACGGTTTTTACAGTGGTAAGGAATCGGTGACTGATGCCAAGCCAACGCTGTCGTCGATGACATCCAACATGCTGAATCGGTCACGGATAAAACGTGCGCCTTGCACCGCTTCTAAGTAGAAGTCGGTGTCGAGCTCAAGATCGGTTGCCGTGAGTTGGCAGCCAGCGGCCGCCATGGCGCTGCTGAGTTGATCGTAGGGCAACATCGCAGCTTGCAGCTGGGTTCTAATGGAATCCCATTCATCGGCAAATCGTTGGTTAAGCGCATCTGCGGAAGCATCGGTAAGGGCTTTAATTTTGGTTTGCTCAATCATGTTGTTGCCGATATCAGAGCCGAACTTTTCCAGTAAATAGGATTCTGGAATGTGAGTCGCTTTCATCACTGGTGGCGTTGCATTCGTCAACACATGGTTGTGTAGATGCGACATCGTGATGGTTGCCACCCCCACTTGCTCACCGTGCGAACTTTTGGGGTGTTTATCGCCGGCGAACATATCGATGTAATGCGAGATCTGATGCTCTGCCATACTGCCACTGTGGGTAGTATTGTTAAAGCGTGTACCTAAGCCCATGATCGCTGATATGCGTGTCAGCATACCCAGGGCTTTGGTATCTCCCGATAACATTCGCTCAGCGTTTGCAATCATATCGGGTTCATCATAGGCCAGCAGCGTGTAAGGGGTTTGGGTGTAAAACGTGTCAAACAAAATGTGTGACATAAGCCAGTCCACCTGCGCTGTGGTGCGACAGATTACATCGGCAAACGCCGCTGATATTAATCGGGGTGGGCAGGCACTGAGTATGGCCAGGTCGAAGAAAATCCCTTCCGCTCCTCGGCATGAGATGGATTTTTTAAAACCACCAAACGAGACTGAGGCCGTGCCGGTGGTGAAGGCATTCATCGGGGATGTGGCAAAAACCGAGTAGGGCTTGTCATCGAGAAAGCAGGCGTACTTAACCGAATCGTTGATGGTGCCGGAGCCAACAGCAATTAATACCTCAGCGTCTTTGGTGGCGGCTTGCACCTCGGCCACACCACGGTCAGAGCATTGTGCGGTTTGCCAGACAAATTCAGAAACTTGATTACTGTTGTCTTTAGTTAGTGCGTTAAAAATTCGTTGCCCGTAGGCTGCGTGAGTGAATGGATCAGACACGATGGTAATTTTCTTGTTCTGATACAAGTCTGCGATGAGTTGCGCTTCCTGACCCTCCAAAGATTCGCGTATAACGATATTCTTTATACCGATATCGTACTGCGTATTGCTGCCTGGTTCGCGCCAAGTGCCGTCGACTAGTTCCTGCAATACACCGGTGTGGTCGGTCATGTGGTTTTTTTCTGCTTCGCTGCGAATGAGAGCATTTCTCGATTCAAATCTGCTGTTGCATGGAACATCTTTCGATAAATTCCCAGTAGTTCGGAGTAGGTACTTTGCATGGTGAGGTCGGGCATGATGGCGGTGGTTTCACCAGCCATCTCGTTGGCGGCATCGGTGATGCTGTTAAACCAACCCGCGCCATAAGCGGCTACCATGCCGGCACCCAGTGCGGATGCTTCGATGGTGTTGCTTATATGTACGGGTTTGCCCGAGGCATCGGCTAACATTTGACGCCAAAGCGGGCTGTTAGCACCGCCGCCAATCGCCACGAAATGACTGACAGGTTGGTTAGCGGCGCGTTCCATCTCAGTGACGCCCATGATCTGATCTATCGTGATCGCCTCAAGTAGGGCTCGGTAGATGTGCACGGGGGTATGGCTGCCACTTAAACCTAAGATAACGCCACGTGCGGATGGATCCCAGTGGGGGTTCATCACGCCTGAGAAGTAGGGTTGGATTAACAGCCCTTCGCAGCCGATGGGAATATCACAGGCAGCTTTTTCTAACGCTTCAAACACTGAGCTGTCGGCTTTGCCATGTGAGACAAATTGTTCGACGAACCAATTGATTAAAAAGGCACCGGAGCGCAGGCAACTTTCGTAAATGTAGCCTTCCCCTTGCGCTGCCAGTTCAGTGCGCCACGCTCGATTATAGTGATAGTTTGGTGACCAGATGCCGCACACCACGGCGGTGCCTAGGTTGATGTATGCGCGATCAGGGACGGTGCAGTTGGTACCGAGGCCTGCACACTGGCCGTCACCACCGGCAGCGTATACCGGAGTGTTGGGTGCCAGGCCAGTGAGGGTGGCGACCTCATCCAACAAGGTGCCCAGTTTTGTTCCCGGTGCATGCAATTCGGGTAAGCGAGATTCATCAATGGACAAGGCAGACAGTAACGGTTTAGACCAAGCCTTGGTCTCCATATCCACGATGCCCATCGGGTCGGCGCTGGTCCAGCCGGTGCGATAGGGACCGCCGCATAATTTGTTGATCAAATAGGCCTGTACGTCGACAAAAGCGGCCGTATTTTTGAACGCTTCAGGTTCATTCTTTTGCATCCACAGAAAGCGATATAAACACGGCGTGATATCGGGAGGTCGGCCGGTGATGCGATGGATATTGTCGCTACCAAAGTGTTCTGAAAATTCTTCTACTTCAATGCGACTGCGTTCATCTAACCAAACCATGGCGGGGTAAGTGGGGTCACCGAATTGATCCAAAAAGGCTATGGTTTCGCGTTGATTCGAAATGGCGATACCTTCGATATCATTCACATCGATTTGGTCGGCACACGCTTTGAGTGCGGTGGTAGCGGCAGACCACCAATCGACTGGGTTTTGTTCAAAGCAATCCAATCGCGGATTGTCCATGGGAATGTCGGCTCGGCCTTCGGCAATGGCTGTGCCGGCACGATTCCAGGCAATGGCTTTGGTGCTTTGGGTGGAACTGTCTAGTCCGATAACGACTGGTTCACCCATTTAAAAACACTCGGGTTCTTTGCGTTTGTGGCAGCGCGGATTTGTGCTGGGTTGATTCATTAAGGGTTTAGTCACAGGTTGCCCCAATCGATCCTTATTAGTTTGCACTTGACGCATTTAGAACCTGCAGCCGATACACGGTGTACGCTTAGGTAGGGAGTTAGCGTGCCACAGCGAATGGTGTTTGACAACACATTTGTTCGCCATGCAGAACATTTGTATCCATGACGCATCAAAAAGGCTTAAGATAAGGCATGCCCACTCAACGAAACCAGACTGTGCCGAACGACGAACTGGCCGAACATCGAGATGATTGGCCAGAACAACTGGCCGTGCGTGTGGCGCGTTGTTATTACGAGCTGGGTATGCGGCAGCAAGAAATAGCGGCCTCACTCGGTATCGGTCGGGCCAGGGTCATCCGGTTATTGGCTGAGGCGCGGGAAAGAGGCATCGTCACCATTCATGTCAATTCACCGCTGCTTGAGAACGTAAAGTTAGCCGAACAATTGGCCGCACGGTTTAACCTAGATTCAGCTGAAGTGTGTTTAAGCCATGCCAACGATGAAATAACCTTAGCCGATCAACTCTCCATTGCAGCCAGCGAGCATGTGCTGCGTTTGGTGAAAAATGACATGACCTTAGGGCTTGGCTGGGGTGTGACGCTGAAAGCGCTTGTTCAACGAATGAATAAGGTCAATACTTCGGGCGTCTCTGTCGTATCACTACTTGGCTCACTCACGCAGCGCTCATCCATCGATCGCTTTGAAGCATCGACCCAGCTGGCTTTTAAATTGGGTGCGGAGTGTTTTTATCTGCCTGCGCCGATTGTGTGTGATTCACAAGATTCTCGAAAGCTGATGATTGATCAGCACTTGTTTAGACAAATATACGATCGTGCGCTTGCCGCCGATTTGGCGATTGTGAGTATCGGTGGACTTAATAGCGCCACCATAAGGCAAGCCGGTCTGATTGATGAGGATGAATATAACAGCGCTAATCAAGCCGGCGCGGTCGGTAATTTTTTAGGACTGTACATCGATAAACACGCCAATGTCATTGATCACTCGATCAATCAGCGCATTGTGAGTGTCTCGGGCGAAGATTTTTTGCGTATTCCTCGGCGTTTAATGGTGTCTGCGGGTGCCAGTAAAGTAGAGGCGCTGTTTGCCGTATTGAGTAAAGGGTTGTTAACCGATGTGGTTACTGATCAAGCGACGGCACAAGCTTTATTAGAATTTAAAATTAAATAACTGCACCTACAGGGTAAACATGACAGAGTTTGAACTTCGCCGAAAGATAATCGACCTATGTTTGCAAATGAACGCTACGGGTTTGAATCAAGGAACCTCAGGTAACATCAGTGCTCGATTTGGTAAACAGATGCTGATCACCCCGAGTGGTGTTCCGTATGAGCAATTGAATGCGGAAGACATTGCGAGCATGCCGATTAATAGCAGCAAGCTGACTTGGGATGGGCCGTACAAGCCTTCATCGGAGTGGCATTTTCATCGTGCTATCTTAAAATCGAAGCCAGATTTGAATGCAGTTATCCATACACATTCTATGTTTTCTACCGTGTTGTCGATAGCGCGAGAGTCCATTCCTGCTGTGCACTACATGATTGGCGCATTCGGGGGCAACACGGTTGAATGTGCAAAGTACGCAACCTTCGGCACCTCGCAATTGTCTGCGAACATAAAGAAAGCAATGAAGGATAGAACCGCCTGTCTGTTGGCTAACCATGGCATGGTGGTGGGTGGAAAAGACTTAGACAACGCCATGTGGACAGCGGTTGAACTGGAAACGCTGGCTAAACAGTATTACTACGCAAAATTGGCGGGCAACATGGTGGTACTGCCCGACGATGAAATGGAAACGGTAGTGGAGCTATTCAAAGGCTACGGGCAAAAGCCTAAAGACTAATGGTTGGGCAAAATCATGCTCTTAATCAGGCCAGGCGCTTCGTCGGCTTGCAATTGAAAAGCGTTTGGTGAGTCTGCAAGATTGAATCGATGCGTAATTAATGTATCCACATCAATCGCGCCTGTGCTCACTAGCTCGATGGCGCGTGGGTATACATCTCCCATGCGCCGAGAGAATCGGATGTCTACGCCGCGTCGACGGGCTTCGGCAGCTTCAATGGGTGTATAGGTATCACCGTCTGGAATGCCAACCAAAACGATTCGCCCGCCAATAGCGGAGGCTTGTATCGCATGTAAAAATCCATCCGGCGAGTTGGTTGCTTCAATCACCAAATCGCATCCTCGGCCATCGCTGTGTTGGTGAATTTCGGACAAAGATTCACTCGCCATGTTGGCACCCACGGCCAACGCTTTTTCTACCCGATGTTTCTGTGGGTCGACAGCGACAATGTGTTCCACCCCGTTGTAGCGCAGTAATTGAATGATTCCAAGACCAATGCCTCCGCAACCGATGACAGCCACCGATTCACGCTGTTTGGGTTTGGCAAGATCATAGGCGTGCACACAAACACCCAATGGCTCTAGCATTGCAGCTTGTTCGGCAGTCAGGTTAGCGGGCAGTTTAACTAAACCGCTTAACGGCACGGCCAATTGCTTAGTCATGGCACCATCAAAAGGCGGTGCGCCGATGAATTTAACCTTAGGACAAAGATTATGGTAGCCCTTCGCACACCATTCGCATTGCTGGCAAGGTGTGGCAGGATCAACCGCCACCAGCTCACCTTTTTGAAGGTTTAGGGCCGCAACGTCTTGCGTTAGCGTGCCGCTGAATTCGTGCCCAGGCACAAACGACTTCTTGATGACAGCACCACCAATACCTCCGTCTTTGTAATAATGCAGATCACTTCCGCAGACCCCAACCGCTTCAATATCGAGAAGCACCGTGGAATCATTAGTTTCAACTGGACTGTGATCTTCCACAGAGACGCGTTTGGCGCCATGAATAAACAGTGCTTTTGTCATTGGTTTAGTGGATCCATGTTCGTTGTAAATTCTTCCAACCGTTGGCTATAATATCAGGGGTGATGTTCACGTTACTATGGCAAGATTCGGTGTACCGTAGGCAATATGGAAAAAGGCCATACGAAGGTCACATCAGAAAAAGGCGCAAAAGCGTTTGACCTAAACGCCATCAACAGTGCCTTCATTGATTCCCCATATTCTGTGTTAGCAAACTTGCGCGAACACGCCCCCGTGCATAGAAACCCGGATGGCTCTGTGTTTCTCACACGCTATGAGGATGTGCGGGCTGTGTATCGAGATCGGTCGATGGTTTCGGAAAAAACAAAGCCATTCAAAGAAAAGTTTGGCAACAGTCCGCTGTACATCCATCACACGAACAGTTTGGTATTTAATGATCCGCCGTATCACACAACTGTTCGAAAACTACTAGCGCATGCGTTCACGGCAAGCAAATTAGCTGAGATGGAGCCTCTGATAGAAAATATTGTTGATTCATTGCTTGACGATGTGCACGGGGCAGGGGATGTGAATTTCGTTGACGCCTTTGCCAAGCGCTTACCCACCGAAGTCATTTCGTTTATGTTGGGTGTGCCCGAAGTGTATCGAGACAAGCTGCGTGGTTATTCTCTGGCTATTCTTGGTGCGTTGGATCCAGTCGTATCTGAAGATAGGCTTCAAGATGGCAACGCGGCGGTTACAGAATTTAGTGAACTGCTGAATGATTTAATTCATCATCGACGGGCTAAACCAGAAGGTGCTGGGCAGGGAGAGGTGTTGGAGGCGCTGATCTTTGGTGAGTTCGATGGGCGTCAATTAACGCAAGAAGAACTCATTCAAAATTGTATTTTTTTATTAAATGCAGGGCATGAAACCACAACCAGTTTAATGGCAAACGGCGCAGGTTCACTTACGCAAGCGCCTGATCAATACCGTTTACTGGTGGATAATCCTGACTTGGTTGATAGTGCAGTGGAAGAAATTCTGAGATTTGAAAGTCCTTTGCAAATTGGCAATCGATTAACCACACAGGAAACCACGTTGGCGGATCAGTTTGTGGCGGCTGGCACCTACATTCATACCTCCATTGCCGCTGCCAATCGCGACCCTGAAGTTTTTGAACAGCCCGACCACTTTGACATCACCCGAAATCCTAATCGCCACATGGCATTTATCACCGGCATTCATGTGTGTTTGGGTGCCACTTTAGCCCGATACGAAGGGCGCATCGCTTTTAGAAAATTAGCGCAGCGCTTTCCCAATTTACAGGCTTCTGGAACACCCGTGCGATTACCTTTGGCACGCTTTCGGGGTTACAGTGAATTGCCGGTAACATTTTAATTTAAACAATCGCGCGTAGACTGCATGCCATGGCAAAACATCCCAAACCGTTGGTGATCTCCGCACCAGACCCTCGTTCCATTGATTTAATTTTCACTGATGAGAAAAAAGCGGAGCTGTTCGATCGGTATGCGATACACGAGGTAGAGCCCGAACAGGTGAATCAACTGGATAAAGAGCAACTTCAGAATGCTCGCTATATTCTCGGCCAGCCACCGCTTAGTTTAAAAACGCTTCAGACAATGAAGCATCTGAAATGCATTTTTAACGTTGAAAGTAATTTGCTCAACAACATGCCCTACGACTATGTGTTCGAAAACGGTATTCACGTCGTCACCACAGGAGCGGTGTTTGCAGAGCCGGTAGCCGAACTGGGATTGGCCATGGCGTTGAGCCTGGCTCGTAATGTGGTGGATGCGGATGTGGCCTTTCAAGCCGGAGACGAGCTATGGGGTTTTGAGAGCAATCAATCAGCCACACTACTGTCGGGTTCCAACATTGGCATTATCGGATTTGGCGATCTGGGGCGTGCGTTGGCCAAGTTGTTGGCGGGGTTTCGTGCTGAAATTCGTGTGTATGATCCGTGGTTGCCCGAATCTTTGCTGAAAGAGCAGGGGGTGATTCCTGTTTCGATGCACGAAGTACTCACCACATCAAACACCCTCTTTGTCGTGGCGTCTGTTACGTCTGAGAATCAGCACTTTTTGAATGCGGATGCGTTTGCCAGCATGCAACGTGGCAGTTCGTTTATTTTACTCAGTCGCGCTGAAGTGGTTGATTTCGACGCATTAATGGCAGCGGTTGAATCCGGCCATCTCACAGCGGCGAGTGATGTGTTTCCTGACGAACCTTTAGCCACAAATCACCCGGTGCGCAAACTAAAGGGTTTCATCCGTTCTGCTCATCGTGCGGGTGCGCTGGATGCGGCCTTTAAACGAATGGGGGAAATGGTACTAGAGGATATGGATTTAATCGACAGAAACCTTCCGCCCCTGCGTTGCAAACGAGCTGAACGTGAAACTGTTTCTCGAATGCGATCTAAGCCGGTTACGCAAAATTAGGTTTGAATAGCCCGTTATTGGATTCCCACTGAGGTATCTTTCTTGTTAAATCATTTCACGCGAACCGGCCACCTTGTTAGTGTGCACGTATGTCCTTAGTCTCGAACGTTCATTCTTTAACCTGCCCATTTGGACGACTGGTGGGTGTCGCTTGCGACTTTAATGTTGCCAATTACTCTGTAAATGACTTTGAGTATTACGCAGTGCATCGTGACTCGTCGCTGCAATCCGCTGTTGATCAACGATGTGCTGAATTTCTCGCCGGTCGCTACGTGGCCGCGCAAGCGCTAAAGGCACTGTCTGCAAACACAGATAGGGAGACTCATGTTGGTGTCGGAGAGTTACGCTCGCCCATATGGCCAAATGGCGTGGTGGGGTCCATCAGTCACAGTCGTGAATTTGCGGTCGCCTTTGTGGGTTCTACAACCACTTGCTTGGGTGCGGGTGTTGATGTGGAAGCCATCATGCCCGAAACCACGTGTGAAGAAGTACATGATGAACTGATGAATGCCGATGAAATAGGGCTAGCCACTAGTGTGAATATCCCCTATGCCACTTGGGTGACCGCTGTGTTTGCAGCAAAAGAAGCTTTCTTTAAAGCTGCATTCCCGTCAGTGAAACGTTACTTTGGTTTTGATGCGGTGTCGGTTCTTTCGATTCACGGAGACCATTGGCAGCAGGGCGTGAGAATCACGGTGCGAGTGAACGCAGAGCTTGAACTGCCCTTCCATCGCCACGCAGAATTCGATGTAAGTGTTTGCGTACTGCCTAATCAGCATGTGATGGCCGTGTTGGTGGTTTAACTATGGTGCGCTGCAATACCGCCATGGTCTCCACATGGGGTGTCTGAGGGAACATATCAAACGCTTGAACAGACTCTAAGGTATAAGACGTCGTGCACAGCAAAGCAAGATCTCTCGCCAGCGTCGCAGGGTGGCAGGAGATATAAAGAAGTGTTTGACAAGGATGTAAGGTTAAGGCGTCAACCACTGTATTACTTAAGCCCGCTCTGGGTGGGTCGACTATCACGAAGTCGAATGCGGTATCGCTTTTTGTCAAAATTTTCTCCGCCTCGTTTTTTATGAACGTGGCGTTCTCTACCGTTGATGATTGCTTGTTTGCCGCATCGATATTCGCAGCCGATGAATCTACACCCACGACCCGCAGCGTAGGGTGGCGATTAGCGATGGCTAAACTCCAGGTGCCGTGACCGCAATACAAATCCAACAGCGAAACTGGCTTAGCTGGGTTTCCCGCGTTCGACATGCCGTGTTCAATCTGAGCTAACACCGTCTCGGTCAGCAGTTTTGATATCGCATCGTTCACTTGCCTAAAGCCCAGTTCGGTTGATCTATCTTTATGAAGGGTTAGCGTATCCACACGACCGTTGGGCATGATTGCAATTTCAATGGATTGACGCTCGGCTGGCTGATGATTTTTTGTCATGTTGATGGATGCGAGCTGCTCATTGATTTCTGGTGCAGCGATTGCGCAGCTTTCAATGGCAATGAGTTCATGGCTATCTGCTTGGTGAAAATGAAAATCACCCCCTTCAACGACGCCTCGAATCCGATTGCGGTAATGGAAAGGCTTAGGGCTAGGAACAATGTCTTGTAAGTTCAACGTTTTCAAACCACCGATGCGTTGTAATGTTTCCTGAAGCTGTTGGTTCTTTATTTTCAACTGTTGTGTATAGGCGAGGTGTTGCCACGTACATCCTCCACATTGCTCAACGTAGGGGCAACGTGGTTCAACACGTAACGGGGAAGGGTCCAACAGCTCAATCAATTTGGCTCGCGACCAGCGCTTACGACGCACTGTGATTTCGATCTTTGCCCGATCACCTGGAGCCGTGCCAGGGACAAATATTGTTTGACCTTCCACGTGAGCGACACCATGGCCTTCGTTGCTGAGGGATTGGATCGTTACGATCGGTGAATGAGTAGCCGATGTCATCGGTTTGCCGCGCCTGTACTTGTCCAGACTAGAGCGAAATTTCATAGGACTACCGCTTTAATTTGTATGTATGCTAACAAATATTAAAATATTGATGAGAGCGAATGTAAAACAGTGTTTCCGAACCTGCGTTCAAAGAACCAGAAAGATACCCATTCACTAAAAAGCTGACTGTCTTTTTCAGCTAATGAGATTGAGTGCATGTTCCTCATAGCGGCCAAAATTCTGCAGTTCGATGACGACTCGATCAGTTTAACCGGCGCATAGATAGAATTTGGTTGCCGCATAAATGCGTCGTAAGACGACACTTAATGTTCGCAAAAGGAATGAAATCGAGCCTGTTGCATAGTTTTAAGATGATGAAGCACGATAATTTCTTATTAATAACGTAAGCAAATTAGTTTTTTTAAACGCTTCTACCCCTTACGTAATGGTGGCAAAAAGCAGACGGTCGGTTTCATAAAATTAGCCGTGGCAGCTTTATGCCACCGCAGCCAAGCCATTAGGTCTAGGTAGTTGCACTCATAGTGATATGTCATTTACAGCCGTTTAATACCTGCGGATTAAGGGCCCGTTTAAGGCGCCTTAAAAATTGACTGTTAGCTGGTAGGGATAAAAATGCTTGTACTCACACGTAAGCCTGGTGAAGCTTTGATGCTCGCCGATGAAGTGAAGATTACGGTGCTTGAAGTGAAAGGAAAGCAGGTTCGCTTGGGTATTGATGCCCCAGCGGATGTTGCCGTGCATCGAGAAGAAATTTATCGCCGTATTGAAGCTGAGCGCGCCGGCGACGCGGGCTTAGCTGAAGCTCCACCCAAAGCGGTATAAAAAGTTAATCGTTATTCGCTAAGTCTGGGCTGGCAATGCCTATGAAGCTGGCTAAGCGAATTAATTCAGGCAGGGATCGAGACTGAGTTTTACTCATAATATGAGCTCGATGATGTTCGACGGTTCGGTGGCTAATGTCTAGCTGCCGAGCCACCTCTTTACTTGACAATATCCTGGGTCCAGCAATCATTGCTGTTAGCACTTCCCACTCACGTTCGGTGAGTTCGGAAAAACGTTTGTTCCCAGCCGCCAATGCGTCTTTTTCTTTTCGAGCGGTGGCTTGATCTTTGAGTGCCCGTCGAATTGTGCCCACTAAGGTGGCTCGCGTGAAGGGTTTTTCAATGAAGTCAGCTGCACCCGCTTTGAGTGCGCTGACTGAATTGGCTACACTTCCAGCACCGGTGATGAATACGATGGGGATGTCTTTACCCCAGTCACTTAACGTGCGTTGCAATTCAAGCCCATTCATCTCGGGCATTTGCAAATCGAGCACCAAACAACCTGCTCGGTTGGCTTCGTATACATTTAAGAAATCTGAAGCCAATTCTAAGCATTGAACGTCCCAATTCTCAATGTCCAGAAGTGCTTTTGTCGACTTGAGAATTTCTACATCATCATCCACCACGTAGATGATCGGGCGTGGTTCTGACATTTGATTATCATAGCAAGGTAAGTGTCCGGCGAACATGGCAATTGGAGTTAAAATTTACAGCCAACGGCTGAGTCGGCAATTTACGGGACTCATTGTCTCGATATTCCCCAAGGATAGAGATTGGACAATCTAGACATTATCCGCCAAATACTGTCGGAGCTGGGTGGTGGGGCTGGTGACGCCCCAGACGAGTATGTGAGACACATTTTGCCCATGATTATGTGGGCCCTGATTTTCACCACAGGTTGGTCACTCAGCGGACAAAGTCCAAACCGGCGTGGTCGCTGGTTGTTGTTTGCCATTGCCGGAGCTTTCATACAAGAGTTTGTGCAATTGGTAATCAAGTTTGGTTATAGCGATCAATCAACTGCCAATACCGATGCATCGACACAGACGCTGTTAGAGCGCATTAATGGCCCCATAAGCGATGGCTCATTAGCGTTGATGTTTCTTGTTTTGTCTGTTGCGATGGCTAGGTTTATATACTCACACGACGATCGCGCACGGCACATGCGCTTATCCCTTATTTCTGTGTTAGTTATTAGTGTTTCGACGCTCGTGCTCTTGGCTATTTGGCTATATATCACTCAAGACGGGATGCATCGAGTTTATCAATCCAGCCTAGTGCATTTATTATTGGTCTTAGGCTGCATCATGATTTTGGCACGCGCTGTGTGGCGCTTATGGCGGCTTCGCTCAGAATCGAATGTCAGTCGAATTGCGTGGGTGCCTTTTGCGTTTTACTTAGTTAGTCAGGTCTTGCTTTTGATTGTCGTATTTGGCACACCCGAACAGAATCAATGGTTAGTGCCGATTTCAAATAACTTGGTAATTTGGGCAACACCTTGGTTTGGCTATGTGTACTGGCGTGAACTTATTGAAGAACAACAACATTTAGCCCTGCGTTTGCACCAAGCGGAACGCTTGGATGTGGTGGGTCGTCTTGCCGCTGGTGTGGCGCATGACTTCAACAATCACTTGCAAAGCATCTTAGGTTTTGCCGAAGTCGGGTTACAGGAAGCAAAATCGGATGTACGACACCAAAGTCACTACGACAGCATTATGGAATCGGTGGATCGTGCACGTGTATTAGTGAAACAATTAATGGCGTTCAGGCGGGAAGCGCCGGATGCGGAAATCACTGTGGTTAATTTACCGAATGTGATTACAGAATTAGCTCCCATGCTTACCAGCTTGATGGGTAGCAGCATTGAGGTGGTCAACCACCTTGATCCTAAAGCCAATAGCGTTCAAGCGGAACGCTCCATGTTGGAACAAGCCATCGTGAATGTGGTTGTGAACGCGCGTGATGCAATGCCAACGGGCGGCACCTTAACGGTTAGATCTCGATTTTTGCCGGCATCTTTTTCCAGTTACACAGTTGACATGGTTCGAATCGGAATTACCGATACGGGCCGTGGTATGACCGCGTATGAACGTGAACGTGTATTTGAGCCGTTCTACACAACGAAAAGCGCCGAGCAGGGGAGTGGATTGGGCCTAGCCTCATCGCTTAGTGCCATCCAGGGTATGGGCGGTGAGATGACAATTGACAGCCAACCCGGCAAGGGCACCACGCTAATCATTGATTTACCCGCCGCGGACAACGCACCACAAGATGCGCCTATTTTAGAAGAGGAAGAGCCGGTGGACAGCTTCGAAGGGCTCTCAGGCTATGAACGCATTCTGGTGGCTGAGGATGAGCCTGGCTTACGCCATATCGCCTCCTTGCAACTCAAACGTGCCGGATACGATGTGGCCTTAGCTCGAGATGGCGTGCATGCCATGGAGCTGCTGACTTCATCAGCCTCGCCGTTTGATTTATTGCTGCTCGACGTCATGATGCCACGTAAGGATGGCTACAGCGTTTATCAAGAGGCGAAGCGTCTATACCCGGGTATTCGTGTGGTGTTCGTCACTGCCAATATAGAATCAAAACACATTCATGCAGCGGATGCGCCCCACATCGCTAAACCCTTTAAGCAACATTCCTTACTTAACCTGGTGCGCAGGACCTTAGACGAACCCCACCGACAAACACAAAAAATCAAATCCACAAAAAAAACCCCCAGAGCGTGAACCCTGGAGGCTGGTACATCATCTAGGAAAACCGCTTATCGCCTCGAAGTTTACGACTTGGAAGTGCGGTCGTTTCCTATTGTGTTGCTTTACTTTACTTAAGGAAAGACGTATCGATAACCGCGCTGTAGTCTTCCAGTGCAGGTGTTTCGTCAGTTGCGAATGCGTTACCTACGATAGTTACCGCAGTTCCTGCTAAGCCACCTTCAGCGAAGTAGCTAGACAATTGCTCTTCGTTGGTTGGGAAGATCATAGTTTCGATCTGGTTTTGAGTGGTTTCCATGTCCATGCCAGACTCGGCAGAGATCACGTCTAATCGTGATGGATCAGCCGCGTGAGCTTGGTTGATTTCATCGGTAACTTCCATGAACGCCCGAACAATGTCGCCGTTTTCTGCGGCGAATTTCTCAGTCACGGAAACAACGTCAAAGCTTACAATTCCAGCTTCTTCCATTTCTGCATCAGACATCAATTTTGCACCGTTTTCCTCTGCTTTTTTGATGGAATCACCGCCGAACAGGCAAACCATATCAACACTGCCTTCAGCCAGAGAAACCGCGCCATCAGCAGGCACTTGGTCAACGATAGTGAGTGCATCTAGGTCAACGTCCAGTGCACGCATTTGCATACGGAAAGAGTAGTCGGCCATAGTTGCTAAAGGAACCGCAACCGTTTTGCCTTCTAATTCTGACGCGTTGTCTTTAGTGATGCCTGAACCGTTAGCAACCACACACGGGTTGGCTGGGTAGCCCACGGCGATACCGACCATTTTCAGAGGTGCGTTTGCATTTACACCAGCGATGAAAGGGGCCAGGCCTTGGCTGTAAGAGATGTCGATGTCGCCAGCGAGCATAGCTTCAGTCATTTGAGTACCGGCATCAAAGTTCGTCCAGTTAACTGGCACGCCGAGTGCGTCTTCGTACATCTTTTCCGCTTTAGCGATCAGTGCTGGTGTTGCCCACTCGAGGAAGAACGCAACGTTCACCTCATCAGCGGCTTGTGCAGGCATGCTAGTGGCTGCAACTAAGCTGGCAGCGCCGAGCGTAGTCTTCAAAGTTTTCGAAAGGGTCATTCTTTGCTCCAAAAGTGGCTTACTAGACAGCCACGTATAAGTAGTGGTGTTATGGCCAAGGACCTGACCATACCCGCCCAATTATCCGGGATTCATGAATGCTTTTCAATTCCGGAATACCCAATTGATGCGACCTATGCTCATTTCCTTGCGGCACAGCGTGAACCGGTTATCACCGCTAAGATAGAACCAGTCTTTACTGCGACCTTGATCCAGCATTTGATGTGAGATCTATCGCACAATCCCTTCAGCGTGACAAAAAAGAAAGATCGGCCCTCCATATTTACAGGCAGCATTATGAAACAGTACCCCATTGATGGATTTAAGAACTCTTTATGGTTTGCGACAGCGGTTGATGCCCCTAATACGGAGGCGCTGAATGAGGCTATTTCCGCCGATGTGCTGATTATTGGCGCTGGCATAACTGGGCTGAATGCAGCGATCGAATTGGCACGAAACGGCACGAATGTGGTGGTGCTGGATGCCGGTGTGGTGGGCGGAGGCGCTTCGGGCCGAAACGGTGGGCAAGTGAATTTGGGTTTAAATCTCAGCCCAGATGAATTGGTAGAGCACTACGGCGAACGCGCAGCCCGTCCGTTAATTAATGCCCTGTGC
The DNA here is from genome assembly GCA_937930305.1 of uncultured Granulosicoccaceae bacterium. Lineage (GTDB taxonomy): Bacteria > Pseudomonadota > Gammaproteobacteria > Granulosicoccales > Granulosicoccaceae > Granulosicoccus. Next base: position 227,510 of record CALGLE010000020.1, on the reverse strand, counting down.
CGCACACCGGACACGGTGTTCAAGCGCATCGAGCAATATGGTATTCAGTGTGATGCTGAACAGAACGGATGGATTCAAGGAGCGGTTACTGAGAATCGATTAAATGATCACCTGAAACTAGTGCAAGAATTTGCAAAGCATGGCTTAGCCATCGAAGAGCTTGATCGAAGTGAAATTGCACGACGATCGGGTTCAAGTCGTTATGTGGGCGGTTTATTTGTCAAACAAGCCGGTTCCATTCAACCCTTGTCGTACACACGAGAGCTGGCCCGGGTGGCAATACAAAATGGCGTCAAAGTATTTACTCATTCTGCGGTGCAAACATTAAAACGACAATCGGCTAATGCCGGTTGGGTTGTGAATACAGGCGTTGGTGAAGTCCGTGCTGAATATGTGCTGGTGTGCACGAATGGGTACACCGATAAAACAGTGTCTGGCTTAGAGAAAAAAGTGGTGCCGGCACGCAGCATCCAAGTGGCTACTGAACCCTTGTCAGAATCGTTGCAGGCTAAGTTGTTACCGGGTCGATCCACCATAGTCGATAAACGACGCATGATTCTCTATGGCCGCTATGATCGTGATGGTCGTTTGACCATGGGGGATCATGGCCCGATGCGCGATAATTTTTGTGAAGATGATTTTGCCGATTTAAAAAAACGTACCATTGAAGTTTTCCCTGAATTAGCGGAAATTCGTTGGGACTACCACTGGGGCGGCCGCTTAGCGATAACCAAAGATCGCTTACCGTTTCTGTTTCAACCCACACCCGATTTAATGGTTGGCATGGGTTACAACGGCCGGGGTGTTGGAATGGGCACCATGATGGGTTTAGCCATGGCCAGCAAAGTGTTGCAACGCGATTCAGATCAAGCGTTTATGCCAATCACCACACCGAGCGAATATGTATTTCATGCGTTCCACAGATTGGGTGCCGAAGTGGTGATTCGTTGGGAGATGTTAATGGACCGATTAGAAGATTCGAGAGCGTAGTGAATATGAACCTAGAAAATTACAACACGCTGGAACTCAAACACCCAGACACGTGGGTGTTGCAGGTTCGTTTAAACCGGCCGTTTGCATCCAACGCCTTCAACACGGAAATGGCCGAAGAATTAACCGAATGTTTTGAGCATTTGGCCACTTTGCCAGAGCACACCCGTGTGGTTGTATTAACCGGTAAGGGCACACGGGCGTTTTGTGCAGGAGGCGATTTAAAAGAACGTCACAATATGAGCGATGAGGCTTGGTTTGCACAGCACCGTCAATACGAACGCATGGTTAGAGCCATATTGGGATGCCCACTGCCGATTATTGCGGCTGTGAATGGTGCCGCTTTTGGCGGAGGCTGCGAGTTGGTGGCAGCCGCGGATTTCGCCTATGCCGCCGATTCGGCTACCTTTGCACAAACCGAGACTCGACTGGGCATCATGCCTGGCGCAGGCGGCACTCAATGCCTACCGCGTGCGATTGGCACGCGCCGAGCTCAGGAGCTCATTTTGTCCGGTCGTCGCTTTACTGCCGATGAAGCGGAGAAATGGGGCTTAGTGAGTGCGGTGTTTCCACACAGCGAACTGTTACCGAATGCGTTAAAGATGGCGTCAACCATAGCCGCCAATGCACCGATTGCGGTAAGGCAAGCGAAGTTGGCTGTTAACCGCGGCATGGACATGTCCTTGGCTAATGGTTTGGGTTTAGAGATTGAAGCCTATAACCGTTTAGTGCCCACGCAAGATCGACGCGAAGGCATTGCATCGTTCAATGAAAGACGAGAACCGAAATTTGAAGGCCGCTAAGCACCGAATGCTTGGCGACCCTAAACCCTAGTTACCGTAGGCTTTTGCCGGAAGCCAAGTGGTCAATTCAGGAAAGTAGAAAACAATTGCCAGCCCCAACAACTGCAACAAGACGAATGGGATAACACCGCGATAGATATGACCAATGGTGACATTGGGCGGGCATACCCCTTTGAGGTAGAACAACGCAAAACCTACCGGGGGTGTGAGGAAGGAGGTTTGTAAGGTGACCGCCACGAGTATCGCAAACCAGACGACTGATGGGTCTCCGACGACGCCGAATCCGTTCACTTCAATGCCTAAAGACAGTACAACTGGCAACATCAATGGCATGATGATGAGTGTTATTTCTATCCAATCGAGTAAAAAGCCGAGTAAGAAAATGATGAACAGGATGAACGCAACGACCATATAAGGGTTTTCAAATGAGCCCAGTACCATATTCTCGATTATTTGATCGCCTCCGTAGCGGCGAAGTATAAAAGCGAAAAAATTTGCGGCAATAAAAATACCGACGATGTATCCGGCGGTATTTAGGGTTTGGCGGCCGACGGTTTTAAATACGCGTAGGTTTAATCGACCGTTTAATAGAGCCAACAACGTGGCCCCGGCCGCGCCTAAGCCTGAGGCTTCTGTGGGTGTGGCTAAACCAAAAAAGATGGAACCGAGTACCAGTAAAATTAACAACATCGGTGGAACCACCGATAGCGCGACCTCTAGAATAATTTTTACAGAGATCGGCTCACGATTTTCAGGTAACGGCATAGCGTCTGGTCGCAGCACACCGTAGATAACTATAAAGATGATGTACAAAGCGCCTAAGATTAAGCCTGGGAACATCGCGCCCATGAATAAATCGCCTAACGATATCGCTAGCTGATCACTCATGATGACCAGCATGATGGATGGCGGTATTAGGATGCCAAGCGTGCCGGAAGCTGCGATGGTGCCGGTGGCGATTGGCTTGCCGTATTTTTGCTCCATCATCGCGGGCAAGCCCATGACTCCAAGCAGCACAACTGAGGCACCAATGACGCCAGTGGATGCCGCTAGAATGATGCCGATTAACATCACGGTTAGCGCCAGCCCGCCACGCAAGGCACCAAACAATACTTGCATGGAGCGCATCATCCGTTGCGCGACACCCGATTGATCGAGCATCAACCCCATGTAAATGAACATCGGCAAGGCCACTAGCACAGGGTTTTTAATGATTCCGCCAAAAAATCGTCCGCCATTGGCGAACAATTTTTTATAGGTTATGCCGGTTTTCTTAAATTCGATGAACTGACTAATGACTTTTCTGTTTTCGTCCAGTACGAATTCGCCAAGCACAATGAAGATTAAGCTAACACCCACCAACGCGTAGGCAACGGGAATGCCGCTGAATAACATAATGATGAAAGTCAGGAACATGGCCAGAACCATCCACTGGTTCAGGTCAAGAAACTGGCCAAGGTATTCTAAAATTTCCACTGAATTATGCCTCGACCGTTTCAGTTGCTGGGCGAGGTTGCAAGCCCTTTTGACGCCTTAAAAATACAATGACAAACACCACCAGCAAAGCCACTAAGCCGATCCATAAGCTGTTTTCCATAATTGGTTCTTTGGAGATGCGACGGTGTTTAATGTCAGGATTGGTAAAGCGCACATACCAATACAAACCATTAAACGCCAAGCGTTCAAACACGAAGCCGCAAAACGGTAAAGCACACAGCATGAGCTTCCAGGCATGGGGTGCACCGAACTTTGCGTAGTTGCGCTTCATCACCGCCCACGCAGCCAGCCCGGAAAGCGCGAACAGAATAGGCAAGGTGATTTTTAATATATACAGCCGATGAAGGCCGTTAGGACTGTCTGAACCTTCTTTAGCAACAAAAGAGGCCCAGGAATATTGAATTAGAATATCCGTCATGATGGCGATGAACGGAAGCAACAACCAACCCAGAGCAAACACCTCAATTTTGGCTTTTTTACTGGTAGAAAAATTTTGGTGCAAGATATCAACGCGAACATGGCTTTGCGTAGTAATGGCATAGCCGAATCCCGTCAACATCGCGAAGCCGTACAGCCACCATTGCCCGTCATCGAGCCAAGCTTGATTGAACCCCATTTTACGCATGACAACTTGCGACACGATGGCAATCATCAACAGTGGAAATACCCAGGCAACCAGATTGCCAAAATTGAGCATCAGCCGATCGGCCCAGTTGTGAAATTCACGCTCTCGCTTACTGGGATCGCTGATCACCACCGGTAACGCGACTTCTGTTGTTACTTCGTTTAGGTCAGTCGTAGTCATCGACGAATCTCACCAAGTTTCTTAATTAGGCTGAACTATGCAATAAAAAAAGGTGGTCACAACGACTGTGTGACCACCCCTTACTTCACGCCAGTGACTTCATGCCACTACTGGTCGATTTATCGCTTAAGGTAGATATTCTCTGACCAAACGGCATAACCTTCGCGGTACTCGGCTAAGTCATCCCATACCTTTTTGAAGAATTCATCTTCAGCGGCAAGCTCTTGCACCACTTCGTTCCAAGTAGATCGGTATGTGTCAAGAATCTCATCACTCCACTGCTTAATGATAACGCCGTTATTTTCCACGTTATCCACCATGGCTGCGTAGTTTGTGGCTTCCCCTTCCGCTAAGTTGGTTGTGATGTTGGCAGTGCACGCGACCTGGATTTGGTTTTGCGCAATTTCTTCTAAATCTTCCCATACGTCTTTGTTGACAATGAGTTCAAACAAAGTAGAGGGCTGGTGCCAGCCGGGGAAGTAGTTGTATTTAGTGATTTTGTGAAAACCTAAGCGAGCATCGATTCGCGGCATGGAGAACTCGGTGGCATCAATAGCGCCACGCTCTAGTGCTGGGAAGATATCACCACCGGCAAGTAGTGAAGTCGAAACACCTAACTTTTGCATCACTTCAGCACCAAGGCCAAAGAAGCGCATATTTAAGCCTTTTAAGTCTTCCAATGAATTGATTTCGTTTTTGAACCAACCCGAGGTTTCCGGAGCGATAACGCCACAGGGGATAACGTGCACGTCGTAGCCTGCCTGATCGTACATTTCCTGCCAAAGTGCAGCGCCATCGTCATACAGAATCCAACCTAAAAATTCCCCAGCTTCCGGCCCAAACGGCACGGCCGCAAATAGGGAAGCGGCTGTGACTTTCCCTTGCCAGTAACCCGCAGTTGTGAAAGCCGAGTCAACTGAGCCGTTAGAGACCGCATCGAGCGCTTCTAATGTGGGCACCAATTTACCGGGATCGAAGTGTTCAAATTCCACCTCGGTTGAGATGCTGTTGATTTTCGCAACAAAGTCAGTTGCAGCAGTACCCAGGATTGGAAGGTTCTTACCGAACGCGGATGTCATCTCCAAAGATTCTTGTGCGCCTGCAGTCCCAGCAATAAGCGTGAGACTGGCTGCGGCGGCGATTAGCTTGCCTTTCATACGTGTGTTTCTCCAATTAACAAGTGGGGGGTCGTGCACGAGTTCGCCACTTTGAAGTGTCGTTTACGTGCTGAAAATAAACATTCAATAAAACAATTAGATCACCGCCGCAGCGGTTTTCGTCCAGACCTTCACGAAAAGGTAGAGCGGTTGACGTCGTTAAGGCAACGGGCTTGTGTAAGGCGCGCGAAACGATTCAGTGCACTATAACGCAAATTAAACAAGGGTTGCTTTGTTAGGTAAGTATCTGATTTTTCGACGGAACCTACCATCCGTATTTTTCTAACAACCTACCTTTTGAGTGGCACTAGCCATGGACTATACGCGTAACCCTCCGTCGATTTCAAGCACGCGTCCTGTGAAAAAATCGTTCTCTAAAAGGTATTGAACGGTATGTGCGATCTCGTTGACTTCGCCAATTCGGCCCAAGGGCACGAACTTGAGCAGTCGATCCAACGCTTCGGGTTTCATGGAAGCGACCATATCTGTGCCGAACACACCGGGTGCGATGGCAGCCACTCGAATCTGATGTTTGGCGAGTTCTTTCGCCCAGGTAACCGTTAATGCGGCGACTCCAGCTTTGGCTGCCGCGTAGTTTGATTGCCCCATGTTGCCGGCACGACTGACACTCGATAAGTTAATGATAACGCCGGAAGCGCTAGTTTCGATCATGTGCCTAGCGGCTTCCCGACCGCATAGAAACACGCCGGTTAAATTGACATCAATGACTGCTTGCCATTGTTGCAAGGTGAGTGTTTGCGTGACGCGCTGGGGATCGTCGCGATCCGTTTTCACCAATAAACCATCACGTAAAATCCCGGCATTATTCACTAAGCCGTGTACCGCACCGTGCTGTTCCACGATGGCATTGAATGCGGCGACAACACTGGCCTCATCAGCAACGTTGGTGTTGTGCCAGGTGTGGCCTGGATTGGAACCGGTGCTGTGCGGCGTGAGAGAGGCGCAGGCCTTTTCTAGGGCGTCATCATCAATGTCAATTAATGCGATCCGAGCACCTAGCTCGGCCAGCGAGGAGGCGATAGCGAAACCCAATCCACGCGCGCCGCCGGTGACAACAATGGTTCGATTTTTTATTTCCATGGGCTTTATCTTAGCGCGAGAGGACCTAGATTGCCGTGCTCAGGTAAGCTTCGTACCCATGAATGCGAACACAGAACGTAGCAGTGAAGAACAGCATCGCCTATCGCTGGCGGTGACTGATTTATTTGAACAGCGCATTTGCTTCAACGCGTACTTAGGCTTAAAGGTGCGCGAGTTGTGGGCAGACTCGGTGTCGGTTAGTTTTGAAATGAAACCTGAATTTGTGGGGCATTTTTTATACGGGCGCTTGCACGGTGGGGTGATTGCCAGCGTGCTGGATACCACGGGCGGGCTAGCGGTAATGGCAGGCATTGCAAAAACCCATTCCGCAGAATCCAGTGATGAAATAATGCAACGGTTTAAATTTTTGGGCACGTTGGATATGCGGGTGGACTACTTGCGCCCCGGTGTGGGAACGCATTTCACCGCTGATGCGGAAATCGTTCGCTTGGGAGGACGAGTTGCGGTTACTCGAATGAGCATAGTGAATGATGAGGCCTCATTGATTGCCACGGGCAATGCTGCCTTCATTGTCAGTGGTTAGCCCACAAAGTGAATGCAATAACGTGAATGAAAGAACTCGATTAAAGGCGTTACTCGCGCCGTACTTTACTGCCCTATACCACGGCGATCAAACGCGCAGTGCCGACCTGCTTGCCGAACGTTGCGCACCCGACGCCATCTTTCATTTATCTCATCCGTTTGGAGATTGCGTTGGCGCGGGTGCTTGGAATGAAGGTCCCATGCAAGCCTTGTTTCAAAGTTTCCACGATTTAGAGCGACGTGATTTTATTGTGGCATCCGGAAAGACTGAGGCAGGGGAAGCCTGGGTGGGTTGTGTGGGTTATTTTCAGGGAAGTTTTCGTGCACCACTGCTAAACATTCCAGCCACGGGTCGACTTATGGGTTTTCGTTTTCACGAGTTCTATCGCATTGAAAACGAATTGATCGTTGAGTACCAAGGCATCTGGGATTTGCCTGAATTGATGCATGCGGCCAACGCATGGCCAATGGGGCTTTCATTAGGTGTGGAGGGGATGACGCCAGGGCCAGCCAGGCAAGATGGGTATGTGATCTCCACCGATTCACAGGATCGCTCAGATGCCAGCTTAAGTGTGGTTACCCAAATGCTGATTCATATGGGTAAACATCCGGCTGAGCCGGTTGAAGCGATGCAAATGTCTTCGTTTTGGCACCCGCATTTTAATTGGTATGGGCCATCGGGCATTGGTGCCATGCGCGGTATTGCGGGCTTTCGCCACGATCATCAAATCCCGTTTTTAAACGCCATGCCCGATCGACGCGGGGGTTATGACGGTGAATTGTATTTCTGGGCTGATGAAAACTATGTGGCAGTAACCGCATGGCCTGGCATGAACATGACTTACACCGGGTCGGGTTGGCTAGGTATTGCTCCGAACCAACAAAAAATTACCATGCGAAGTTTAGATTTTTGGCGTGTTGAGGATGGGCTGATTCGTGAGAATTGGGTGTTGGTGGATTTATTGGATGTCTGGCAGCAGTTGGGTGTGGATGTGTTGGCGCGCATGCGAGAGATTCAAGAATGGCCCGGTGGCCGCGAGTAACACCGCTTGCCTAAACAAACGACTTAACCGCCTCGTGTGTGGCGGCTGCGTAGTGGCCACCGAATTTAATAGCGTGCACCATCAACGGCGCTAATTGAAACAGTGGAACGCGCTGTTGCCAATCGTCGTCTAATGGGTAGGCCTCTTGGTAAGCGCTGAAACAGGCCGCATCATAACCACCAAATAAACGCATCATGGCCAAATCAAACTCTCGGTGATTTCCGTGTGCGGCCGGATCGATGATCCAACTAACGCCGGCGGTGTCCACGATTCGATTCCCTGCCCATAAATCCCCATGCACTAAAGCAGGTGGCGCGCTCGGTGGTGCGAAGGCGTCCAGTTGATCTAACAAAGACGCGATGAGTCGGCGTGTGTTTTGTGGCAAAGCGCCGCGTTCCTCGGACAATCGCAACAACGGTTCGATGCGCTGGTCTCGATAAAAGCTTACCCAGTCATGACTGGGTTCATTAGGCACCGCCAGGCTACCTGTGGTGCGTCTATCCGGTCGCCCAAAGCATTCAAATGGTTGTTGGTGAAGCTCTGCTAATCGCGCACCCAGTTCGTGTTCACCGTGAGCAACTCTTGAACCTTCGTTAATCCACTCCAGTGCCAAGCACGGAGGCTCATCCGATACCCACAGCACGTTTGGCGTGGGTACGGTTTGTGTGTTGCGTAACCAAGTTAAGCCAGTGGCTTCGGTGGAGAAAAAACAGGGCGGGGGATCGGCGTGAGTCTTTACAAAAATCTGTCCACCATCACTGAGCGTGACACGCCGACTGTCGGCGAAATCGCCACCGCCTAGCCGAGTTTGCTGCTTAATGCTTGCGTTCAGGGATTGTTCTAAGGGTGCTTGCCAAGCGTTGTTCATCGTATGGGCTAGGCTTTGGGTTAAGGCTTAGCATACGTGAACTGGACAGAAAATTTCTAGCGGATTAGATTGCATCCATTTGTTTTAACGCATCACTAGCCCGATCAAACCAAACCCGTGAAATCATATTGTCTTTCGGTAGCGCTAATCCGAATGCTTCCACACTCGTGTGCTTGTAGCGTAGGTCAAGTAATATTTCCGTGGCTAAATCTTCATTACCTAACGATTGTAAGGCTAGGGCTTCACTGTATAAGGCGGTGTCATAGTAGGTGGTGTCAGGATAGGTACGCCGCAGTTGCTGCATCGTCTTTTGTGCGGATGCGTAATCTTTTTTATCCATCAGTTCGATATAACCTTTTAAGTACAAGGAATCATCGGCTATATAACTGTTTGATTCGGCAATCATAATTTGATCAATCTCGGCTAAGGCTGCATCAAAGTCGCCTGCATCACGTGCATTCACGGCCTTCAAGTAGCCCTTAAAATCATCGCCAGTACCGTAGATGTTGGATTCTTTTATCACCGGCAGTTTTATAGCGGCACGGCGCTTATTGACTTCTACAGCGGGATCATTTTTGATGTAGTCGCTATATTTTTGACTGGCACCACGATAATCTTGTTGAGTTTCTAAATCTTTTGCAGCATAGAACACTTGTTCGTTCTGATTCGCTTCATCAGATACTTTAACGATGGTATCGAAATCGATATCAATATCTGCAAATTTTCTACCGTCGGTGACGGGTTGAAAGGTGATGTTAAGCCGTACCGCTTCCGATGGGTTTAAGGTAATCGGTCCGTAAAAATCGGATTTAAATTCTCCACTGTTTTCACCGGATACTTTAAATTTCTGAATTGGGTAGATGTCGCCGCCGCGGTTAACCAGTTCTATGGCTTGTGTTCGAGCGGTACCGATGTTGGCTGTGCCAAAGTAAGTATTGGGTGAACTGACGAATAAATAACTGCCGTTCGGGCCCGGGCCACTGGGTGTGCTTGTTCGGGTTTCGCCGCCACCGGAACCTCCACAGCCACTCACCAGCAACGCCAGCAATACGCTGAAAGCGATGGATTTGTACTGAGCCACTACTGTGGGTAATCGCTGCTGCAACCTTCTATCCATGGTTATGTCTCTGCAAATACTGATCAATTACGCCGCATTGGACTGATCGTTCGAGGATTCTTCCGAGCTGTCCACTTGGAAAAAATTCAGAGCATTTTGAGCGTTCTTCAACGCTGTTTCGGTATCGCCCATGCTGCCGTCTTCCATTGAGGCTTTCGCTTCTGCCACGTGATTGCGAATGACAGCCATCGCATTTTGAAGCTCATCGCTGAGTTCGCCAAATTCGGACGTATCCGATTCACGCAAACGCACATCGAGGTTGCCATTGGCCACTTCGCGTAAAGTTCTGCGAATTGCCAACAGTGGATGACCCAATTTACGAGTGATATAAATTCCTAAAGCGATGGTCAGTGCCACATTGATCACCAGCATGGCGATCAACCAACGTAGCAAGACAGTGCCCAGGGGTGGCACCACTTCATTTACTAAGTTCATGTCCTCAGAGGCGAACAGCAGGGGCGAGCTGCCGCTGGTGAGGCCACTGAGCATGTGGTTGTAGAACACACCGAGTAAAACGGTGGTCACAGCCAAGTAAATCAGCGAGAGTTTAATCACTCGACGAATTTCACGAGCTTGAAATGTCTTGTCGCGAATGATGGCAACAAGAAAATTGGAATCCGAGGAGCGAGCCATGGGGCACCCATTTATACCTGTAATACCTAATTTGTCGGCGGCTCAGGGTAATACTTGATGCACGTCACGCTGGTCAAATGGTTTGAAACCGGCCACAAATGTGATTCGGTTGGCATCTATAATTGCCAGTAACTCTAAGCTTTGAAGCTCTCCCTCTATGGACTTTAACCAGCCACTCAGTGGTAATGAAATGCCGCGCTTCGCAGGTCCGGTTACTATGATGCGCCTGCCGTCGGCCACCTCAGCAAGCGGCTTAGATGCCGCTTTTGTTGGCGTACCCATGGACATCGGGGCATCACACCGCAGCGGCACACGTTTTGGCCCAAGACAAATTCGCGCTGAGTCAGCCATGTTGCGACCCTACAACATGGCCACTCGCGTCTCACCGTTTGATCATATGCAAGTGGCGGACATGGGTGATATCGCGATCAATACCTTCAATTTAGCGAAAAGCGTTGAAATCATTGAACATGGCATTTCTGCGATCACCAGCGCGGGGGCTGTGCCATTGACCTTGGGTGGTGACCACACTTTAACCTTGCCGGCGTTAAGGGCCATCGCCAAAGAGCATGGGCCAGTCGGGTTAGTGCACGTGGATGCGCATGCGGACATAAACGAGCATATGTTTGGTGAATCGGTAGCGCACGGCACCCCATTTCGTCGAGCCTTTGAAGAGGGGTTGTTAGATGCTAAGCGCGTTGTGCAAATTGGCTTACGTGGCACAGGATATGCCGATGACGATTTTGATTGGCCAAGACAACAAGGCTTTCGAGTGGTCACCGCAGAGCAGTGTTGGCATAAGTCGCTCGCACCTTTGATGGCAGAGGTTCGTACTCAAATGGGTGAGGGGCCGGTGTATTTAACCTACGACATCGACAGCTTAGATCCGGCGTTTGCACCGGGTACAGGAACCTTGGAAATTGGGGGTTTAACCACCATTCAAGCTTTGGAAATTATTCGTGGATTAAAGGGTGTGAATTTGGTGGGGGCCGATTTGGTGGAGGTATCACCACCGTATGATATGGCGGGTAGCACAGCGCTCATTGGGGCCAACTTGTTGTATGAAATGCTGTGTGTCTTACCCAAAGTCGCGGCCACGACAACAAGCTAGCTAACGCAACTACGTAATACTCATCAAGAAGAACACAAAAGCACCTACAGCTGCCAGCAATAACAGCCCATTTAACCATTCAGCAGACGAGCCTTTGGGGCCATGCTTAATCATTTGAATGGCATTGGGCAGAATTTTAATGACAAAAAACGCCAACACACCGGCCATTAAGAATGGGGCTATGGTTCCGAAGCTATCCATCAAAGTGCTCTTTAGTCAGAAATGGAAGAATGGTGGATGAGTTCAAACAAATCGGGCCGCATAACGCGACCCGACAGTAACATTCCCAGCCGGCGTTAACAGCTGCCGATGTGCGGGGCGACTAGTCGTCGCCCATGCCCAGTAGGAACAACAAGTTGTGAAAGATGTTGTAGATGTTTAAAAACAGACTGACCGTGGCACGTAAATAATTCGTTTCGCCACCATTAATGATTCGGCTGGTGTCAAACAAAATAAATCCGCTCATGATCATGATAACCGCTGCAGAGATAACCACTTGAAGGGCTGCGATTTGCATGAATAAATTGGCGATCATCGCCACCAACACCACAACAAACCCGATGGCCAAAAAGCCGCCCATAAATGAGAAGTCTTTGCGTGTGGTTAAGACGTATGCGCTTAGCCCTAAAAAGATAGCGCCGGTGCCGCCCATAGCGGTAGCAACAATTTGGGAGCCGTTTGGATAATTCAGGTAGTACTCAACGGTTGGCCCAATCGCAAGCCCGAGTAAACCCGTGAAAGCGAAGACCACATAAATACCAGCTGAAGAATTTTCAACTCGTGGCAGCACAAACCAGATTAATGCGATAGCGCCGAAAAAAGCAGCCATCCCAACACCACGGCCTAGATCAAACATCATTGCTACGCCAGCCATCGCTGCGCTAAACAACAATGTCATGGCCAATAGCGAGTAGGTATTGCGCAAGACTTTATTGGTGGAAAGTGCGCTTTCCTGAGTACGGACTATTGGTCCTGTGTTCTGCATGCGGTTTTATCTCCTAAAGAATCGATACAAGGTTTCGTACAGTGTAAAACGAAACGCCATCAATAAGTTATCGGCTTTTCAAACATGAAAGGTAGGGATTTCGTTCGCAAACTTCAAGCCGGTATGAATTTGTGAACCAAAAGCCCCCCGAAAGTGGTGTATTTGGTTCACATTATTGTATAATAGCCGGCTCCGGAGAGGTGGCAGAGTGGTCGAATGCGGCGGTCTTGAAAACCGTTGACGGGTTAAACCGTCCGGGGGTTCGAATCCCTCCCTCTCCGCCAAATCAGAAAGCCCACCAAGCGTGGGTTTTTTTGTGCCCGTACAAAACTCCCCAAGTACAACAAGGGAGGGATGAGAACCCCGGGGTTCGACAAATCGCCAGGACAGGCGATTTGCGCCGCGCAAAGCGCGGGGGCGCAGCCCCAAGGCCAGGATGGCCGCAGCAATCCCTCCCTCTCCGCCAAATCAGAAAGCCCACCAAGCGTGGGTTTTTTTGTGCCCGTACAAAACTCCCCAGGTACAACAAGGGAGGGATATAGTTCATCCCCACCACTACCTGTAGTGGTTGCAATGAACTTCAAACACAATATGCTGGATTTTTCCATTCCGTTAGGTTACGGTCTGATTTAACAAATTCGGTCATAATTGTTCATGTCAGCGAAAGTGAAACGAGCCAAGTCCGACCAGGTTGAGATCCAAGTGCTGCCAACGCCGACGGTTTCTCAGCTGGAAGAGGCGCTTGAAGAACGCGTTGTGCCAGATCGCCGTGTGAATTCTGAACCCGCACCGTCTAAAGGCGAAGATCGACGAGTTCGTGACAGGCGGGAAACAGAAAGTTAGGCCATACCTACGGCGCGGCGGTGGCTGAAAAGATTTAAAACCCTCGATTCGGCTCATAGGCAGCGCGATACTTCTGGTAAGTGGCGTCAAAGGTCTCGAAGCCGTTGTTGGTATCTGGCTCAACGGTTTTAGCGATGGGTGGTGCGTAACAGACATCGGCTACCGATTCATTCGTCACGGCTAGTCGGGCCAATCGTGCAGCTCCAAAACCGGCACCGACATCCCCAGCATCGGTCAGATGCATAGGTATGTTCAATACGTTTGCCAATAATTGCACCCAGTAATCAGATCGGCTTCCGCCACCAATCACATAAGCGCTGGTCAGATTCGTTCCTGAACTCAGCAGCGCTTGCTGCGAATCTTTAAACGCGAAGGTGACGCCTTGCAGAACGGCGCGAGTTAGCTGATTCACATCGACATCGTGCGATAAGCCGAGAAAGCCTGCACGCACATTGGCGTCATTGTGTGGTGTGCGTTCGCCACCCAAATAGGGCAAGAACAGTTCTCGCACGGCGGCGGCTGAATCAGGGGTTAATGCGGCGGTCAGCTCTTTAGCTGAATGACCGGTGATTCGGCTCAGCCAAGTTAACGAATCGGCCGCGGATAAAATCACGCCCATTTGATGCCAAGTATTGGGTACGGCGTGGCAGAACGTATGCACCGCGCTGTCAGCATTCGGGCGATAGGATTCGTTACTGGCGAAAAGTACGCCAGACGTTCCTAAAGAGACAAACGCATCTCCGGGCTTCACATTGCCCATACCGCAGGCGGAAGCTGCGTTGTCGCCTGCGCCACCGGCTACCACAACGCTTGCTGACATGCCAAATTGCGCAGCTAATGCGGCGCGTAAGGTGCCGGAGCTTTCTGAGCCTTCAACCAAGGATGGCATTTGGTCCATGCTTAAACCACAGGCGCTCAGCAGTTCCTCGTTCCATTCACGTTTGGCCACGTCCAACCAACCGGTGCCCGCTGAATCGGACTGATCACCTACGTATTCACCGGTTAGCCATAGCCGGGCATAGTCCTTAGGCAGGAGAACTTTTGCAACCTGGGCAAAAATTTCCGGTTCGTTCTCTGCTACCCAAGCCAGTTTTGGCGCGGTAAATCCAGGGAACAAAATGTTTCCGGTGATGTCTCGTGATTGAGCGGTGTCGAGTTTGGCGGCTTGTACATGGCTACGGGTATCGTTCCAAAGTATGCAGGCGCGTAAGGGCTGTCCGGCTTTGTCTATCAATGTAGCACCGTGTTGCTGACCGGATAGGCCAATGCCTTTAACGCCCGCCAGGGCAGCACCGTGCTTGGACTGAATTTCGCTTAATGTGGCTTCGATGCCTTTTATCCAGCTGTTGGGATCTTGTTCGGACCAACCCGGAAGCGGTCGTTGAACCGAGAGCTCGTAAGAAGCTGTGGCGATGATCGTTTGTTGCTCATCCACCAGCAGCGTTTTCACACTGGAGGTTCCAAGATCAATTCCTACATACATGAAATACTCTGCCGTTATCGGTTGCCTGTAATCCGGCAACAGTCTAGCCTCATTAGTATGACCACGAAACAAATCAAAGCTGGGATAGCCAATAAAATTCGTCGGCTGGGTAGGCAAGGCGCTTTGGGCGTGCTGAGTTTCGTGGCAACGGGATTGTTGAGCTCGGCAGCAAATGCGGCTGAGCTGGCCATCTGCACCTCTCCTCAACGCCCGCAATGCCCATCGGCGTTGCCTGGTGTAGCGAATGGAGAATTCACCTTTTCTCGATTAATTTTTGCCGATAACCAACGAGCGATCGATGCCCTCGGGGATCACATCGGTTACCCGCATTGGCAAGCCGATTGTTCCGAGTCAGAGCCTCATTTTATTGCGGCAATGAAGCGACTCACTGAGGTGGATACCAATGAAGATAGCCAATCCATATCTCTGTTGGACGAACGAATTTATGATTTCCCCATGTTGTATGTGGTGGAAGCTGGCTTCGCCTCATTCACTGACCCAGAAGCGGATAATCTGCGTGAGTATTTACTGCGGGGCGGATTTTTATTAGTGGATGATTTTCACGGCCGCTATCAATGGGAACAATTTGAAGGCTGGATGACGCGCGTATTTCCTGATCGGGAAATTATCGATTTACCGCCCACACATGAAATATTCAATGTGCATTTTCCCATAGAAGACTTTATTCAAATTCCTGGGCTACGGGCATTGTGTTTGAACCCAGGCGAGACTTGGGAATTGCCTATCTCGAAAGCACCTTCCGTGGTGGAAAGTAACGCCTCTCGGCAACGGCCTCAATGGCGCGGCATCTTAGACGATGAGGGCCGAGTGATGGTGGTGGTGAATTGGAATATGGACTTGGGCGATGCGTGGGAGCATGCAGACATGGAAGAGTACAGCGCGCTGTACACAGCGACTGCTTACCGGTTAGGTGTTAACTACGTTTTGTATGGTATGACGCATTGATGCATTGCATTGAGCTGGGTTAACGTGCGTGCTTAGCCGTTAACCCAGCTTCGTGCGTTATTACCGAAGAGATTAGGGCACGTTCTGAATGTGTAAACCCGCCATTAATTGCAGTACACGCAGCACTTGCGTGCTGTAGCCGTACTCATTGTCGTACCACACATACAACACGCATCGGTTCCCATCCACAATCGTAGCCACTGAATCGAAAATGGCAGGCTCTGGCGTGCCAACGAAATCGGACGAAACCACTTCGGTCGAAAACGAATAATCTATCTGCTGCTTTAAGTCACCATTGAAGGCGACCTCTCGCATGTACGCGTTTAGGGCGTCCCGGTCAGTCGCCTTGTCAAGATTCAAGTTACACACAGCCATCGAGACGTTTGGCGTTGGAACACGAATGGCATTGCCGGTTAACTTACCTTCCAATTCAGGCAACGCCTTGGACACCGCTTTGGCAGCGCCTGTAGAGGTCAGTACCATGTTCAAGGGGGCACTGCGGCCGCGACGTTCTGCAGTGTGATAGTTGTCGATTAGGTTTTGATCGTTGGTGTAGGAATGAACCGTTTCGACGTGTCCATTTTGAATACCGTATTCATCGTTAATGGCCTTAAGCACTGGCGTGATGGCGTTAGTCGTGCAGCTTGCAGCACACACAATTTTATCGTCCTCTTTTACATCGGATTCATTAACGCCGAATACGATGTTTTTGATTGCACCACCGGCGGGGGCTGTCAGCAGCACTCGAGAAGCCCCGGGCACTAGGTGTCGCGACAAAGCGGCTTCGTCTTTAAAGATACCCGTGTTGTCCACGATTAATGCATCGCTAATACCGTAGTCACCGTAATCAATGTCTTCGGGTTGATTCGCGTAAATCACTTTAATGAAGTTACCGTTTGCGATGATGGCAGAGTTCTCTTCATCAACGGTGATGTCACCATTGAAGGGCCCATGAATCGAGTCGCGACGCAATAAGCTGGCTCGCTTTTGCAAATCACCATCGCGCCCACCGCGCACGACAATGGCGCGAAGCCGCAACGGGTTGGCCGATGTGGTGCGCTCGATGAGTAATCGAGCCATGATTCGACCAATTCGACCAAAACCGTACAACACGATGTCGCGTGGCTCGTCCAACAACGACACGGTTTGTGGAATGTGAGCGAGCACTTTGCCCACGTGTTCGGCAACAAAATCTTCATCGTTCAAACTGCCCACACCGCGAGCTTTTACCGTCAGTAGCCCCAAATCAATCCGACACGAGCCTGGCTTTGTGGCCACAATGGCTTCAAGCACCTTCATGGTCTCTTCCACCGACACTTTGTCATTAACGGTTTGGCGGGCCAATCGGTGGGCTTTGATGATGTCGATGGTGGAAGAGCTGAGCAATTTTCTGCCGAAAACTGTGACAATGACGCCGCGTTGGCGATAAAGCGTGCCCACCATGGGTAACATACGCTCTGCAGCATCTTGTTCGTCGATGTACTGCTGTAGATGTTCGTTAGCTGTCTTCATGTTTGATGACGGTCCTGCTGATATGGATTTCGAGTGAAAAGGGATGGCGTAAAGTGTGCCTGGCCTATAACAACGCGGCGTTCCTGCTTGGTTATCGGCCGACTACTAGGAAATGCTGAATTTTTGTCATGACACGCCCATTTTGTGAACGCAGCACGGTTGTGAGTGACTACAATTCCGCTCATACCCTAAATCTATAGCGTCCAGCGACGATCATGGAACCGACCGCCTCCTCCGCCAATACGCTGCCACCGGGCTCGCGTTTGCAGAATTACCGCATCGTGCGGCTGCTGGGCCGCGGCGGTTTTGGAGTCATTTATTTGGCGATTGACGTCAGTCTTGGGCATCGGGTGGCGATCAAGGAATATTTGCCGGGGGATATTGCAGCACGTGCGGATGACAGTCGGGTTCGTCCTAACCACAACGATCACGCGCAACTCTACCACTGGGGGCTGGATCGATTTGTGAAAGAAGCGCGCAACTTGGTGCGTTTTCGACATCCGAATATCGTGCGTGTCAGTGCGCTATTTCAAGAGAACAATACCGCCTATATGGTGATGGACTTTGAAGAAGGTCTGTCACTTCGACAATACGCTGCCGTTCCTGAGAACCGAACCGAAAGTGCGTTAAAGGGTTTAATCAAACCCATTGCACAAGGTTTATCGGAAGTGCACAGGCAAGGTTTCATTCATCGCGACATCAAACCCGGCAACATCCTGGTGCGTAAAGATGGCTCTCCGGTACTGTTGGATTTTGGTTCAGCACGCATGGCCAGTCGTCACGCCACTCACGGTTTAACGGCCTTAGTTTCCAGTGGCTATGCACCGCTTGAGCAATACAATCCAGAGAGCGAAGAACAACAGGGACCCTGGAGTGATATTTACGCGTTAGGGGGTGTGCTTTATCACTGTATTACGCAGAAAGATCCTGCCGATAGCACGCAGCGAAGCTTAGCCATTGTAAACGGTCAAAAAGATCCGTTACCCTCTGCTGCGGTGAGTGGACAAGGTGCGTATTCCGATGCGTTTCTTCGCGCTGTGGATTGGGCATTATCAGTTCGCATTGCCGATAGGCCGCAAATGTTAGGTGATTGGATCCCGGCTTTGTTTGCCACCGATTTACCCCCTGACGCCTCGGTGACAACGCAGCGTTTGTTGGATCAACAAACTCGACTCGCATCAACACCTAGTGATGAAACGCGGCTGGAAGAACAAAACTGGGATAAAGCGATGGCCGCTGCCGAACAGCGAGCGGCGCAAGATTATTCTGATACCAATGCGCGTTCTGCTGGCGTGGGATCTTCCACCGCGCCGCAACGGCTATTGGCCGGTGATGCCGCCAGAAATCGTCATCGATTTAAAGTAGGTGGCTTGCTAGGCTTAGCCTTGATTGTGTCCATAGCCGCAGCAATTTGGTGGGGTTATGAACAACTGAACGCACGATTCGAATCGCAACAAGCGGCCGTAAACGCGCAAAAAATTGCTGCCGAAGAAGCTTTGGCTAAAGCGGAAAGTGCGCGCCAGGAAGCGATTTCCGTGGTAACCCAGCAAAGAGAGCGGGACGCAGAGCAACAGCGTTTGGGCACGGAACGACAAGTCGCCGAACGTGAGGCTGAGCGACAGCGTGTGGAGGCGGATGAAGAAGCCAGCGCCGATAAAGCCCGTCAGGCTGAACAGGCACGCCTCGCCAATGAGAAAAAAGCCAAAGAGGCGGCCGAAGCTGAGGCTAAAAAATCTCGTGATGATGCTGAGAATCGTCGTAAGCAAGAAACCTTATTAGACGATGTCACCAGTGCCATCGGCAGAAGTGATTTCACGGCAGCAAGAGATGCGATGCAACAGGCCCGCGCATTGGGCATCCCAAATCCTCGGATAAAAGTGGTGGCCGATGACTTACGCGCAGCCGTTGAAAATGCCAAAGTCCCAATCAGTGATTCTGAATTTGAGTTGATCGTGGGGGAATTTCATCAGCTTAAAGAAGCCATAGAACGCGGTGACTTAGCCCGTATTGAACGCTTAACCAATGGTGGAGATCAGTTCACGTTGTTCAAACAGTTGATCGATCGATTTGAGCGCTTAGAAATGTCGATTACTGACATACGAGCACGGGATGCGGACAAATCAATTGTGGGAACCTTAACCATTGAACGCATGATTCGTAGCAATGGTGATCGAGCCACGCCATCACCGAGTTATCAAAATCGCACCATACTGAGTCGCCGGGAAGCGGGTGAGTGGAGTGATATCATTTGGTAGGGGAAAAACTGAAGGTTTTAGTCGGCGTCGGCAACAAAGAAACTTCGAGGGCTGCGCAGAGTTTCTAGGTCCATCAACACACGCTGATACAAATCATAAGCATCCACATCTTCACAGACCTTTTCGTTTGTTCCATCGCACGAGCTGTAGTCGGTATTACCGCGTTTTTCTGCTAGCTCAGCTCGTTTCTTCAGCACTCTAACCGCATCCTTTACGTAATTGCGAATGGTTAGTTGTGACATTTGAATTTCGCAGGCGGATTCTTCGATGCTTACCTGTAGTTGCAAGTAAGCTAATCCCTCGGGTGGATCGGTTTCCATTTCAATCACTTGTTCCGCGTACCGATGCCATGCGGCTTCAAGAAACAAGGCATCGGCCACTGCCGCGCCTAAACCACTACGAAAATTTCGCACCTGCGACGCGCAGTCACATCCGAGTCGATCGCAGTACGCCGGTTGCGGGGCATTAGCGGGTGAGATAAACCAAG
This sequence comes from uncultured Granulosicoccaceae bacterium, assembly GCA_937930305.1. Lineage (GTDB taxonomy): Bacteria > Pseudomonadota > Gammaproteobacteria > Granulosicoccales > Granulosicoccaceae > Granulosicoccus. Next base: position 207,311 of record CALGLE010000020.1, on the reverse strand, counting down.
AGGGATGCAAACCCAGGGGGTATTGGCTTGTTTCCTCGGCAGATGTTGATTCTGGGGCTGAGGTGTCTTTCGCTATCGTGCAGGGACGATCTTGAAACGCGGTGTCACCCTTGGCGTTAGGGCAGGCATAAATCGCTGCCTGCACGGAATTAACTGGCACCAAAATCCACGCCAGCGTCGTCATCAGGGTTAGGCGTATAACCCACTGGCTGATTTCAACGAGCATTGATGATTTTGTGACGCGCATGGAATTCTTGATTAGGTGCCAACACGGGGCATGGCATCATTATCGGCCGGCGGCTGGAAATCCTGTGGTGCTAGATTGATGGTAACGTCTCGGTTTTCCATCAAAAACAGGCCGAAGTGATGCCAAAAAAGCGCCTTGCCATAGAAATGGGCATGGGAACTGATCTGCACGGTCAGGATTACACCAAAGCTGCGGTGAGAGCCTTGAAAGATGCGCTGTGGCACAACTCGCTTTCCATTGCCCCTGCATTAGGCTATCCGCGAGAATCGATGGTGGTGGAAGTGGAGATTGGCGTGGCAAAGCCTGAGCAGGTGGATTGCGATGAAGTGGCCAAGGTTTTACCTTACGGCTCGGCATCCGTTAAAGCGGTGCCCGGTGGCTTGGATGTGCTCAATGACGATGCCACTAACACAACGGTAATCGCGAACGCTGCGGCCGTGGTTTATTTAGACATCGATGTGGCTGATGCGGCCGGTGAGGATGCGTCATGAGCTTGAAACGCATTATTCTTGAAATGGGTACCGGTAATGATCTGTATGGCGAGGACTACACAAAGGCGGCGGTTCGAGCGGTGCAGGATGCTTTACATCACAGCTCGTTAACCTTGTTTCGATCGCTGGGTATCGATCGTGAGTCGATGAACATAACCGTGACCATCGGAGTGCAAAAACCTGAACTGGTTGACGTGGGCGCGGTGGCGAAACAAGTGCCGTTTGGCAGCGTGAATGTGAAGGTGGAAATGGGTGGCTTAAACGTCACCGACCCTGAGCAAGAAACGGTTACTGTGATCGCAGCGGCGGCGATTGCCGCCCGGTTGGATTTACCGGACGGCCGTTTTACTCTGCCCGCTTAAAGGTTGACTTATCGTTAGGTGTTACAAAACAGCAGCGATAGATTCTGCTAATGAGTCCATCGCTGCTGGATCGTCGGGTAAGCCTGCCACGTTAATGCGTCCATCTCCAACAAGGTAGATGGCGTCATTCGCTCGTAAGGATTCAATTTGTTCAGGGCTAAGTGGCAATCGACTGAACATGCCTTTTTGGCCTGCGATGAAATCAAACCGATCAGAATTCGTGCGCTTACGCAGCGCATCGGCAAACCCTTGGCGAAGACCGGTCATCCGAACGCGCATGGCTTCTAACTCTTCACGCCAATTGGCGTTAAACGCATCGTTATTCAAAACCATTTCAACCACATGAGCGCCGTGGTCAGGCGGCATAGAATAGTTAGATCGGATAACGGTTTGTAAGTTGGCTAAAGCCAAATCGGCTTCCGTGTTGTTTCGCCCTAACAGCAAAGCCGCCCCCACTCGTTCACGGTACAGACCCAGGTTCTTCGAACAACTGGCAGCGACCACCATTTCAGGTAATACCGCAGCCATTGCGCGAACGGCCCAGGCATCCTCTTCTAGACCATCGCCAAAGCCTTGGTAGGCGATGTCGACGAACGGAAGCAAGTCCTTACTTTTAAGAAGATTAATGACTTGATTCCACTGATCTTGAGTGAGATCAGCACCGGTTGGGTTATGGCAACAACCGTGCAACAAGACCACATCCCCAGCTTTGGCATTGGCCAAGCCGGACATCATGGCGTCGAAGTCGACTTCGCATTTATCGGCATCGTAGTAGGGATAGGTTTTTAAGGTAGCACCAGCCGCGCTGAGCAGCGGCACATGATTCGGCCAAGTGGGGTCGGAAATCCAAATTGCCGCCTCTGGGCGAGCGCCGATGACCAAGTCGGTGATGACTCGTAAAGCGCCACTGCCTCCAGGGGCTTGCGCACTGCGCAAACGTTCCGTATTGGCATCGTCACCGAACACGGTGGTAATCATGCGCTTATTAAACGCAGGACTTCCCAAAGGGCCTACGTAGGCTTTGGTGTCTTGCTCTTCCAACAATTTCCCTTCAGCTGACTTAACCGCTTTCATCACCGGGGTAGCGCCATTCACGTCTTTGTAGACGCCAACACCTAAATCGAGCTTGTTGTCGCGAGGGTCTTCACGGAACGCCATCATCAATTTTAAAATGGCATCCGGCTTGGATGAGGGTAGAGTTTCGAACATGGTTTACTCCGCTGTCACAGGCGAATGAATTGGGTTAGGGCACAAAAAAAGGGCTGAGTGGAAACCGCCACCCAGCCCATAGAGTAACGCAGAGGGATCTGCGAATAACTGGCTTTAGTTACTTAACTGCCATTTTTTTCCGAGTTCATCAAAAAAGCCGCGTTCTTTCTTTAGCTGAACCCAAGTGTTTACGTAGTTAATCCACACTTGATCGTCTTGCGGTAGCAACATGGCGATAGGGGTGCGAGCGCGTGGCTGCTGCACGGGAACCACCATCAATTGTGGGTATTGCTCAACCAGTTTGTAGGCTTCCACGTTGGATGTGATGTGTGCATCGGCACGACCTGCGAGCACTTCTTGGAAGTCTCGTGCCGGAGCTTCAATAATTTTGTGTTCCGCGTTCGGGAAGAAGTCTTTCACTTGTTGCTCTTGGGTTGTGCCCAAGGTGGCCGCCACCGTTACTTCCGGTTTGTCCAAATCAGCCCAATCGGTAAATTTATCCGCGTTTTTCGCCAGCGTAAGAGGCACTGTGGCCAATGAGAAATAACTGGTGGAGTAGCCGGCGGCTTTTGCGCGACCCGCACTGATAGAAGCACTGCCGGTCATGTGGTATTTACCGGCAACCACACCGTTGACTAAGGTTTTCCAATCTGTCGGTACGAATTCCAGCTCCACTTCTAAATCTTTGGCCAGTTCGGTCATCACATCGATGTCGTAGCCTTCGTATTTGTTGGTGGCGGGGTCTTTCATTGTCATGGGGTTCCAGTCACCCGTGGTACCCACTTTCAGTTTGCCATTGGAGAGGATATCTTCCAATACGGAATCGGCGGCAAAGGCGGGTGAAATGGCAGTAGCGCCGAGCAATAAGGCAGCCCCAATCGGCTTTAATAGGGAAGTAAAGGTCATGAAGGGTAGGTTCCAGGTGGTGATTTTGTGCTGTCCAGTATACCGTGGCACGCGAAGTCCGCGTAATAGGGCATCGCGTGGGTCGCTGCGAGTAGAATGGGGCCATGACGAACGTAATCAACACCGCCTCCGCGGGCAACGCGACCGATTCATCCATTCCGCTGATTGAAATGAAGAATGTGGTGAAACGCTATGGGGATTTCCACGCCTTAGATGGGGTGTCGTTGCAGGTACGCAGTGGTCAACGCGTGGTGGTTTGCGGGCCTTCGGGTTCGGGTAAGTCCACGCTCATCCGTTGTCTTAATCAGCTGGAAAAACACGACGCCGGTGAAATCCGCATCGACGGTCGGGCACTGAGCAAACTGAGCAGTGCGGAACTGCGTCGCATTCGCACTGATGTGGGGATGGTATTTCAGCAATTTAATTTGTTCCCGCATCTGACCGTATTAGAAAACTTAACCCTTGGGCCCATGCGCACCCGCAAACTCAGTGCCCAACAAGCCGACAAACTCGCTAGAGAATATTTAGAGCGGGTGGATATTCCGGAACAGGCGGACAAATACCCCAGGCAACTATCGGGTGGTCAGCAACAACGCGTGGCGATTGCTCGAAGCTTATGCATGGAGCCAAAAATTTTGTTGTTTGATGAACCCACTTCCGCTCTCGATCCTGAAATGATTGTTGAAGTGTTGGATGTCATGGTGGAGCTTGCGGAAACAGGCATAACGATGGTTGTTGTGACCCATGAAATGGGTTTCGCCAATCAAGTAGCCGATACGATCGTGTTCATGGACGGTGGAAAAATTGTGGAATCCAATGACCCGGAAACGTTTTTCTCTAATCCAGCCAGTGAACGTGGTAAGAGCTTTCTTCGAAAAATCTTACGCCACTGATCGCTTACGTTAAAGCACGATAAAAAATTTCGAGATTCCTATGCGTTTGTCTTCAGTTATTGGTTGGGTTTGTTTTCTTGCGTTTGTCGCGCTTGTTTCGTTTTTGTTTAAGCAACTAAACTGGGATGACTTAGCTTGGTATGTGGTGTCGCCAGAGACGGAAACTGGTCGACGTAATTTATGGTTTTTGGTTGGCGGTGTTAAGTACACCCTGTTGATGTCGTTTACCGCCATCATTATTTCCATCGTATTGGGCTTACTGATCGCGTTACCGGGTTTGTCCCCATCGCCTTGGGTGCGCATGATCAATCGAGTGTATGTGGAGTTGGTTCGAGCGGTTCCTATTTTGGTATTAATTTTTTGGGTGTACTACGGCTTACCGATCTTGCACGACGACATCAATATCAATGTATTTTGGGCTGGTGTAATTGCCTTGGCTTTATCCGACAGCGCGTTCGAAGCTGAAATTTTCCGAGCCGGAATTCAATCCATTGATCGGGGCCAATTGGAGGCAGCGGATTCTATAGGACTAGGCTATTTTGGTCGGCTGCGCTATGTGGTGTTACCTCAAGCGATACGGCGCATATTGCCGCCGTTGGGCAACCAACTGGTGTACATGCTGAAGATGTCATCGCTGGTGTCGGTGATTGGGATGGAAGAGCTGACACGTCGTGCGAATGAATTGGTGGTGTCCACCTATCGGCCGCTGGAAATCTACACCGTTCTTGTACTCGAATATCTGGTGTTAATTTTGATCGTATCGATGGGTGTTCGTTATTTAGAATATCGCTTGCGTGCGAACGAGTCGATATAACGAATCTGTTGTGTGACATGCCGCGCGCTATGGATACCCGTTGTGAACCTGTTTATAAATTTGCAGATAAAAAAAGCCGGAAACAACGTTCCCGGCTCTCTCAGGTTTACCGCTGGCGTTGGCCCCCGGTGATGTGCAAACAATCTCTCAAAGGAGTGGCACGTACCATTCTTAACGATGGCTTAATGGGGTTAACGACAATCCAAATAGGTTGCGTGAACACCCGCTGTTGGATCTGCGCATCGTGTTGCATTCAATACGAATGAAATGTGGCATGGTTGTTTATCAAGTGTAAAACTGCTGACTTGTCCGCATCACGAATCAAAACACCTTTTGTGCGTTTGTAGTTGTTTTTAATGTGTCTTGTGTGATGTGTCAAATACCGCGAGTAGTCAGGTAAAACTAAACGTCCAGTTGAACAATGCGATCTACCGCACCGCTTGGATTCCTAGCGCGAACTGATGCAATTTCTTCATAACCACGGCGCGCTAAGCTTTTTGCATGCCAGCGGTTAGCCATTACCAATGGAATGAGGATTAATCCAATCACAGCCAAAGCAGCAAATCCTAAAGGCCACAGCGCCAGAGTTTGGTTCGCGGTGCTGGGTGCGTCTAGCCACGCTAAACCGGAAACGATAAGGCCTGCGACAAGGGCCAACCAAAGTGCGGCATAGACAATCGCGGTTCCTGGCATACGTTTCACCAGCAACCACGGCAATGTGAAAAACATCGCGGCCCAGCTTAAGCCTTTTTTTACAGCGCGGTTATCGTTCGGTCCGCGAGAGAAAACACGATAGATGCGTCCTGGGCCCGATAGCAGTTCGGCTCGTTCCATCGAAGGTGGTGAAGGCAGTATTTCGTCGATGGCGCCGGCGCCGAGGTGGGCGGTTGCGGCAGAGCCCGTATGAGCAGCACCTGAAGTTTCTTCCGGTACCGCATCAGAGGGTAACCAAGTATCTGCCTGACGTTCCAGATCCTCAGTTAGCGCATCTTTCTGGTGCAATACTTCCCGCTGTTGATCGATGATATTTTCACGGTTCTCGTCAATGGAAGAATCTAAGAAAGCCAGTTCATCGTCTTTATTTACTGCTTCCTCGCTCACCTTCTCTGCAGTCGATTCGAACGAGCCTGTTTCCGTGAAGGCAGCAGTTTCGGCCGTGAGGGCTGCCGTGTTGTCCATGGTTTGGTCGAGGATTGGGCGATCGGCTGTGCTTGAATCATAGGGTTCAGCATTGCCCGCATTGTTTTTTCGCATCCGTTGGGAAGCTTGTGCGGCCAGTGACGATATTTCTGGATCCAGCGAGGGCAGCGGTGTGTGTGATTCAGATTGCAAACCGGATACGTCGTTGGACAATCCGTCGGTCAACTGGTCAAGATTCTCATCCAGCTTTTCGTCCAGTCGGTTAGTGAGATGCTCGCTGGTGGAGGTGTTTGCAGTGTCTTTTGGTATATCTGAATCAGAATCCAATGACGGGGGGCTGTCGGCGGCATCGTTCATGGCAACGACCGATTCCATATCAAAGTCGTTGGGTGTGTCGCCTAGCTCCAGTATGGGCTGGCTTCCGCGCGTGCTCGATGGCCGATCACCCTCGGGCTCGGCCGAGTCTGATTGTAAGGCCTGGATCCGCCGTTTGAATTCTTCGTCAGTTTCTTCCAGCGGCGGAATTGGAAAGACCAGTGGGTCGAGCCCGATCTTGTCTTCGTCATTGGGTTGATTGCCTATACCCTGATTCGAGTTAAAGTCCGCCGCATTGGGGCGTGCGAGCGAATCCACGGCAGCATCGACAGCGGAATCGCTCGTACCGGAATTATCTTCCAGCTCTAAGAATAAATCTTCAGAAACATCGGATACCGAGTTAGCGGCATCAAATGAACGATTGGTGGAACTGGCCACCTCATCGCCCCCCTTGGGTCCTGTTAGCTCATCCGACAGGGCGTCAAAGTCTAACGAGACTTCATTTTCAAGCCCCAGTGCTGTACCTGAGCTAGCCCCAGCAACGTTTTTGGGGCTGGGCATGAGCGGCAGCGGTTCACCAGTGGCTTGTTGTTCTAGCAGCTCCTCAACCCGCAAATTTTTATACAGGAAGCGAGCTTCATCGTGATCGTCTCTGGCTAGCGCACAAGCTCGATTCCAAAGCTCCTTAATGCGACGGTCACTGTTAAGCTCATCGGAAGCGAATTGATAGAGTTCTTCATCGATCATTGGGGCGAGCCATAATTTCTGATAGGTTGATTTTATGTCGACAGGTTCACGCACTCAAGGTGAAGTGCGCAACTATTTAATAAACAGGTGTGACTTTGTGATTTATACACCAGCACACTTTCATGTGGACGGCTACCCTTAGAGCCAATATCGGGAGGACTCTCACCTTGAAAATCTGTACGACTTTGCTGATTGTAGTCTCCTGCACGCTGAGTGGTTGTGCTTGGTTGCAACCAGCTCGGAATTCTGCTGAACCTCCGCGTCAAACTCAGGGTTCGTTAACGCCTCAAATCACAGAGCCTAGCGTTGCAGAATTCGACAGCTCACCGGCAAACAACTCGTTCTCTAAGTCAGAATTTATTGCTGATGACTTCCTGGGTGTGGTGTTGAGAGTGCCCCAGTTCGTACCGGGTCAAACCCGTTTTTCCGCTTCCTTGCCCAAAACACGTTATGGCGAAATATTGCTGGAACGGCTGCGTACCGCCGGTTTCACCATTGTACTAGGCCCAGCAGGCGATTCGCCCAAGTTAAATTACAGTATCGAGCTACCAACGGAAGATGCGCAAAATTTGCACACTTTTTTCCTCAGTGTTGGGGATGTGCATTTAAAACGTAGCTACGAAATTGTGGGTGATCGGATTGCACCGGTTACCGCCATGCTGATGGCAGGCATCGACGCCACGACCTTACGCCCAGTCGAGGCGGTACCGGCGAACAATTCAATACCCGCGTTTACGGCTGAGCCAGGCATCAATGATGTCGTCGAGGCCACACCATCGCCCACCGTTATCAACAACGCGACAGTGGCAGCCGTGCCAGCCAGCACAGCATCGGTCACACCGCCACGAGACGTGAAGGTACCGCAATTAAATCAATTGCTGTCCAGCGATTCGGAATGGAATCCGCTGGCGCCGAACATGTACGAGTCTTTAACCTCGGTCTATGAACCGATGTTCGAAGACTCCACCGTGCAATACGACGAGGTCAGCATGCAGATACTGGTGTTTCCTAACGACTCGTTAGTACTGGGAAATCTGAATAAAAGTTATCTGTTTGATTTGGCTAACCGAATTTTGCCCAGCACCGATGTGGTGCGCGTGATTGGTTGTTCGCACGGTAAAACTCAGCTAGTGGACGGCAATCAAAACTTAGCTCGAGGTCGGGCGGTTCGGGTTCGCGAAGAATTAATGTTGGCAGGCGTTAATGGTGCAAACATTTTGCATGAAGCGTGTTGGGCCAACCAGCATTTTGATGAAATGATGCCGCGCCGAGGCGTCGTGGTGATGCACCTGCGCGAGAACTCAGCCGAACGCAGCTAGTGAGCTGCGCCGAGGCGTAGGCGATAAAACCCGTGTTCGTCGCGTTTGAATTCGCTGGCAATGGCCGGATGGCGCAGCGGTTGATCTGAATGATCGGGCAGTAAATTTGCTTCCGAAACATACGCCTCGTAGGTGGTTTTCTCGTTTTCTGCATACAGGTGGTAGAAGGGCTGATCCTTTTTCGGCCGAATGTCTGCCGGGATGGACTCGTACCATTCCTCGCTGTTCGAAAACGTCGGGTCGACATCGAATATCACCCCGCGAAACGGAAAGATTCGGTGTTTGACGATTTGGCCCAGTCGGTACTTCGCATGTCGCTCCATGGAACCCAGTTTATCGTCATCGGGCCCCCACTGTCATTGGGTATACTGCCTATATCGGTAAACTCGAGACACTTATGACTGTACTTTCACTGCGCAACGGCGCGCAGATGCCCAGTGTTGGCCTGGGTCTTTGGAAAATTCCCAAGGAAGACGCGGCCACCGCTGTGGTTGACGCCATCAAAGCCGGCTACCGCCATCTGGATTCCGCTTGTGATTATGGGAATGAGGTTGAAGTGGGTCAGGGCATTGCCCAAGCGATAAAAGAAGGGCTTTGCACACGCGAAGAGCTTTGGATTACATCAAAGTTGTGGAACACCTTCCACAGCCCGGATCACGTCAGTGCCGCCTTTGAGAAAACTCGGCGCGATCTCGGTGTTGATTATTTAGATTTGTATCTCATCCATTTTCCCATCGCGTTGGAATTCGTACCGTTTGAAACACGCTATCCGCCCGAATGGTTTTATGATCCCGAAGCGGCTAATCCTGTTATGCAGTTTGCCAAAGTGTCTTTGGCTGATACCTGGGCTGCGATGGAGCGATTGGTGGATGAGGGATCAGTGAAGCATATTGGTGTGTGTAACTACAACACCGCATTGATGCGTGACTTAGTGAACTACGCACGCATACCGCCGAGTGTGTTGCAAATCGAAGCCCATCCGTATTTATCCCAAACGGCGCTGCTGAGTTTTTGCCAACGCAATGACATCGCCGTGACGGCCTTTTCACCGCTCGCGGCCTTGTCTTATGTTGAATTGGGTATGGCGGGGCAAAGTGATTCGGTGCTGAGCGAAGGCGTCGTCGTTGACATCGCCAAGCGACTGAATAAAACGGCGGCACAAGTTGTTCTACGATGGGGTATCCAGCGCGGTACGGCCATCATCCCAAAAACCACCAAGCCGGCTCGGTTAATTGAAAATTTATCCCTATTCGATTTTGCTTTAACCGAAGAAGATATGACGGCAATTGGCGCATTGAATGCCAATCGTCGTTTTAATGACCCTGGCGTGTTTTGCGAATTGGCATTTAACACCCCATGCCCCATATACGAGTAAATTATTTTTAAACACTGCCATATCACCACGTTGTTAATGTTCGTAGTTGAAAATGAAAAATAACCGTTGTTCCATAATTTGGAGAAACTCACCATGACTTTTTTACGCCAAGCGCTTAGCGCCTCAGCCGGCTTGGGATTATTGGTTGCAGCGTTACCTGCTGCAGCCGAAGAAACCATCACCATCTTGCACACCAACGATTTTCACTCACGATTTGAACCGATCAGTAAGTACGACAGTGGCTGTTCAGCGGAAGACAATGCAGAAGGTAAATGCTTTGGCGGATATGCGCGATTGGTTACAGCAATTGCAGACGCCAGATCGCGTAACCCGAATGCCTTGCTTGTAGACGGTGGCGATCAATTCCAAGGTTCGTTGTTTTACACCTACTACAAAGGTAAAGCGGCCGCTGAAATGATGAACACACTGAAATACGATGGTATGACGGTGGGTAATCACGAATTTGATGACGGCCCTGAAGTGTTAGCCGGTTTTATGAGTGCAGTAGGTTTTCCTGTGTTGATGTCTAACGCCGATGTAAGTAAAGAGCCGGCATTAGCTGACATATTGAAAAAATCCACAGTGATCACGAAAGGCAATACCAAGATCGGTTTAATCGGCTTAACACCGGAAGATACCAACGAGCTAGCGAGCCCCGGTAAAAACATTACGTTCAGTGATCCAGTGGCTGCAGTACAAGCTGAAGTGGATCGATTGACAGCAGAAGGCGTGGACAAAATTGTTGTGATGTCGCATTCAGGTTACAACGTTGACTTGATGGTGGCCGAGAAAACCACCGGCGTGGATGTCATCGTGGGCGGGCATTCGAACACGTTGTTGTCAAACACGAATGAAAAAGCGAAAGGGCCTTACCCAACCATGGTCGGTGACACCGCCGTTGTGCAAGCGTACGCCTACGGTAAATACTTGGGTGAATTGTCGGTGACATTTGATGATGCCGGTGTGATCACTGACGCTTCAGGTGAGCCGTTACTGATTGATGGTGAAGTGGTTGAAGACGCCGACACAGTTGCCCGTGTTGCTGAAATGGCAGAACCGCTTGATGAGATTCGCAGTAAAGTTGTGGCGGTCTCTGCAGCGGTGATTGAAGGTAATCGCGATGTGTGTCGTGTGCAAGAATGCGAGATGGGTAACTTAATTGCTGATGCGATGTTGGATCGTGTCGCTGATCAAGGCATCTCCATTGCTCTGATGAATTCAGGTGGCATCCGTGCTTCCATGGATGAAGGGGAAGTCACCATGGGTGAAGTGCTTACGGTGCTGCCATTCCAAAACACTTTATCTACATTCCAACTCTCGGGCGCTGATGTGGTTGCAGCTCTTGAAAATGGTGTGAGCCAGGTGGAAGAGGTTAAAGGTCGATTCCCACAAGTTGCTGGGGTGAAATTCACTTGGGACCCAAGCCAACCTGCGAATGAGGGGCGGGTGCAGTCTGTGATGGTTAAAGACGGCGATGATTGGGTAGCCATTGATGAAGGTGCGATGTATGGCGTTGTGTCAAACAACTACGTTCGCGGCGGTGGCGATGGTTACTCGGTGTTCGCTGAAAACGCCGTGAACGCCTATGACTTTGGCCCCGATTTGGATGTGGTTTTAGCCGACTATATGGCAGCCCAAGGCGCATTCGAACCGATGTTGGAAGGTCGTATCACCGCGAAGTAAGTCTTAGATCAGGCGTTACTTTTTTCGCAGGTGCCCGAATGGAGCATCTGCGGAAAAAGCCTGATTGAGTATTGTTTCGCACAAAACAGCAATAAAGGTATGAATGCATACTTTTTGGTCGATAATAACGGTATAATCAGGTGCAAGCACAGCCTGTGATCTAGCCCGATTTCCCATCCAGCTTCACTGGATGACTCGAATGGAGAGCCGTTATGCCTAAAATCAGCCAAAAGCTCGATCCATCATCGGGCGACATCAAACGCCTTGAAGATATCGATCCGCAGCATCTGTCCGCTGCGGCTGCGCGCACGTTTGCCAATATCGTTGAGGCGTGGGGGCTGAAGCAAACCGAAGCCATGACCTTACTGGGTTTTGATAGCACCACCAAAAGCACTTATTACAAATGGAAGCGCGACCCGGGGTCTGTAAAACTGCCCAAAGAGAAATACGAGCGTTTATCGTATGTGTTTGGTATCTACAAAGCCTTAGCCGTTTTATTGCCGGATAAAACGGCCGCTGATGCGTGGATAAAAAAACCGAATAGCGCCTCTTTATTTAATGATCAATCGGCGTTGTCGCGTATGTTATCGGGCAATGTGGCTGATTTGTTTGTGGTGCGTCAGTACTTAGATGCCCAGCGCGGATGGTAGCCAAGACATCAACGGATGCACTACCGCCAGTCACACCAATTCACTGGACGCCCTCATGGCGCTTAGTGCCCAGTGTGTTCCCGCCACAGAGTTTGTTTGATCGAGTTGCTGATGCGGATGATTTGGACGCCGTTCTCGCCATTGAAAGCATGACGAACGCGCGTATTCGCGATGAAATTGGAGAGTTATCCTTGGTCCCGCGTAACGAGCGTCAAGTTGGCCCGGGCACCACACCCATCATGGCCAGCTTTACGCACATTAACCCCGAAGGCAGCCGTTTCAGTGACGGCACCTTTGGGGTTTACTACGCAGCTAAGCAGATAGAAACCGCTATAGCGGAAACGCAATATCATCGGGAAAAATTTCTGCAGCGAACTCAAGAGCCTGCGATGGAAATTGATATGCGCTCCTACGCTTCTGATATTGATTGTACTTTGCATGATATTAGAGGGTTTCAATCGCGCTCGCCTGCGTTATACGATTTAATCTCTTACGCCCATAGCCAAGCCTTGGCATCCAACTTAAAAGCGCAGCAGTCCAATGGCTTGGTGTACGACAGTGTTCGACATCAAGGTGGTGAATGTGTTGGTATTTTTAAAGCGAACATACCGCAACGGGTGGTGCAGGGCAGTCATTATTGTTTTTGTTGGGATGGCACTGCAATCACAGACACTTATGTGAAGGCCAGTTTAACGAAGTAACAAGGTTTGTATCGCCCGGCCGACTATTCCTTGCTCATCAAACAAGCGAGCATCTGACGAACCGATCCCATTGGGTTCCCAAAAACATTCAGCATCCGAGCCCATCCATTCACCGACGGGATCACGATGTAGCAGGATGGTTAAGTCGGTGTTCATGAAGGTTATGTCTTGCACTTCCGCTAAGCGACCCAGCGCGTTGCCACAATCTGCGATGGGACACACGCGTTGAAAAGGCGATGGTGTTTCATCGTCGAACAGCGGCACCGTCTTTAACCAAATACCGGTTTTGCCGGGGTTAGAATTTTCACCCTGCAGGTAACGGGTTTCAATACCGTCACCTATAAACGCAGGTAATCCATGCAAGGTTTGTTTTATCGGAAAACGTCCCTTTATCGCATCTTCTGGTGAACCGTAGTGCCCGATGGTTTGATTGTTGAGTGTGTCAGCGGCAAATGGTAACGGCTCTTCGGCAGGGTTCATAAACAATCCGCGTGCACTGAGAATGGGTTTACCGGCTGGGGTTTCAATGTGGGCTTCAGCGGTTGTGACGGTGCGACCTTCTCGAATGATCGCAGCCGTTACTCGAAACGGTGAAAACGGTATGGGCCGTGTCAGTTCAACCGTCAGGCGGGTTAGTCGCTGATGGGGCTGTGCCAGCTCCATGGCTCTAGCCAACAGACCGGTGGGAGGGCCGGCATGACAATGTTCGGCTGACCAGGGCCCACGGGTATGACTGGTCGGCGTGTACAGCTCGGGATCGGTGGGGTCTTTTAAAAAGAATGCCGCCGTGTTGTTTAGTGTGTCAGTCGTATTGCTGGTTGTATGACCCGATACGCTCACGCTATTGCCTATTGGTTTCCGGCAGTAAGCCGCGTGGACTAAAGCGCATGACCAGCAGCAACACCACGCCCATAATGATTAATCGCATGTGAGAAGCGTTCGCTAGCATATGCGACCTGAGCCCATTGTCATCGCCCATCCAGGCGGTGCCGTAATCAATGACCCATTGCCCCAAAGGTTCCGCTTCCACCCAGCCAAACCAAACGATGAAGGCACCTAACACGCTGCCAATGTTGTTACCTGAACCACCGATAATCACCATGGCCCAAATTAAAAACGTGTAGCGCAATGGATTGTAAGTGCCGGGTGTGAGTTGCCCTTCTAGCGTGGTCATCATAGCGCCGGCGATACCCACCACGGCAGAGCCCACCACAAACACTTGTAAATGCCTGCGCGTTACATCTTTACCCATTGCGTTCGCGGCATCTTCGTTGTCGCGAATGGCGCGCATCATGCGACCCCACGGGGCCTTCTGTGCTCGATAGGCAAACCACAAGACCAACAATAAAACGGCTAAGAACAGGCCGGTGTAGCAAAGTTTGACAAATAACGAAGAGGCCTCAATCAATTTTTGTTGCAACGCTTCGGTTCTTGCCAGTTCATCAGTAGGTAACGAATTGGCGTAAAACGCGGTGACTCGATCGATAAACCACGGCGTGCTTTGCAAGTTGATTTCATAGGGCACCGGTCGTGGCAGACCACTGACATTTTTAACCCCACGCGACAACCAGTCTTCGTTTTTTAGCATCGCGATAATAATTTCTGAAATCCCTAAGGTCGCAATGGCTAAGTAATCCGAGCGTAAACCCAATGAGATTTTGCCGATCATCCAGGCAGCACCGGCGGCAAAAAACGCCCCCACAATCCAAGAGAATAAAATGGGCGCACCTAAGCCACCGAGAAATCCGGTGCGGGCAGGATCAAAAGACTCAATGGCGTCAACAGCGGGTGCGTAAAAATAGCGAATTAGAAAAAACCCGCCGATGACGGACAACACGGTGGCTAAGCTTCGTAAACGCCCAACGGGAATGATGCGTCTTATAAAAACAATTCCGAAGATAACCACCAATAACGCGATGAGTGCGAACAACATCGACACACCACCGGCCTGCCACGCACCAACGACCGGTGGGGTTGACACCAACATGGCGGCTAAACCACCTAGGGCTGTGAAACCAACGATACCGACGTTGAACAAACCTGCGTATCCCCATTGGATGTTGACACCTAATGCCATAACCGCAGAGATTAAACACATATTGATGATGGTGAACGCTAAGGTCCACGATTGCAGCATGCCGACAGCGGCCAAACACGCCGCCATAATGCCAAAGCCCAGAGTGCCTTTAATGAGGTTATTCACTAGATGGTCTTCCCGCGCAGAATGCCAGTGGGTCGCCACAGCAGAACCACCACAAGAATCATAAACGACACCGCAAATTTGTAATCGGTGGACAACAATTGCACCAGTGTTTCAGGCCTTTCGCCAGCGATATAGCCGATGAGCTTTTTGTAGGCGTAGGTGAGCAGAATTTCTGAGAAAGCCACAATAAATCCACCCAGTATGGCCCCTAGGGGCTTGCCCACCCCGCCCACAATGGCAGCGGCGAACATCGGCAAAAGCAATTGAAAATAGGTGAAGGGCTTAAAGCTTTTGTCCAAGCCGTACAACACACCGGCTAAGGTGGTGAGTGCTGCCACAATGAGCCAAGTGGTGATCACCACCTTCTTTGGGTCAATGCCTGAGAGTAAGGCTAAATCTTCGTTGTCGGAATAGGCGCGCATGGCTTTGCCGGTGCGGGTGCGTTGAAGAAAATAGAACAACAGCAACATAGCCACTATCGCGATGACCACCGTTAACCCTTGAGTTAACTTGATGGTTAAGCCTTCATCCAATCCGGTGGCTTTTTTAAAGTCTCTTGCCCGCACTAAAAAGCGCATGCCATCTGAGAATTGTTGATCGTTGGGTCCGATGATAAAACGCACCAATCCATTGGTTACAAACATGACGCCAACCGAGGCTATGACAAAGACCACGGGAGCGCTTTTCTGCTCTCGGTAGTGCTTGTAAACCAGCTTATCGAACACAATGACCAGGACCGCTGTCATCGCAATGCCCACAGGTAACGCCAGAAGGGCTGTGGGAAGTGGCCCAAGAGATACGCCCATGGACTGTAACCACCAAGTGGTTAAGATGGTGAACATACAGCCAAAGGCCATGGTGTCACCGTGCGCAAAATTTGAAAATCGCAGCACCGCATACACTAAGGTAATGCCCAAAGCGCCCAAAGCCAATTGCGACCCGTAGGTGATGCCTGGTACTAAAATAAAGTTTGCGAACAGTACTAACGCGTTTATGGTATCCGTCGACACATTAGCCTCCTAAGAACGTTTTGCGCACTTCACTATCGGCTAAGAGAGCAGCGCCTGTGTCGGTGTATTTGTTTTGCCCGGTGACTAACACGTAGCCTGTGTCAGCAATCTCCAACGCTTGTCGTGCGTTTTGTTCCACCATTAAAACGGCGATGCCGGTATTTCTGACCTCCATAATTCGGTCAAACAATTCGTCCATGACAATGGGGGATACGCCGGCTGTGGGTTCATCCAACATCAGCACCGTGGGTTTCGTCATCAAGGCACGACCTACCGCCACTTGTTGGCGTTGTCCTCCGGACAGTTCACCGGCGGCTTGGCGTCGTTTTTCAGCCAGAATAGGGAACAGTTCGTATACCTGGTCAATGGTTTCTTGAAATTCATCGGTGCGGGTAAACGCACCCATTTGTAAGTTCTCTTCCACACTCATGCTGACAAACACATTGTTGGTTTGTGGCACAAAGCCCATGCCGCGCGTCACGCGTTCTTGCGGGCTTAAATGCATAATGTCTTCACCGTCTAAGGTAACCGAACCTTCGGTTAACTCCAGCATGCCAAAGAGCGCTTTCATGGCGGTGGATTTACCGGCTCCGTTGGGCCCCACAATCACCGCAATTTCACCGCGATCCACTTCAATGGTGCATTCGTTCAGGATGCGAGTTTTACCGTACCCGCCCACCATGTTTTTGCCAGACAATAAGCTCATGATGCCGCATCCGTATTTTTAGCCACTTTGCGTCCACCGCCTAAATAGGCTTCAATGACCCCTTCGTCTTGTTGCACTTCCTCGGCTGTTCCGGTGGCCAGCACTTCGCCCTCGGCCATCACAATGACCGGATCACACAGGCGGCTGATGAATGCCATGTCGTGTTCAATCATGCAAAAGGTGTAGCCGCGTTCTTGATTCAATCGCACAATCGCATCGCCGATCGTGTTTAACAAGGTGCGATTAACACCGGCACCGACTTCATCTAAAAAGACAATTTTGGCATCCACCATCATGGTGCGACCTAATTCCAGTAGCTTTTTTTGGCCACCGGATAAATTCCCGGCCAATTCGTGTTCCACATGTTTGATGTTCAAAAAATCCACGATATCGTCCACGCGATCGCTGATTTCTTTTTCACGCGTGTGTGCGCGAGTTGGAAACACACAGGCGTTCCACAAGGATTCACCGGGTTGTTCACCCGGCACCATCATGAGGTTGTCTCTGACGGTCAGTGTGCTGAATTCATGTGCGATTTGAAAGGTGCGCAGCAGCCCACGAGAAAACAGTTCATGTGGTTTTAATCCGGTGATGCGTTCACCATCAAGATAGATGTCACCGCCTGTGGGAGGAAAGGCCCCCGCGATGCAATTGAACAACGTGGTTTTGCCGGCGCCGTTCGGGCCAATCAACCCCGTAATAGTGCCTTCTTCAATGGTTAGGCTCACCCCGTTCACAGCTTTAACGCCGCCGAAGTGTTTAACCAAATTTTCTACTCGGATCATGGTAAATGCGCTTATTTATGCTTTCGCGGCGGCAGCCCGGTGTGCTGAGTTAATAGTGTTTTCGTGGGGCGTTTGCCAGCACTGGTGCTGTTCTTTCTTCGCGCCGATTGGTAACTGCCATCGGTGCGAGGTTGGTATTTGGGAATCAACTGATGTTCCCCATTACCAATTAAATCCCCGCGCCCCATCGCTTTAAGCGCATCTCTTAACATCGGCCAGTTGTTTGGATCGTGGTATCGCAAGAACGCTTTATGCAGTCGTCGTTGTTCGGCTGACTTAGCCACAAACACTTCTTCGCTATCTTTTGAACGAATGCGCTTGAGTGGATTTTTACCGGTGTAATACATCGCCGTGGCGGTCGCCATGGGGGATGGGTAAAAGTTCTGAACTTGATCCGCGCGAAAGTCATTGCGTTTTAACCACAAGGCTAAATTCATCATGTCTTCATCGCGTGTGCCTGGGTGAGCGGCAATAAAGTAAGGAATGAGGTATTGCTCTTTGCCAGCTTTTTTCGAGAATTTTTCAAATAAGCGCTTGAACTCATCATAAGCTCCAATGCCAGGCTTCATCATTTTATCGAGCGCTGCATTTTCGGTATGTTCGGGTGCGATTTTTAAATACCCACCCACATGATGCGTGACCAATTCTTCCACATATTCGGGCGACTCAACCGCTAAATCGTAGCGTAGCCCAGAGGCGATGAGCACTTTCTTAACGCCAGGCAGTTCACGTGCGCGTTTATACAATTTAATTAACGGGTCGTGATCGGTGTTCAGGTTTTTACAAATAGTGGGGTAAACACAAGAGGGCAGGCGGCAGTTGGATTCAATCTCTTTGGATTTACAGGCCAGTCGATACATGTTCGCAGTTGGGCCGCCTAAATCTGACACGACACCCGTAAAACCAGGCACGGTATCGCGCATGGTTTCAATTTCACGAATGATGGAATCTTCCGATCGGTTTTGAATTTTTCGCCCCTCGTGCTCTGTAATGGAACAAAAGGTACAACCACCAAAACACCCGCGCATGATGTTCACAGAAAAGCGAATCATTTCATAGGCGGGGATGCGAGCACCGTTGTATGAGGGATGTGGAACTCGTGCGAACGGTTGGTCGAACACATAGTCCATCTCTTCGGTAGAGAGCGGTACGGGTGGTGGGTTCATCCACAACTTTCGCCCCCCCTGGTTTTGCACCAAAGCTCTAGCGTTACCTGGGTTTGTTTCTAAATGCAGCACGCGACTGGCGTGGGCATACAACACCGGATCGTTTTTCACCATCTCATAGGACGGCAATCGCAGAACCGTTGTAGCGCGAACATCTGCATTTAACTGCCGACGCAGTGCCGGTGCAACAAATTCCATAACGGCGGTGTTACTGTTTTCGTCTGCCTTGGTACTGCAACTGCTATCGGCATCTGAGTTTGCATTAACGTACTCGTAGGGATTCGTCGGATGTTCGATACGACCGGGTTTATCCACTTTGCTCGAATCAATTACCGTCCAATTCTCGGGCAATTCATTAACGAAATAGGCGGTGCCACGCAAATCCGTAAGGGATTCGATGGGGTTTTCGGCGGCTAATCGATGCGCGATGTCGACAATGGCTCGTTCACCGTTGCCGTAAACCAGCAGGTCAGCGTGAGAGTCGGCCAGAATGGACCGGCGGACCTCATCCTGCCAATAGTCGTAATGCGCGATTCGGCGCAAGCTTGCCTCAATGCCACCGAGCACTATGGGCACATCTTGAAAGGCTTCCCGGCAACGTTGCGAATACACCACAGAGGCGCGATCGGGGCGTTTGCCACCAACATCGTTCGGCGAATAGGCATCGTCGTTGCGGATTTTTCGATCGGCTGTATAACGATTGATCATGGAATCCATGTTGCCGGCCGTGATGCCAAAAAACAGATTCGGTTTACCCAGAGCCTTATAGGGTTCACTCGACTGCCAGGTGGGCTGGGCGATGATGCCCACTCGAAAGCCGTGCGCTTCGAGCAGACGACCGCAAATCGCCATGCCGAAACTGGGGTGATCGACGTAAGCGTCCCCGGTAACGATGATGATGTCGCAGCTGTCCCAGCCGAGTTCGTCCATTTCGGCCCGCGAGGTGGGTAACATGGGCGCGCGGCCGAAGCATTCGGCCCAATAGGCCGGATATTCATACAAAAGTCGTGTGCGCTGAATGGCGGGAAGCTGCATAGATGCCGACAAAATTTCGGTTAACTGCCTATTGTAACCGTCGGGCTTGGTTTGAGTGGCCCAATTTATGAAACACACGATGAAACCGGCTTAGAAACATCATGAAACTTCTCGAATTGTTCTGTGAGCCGCATTCGGGCTCGTTATGGTCAATACTGCCAAAGGGCTTGACTGACTGCAGTGTGGTCTGGAGTTGGTGGATGTGCGTAATTGGCCTAGAGGCAAGCTAAACCTATCCCTATGAATCTATTGCTTAAAATAATTTTGCCCGTGCTGGTGCTGATGGGGTGCGCGTTCGCCGCCAAAAAAATGATCGAATCCAAGCCAGAGGCTGGCAGGCGGGGCTTTCCGCCAGCAATCCAGACGGTTGAGGCCAGCACGCTAGTGCCCAGCAGCTATCCGATCAGCTTGGACAGTCAGGGCACAGTAGAACCCACCAATGGAACCACACTGGTTCCCGAGGTGGCAGGTTCCGTCGTTTTCGTTTCTGAGAATTTGGTTCCCGGCGGTCGTTTTTCTGCCGGTGACGTATTGGTGGAACTGGATAAACGCGATTTTGAAATCGCGTTAACTCAAACTCAAGCCAGCCTCGCCCAAGCACGGGCTGCGTTGCAGCAAGAACAAGCCCAAGCGGAAGTAGCCGCCAGAGAATGGCAGTCGCTGCGCGGAAACAAGAAAGCCTCAGCGCTCACTTTGCGCCAACCGCAAGTGGCTGCCGCAAGAGCCAATGTGCGATCCGCCTCGGCGCAAGTGGAACGTGCTCAGCTGGATTTAGACCGGGCTGTGATGATTGCACCCTACGACGGAATCGTTTTAGAAAGTGATGTGGATTTAGGGCAGTTCGTTAACCGAGGAACGCCGATTGGGCGCATTTATTCTTTAGCAGCCGTTGATGTGCGGTTGCCCCTAGCCAATCGACAAGTGAGTTGGTTAAACCTCACAGACGCCGCGGGTGAGGAAAAGCCAAAGGTGACTTTAACCGCAACCATCGGCACGACCGAACACACTTGGAGTGGGCGCATAGAACGTGTGGAAGGTTTTGACGCCAGCACGCAACAGTTGAACGTCATTGCACGTGTCGAAAATCCTGAAACCGCATCTGGCTGGCCACTGCGAGTGGGCCAATACGTCAATGCGCAAATATCTGGAACCGAACTAAACGATGTCTATGTCATTCCGCGTCAAGCGCTTAGAGCTGATAATGAAGTGGTTTTGCTAACAAAAGATTCAAAACTGGTTCGCCAAGCAGTGGATGTTGCTTGGGGTGATGCGAACGTGGTGGCCGTTACGGGTGGGATTGAAGCCGGTGCTGTGTTAGTGACAACCCCACTGGGCACCGTTGTTAACGACACGCCGGTGAGGGCGATTATTGATGGCGTTGAGCCACCTCCACAACGGCGCGGTGGTAATCGCGGTGGCGAAGGACAGCGCGGTGAAGGCCAACGTGGTGAAGGCCAACGCGGTGAAGGTGAAGGCAAAGGCAACCGTCGCGAGGGCCAAACGCGCGACGGTCAACGCGGTGGTGATCGAACCTAACTCAAGTTCAATTGACGGATAAACATCAAATAACATGCATTCCTTAGTCAGTTGGTTTACACGCAACCCAGTTGCCGCTAATTTGCTCATGATTTTTATTGTGGCCGCAGGAGCGTTCACGTTATCCACTAGGTTGCCTCTGGAAGTATTCCCATCGTTTGAGTTAGACAGAATTTCCATTCGCGTACCGTATCGAGGCGCGACACCGGTTGAGGTGGAGCAGGGCATCACCATCAAAGTGGAGGAGGCCATTCAAGATTTAAGTGGCATTAAATCCATCACGTCTGCAGCGGTCGAAGGCTTGGGAACGGTAACGGTTGCGATGGAATCCAGTGCGGATTCGGAAAAATTATTAGATGAAGTTCGACAGCGTGTGGATCAGATTGGGGATCTGCCATCGGATGCAGACAGCCCCAGTGTGTATGTGCCAGCGCGCAATCGAGAGGTCATCAGTGTCATCGTTTCTGGTGCGTTGCCTGAAAGCGAGTTAATGGCTATTGCCAGTCGGGTTCGAGATGACATTGAAGCTTTACCGTCGGTGTCGTCGGTGGAAGTCTCTGGCACACGAGACTTTGAGCTCGCCATTGAAGTGCCTGAAAAAACGCTATCGCAATATCAACTCACGTTGTCGGATGTGTCTCGGGCCATATCCAACAGTTCGTTGGAGCTTTCAACCGGTGCGATTAGAACTGCCAGTGGGGAAGTCTTACTCAGAACCACCGGCCAAGCGTATTCGATTGAGGATTTTGAAAATGTGGTGGTGCGCTCGGGCGCGGATGGCACCCGAATAACCCTAGGTGATATCGCAACGATCTCTGATGGATTTGATGAATCTCAGTTGGATCAACGTTTTAACGGCCAACGCAGCGTGGAGGTGGATGTCTTTCGTACTGGGCTGCAAAGCGCCATTAAAGTTGCTGGTGAAGTGAAGGAATATTTAGTCGAAGCTGAGGAATCCATGCCCTATGGGGTGAGTTTAGGATATTGGCGTGATCGATCTCGTGCGGTTAATGCGCGTTTGAACACTTTATTGGAAAGTGCCCTGTTTGGTGGCGCACTCATCCTTTTATTACTGACTTTATTTTTGCGTTTTTGGGTAGCCGTTTGGGTGTTTGTGGGTGTTCCTGTATCTATCCTTGGAGGCATTGCCTTGATGCCATTCTTTGGCGTCACCATTAACTTACTCAGCTTGTTCGCGTTTATTCTGGTACTTGGCATTGTGGTGGACGATGCCATTGTGACGGGTGAAAATATTTATACCCATATGCGGCGGAATCCAAATCGTGTTCAGGCAGCGATAGAAGGCACCAACGAAGTTGCGATACCGGTAACTTTTGGTGTGCTAACAACGGTGGCAGCTTTTTTCCCCTTGCTGATGATTGAAGGGGTGCGAGGACAAATATTTGCGCAAATACCACTGATTGTTATCCCCGTGTTGTTGTTCTCCATTGTGGAATCAAAATTTGTTTTACCTTCACACCTAAGCCATCTGAATTTCCATTCGAAAAAGCGGCCTAATGTCTTTGCTCGTATGCAACATAAAGTGGCCGATGGTATGGAATGGTTTATATTCAATGCCTATAAGCCAGCCCTGGCATTTTGTTTGAAATTTAGGTACACCATATTGGCTGCATTCGTCGGTGGTGCCATTATTGTGTTCAGTATCGTCAGTGCAGGGCATGTGCGATTTGTTTTCTTCCCTCGCGTTCAAAGTGAAACCGCTCTTGCGGCACTCGAGATGCCAGAAGGAACACCGTTTGAGGTGACGCAGCGTCACATCCAAACCATGACTGACGTGGTGAACGAGTTGCAACAAAAGTACATCGATCCCGAGACGGATGAGAGCGTGATCGAAAACATACTCTCAACCGCAGGCAGCTCAGGTCGCGGTGGTCGAGGCAGTCACCGTGGTCGCGTGATGTTTGAAATCGTGCCGCCTGAAGAGCGCACCCTAGACGTATCAAGTTCCGATCTGGTGCGTGAACTTAGACAACGCATCGGATCCATCCCTGGGGCAAAAAATCTAACGTTTCGAGCTGAAATTGGCCGCGGGGGTAGCCCCATTGATGTACAAGTTACAGGCTTTGATTTTGATGAACTTCGAGAAGCAGCTGGGTTGATGAAAACTCGCTTGTTAACATTCGATGGTGTAACGGATGTGAGTGATTCGTTTGAAGGCGGGAAACAAGAGATCAAACTAGAACTTAGGCCCAATGGCGAGCAACTGGGGTTAACGCTCAGTGATGTGGCCGCCCAGGTTAGAAATGCTTTTTTGGGAACCGAGGTACAAAGCTTTCAGCGTGGCAGAAATGATGTGCAAGTGGTGGTGCGATACCCTGAAAATGAGCGAGTATCCATTACCAATGTTGAACGCATGTTGCTGGTAACACCCACTGGTGAACGCGTGCGGCTGGCCAGTGTTGCGGATGCTTCATTAGGGCGTGGGTTTTCGGTGATTAAACGGGTGGATCGACGACGCACAGTGAATGTGGAAGCCGATGTGAACAAGGAAGTGGCCAACATTGAAGGGATTAAAGCTGGCTTGGAAGACTATGCCGAGGAGCTGATGGTGCGGTTTCCCAATCTACGATTCTCGTTAGAGGGTGAAGCACGAGAGCAACAAGATTCCATGGGCAGCTTAAAGTACGGAATTATTTTTGTGCTCTTGGTCATCTACACCTTACTGGCCATTCCGTTCAGAAGTTACATACAGCCCATTATGGTGATGCTGGTTATTCCGTTTGGCATTGTGGGGGGCATCCTTGGTCACATCATCATGGGCGTTAATTTGAGCATCATGAGTTATATGGGTATGTTGGCTTTATGCGGGGTGGTAGTGAACGATTCATTGGTGCTGGTGGATTACGTCAATAAGCGCCGGGCCGAAGGCGTTGCACTGTTTGAGGCGGTCAGAACGGCAGGCGTGGCTCGTTTTAGAGCGGTAATTTTGACCTCTTTAACCACGTTTTTTGGGCTGATGCCGCTTATTTTTGAAAGCAGCACGCAAGCGCAATTTCTGATTCCGATGGCCATATCTCTAGGCTTTGGCATTTTGTTTGCGACGTTGGTGACTCTTATATTCATTCCGGTGATGTATCTCGTATTTGCAGACATTGGTGCCGCCTACCGCGCCGCGGATCGTTGGGTAGCCAATGGCGGCGCAGTTGCCCCAGAAGACGGATAATCCAGCTCGTGCGAATCATCGATTTGCGCGAGCTGCGCTGCTGTTCGTTGTACTTTTGCTGTTGGCTGGATTACTGCGGCTTTCCGTAAACGGGGATCCCTCTCGGCTATTGGGCTCAAATTCAGATCGCTACCAAACGTACGCATCGGTACTGGACAGCTTCCCAGGGGAACAGAATCAGGTTCTCATTTACACCCAAGCGCAAGCCCTAGATCCGGAGCATCTAGCGGCCTACAAGTCGGTTATAAAACCGTTGTCTAATGTCGCTGGTGTGGCAGCGGTGTCGTCCTTGTATTCCTCATCCAATTTAGGCAAAGCACTCGATCGAGTAACGCAAAACCCAGCTGGCGCTCAGGCCAGTGGCGTTTTGGCCGATGTGAAAGCGTTGTTGTCACAGCCAGATTATTTATTATCTCGTTTGGTATCTGGTGATTTTGATGCGTTGTTAATGAGCGTCACCTTAAACGAGGATGCAAATCCTACGTCAACAATTGCGAAAATTGAATCCATATTGGCAGCGGCTTATCCAGCTGAATTATCGATCTCTTGGTCGCTAGCGGGTAATCCGGTTATTGCTCAAGTCTTGTCTCAAGACACTTTGCTCGAGTTACTACGTGTGACTAGCATCGCCATGGTTTTGGGTATTGGTGTGGCAGGGTGGGTGTTTAGAAACGTTCGTGTTGTGGTTCAGGTGGTTTCAGTTCCGATTGTCGCTGTTGCCTGCACCCTCGGGCTAATGGGTTGGTTGGGCATTGCCCTGAACTTATTAACACAGTCCGTTTTGGTGGTTGTTTTTTTGGTGGTGTTTAGCGATGCCCTACATGCAATTCATGGTGGGCGAAGCCAAAGATCGTTGTTATTGGCATGTGCGTTAACCAGTGTCACCACCGCGGCATCGGCTGCGGCCTTGTTGTTTGCACGCTCGACGGTCATTCAAGAATTTGGTTTTGCGTTGTTGGCAGGCATTGCGGCGGGCTTTTTGGTTTGGGTGTTGTGGTTATTGGCAGGTTTTCACAAAACAAACAACGCTGGAGTTTGGCCCGCATCAATCGCTTGGCCGCAACATAAAAACCGCTCCCGTTTCGGTTCTATAGCTACGCTAGTGTTGGCCATAGTGGTGCTATTCATCCCCGCTTCGCAACTAAGACCGGGCTTTTCTTTATTTGAAAATATACCTAAAGCACATCAATCCGTTCAAGCATTAACGCTGGCTGAAAATCAATTTTCTGGGTATTTACCGCTGCAAGTGATGATAGAAAATGTGGATGAAAAACAGTCTTTGGATGAGTTTTTACAAAGTCTTCGTAGCTTGCAAAATCGCTTGAATGAGCAACAGTTGGGTTCGATCAGCAACAGGGTTTATTGGTATTCAGTAACCGATGTGTTGGCACTAACCCCAGGGTTTAGTAACCGCCATCGACTGCGTGTGTTGCCGCAAGCGGTTCGTCAAAGCTTGTGGAACAACGCAGGCTCAGCGGTTCTGTTTGCGCCGCACAGCGTTATCGACGTGATGCGAGCATCCCCCGAATTTCTTTCTCAAATGGATGAGGCTGTACGCGCAGCTGCAAGTGATGAAGGCTTAACCGCCAGTGTGATAACCGGGCTACCAGCTCTGGTGCAAGAGGCCTCACAAAAAATATTCCCCGATGCTGTACGCAGCGTTTTAATCACGTTGCTGGTGTTGTCCTTCGTGGTGGTACTCGTTCTGAAGTCTTGGAGGTTAGCGTTCATTGCGGCTTTGCCCGTGGTCTTGGGGGTTTTAGGCTTTGCTGCTACTTTAGTCTTATTAAACGAGCCCTTGCGACACGCAGGGGTTGTCATGTTGACCTTGGTTATTGGGTTATCCATCGACAACGCGTTGCATTTAATTGTATCGGCCAAACATGATGCAGTTCACCCTTTACGGGCAATTGAGCGCTGTATGCCGGTTTTGTGGGTTGCAACAATGGCGATTGTTGCAGGTTTTATTGCTTTAACATTCAGCCACATTCCTAGTGTGTCGACATTAGGAGTAGCGACTGCTGGCGCTTTGGCGATCAGTTTTATAGCTTCTGCCATATGGATACCCCATTTTTTGGAAGCTTAAGTTGTTTCGATAAAACAATGAGTGTGGTGTTAAAAAAGAATTTAGTGTGGTGTTAAAAAAGAATTTAAGGAGCAGTAAAAAATGGGTATGAAACATCAGTTATCTATAGTGGCAGTTTTTTTGAGTATGGCCATGGTGGGTTGCGGTGGCGGTGACGGTAACTCCATTGTTAATATGAATGCCAATGGTGGTGGAAACCCGTCTGTTAACCCGGGTACACCGAATCCAGCGTTAACGGGTACACCCAGTGATGGTACCTTTTTTAATGCGGAAGCCGGTACCGACTACGCCAGTTACTTAGGTGGCAGCTTATCCAACATGTCCACTCGGGCGGTGAGTTCCAGTTCCAATGTAATGGGCAACGCCTCGCAAAACAATGACCCTGCCAGCGGTCTTTATAATGACGACACATCGGTTGAGGCTTGTGATTCAGGCAGTATTTCCTATTCAGTTGGTACCAATGCCGCGGATGAACTTGAGAACGCCTCCATTGTGTTCAACAATTGTGTGAGCGATGGGCAAACGGCCACAGGTTCCATGTCTTTTGCCGCGCAAAGTTCCGGCAACACAGATACGATTTCCATTAGTTTTGATAATTTCGCCACATCAGGTCCTGAAGGCGATTCGTCAATGGATGGGGACGTTAGCCTAAGCATTAATGAAGACTTATCAGCTTCCATCAGTGGCACAAGCTTTACCATGGTTGCGGACGGTGAAACCGTCGTTTTCGCAAACTACAATTTAGAATCTCAAAATGACAGCCAAACAGGGGCTGCGTCTTTAGGTGGCCAAGCGACGATCACCTCCAGTGTTAATGGCCAAATCAATTTTGTTATTAACCCAGCCTTTGTCAGTTCCGGAGAAGCGAACCCAACCAGTGGTGTCATGACCATGACTCACCAAGACGGTAGTTCATTGACCATTGATGCAGACACCGGTGATCCTGCAACCTATGCTTACATTATTAATGGGGGTGGCTCGATCACCAGCGGTGTTGGCAATTGGGACGATGAGGATCTTGAAGTTCCAGCATTAAACTGATTCGTTACGTTTTAAATTAAGCGCTTGCACCCACTGCCACTGGCGGTGACTTAGAGCGCATGGTGTCAAGGATGACGCCAAAATAATAAAAGCGGGCTAGGTGCTTTTGGCGGCACACCTGGCCCGCTGTTTCGTAGGGTTATGAGAACTGCTTCTCAATTCCTCACCCATCCCTGCCAATTGCTTGCATACAAAAAGAATCTTTCACCACCTCGCGATTCTTCGTATGAAGCTCCCAGCCTTATCTGTGTTGACTGCCGTGTTACTCACAACGCTCGTTGCCTGCGACAACGAAAGTAGCCTGACGTCAGAAGCCAACGCCATCATCCTAGACGATGGGTCGCCATTGGGCACCGTTCCACCGCTGGGCGCTGTTGTTGCGTCAGGCTATTATTTTTCACCGGCGAGCGCTATGAGTAATGCCGATGCGGTGGGTTCTCGAATGGCTGCGTTGTTTGATACGGTGACTGGAACGCTCATCGAGGAATACGAGACTCAAACAGCGACGACATTTTTCTCTGATGATACCGCCACTATTTCCAAACGCATCGCAAACAAGGCGGGCTGTGACAGCGGACTAATTGACTCCACGTTAGAATTCAACGGCACGCTAATTACCGGTGGCTCGATGAGCTACGTTGGCTGCGTTATCGCAGGTGTGATGTTACACGGTGACATCGGTTTCACGGCCGAATCGACGGTGTATGGCGAAATTCTCTCGCTTTCCTTGACCTCTTTAAAAGCAAGAAAGGGAAGCGTTGAGTCTGTTTACGATGGAGACGTTGAGGTCTCGTTTATCGGTGATGAAGTAGAGCTCAGCACGGATAGTTTGGTGGTGATGACCAATGGCGTAGAAGAGGTCTGGACGCAAACCCGATTGTCCGGCCGATTAGCCACAGACGGTGAACGAACATTGGATGGCAGCGCGCGTTTGGCCAGTTACCAAAGTAATGAGTCCGTTTTTATTGAATTGCATTCCGTGGTTGTATCTGCGGGTGAAACCGTGCCGAGCTCTGGCACTCAAGTACTGACCCACTCCGATACATCTAAACTGGAATTGATGTATTCATCAGATAATGCGTCTGTTTTACACTACGCCACATCGCGGTTGGACGATTCTCACAATTTCAGTTCCATACCTTGGGAAGAGCTGAAAACACGTGTGCGGCTGCCATAAGATACCTAAGGCTTGCCATAGCGATGAGAGCCATGGTTAATTTTTTAGTTTCATGGCTTATCAGTTGAACTTCGGCTATTGGGTTAGTTTTGTGGTTTAAACGAGCCAAAACACCAATGCCGCCAAACGCGTTCCCGACTGAGCTGTCTCGGGGCACCGGTTGTGTTAGTGCGCCGTTTGACCATCCAGATTTCGAACGTAGCTAACTGATCTGCCGACAAGACAGGTTTTGAAGCGTTATAGGTATTGCACAAATACCGTCCATACCCTTGACGGATGGCATTATTTTTATAACTACGAATGCGCTCCATGTATTTACGCCAACGATAACCGTCGTGTATCGGTGCTAAGTATGTGGGGGCTTTCCAGTCAGGTTCTGTGCCGGTGGTTGGATACAAATTGATGTCTCCACCCACCCGATCTTTACCGGGTATTTGCGGATAAATCGATAGCTTTAGCGGGTACGGGGCGAACATATCCCAACGTTGGTCGAGGCGCGTGATGCGAATGGCGGATTCAACAAAGGGAGGGCGGTATTTGATCATGCCGGGTAAACCTGTCACGTTATACACGGTGACCGCAAACAAAAAGAAGGCTGCTAAGGCGCTACCTATGAGCGTCGGTTTTAAAGAGAGGTTTCGCCAAGCTAGCGACCAAGCGGTTATCTGGCCCATGGTGCCACGGTTCACAGCCACCCATCGATACACGCGATTTCCAAGCCCCATCAGCGGTTTGAAATTCATCAGCCATCCAATCGGCTTGAATGGCCAACGCTGGCTGAATATAAACTGCATGGCATGCCAATGAATATAAGTGACGTTATTCGAATCTTTAATCACCCACGAGTTATGGCGTTGCATGATGTCGTGTATGGCAGGATCACTTTGCGCCGTTACGATCGGAACACACGGGTGCAATAACATTTGTCGTAGCACTAAGCACATCTTTAAACAAAAACCACAATCCTCGTCGTAGTAAATCGTGATGCCTTGGATGGCCTGAAAGCGTGGAGATGTTTTTCTGCGTTGATGAATGTGAATCCATACAGCCGATGGAATTAGGAGTGACAAGGCCATGAAGTCAATGAATGGGAAGAGCCCAATGTGCATCATGATCAAAAAACCGATATGCAGCGACGCCAGCAGTGCTAGCCCGATCAATCGGCTCCAAGGCCAGCGAAGTGGAAGTAGAACTAACAGCGGTGCAAGGTATTCAACGGCAAGCACATAGAACGTCGCTACGGTAAAAAACGCGGGGAACTGGCGTGCCCAAATGGCGATGGGGGTGGCGAGTTGATCCAAGCTGATCGCGTAAAAGGCTGCGTTAAACTGCGAAGTCCATGCACTACCGGTCTTTAAAAAAGCGGTGAATATGTACAAATACAATACTTGCAGCACCACGGCCACGGTGGCAACAGAAAAATATAATTGCGGGGTATCGGGATTAAAGCGCTCCACATTGGGTTGTGTTTTGAGTGTTGGCTGCAAGGCGGCATCCATACTCCAGCGGGCGTTGAGTGGCAGAAAAAGACTCCAAAAGCACATCACCACCAGTAATTGATCACCGCCGTGCAGAATGAGTGTGTTTCGATTCATTAACGAGGCAAGTAATACGAAGGAGGCGAACGCCATCATGCGTGTTTGATAGCCAAGTAACAGTCCGATGGCAAACACAGACGCCAAACTAAAGAGTAAGACTTGCCACCACAACGAACCGGATGCCGCATGAAGGGATAAATGTAAGGGGTTGTTGACGGCTAACCAAAATTCTCGCGCCAGTACGCCCTGATCGGTATAGAACGCGGTGAGGTGTTGGCTGCGCAAGGCCAAGTCCCATAAGATGAGAAGGGCGAGCAGAATGCGGAACAACGCAATTGAGCGTAAATCTAGGCTGAATACCGTGCGCAATCCCGAGACAATCCCGAACCAGCGTGAATTTTGTTGGGGCACTGCCTTGGGCTCAGTGAGCCGGTCCGACTGCATGGTTTTATGCCAATCTGGGCGAGTCTTTAAGTTTAGAGGATTACGCAGGTCCCAGGCTTGCGAATCTTAGCCATTGGGCAGGTCCTTCATCCGGTTCGATTAAGGCCCGTTCGGATATGTAATCCGCCTCTCGCACAATCGCATGTTGATTTGTAAGCGGGCCTCGAACAATTTTTACCCGCACACCGGGCGCTAAGCTGGGCAGGCGACGGCTCATCACGGAATCGTAACGCGCCAAAGAATTATTCAACATGGATTTGAGTGAGGCGCGCCGCAGTTCCAAGGTCTCATCATCGAGCTCGGTCAGTGCGCCGCGCACGTCCACCACATCTTCTGCGGGAAGATCGTGTCGAACGGAGCTGGAGTTAGGTTCGGAAACGCTCATAATCTGTGAAAATTTCTGCAGTTTTTAGACCGCCGGGGCGAATCCTCGTCCATTAAACCGCAACTGGCTCAAATGACCGAGTGTCGGTTGCGTAATATGCTGAACGGGTCCGATAATAGGCCGGTAAAGTGTCAAGAAAAAGTGCAAGTATCGGCTCAGTGTCTAGTGAACGACGCTCAGTGCTCAAAACTCGCTATTGGTCCGCTCCTGCGCGCTAATTTGGTGCTCGCGAAAAGCCCCCGAAGGGCTATACTTCGCGCCATCACACCCTATGGCAAAAACATGACACGTTACTCTGGCTTTGGCCTGGTGAAGCAGGCCTTGCAGCACCAGGAAAACTGGCAGCGAATGTGGCGCAACCCGACGCCAAAACCACACTATGACATCATTGTGGTAGGTGGTGGAGGCCACGGCTTGGCCACCGCGTTCTATCTCGCCAAGCTGCACGACAAGTGCAGTGTCGCCGTGTTGGAAAAAGGCTGGATCGGCGGCGGAAATACCGGTCGAAATACAACCATCGTTCGATCGAATTATTTGTGGGATGAAGCGGCTCATCTTTACGAACACGCCATGAAGTTATGGGAAGGCTTATCGCAGGAGCTGAACTACAACGTAATGTTCAGTCAACGGGGTGTGATGAACCTTGGCCATAACTTACAAGACATGCGAGACATCGAACGTCGAGTGCACGCGAATCGTTTAAACGGCATTGATGGGGAAGTGCTGGACGCTAAAGGGTGTAAAGAAATTGTCCCAATGATGGATTGTTCGCAGGATACGCGTTTCCCCATTATGGGCGCATCTTGGCAACCGCGAGCGGGTGTTGCTCGTCACGATGCTGTGGCGTGGGGTTTTGCTCGTGGTGCAGATCAATTCGGTATTGACATCATTCAGCAATGTGAAGTGACTGACTTCATCATTGAAGATGGCACAGCAGTGGGTGTGAGCACCAAACAGTATGGGGATATTAAAGCGGGCCGAATCGGCTGTGTTGCCGCCGGCAATTCCAGCGTGTTGGCGGCGATGGCGGGTTTTCAAATGCCGTTGGAATCTCACCCGCTGCAAGCGTTTGTATCGGAACCATTAAAGCCCGTGTTGGATACTGTGGTGATGTCGAACGCTGTCCATGGCTACATCTCGCAATCGGATAAAGGGGACCTTGTTATCGGTGCAGGCATTGATGGCTACGTCGGTTATGGTCAACGCGGCTCGTATCCAGTGATCGAACATACAGCGCAAGCGATATTGGAATTGTTTCCAGCTTTTAGCCGCGTTCCGATGAATCGCCAATGGGGTGGCATTGTGGATACCACGCCAGACGCCTGCCCCATTATTTCTGCCACACCGGTTGAGAATTTGTTCTTTAACTGCGGTTGGGGCACCGGTGGGTTTAAAGCCACACCCGGTTCGGGTCATGTGTTTGCGGATCTTCTGGCACATGGTTATCCGAACGAAATTGCTGAGCCGTTTACTATGAATCGTTTTATCAATGGCGCGCTGATCGATGAGCATGGCGCGGCTGGGGTGGCGCACTGATATGTTTTTAATACACTGTCCCTATTGCGATGAACATCGCGAAGAAGAAGAATTTCATGCCGCCGGTGAGGCTCATATGCCGCGACCCACTGACCCCGATAGCATGAGCGACGAAGCCTGGGGTGCGTGGATGAACTATCGACAAAACCCACGCGGAACACACCGTGAGTTATGGCAGCACAGTGCCGGATGCGGTAAGTTTTTTAACGTGCTACGAGACACGGCGAGTTATCAAATTCACGGGTCTTATAAGTCTGGTGAATGGTTAGACTTGCCCGAAGGGGTTAGTGAATCCATTGCCGTGAAAACGGCACGCCTTGCACATGAACCGACGCGTAAAACGGTCACAGGTGAAGGCTCATGCTAAGCGAACACCAGATACACATTCAACAAAAACGCCGATTAAAAACCGGTGGCGTGATTGATCGCTCGCGCCCGATTCGGTTCAGTTTTAATGGTAAGCCGTTACAAGGTTACGAAGGTGACACTCTGGCATCGGCATTATTAGCAAACGGTATTGATGTTGTCGGCCGCAGTTTTAAATATTCTCGCCCTCGCGGCATCATGACAGCCGGCATTGATGAACCCAATGCGGTGCTGCAAGTGGGTAGCACACCAGCCATGCAAACCCCGAATGTTCGAGCGACTGAGCAAATGCTTTACGAAGGTTTAGTGTGCTCCAGCGTGAACGGTTGGCCGAGCGCGAACACCGATGCCATGAGTGTTTTAGGCAAAGTGGGCGGCAATGTGATGGGCCCTGGGTTCTACTACAAAACCTTTATGTTTCCGTCCTCCTTTTGGATGACCTACGAAGCGGTGATTCGAAAGGCCGCTGGGTTGGGCCGTAGCCCTAAAGTGCGCGATGCGGAAACCTATGACCACATGAATCACCACGCCGATGTGGTTGTGGTGGGCGCAGGTCCTGCAGGTTTATGCGCAGCTTTGGCAGCAGCTCATGCCGGTGTTGATGTGATGCTGCTTGATTATCGGAATTCAGCGGGCGGTGAGCTGATTGCCCGAGCTTCAGAACAGCTTATTGATGGCAAGCCGGCACTCGAATGGGTGCAGGCCGCTTGGGATGAACTGCAGAAGCTGCCGAACGTAACGGTGCTAATGAACACCTTGGTGAATGGTTGCCATGACCACAATTTTTTAACAGCGGTTGAACGATTGCAAGATCACATTGCACCTAAACATCGAACACCCACAGCACGTCAACGCATGCATAAAATTCGTGCGGGTGAATTAGTTCTAGCAACCGGAGCTCACGAAAGGCCTTTAGTGTTCGGTAATAACGATGTGCCGGGGTGCTTTACCTCGGGCGCCATCGTGAGTTACGTGAAACAGTTTGCTGTGGCACCGGGTGAGCAACTGGTGGTATCGACTAATAATGACAGCGGCTATGAATCGGCCTTAGCATGGCATGAAGCCGGTAAAGAGGTGGTTGCCATCGTAGATTCACGACAAGAGGTGACAGGCGATGCGTACGTAGCGGCCTTAAACGCAGGGCTTAATATCGTTACCGGTTGTGCTGTGATAGAGGCCAGTGGTAAGAAACGCGTTCAAGGCGTTAAGATCGCCGCCATAAATGCAGCGCACACTCAAGCAAGCTATCAAACACAAGACTTAGTTTGCGATACCGTGGCCACATCGGGTGGATACAGCCCCGTGGTGCACTTGGCCAGTCATACAGGCAGTCGTCCTGTTTGGGATGAGTCAGCGCTTGGCTTTGTGCCCGGCACCACGCACGAAGCGCGACATTTTTGTGGCAGTTTACTTGGGCGTCATGGCTTATCCGAGTGTTTGAAAACAGGAACGCAAGCCGGGCTCGCTGCCGCTGAGGCTTGGTGCCGTTCAAACAACACCTCACTGCAATCAACAAAGCCATTTAATGCGCCAACGGCACCGGAACACAATGTGACGCCTACCGCGGCCTTGTATCTGGTGCCGCATCCGCGCACACCCACTCGTGCACCTAAACAATTTGTTGATCTACAAAATGATGTCACGGCCGCGGCAATCTTCACCGCAACACGAGAAGGGTTTGAAAACATTGAGCACGTAAAACGATATACAGCGCTTGGCTTTGGCACTGACCAAGGTAAAACGGGCAACATTAATGGCCTAGCCATTGTTGCTAAAGCCCTGGGAAAAAGTATTGAAGAAACCGGGACGACTACCTTTCGTCCGAACTATGCCCCGGTTAGCTTTGGTGTTATGGCGGGTGCGCATGTGGGGCCCTTGTTTGATCCTAAACGCTTTACCGCCATGCAACAATCGCATTTGGATCGACAGGCCGACTTTGAAGATGTGGGCCAGTGGAAACGGCCATGGTACTTTGCCGTCGGTAATGAAACGATGGACGAGGCGGTACGTCGCGAGTGTCAAGCCACACGCGAAAGCGTTGGCATTCTCGATGCGTCAACGCTGGGTAAAATCGACATTCAAGGCGCGGATGCTCGAGAATTTTTAAATCGGGTCTATACCAACGCTTGGGCAAAATTAGCTCCGGGTCGTTGTCGCTATGGATTAATGTGTGGTGAAGATGGGATGGTTTTTGATGATGGTGTGACCGCTTGTTTAGGCGAAAACCATTTTCATATGACCACCACCAGTGGCGGAGCTGCCCGCGTACTTGAATGGTTAGAGGTTTACCATCAAACCGATTGGCCAGAACTGGATGTCTTTTTCACCAGCGTAACTGATCATTGGTCAACGATGACCATCTCTGGGCCCAACAGCCGAAAGCTATTGGCCAAAGTTTGTGATGACATTGATCTATCGGCTGAAGCATTTAAGTTTATGGATTGGAAGCCGGGTACAGTTGCTGGCGTTCCGGCTCGTGTTTTCCGTATTTCTTTCACCGGTGAACTCAGCTACGAAATTAATGTACCGGCGCATTACGGTGCGCACGTTTGGGAAGCCTTATTTGCAGCGGGTGAAGTGTTCAATCTAACGCCTTATGGCACCGAGACCATGCACGTTCTGCGGGCTGAGAAAGGATTTATCATCGTGGGACAAGACACCGACGGTTCAGTGACTCCGATGGATTTGGATCACGGCTGGGCGGTGAACAACAACAAACCGTTTAGCTTTATTGGAAAGCGTGGCATGGCGCGAGAAGATTGCGTACGGGCTAACCGAAAGCAATTGGTGGGGCTTAGAACCAAAAACCCATCGGTGGTTTTGCCCGAAGGGGCACAGGCGGTGGAATTAGGTGTGGAACTTGAGGCACCGGTTCCGATGATCGGGCACGTCACCTCCAGCTACTACAGTATGGCGCTGGATCGCAGTATCGCCTTGGCTTTAATTGAAGGTGGCATCGATCGATACGGTGAGACCATTGCGTTTCCGTTACTTGATGATCGAATCGTACATGCCGAGATTTGTTCACCGGTGTTCTATGACCCAAACAACGATGCGCAGAAGGGGTAAGGCATGAACAGTAACGAGCTATCCGTTGTGATGAATCAAGTGGCCAGCGATGCGGAGCTTGCGCAAACGCCGCTTCACCATGCGCAGTTAGAACAACTCGCAGCTCACACCCAAACTGATGATGCCGGAATCTTGCTGGGCGAACGCGGCTTGACCGGGCAATTGGTGTTGCGGATTCGAGGGGATTTGGCAGACGCCTCGCGTGCTGTGGAATCGGTGTTGGGATTGAGCTTGCCTGATCGCCTAAGCTTTCATGGAGATCCGACAGACGCTAATGGCTGCGCGCTCACGTGGCTGTCGCCAGATGAATGGCGCTTATGTTGTCCCATTGACAGGGCTTTTGAATTGGAAAAAGCCTTACGCAATGAATTATCAACGATTCCTGGCGTGACTCACGCAATAGTGAATAATTCCGGCGGTTTTACACTGATTGATTTATCGGGTCGAGATGCGCTAAATTTGTTAAAGAAGAGTACGGGCTACGACGTTCGCCCTCACCGATTCCCTATTGGTAAAGCGGTGGGTACCACGTTTGCAAAAACCTCGATCACACTGCTGCGTGTCGGGGAGAATCAATGGCAGATCTGGGCACGACGTAGCTTTGCTGATTATCTTTGGTTGTGGTTGCAACCCACCTCCCGTGACTATGGGTTGCACATATTGAAGGAATAGGGATGCCGGCATTTAACGTTTCAGAAACTATCCGAATTAACCGTCCGATTGATCAGGTACATCAAGCCATTGCTGACTTTAATACTTGGCCCGCCTGGTCGCCCTGGTTGTGCATGGAACCTGAAGCGTCAGTGGACTGTCATGGCCAGCCTGGTAGCGTTGGGCACGGTTATTCGTGGGAAGGCAAAAAAGTCGGTGCGGGTGAAATGCAATGGCGCGAAGTCACACCTACTGAGTCAAGGGCCCACCTAACTTTTCTAAAACCCTTTAAATCAAAAGCGGATGTCGGATTCAATCTAACGTCCGTTGGTGAACACACGGACGTGGAATGGGTCATGGACAGCAGCTTGCCGTTCTTTATGTTTTTCATGGTGAGTACCATGAAAGGCATGATTAGCATGGACTATTCGCGTGGTTTGGAAATGCTCAAGGATTATGTCGAAACCGGACAAGTGCCTAGTAAAATTGCCACCGAAGGCCAGGTAAACGCGCAACCCTTTGCTTATGTTGGCGTGTCTAATAAGGCATCGATGCGCAAGATCGGTCCATCGATGGAAGCCGCGTTTAACGAAGTCGCGGAGAAGATGGCGCATGCGGGGGTGGAGAGTTATGTGCAGCCGGTGTCGATTTATAACAACATGGATGTACGCCGCGGTGAATGTCACTACACGGCCGCGATTCCAGTCGATGAAGGTGCGCCAAACATCGACGGGCTGGCCGCAGGCAAGGTTGCCGGCGGCGCATGTTACAAAGTCGTACACACGGGGCCTTATCGTCATCTGGGTAATGCCTGGGCCACCGCCATGTCAGACATGCGTCACTTAAAGCTCAAGGCCTCCAAACAATCTAAGCCCTATGAGCGCTACCTTAACGACCCGGCCAATACGGCTGAGAACGACCTAGTCACAGAAATTTTCGTCCCGATTCGATAATCCGGCCTGGATGAACGAATAATCGGCACATTTAGGGATTGGGCTGGCCACTTAGGTAAGTTATTATTGGAGTCACCTCTACAGGAGATTTCCATGAACAAAAAAACATTCACTCGCACAGTTCTGGGCACTAGCCTGGTAGCTGCGCTAACCGCCAGCCCAGCTGCGTTCTCAGCCGATTCTGTAAAAGTAGGCATCATGCTTGGTTTCACAGGTCCCATTGAATCACTGACGCCCGATATGGCTGCGGCTGCAGAATTAGCGTTTAAAGAAGCCAGCGACAGCGGCAAATTATTAGGTGGCACCACTATCGAATCGGTTCGCGCAGACAGCACGTGCGTAGATTCTGCCGCAGCGACTGCCGCTGCAGAGCGCTTGGTTACTTCAGACAACATCGTTGCATTGATGGGCGCGGATTGCTCCGGTGTGACTATCGCTGTAACCAACAACGTTGCTGTGCCTAATGGCTTGCCGATGGTGTCACCGTCGGCTACGTCTCCCGCGCTCACCACGATCGAAGATAACGGTTTGTTCTTCCGAACCGCACCGTCTGATGCGCGTCAAGGTGAAGCATTGGCTGACGTTTTATCGGATCGCGGCATTGAAGACGTAGCAATAACTTACACCAACAATGATTACGGCAAAGGTTTAGCCGATTCGTTTACAGCTGCCTATAAAGCGTCTGGCGGAAAAGTCATGATCACCGCAGCTCATGAAGATGGCAAAGCAGATTACTCTGCTGAAGTCGCCGCACTGGCCGCTGGTGGCAGTGACACATTAGTTGTGTTGGGCTACGTTGACCAAGGTGGTAAGGGCATCATTCAAGGATCTATTGATACTGATGCGTTCTCTAACTTTGTTGGCGGTGACGGCATGGTAGGTGACTCACTTATTGAAGCCATTGGTGAAGACCTCAACGGTGCTGTGTTTACATTGCCTGGTGTTGATTCTGCAGGTGCCGAGGCGTTACCCGCTGTCTTAGAAGCCGGTGGCGCTAAGAACGGACCTTTCGTGCCTGAGTCTTACGATGCAGCCGCGTTAATTGTTTTGGCGATGCAGAAAGGCGGTAAAGCCGATCGTGCAACGATTGCTGCGAACATTATGGCTGTTGCCAATGGCCCTGGTGAGGAAATTCTGCCTGGCGAATTGGCCAAAGGTTTAGAGATTCTGGCTAACGGTGGCGACATCGATTACGTCGGTTCCACCAACGTAAACTTAACGGACGTGGGCGAATCTGTGGGCTCTTACAAAGAGCAAGAAGTGGTAGACGGCAAATTTGACGTGGTTAAATTCCGCTAAGAAATAATCGTCAACCTAAATTTTTCAAATGACGTAAAGGGCCGCGCGATTGTGCGGCCCTTTTTATTCAGCGAATTTTTTTGGCGAAAAAACTTGCTAGTGAAAAAACATGCTTGATATACCCACATTAAGCTACGCGCCCGAAGCCCATTTATGTTCTAGGTAAACTCGTGCTGCGTTCTGCTGGTCAAAAATCATCCACGGCCAATGAGTGAATCGGTTGCCAATTCGCTGAAACACCTTATAAGCATCTTTTTCTTTGTCACCGTAATAAAACAGTAACGCGAAGTAATTGAGGGCAACAATATTGTCCTCCCCTCTGTTCTTTGATGTGCCTTTTAGCAGCGGCTTTACATAATGCTTAAGTTCTTCCTGTGTATTTTTCTGCTTTAAGTAAATGGCCGCTTTGGTTTTGTCTTTACCCAACCAAAATTCAAAATGAGACAAGGCAATCAGCCCATTCAAAGCACTGTTCGAGTTGTCTGAATAATGGCTTCGAGCAAATTCAAACATCTCGTCATGGCTTCCGTACCATTTTTCTTTCAAAACCTCAAGATAGCGTTCATGCAGACGAAAGTTTAAAGGCTCGATAGCGCTGCCTGCTTCAAATGCTAGGGTGGCATCCATTCTGTTACCCAATCCCATTGCAATCGCCACGAGCGCTGTGTAGCCGGGTACGTAGTTGGGGTTTATATCCAGAGCGCTCTGTGCATCTTTTCTCGCCGAAATGAGGGCATTGTAGAATCCTTTTTGAGCCTCCTCAGACACGGTATCTGCATAGCCATTGCCGCGGATCTGCCAAGCGGTATAAATGCCATAGTCAGCGCTAAGCCATTGGGCTTTTTCTGATTTTCTATTCCCCATCTGATAACGCTGCACGAAGGTGTCTGCGGTACGCGAATGATCGTCGGTGGATTCCCAATCCATACTACGCAAGTCTTCATAGCAGGCTTTGTCGACTAGTTCTGTGAAAGCCGAGTACTGGTTGTCCACAACCGATTGCTGCAGGGCTGAGTGCACCGATTTTTTTTGCTTCTGTTCTAAATTCTCGGCGATGGCCTGTTTGCGATATCTTCGATAGATGGCGCGGATGAAGGCGTAGGGTAGTGTGATTAGGAATCCGCCTGGGATCCAGTTTAGAAATTTAAGCATAGTTATCTAACTGGCTGACTTGCCTGTTGTTAATTGTCACGTTTTCACCCCCATTCTAAGCCACCAATCGGGTGTTATGAAAATGCATTTAAATGGCGATGATATCCTCTAATACATCTTTGGATTGATCGGCAAGCCAGTTTGCGTTTATCGGTGTGCGTGGCACTGTAGTGGCATTTACCACAGCACTTGCACCGGTATCGCGGGATTATCTGGGCGTCATCATGACGAGAGTAACTTCCATGTTTCACAGAGCCAGAGGCTCCGCAGCGGGGGCAATTTGGGTTCATTCCGTTGAACTCGTTTAATTAATCTAAGCCCTGAACATACCTCAAAATATCCAACAACACACAAGTCTGCCAGTTAGCATGGTTCTTGCGAGAGCTCTCCACCACCAAACCAAATAGCCATTATTATGAAATATATTATTCTTTGCGCAGGCTTATTGATGTCAGCTCCTCTGTTCGCTGGAGATGTCGATATCGGTAGAGCAGGTGCCACAGTTTGTGCGGGTTGTCATGGTATGGATGGGAAGTCGACTACCCCCGGTTTTCCAAATCTTGCTGGACAAGATGTTACGTATTTGAAAAATCAGTTGATGAATTTTCGCAACAAATCTCGTACCGGTGGACAGTCGGTCATTATGTATGGAATGGCCAGTGGTTTGACCGACACGGACATCGAAAACTTGGCGACCTATTTTTCATCATTGAAGCTTTGATTTTTTCGTCAACGGCTGGCGAATCATTGAGAATTTTTCACGATTGAAACAATCGTTTGCGGAAATTGATCGATGGCTTGAAACAAAGGCAACTGTGTGTCTGGGATGACACCTTGTCTCTCTAGTTCAACCCCTTGTGCGTCCCGATAGACTTGATGGGACAGGCCAATTGACCAACCGTTCGGAAGACTCTTTTCCAACATATCCGAAAAGGATCCATTGGTTGCTGTACCCACGATTTTCACTTGCGGAAAGGCTTTCATAGCCAAAACAAATTCTTCAGCGGCACTGGTGGTGGCGTCGGAGGTAATGACAGTCACTGCACCGGCGAAAGTTGGGCGATCGCTGGCGGTTATGTACACCGGTTCCCATTGTGGGTTTCTACTTGCGTACACTTTGCGTTCGTGTGAAAGATACTGAATTGGCGTTTTTGATTCAGTTTCTGGTGCCGGTGGCGCAAATCGGCTGGCAATTCCAAATGCCACTGACGCAAAACCACCGCGCGCTAACGATACATCGATTACGATCGCGTCTGCGTTTTTCAAATCCTGAACGACTCTGTCCATCGCGTTGGCGGCAATGGCAAGATCTGTATCGAGATCAATGGTGTTTGAATATCGCGCGAATTGATGAATAAGTAAGTAGCCTACGCCAGCGTGCGTGCCCCAAATCAATTTACCGTCAGCGGCGGTACCCAGAAGCTGACCAGGCGCATTCTCCAAGACAGCTTGTTGCGTTTTTCTGCGAAGCTCTTTAATAAATTCTTGCCGAAACCGTCGATACGATGAGTCATTCGCTTGCGCTTCGTAACGAGGCCTTAATATCGGGTCTAAATCACGCAAGTGGCGTTTACTTATTCGTTGTGGGCCATTAGGCAATTGGGCTGCGATTCCAACATGACTGTCTTGAATACCATTGATCATTTCCACCAGCGCTTTGAAAACTGTCTCGTCACTGGCGTTTGATTTCACGGTATCGATGGCACGTTGAGTCCTTATCGACCAGTCGTTAATATTATGCAGTTCGAAAAATGGGTAGAGGTTACTCATTGTTCCGGCGTAGGCCTTTACGACATCTACAGCACTGCTACCCAAGCTCTCTGTGCAGACAGAATCAATGGAATCAAGTCGATCAAAGGTAAAATTAAACCCACCTTCTGGCGCATCGCCCAGGCGAACTTTAGAATCGCTAATGAAATCGACAAACGGCAATTCGTAGGCAATTTCACTTAAGGTGACCGGTTCTGGGTAACAACCCTCGGAGGTGATGTTATACAAAGATAGATCCTCCCGATCGATCGACAACGCAAGCCCAAACCCATCGGATTGCCAATTCCCTTGAAGGTTTTGAATGTCTGAGCGGCTCCAGTGCTTGGGTAGTAACGAATGACAGCTCACACCGCTGGCAAGCACACAGAGTAGGAGCCCAGTTTTTAAGGTTCGAAGTAGCATCAGAAGTTCCAGATCCAGCCTATGAGTGCGGATAGCTCGTTTGTGTTGTTCACCAATGGGCTATCTAGGTGAGTGCGTGGAAATTTTTCCCATTCGGCTTGCACGATAAATGTAGAAGCGTTGGTGAGCGGCATCAGCCATTCCAAGGCCAGTGAGTAACTGAGTGAGTCTGTGGTTACGAACGAGTTTAAATTTGTGCTCGATTCCTCGGAAGACACACCAAATTGATGCTGCATCCAGCGTTGATTGCGATAGTGCAGGGCGTGAGCGATGCCCACTTCACCACCGAGAGCTGGGAAAGTTAAAGAGGCATCAGCACTCGCTTTTACCCCTCGATGAACCCCGCTGACATCGTGACCCAACTGCATGCCCAACACCCAGGGAAACCAGCCGATTTCAAGTTCGATGGAGCCTTCGACAAAGTCGTCTTTTTTAATATCGTAGGGATGGTCGGAGTTGGCCTCATGCTGAAAACTGAAGCGCGGTTGGAGTGATAGTGCCCACGTCATATCGTCCCGTGGGGAACGTTCGTAGGACACAGAATCGATGCCGATGTGCCAACCTTTGCTTTCCCAGGCGATATACGGCAATAGCTGAAACTCATTCTGAGAGGCTTCGTAGGTCCCTTGTTCAGCCATGATGATGGGGCCGATGAGCCAGTCGGCTTCAGCCGGGTTAGTCAGACACGCAGTAAGTACGAGAGCAGAGGTAAACACCCGGTTGGGAGTACGCCACCAGGGTCGAGATAATTTGAGCAACTCAGTTTTGTGTTGGTGATACGGAGTGTTTTGCCGATAATCGGCTGTCGGTGTAGGAGGCTGCATGATCGCAAAGATACGGTAACTGCAGTCTTTGCTTGTCTTGTCCGGCCGGGAAGGACAGCCCTAAGCCAGTTTTTGAGAGTGTCGTGGGTATACTCTGGGTGTGGGTCTAGATTCTCCTTACTTCATTGTGTTTGAAGCAGTACTGGTCGGTCAGTGCTTGCTGGTTATAACGCAACTGCTACTGCATGGTCGTGACAGGCCGTGGAGTCGGCTGCTAATCGGCTTTTTTCTAGGGTTGCTGCTAGGGCAAACGGGCAGCCTGTTGGTGACTTTGAAAGAACCGACGGCCTTTGCGCTGCTTGGATTATCCGGAGAATATCTTGCCATCGCAACGCTGTGGTTATACGTTTGTACGATAACGGCACCCACTCGAAAACTACAACGCTGGGACTGGATACTGCACGGCTTGCCGGTTGCGTTGTGCGCAGCCACCGCCTTTCCCTTTGCGCTCGCACCCGAGCAAGTACAAGTTGAACTCATGCAAACAGGTGATCTGGATACGCTCGAGAAGCGCCATATAGTGTTGGCCTGGGTGCTGGCTGATATCGTGTGGTCTTGTCTTGCACCAATATATTTAGTCTGTGCGTATCGTCGGGTTCAGCGCTACCGTGTTCGCCTGCGAGACGAATTTTCTTCTTTAGAATCTAGGGAGCTGAATTGGGTTTCGTTACTGATTTTTGTGTTCATGGCCTACTGGCTGATCGACCTGGGGGATACGCTGGATTATTTAGGCGCAGATGTCAGCTTCTCGCTACCGCTGGCGATGTTGGTTAACGTGTTGGTTATTGGCATTCCTTCGCTTTGGGGCTTGCAGCAAAAACCTACATTCCTACCCGAACCCGAACCCGATCCGTCAAATGCAAAAACAACAACAAGTACTCTTGAACCGGTGGAGGATCTTCATCCTAAACATCGATACGCGAATTCTGCGTTGACGACCGAGCATCAGGTGAAATTGAAAATAAAGCTCGAAGCACTCATGGCAGATCAAAAAATATATCAAGACCCAAATTTGTCCTTATCGGCTTTAGCAAAAGAACTCAACACCAATCCGCACTACTTATCCCAAACGTTGAATGGTTTGTTGAACGAATCCTTTTTTGAATTTGTTAATCGATTAAGGGCTGAAGAGGCGGCTTTGTTGTTGACAAGCACGGAATTAACCGTGGGCGATATCGCCATGCAAAGTGGCTTTAACACACGTTCCTCTTTCTACACGGCATTTAAAAAGCGCTATCAGTGCACACCGTCTGCCTATAAGAAACAGGTTGCATCCTAAGAACTACCAGTTAAGTTGGCCAGCGCGCGCTGATGACATTACTATTTCTTAAAAGTTCCCATACTTATTTGTACGTCTCAGTTAATGCTCACGTAATTCAGCATCTCTAGTCTCAAGCAACCCTCCCATATGGGTGATCATTTTACGACTTGGAAGCTAATTACATGAAACAACGACACCGAATTACCACGCTCGTCCTTCCTTTTACTTTGCTTATGGCAACATCCATAGCTGATGCTGCAGAGAGTAAATTAACCGCCAGTATTCGAATTGGTGCGACCATTGTGGACAACGATGATATGGATTCCGATGTTGCCATTCGAAATTTTGGTTCTCGAATCAAGTGGAGTGGGGAGCAAGCATTTGACAACGGTCTGTCGGGCATTGGCTA
Source organism: uncultured Granulosicoccaceae bacterium (assembly GCA_937930305.1). Lineage (GTDB taxonomy): Bacteria > Pseudomonadota > Gammaproteobacteria > Granulosicoccales > Granulosicoccaceae > Granulosicoccus. The sequence goes on along the minus strand of CALGLE010000020.1, from coordinate 162,471 downwards.
TGTTGAGTTGGGTATCAATCCTGACAACAACAGCCGAGGTTCTTCAGGTTTAGATCGCACCCGGCAGGCTTGGGCGGGACTCAAAGGCGGCTTTGGCACTGTCAAAGTGGGGGCTCAATACGCAGCTTTCTATGACTCTGTATCAGGCAAACAAGACATCGCGTGGTGGGGCAGTTGTTGGACCCAATTCGAATGTTCACGCGAAACCCAGGTACTTAAATATTCAGGATCAACGGGAGCTTTGTCCTATGTCGCATCAATTCAAGGCAACGCCGAAGATGATGGCAATGATGTCGCTGATGAATTCGAATTAGGTGTGAACGTGAACGCAGGATCGCTCGTTCTGGGGCTTGCTACTTCGGTCAGAGCAGATGAAGAAGAATTGGACGGTGGAACACTGTTTGGTGCTGTGGCAAGCGGTAGTGTTGGCCCATTGGGGCTAGGGTTAGGATTCCAAAGAGCGGATGCAGACTTCGCAGCGTCTTCTGATGCTGTGACCCATACCACGTTAACAGCCACTTACGGAAACGCTTACACTATCTTAAACCGCACGGATAACGGTGATGCGGGAGGCAATAGTGGCTACGGCACTTTGGGCTACACATTGAACATCGGTGACGCATCATTGATGTACTTTGAATATCAATTAATTGATGATGGTTCTGATGCTGGTAACGAAACCATCGTTCGAGCTACCTACAAGTACGATTTTGGTGTGCTGTAAGCTTGTGCGGTGATTAAAAATGAAAGCCGCCGTGTCTTAGCCGTGGCGGCTTTCTTTGGGAAAACTTGGGAACCTGTGGCGTTCTTATGAGTCGAAGCGATTCATAGCTTGGTTTACTCGCGCGGTAAACGAACTAGTATCAACTAAAGTCTGTTACTTGCATCACAGGTCGCTTCTAATGAAATTTCCGGGTTACTTAGCACTTTCTCTTATTGTTCTGGCCCTCGTCGGCTGTTCAAGTTCCAGCACACCGAGTGATCAAGAAACACCAGCGGATTTGGATTCTCCAATGGATCCGGGAACTCCAGTGGATCAGGAATCTCCCGTGGAACCAGGGACTCCCGTGGATCCTGGAACTGACGAGCCAGCACCACCGGGCATCGATACGCCCAATGAAGTGAGATACCGAATTACATTTGACGCCGATTGGACAGCAGATCGCCATCCGGTGCAATTCCCGGGTGCGTCAGCGCATTTCTCGGGTCTGGTGGGGGCGGTTCACAACGAACAGGTGATTTTTTGGCAGCCTGGCCAAATCGCATCAGCGGGCATTGAACAAATGGCTGAAACGGGCGGTAAATCTTCTTTCCTGGATGAGATTAATAACAGCATAGCGAACGGCTATGCGTTGGCAGCCATTAACGGATCGGGTATCAGCACAGGTAATGGGCAGGCAAGTGTGGAAGTGTTAGTCACTCAGGATTATTCGCAAATCACACTCACTTCTATGTTAGCGCCCAGCCCAGATTGGTTTGTGGGCTTGCACAATTATGAATTATTCGATGGTACGACGTTTGTCGATATGGCCACCGTGGATGCGGTGTTATACGATTCTGGCACGGACAGCGGTGTGAGCTACACCTCAGGTAACCTGGATACTCAACCGCGTGATCCTATTCTTGAAACCAACAGCGATCCGGCGGATACCTCGTTTGTGGATGGACTGCCTGCGGCTGGGCGATTCATTATTGAGCGCTTGTAGCGCTGGACGACTACAGACGACCGTAAAACGTTTGCCGAGCTGATTCAGACAAAGCAATATTCGGGGTCGAGTTATACGCGAGAACGGCCAACATTCGGGTGGTATTTCCTTTTGTTGGCGTTACGCGGTGCAATGCATTGCGGCCACGAAACAACACCAAACTGCCAGCGTTCATTTCGAGTGATTTCACTGCACTTTCTTGTTTGAGTACCGAAGCCACTCCATCAAAATTCCAATCATCTGCGTTGGACTGTCGGAGGTTCTCCACGTATTGAAACACGCCACCGTCAACAGGTTTCTGAATGAGTAATGTGATGGCGAACGAGGAGTTATCAAAATGCCAACCCAGCTCCTGACCTTCTGAGGCGTAGTGTAAGTTTATCGATGAGAGTGCATCCGCGTATTCATACAACGCTTGTTCGTTAAGAACTGCGCACAGAAAGTCTGTGAATTCAACAGAGCCATAGAGCACTTTCAGTGGGGAATTCTCAGGAATTTGATCGGTTGTGATGCAGCCCTTAGACGACTCTACCTGAATGTTTCTGGGATGATCGTTGTGGTATTGATCATCATTGGGTGTGAGATAAACATTATGAGATGTTTGCGTATAGTAGGCTTTTGATTGATTATCGAGCCCTTCTTGTTGCAGAGTATGAATTGCATCTGGAGTCAGAAATTCGGGCAACACAATAACGCCGTCCTGATCCAGTTGCGACTTACATCGCGTTTGCAAATTCGTATCGGATAATTTCCATCGACTGGTGTTGACGAGCGCACTTAATGGCTGAGACGGTACGTGCATGGCTTTTGGTATTGATGCTGAGGCAGCAGCGAATTTATCACTTTCAGGTATGTGAATGGGGTTCGGAAATAACTTGCCGATTCTCTTTTTATTCGGGACTGAACGGCCTACTATCTTTCGTATGTCCGATCTAACCACGTATATCGATCTGTACTGCGAACGCACAGCTATTGGGTTTATCAATGAACCGCTGAACGCGCTCAGCAATCTCAGTTTTATTGTTGCTGGATGGTGGAATTGGCAGAAAATACGTGCGGAATCTGGGAAACGGTTTGCGGCCGTATTGTCGGCTCTGGTGGCGTTGATTGGAGTGGGGTCATTCGCATTCCACACACTGCCTTCGAGGTTGACGCAGTGGCTGGACGTCGGGCCTATCTGGTTTTTCTCGCTGGCGTGTGGGGTAGCGGTTGTCCATATTTTAGCGGGCAGGCGTTGGCGCAAAACGGTGGTAATCACCGGGTTGGCGCTTATTGTGTTGATCGGTCTGTTTGTATTCACGGGCGAGGTGATTACCGCAACACCACCAGTTGATGCTGTACGGCCATTTAACGGGTCGATGCAGTATCTTCCCGTTATTCTTGCACTACTGCTTGCCTGTGTATCTGCGACATTAACTCGCCATCAGGCAGCTTTCTATCTATGGAGTGCCACCGGTTTATTTACTGCGGCTTTGGTATTTCGAACGTTGGATTTGGGGCTGTGCCCAGCGCTTCCTTTCGGCACACATTTTATTTGGCATGTGCTCACCGGGGTAACGGCTGGGGTATTGGTTCGCCTTGTCGCTCGTTCGGATATTCAATGAATGAACAATAGTTGATATATACGTGATTGATCATGTATTATGAACGCATGAGCGTTAAATCAATAGATCTGGTCTTTGCCTTGTTGGCTGCAGCAAACGGAGTGGAGGGGCGCTTGAACCGCGTCCTTTCAAATGTGAAAGGCGTGAGTTTCACAGAATACTTCTTACTCAAACAGCTACAAAATTGTCACAAGGGTTCGGCCACCCGGGTTGAACTAGCCAGTGCTGTGCACTTAACCCCATCGGCGGTAACGCGGGCTTTAAAGCCGTTGGAAAAAATTGGCTACGTGTCGACTGAAAAGGGTCAACGTGATGCGCGGCAAAGCATCGCTTCACTAACGGATGCAGGAAATGCTCTGCTTGATGATGCACATCGCTTAGTACAAGACGAAATCGCGTTATTGCCATTAGAGCCATTGGCGCAGTCGAAAACCATCGAGGCATTGGATGCGTTAGTTGGGATAAAAGGTTAAGCGTTCGTTAACCGTTTCTCAACGCATCGAAAGCTGTGCGTAGGCGGCGGGTTGAAAAACGGAATATTGAAAAAGACCCCGCAGTTTATAGTATGGAAGTTACCGGTGAGATGTTTGACTTTATGGAGCCGCGTTTTGAAATTCCTCGTGATGAGGAACCGGTCAAATTACTAGAAATTACCCGATAAATAAACAAAAAATGGCCGGAGGGAGGAGGCTCCGGCCATTATTGCGGTTAGCACTTAGTTAGTGCGGAAAATGTTGTTAACAACTTCGCTGGCACCAGCGCCTTTGGCGGCAATTTCTGCTTGTGCGATTGCGTATGAATCTTCAGCGTAGCCAGTCAGTGTCACTTTGTCGCCATCGATGATAACGCTTACGTTGCTGTTTGAGCCAACAGCTGATCGTACGTCTTGTGAAAGACTTGAACTTACCATGGCCGATGCTGGAGCTGCGAAAGCGATCAGTAAAGCGGAAGTTGCGAGGGTTTTAGTCATAAGTTTCATGGGAATATCCTTTAAAGTTAAGTTGTGTAAAGTTGATAAAAGTTAAATGTAAATTGTTTAAGTTAAAGTTAAGCAGTGAGTCGAAAAATTAGTTGGTACGAAGCAAGTTGTTGATTACTTTGTCAACGCCGTCTGCATCGGCAGCTCGCATGGCTTGAGACAGTGCATAAGAGTCTTCAACGTAGCCAGTTAAAGTCACAGTGCCGCCGTCTACCAATATTTGAACGTTGCTGTTAGCGCCGGCAGCGGAACGAACGTCTTGTGATAAGTTCGGGCTAACCATGGCAGAGGCAGTACCTGTCAAAGCAAGAACCAAAGCGGAAGTAGCGATTGTTTTAGTGATGAATTTCATGTTGATGTTTCCTTTAAATTTAAGTTGTTTAAGTGTGTGTTAAAAATTTTTATCGTAAGTGCTTGGGGTGTGTGCCCCTTGCTGATGTGATTAGTATCGGATCTTAAGTTTGCCGCTCATTTGCGGCTTCTATACACTGGTGTAAAGTTGGAAAAATCCGCTATCTGGCAGGCTTTCAGCCGAAATAAATCTCTAATTATTTGAAAATTAGGGGCCGAGGCGGTGTTTGAATGCGTGTAATCAAGCGCTAGAACGGGTAGAAACACAGCTAAGTTAAGAAAAATGGCGCGACAGGCTATTAAATGTGCACACACGACAGAATTTCGCACGGTGGTGTGAGTCGGCGACATGCAGAAATTCAAAAGGATGCGATTAAAGCACTTGAAGGCTGAAGAGCGCGCCCATCGATTGTCGATCTGGGTATTCAACAGCGATCGATGGCAGCTCCTATATCATCAAGGAACTGCCATAACTGATCATCTAAACTGCTAGTTAGAGCCGCTAGTAAGCACCCTTAGTAAGTATCCCGTAAGAACCGTTTGCAAGAACCGCTGGTAAAAAGTCAACTTCAACACTTAGCTGGACAAACGAACCAATAAATCTTTTGCATCTATTTGGTCCCCTGTGGCCACAAGCAGTTCGGCCACTTCTCCAGCGGCGTCTGCATAAATGGCGGTTTCCATTTTCATCGCTTCGATGGACAACAACACGTCCCCTGCGGCGACTTGTTGCCCTTTAGAAACGTTTACTGTGGATATAACTCCCGGCATTGGGGCGCCCACTTGCATGGGATCTTCGGGGTCTGCTTTAGCTCGAACGGCAATGCCTTCTGCGCCGTGAATGCGATCAGGGACTTGAATGGACCTAGGTTGACCATTCAATTCAAAGAAAACGCGCACCAAACCTTTGTCGTTGGTTTCGCCACGCGCTACGCAGCGAATAACCAGCGTTTTACCGCGTTCAATTTCCACTAAAATTTCATCGCCGACGTTCACACCATAGTAGTACACGCCGGTGGGTAACACGCTGGTTGGGCCGTAGTTGTCTTGGGCATTTTGAAATTCGGTGAATACCTTGGGGTACATCAGGTAGGCTGCCAAATCTTGGTCGCTGACATCTCGGCCGATTTCTTCTGCCACGCTGATTCGGGTGGCGTCTAAATCTGCGGCTGGCATTTCTGCGCTGGCTCGGCCGGTGAACGGCTTTTCATCTTTAAGCACTTTGGCTTGCAATTCTTCGGGCCAGCCGTTGGGTACCTGACTGAGTTCGTTCTTCATCAAGGCAACAACAGAGTCCGGGAAGGCGATTTCTTTGTTGGGGTCTGCCACATCAGTAATGGTGAGGTCTTGACTGACCATCATTAAGGCCATATCGCCAACCACTTTTGATGATGGGGTGACTTTCACGATGTCACCGAACAAATCGTTTACTTCAGCATACGCTTTGGCTACTTCATTCCAACGCGGTGCCAGGCCAAGCGAACGAGCTTGTTCTTTTAAGTTGGTGAATTGACCACCGGGCATCTCGTGTAAATACACTTCCGAGGCGGGGCTTCGTAAATCACTTTCAAAGGCTGCGTATTGCTCGCGCACCGCTTCCCAATATAAAGAGATGCGTTGAATGGCGTCTAGGTCTAAGCCGGGGTCTCGCTCGTGGCCTTTCAGGGCGGCCACTAACGACCCCAAGGCAGGCTGTGAAGTGGTGCCTGAGAAGGCATCCATGGCTGCATCTACCGCGTCTACACCCGATTCAACAGCGGCGAGAACGGTGGCCGCACTGATGCCTGAGGTGTCGTGGGTATGATAGTGAATCGGTAAGCTGGTGGCTTGGCGCAGTGCTGGAAACAGCTTCCGCGCGGTATTGGGCATCATGAGTCCAGCCATATCTTTAATGGCAATGATGTGCGCGCCCACAGCTTCTAACTGCTCAGCCAGCTTTAGGTAGTAGTCCAATGTGTATTGGGTTTGTTTGGGGTCCAGCATGTCACCGGTGTAACAGATGACCGCCTCGCACAATTTATCTTCGGCGATAACAGCATCCATAGACACCCGCATGTTGTCTACCCAGTTAAAGCAATCAAATACGCGGAATAAATCAACCCCGCCAGCAGCCGCTTGTTTTATAAAATTCTGCACGACGTTGTCAGGGTAGTTGGTGTAGCCCACACCATTCGCGCCACGAATTAAGCACTGCAGCAAGATATTGGGGGCACGTTCGCGAATCATTGCCAGCCGCTCCCAAGGATCTTCCGTTAAGAAGCGCATGCTGACATCGAAGGTGGCGCCGCCCCAACATTCAAGTGAGAGTAAGTTGGGTAGGGCGCGAGAGTAACTTTCTGCAACGTGTGCAATGTCATAGGTGCGCATGCGTGTGGCTAATAACGACTGCGGTGCATCACGCATGGTGGTGTCAGTAAAGAGCACCTGGTTTTGATCCCTTAACCATTTCGAAAAGGCTTTAGGGCCATCTTTATCTAAACGTTGTTTGGTGCCATCGAGAATGGGTGTACCAAAGTAAGGGGCTTTAGGCCGTCGGCTTCCGGCTCGTGGTTTGGCGCGGTCCCGCACGTCGGGGTGCCCGTTAACCGAAACATCGGCAATGTAAGTGAGCAGTTTGGTTGCACGATCCTGTCGCTTCACCTGTTCGAACAGTTCAGGTGTGGTATCGATAAATTTTGTGGTGTAGCTGTTATCCAAAAAGCTGGGGTGGCCAATAATATTTTCTAAAAAAGTCAGGTTCGTCGCCACACCTCGAATGCGGAATTCGCGCAAGGCTCGGTCCATGCGTTTGATGGCCTCACCCGGTGTTGGAGCCCAGGCTGTGACTTTCTCAAGCAGTGGGTCGTAGAATCGGTTGATCACCGCTCCGGAATAAGCGGTACCACCATCGAGTCGAATGCCAAAACCTGCGGCCCCTCGGTAGGCTGTAATACGACCGTAGTCGGGTACGAAGTTGTGCTCTGGGTCTTCGGTGGTAATGCGGCACTGCATAGCGTGCCCGTTAAGTTTGATGTTCTCTTGTGATGGAACACCCGATTCCACAGTTCCTATGGCATGTCCTTCCACCAAATGAATCTGCGCTTTGATGATGTCAATGCCGGTCACTTCTTCAGTTACCGTATGTTCCACTTGCACTCGAGGATTCACTTCGATGAAGTAGAAATCTTCGGTGTCCATGTTCATTAAAAATTCAACCGTACCCGCGCCCACATAGTCGGTGCTGCGGCCGATTCGCAAAGCGTATTCTGCAATTTCTTGACGCTTAGCTTCGGATAGGTAGGGTGCGGGTGCACGCTCAACTATCTTTTGGTTGCGGCGTTGTACGGTGCAATCTCGTTCAAACAGGTGCACCACGTTGCCATGGGTATCACCCAAAATTTGCGCTTCCACGTGGCGGGCTCTTTCGACCAGTTTTTCTAGATAGATTTCATCTTTGCCGAACGCGGCTCGTGCCTCTCGGCGGGCTTCCTCTACCTCGGTGTCTAGATCGGATTCCGAGCGGATGACTCGCATGCCGCGCCCACCACCGCCCCATGAGGCTTTGAGCATAATGGGGTAACCCACCTCGGCCGCCATTTTTTTAATCGTCGGCATATCTTCGGGCAAAGGATCGGTTGCAGGCACGACAGGCACGTCGGCAGAAACGGCTAGTTTTCGTGCGGCAACTTTGTTACCCAGGGATCGCATGGTGTCGGCACGAGGGCCAATGAACGTTATGCCGGCGGCATCACAGGCATCCACAAACTCGGGGCTTTCGGACAGCAGGCCATAGCCAGGGTGGATGGCGTCAGCACCCGATTGTTTGGCGACGCGTAAAATTTCATCGATAGAGAGATAGGATTCAATGGGACCCAGATCTTTTTCAAGATGAAGCCCAGTTCCAATTTGATAGGCCTCGTCGGCTTTGAAGCGATGCAATGCGAGCTTGTCTTCTGCGGCCCACACGGCAACCGTTTTGAGATCGAGCTCGTTAGCTGCACGAAATATACGAATGGCTATTTCGGATCGGTTCGCAACCAGAATCTTGGTGATCGGCACCGTTTACTCCTGTCGTATGTTTTCTGGATCCCCCCTATGGTACCAGTGCAAGCTTAGCCGTCGTTGCTTAACTCGAACTTCACGCGGATCAGCACTGTTGAATTCACGTAGTCTTCATTGGGCTGGGATTCTGTACCGAGGTTCAAGGCGAATCGATCGACGGCGAACTCGGTTGATGCTAAGTCAGGGGCGGCCTCTTTTCCTGGCGTTATAAGCAAAACGAACGCCACATCGATGGTGACGTCTTTGATGGTGAGCTGCCCGGTCACATCGAGTGTGTTGGGTTGCTGACCCGCAGAAAAACTGTTTGCCACAAACGTAGCTTCAGGATATTGCAGGTTGTCGAACCAGTCAGGTTCGGGTAGAGAGCCTTGGACCTGCAAGTTATCGCTGGTTGCAGACGAGGTATCGACTGTGGCGTTCAGAGAGTTCGCGTTGGGGTTGGCGAAATCAATAGTCGCAACCACATTGGATTGTCCGAAGCGAATTTCGATGTCTTCGGAGCTGATGTTAGCCAGTAAAGTGATTTCGCTGTTTTGCGCAACCAACGCTGCCTTGTTCGCTTTTCCAGGCAAATTAATGGCTACGGCAGCGGCGGCGATACCCAAGCCGACGACCGCTAGTAAGGCTAAAAACCGGGGCTCTGACCAGCGCGGCATCATGCGGCGCAACACATCGTCCTTGTCCACCAGATGGTGCTTTAGCGCAGCCCCTATGTGAACCAACAGGAGTGCAATGAGCACGGATGAAGCGTAGTGATGCGCGCTGTGGAACCGATGTTCCCACACTTTTTTTGCATCCGAATCGCTCAGACCTAACGCTTCTGCGATGGGTAAATGTGGCCACTGAATGGCATTGAACAATAAAGTGTCAATATTTAGGCTGGATACGGACACCATGGCCCAACCGGATAGGGGCAGCACAAATATCAGTGTATAGAAGGCCAGATGTGACAGGTTGGCTGCGAGTTTTTCCCAAGTGGGAGCGTGCGCTGGGTGGGGTGGCGCTCGGTGCGTTAGGCGCCAGAAAACACGCAGTAAGGATAACAGCAGAACCAATATGCCAAAAGTTTTATGCGTTTGGGTGAGATCAAAACGCAGCGAATCGGTCTCATCCAAACCGGTCATGAATTTACCAACGGCCAGTAAGCCCATGATGAGTATTGCCGTCACCCAATGAATGAAGATCGCAACGTGCGTATAGGGCATAAGGTGTGATTCGCCAGTTCTGTGCTTTTAGGTCATCCTCACACTTAGTAAGGATCCAAAGAAAAAGGGCCCCGGTGCTGAAAACAAAGTTCTCAGTGCCGGGGCCCCAATTCTACATCGCTCTGAATTGAGAGCTACTGAGAAACTTCAGCGGTAATCATTAGGTCCACTTCATCGCTGACGTTGGGTGCGAATTTACCGAGACCAAATGCGGAACGTAACAGTTGACCTTCAGCAGAGAAACCGAGAACGGGTTTGCCACTCATTGGATGGTTCATGGCAGCGTGGATGGTGACATCGAGTGTGACCGGCACGGCTGTGCCTTTGATGGTTAGGTCGCCCATCACTTTTAAGGTGTCTTCGCCGGTTTTTTCAATCGACTTGGACATAAACGTGATTTCAGGATGTGCGCCGACATCGAAAAAGTCGCCACCGGTTAGGTGAGACTTCCAAATGTCAGAACCCGCCTGGATGCTTTTGGGGTCGATGTTCACAGCAATTGTTGACTTGGTGACATCAGCGTTGTCTAAATTTAGATCGATTGTGAAATCGTCGAACCCTAACATGGGGCGCGACAAGCCCAAATGGGTGTATTGGAAATTAACGTAAGCGTGGGTTGGATCCACAGCGTAGGCACCGGAGGGGACTTTCGTCAAATCGACCGCATGAGCGCTGATGCTGGTGCCGATGAGAGCGGCGGCGAGTGTTATCTGTTTTATTAAACGCATTTTTAATGGTCTCCTGTAAGAACATGGATTGTGTGGGCGGCTACGGGGTGTGCCAACGGCACAATGTAATGGCAAAGTGAAATAGCTAGAAGAAAATTGATTTTTTACTGGTATCTTGCGGGTGAACAAACTATTTACCTGAACACCCGTAAACTATACGTAACTGCTGGCCGTGTGGGCTTTTTTTACGCAAGTGTAAGGCTTCGATGGGTTCAGCAGCCAGAAGTTCCCAAACGCCGAGCCTATGCCAAGCCACTACTCTGCCTATTCATTGTTTCGTGAAGGCCTTCGCCAGCAAAGTGGCTGGGGCAAAGCCTGGCGCTCACCGAAACCCAAAAAACACTACGAGGTCATCATTATTGGTGCCGGTGGGCATGGGCTGGCAACGGCCTACTACCTTGCGAAAAATCATGGTGTCAGGAATGTTGCGGTTATTGATAAAGGCTGGTTGGGTGGTGGTAACACGGGGCGAAACACGACTACCATTCGATCGAACTACTATTACCCTGAGAGTTGCGCGCTGTATGACTTGTCGGTGCAGTTGTACGAAAACTTATCGCGTGAGCTGAACTACAACGTGATGTTCTCTCAGCGTGGTGTGCTGACCTTATGTCATTCAGATCCTGAAATGGAGATGGGGGCGCGCTTTACCAATGCCATGAAACTTAACGGCGTCGATGCAGAACTGATCGATGTTGCAGCGGTAAAACAACGAGCACCGATTTTAAATTTCCAAACCGATGCACGCTATCCGATCCATGGTGCCATATGGCAGGCGCGTGCTGGCACAGCACGGCATGATGCTGTGGCATGGGGATACGCACGAGCCGCCGATGCCTTGGGGGTGGACATCATTCAACAATGCGAAGTGCGCGAGCTTATTCTAGAGAACGGCGCTTGCGCGGGCGTGCGCACCGCACACGGTGATATTCGAGCCAATAAAATCGGTGCAGCGGTTGCCGGACACTCATCGGTTCTGGCCAACCTGGCCAACATCACTTTGCCCATCCATTCTTACGCCCTGCAAGCCTTCGTGAGCGAGCCGTTAAAGCCCATCATGAACACCGTTGCCTTGTCACCGGCGTCGGGTACTTACTTTTCACAATCTGATAAAGGCGGTTTAGTGATAGGTGGGGGTATTGATCGAGTGCCCTCGTACGGGCAACGCGGAAACTTGCCTGCTCAAGAGACGGTATTGAGTGGATTGATAGAAATGGCGCCGGCCTTAGCGAAGGTTAAATTACTACGTCATTGGGCTGGCATCGTGGACGTTACACCCGATAGTTCGCCTATTTTGGGGCCATCTGGCGTCGATGGTTTGTACTTAAATTGCGGCTGGGGTACCGGTGGGTTTAAAGCCATTCCGGCCGGTGGGTTGTTGTTTGCCCATCTGTTGGCAACGGGCCAACATCACGTCATCAGTCAACCGTTTGATCTTAATCGATTCGCACAGGGTCGCTTAATTGATGAGGGCGCAGCCTCTGGCATCGCGCACTAAATTCTATGCAACAATTTCCCTGTCCATTTTGTGGTGAACGCGATGAGCGCGAATTTCATTTTTTAGCAGAAGCTGGCAAAGAACGCCCAAACACAACGGTGTCGATAGATGATGAAACCTGGGCGCGTTATTTATATAAACAGCGCAATGAAAAAGGTGAGGTGCAGGAAATATGGATGCATTTAACCTGTCGTGAAGTGTTTTTATTAAAACGACATAGCGTCACCATGGCGGTATCGGAGTCGGTGTCCCTCAGGCAGGGCTGCTGAATGCACATGAGCCGAACCCATGCGGGTGTGCAAGTCAACACCGATGCTTGTTTCAACTTTGAATTCGATGGCAAAACACTGCAGGGGTGTGAGGGTGACACGATTGCATCGGCCCTATTAGCCAACGGCGTCGTCGTCATTGGTCGCGGCTTTAAATACCATCGCCCGCGAGGGGTTTGGGGTTCTTGGACGGAAGAACCTAATGCCATTGTGCAGGTAACGCTTAATAAGCGCACCTTGCCCAATTGCTTAGCCACAACCACTTTGCTTGAAACCGGGATGCAAGTTAAATCGGTCAATGCGTTTCCATCAGCTGCCTTTGATATAAAAGGTGGGCTTAATCTGTTGCGGCGATGGTTGGGCGCTGGGTTTTACTATAAAACTTTCATGTGGCCCAACTGGCATCTGTTTGAACCCATGATTCGAAAAATGGCGGGTTTGGGCGCCGTCAGCGAGCAGTGTTTTGATGACTACGTGAGTGATCAGCTACACGAAACGTGTGATGTCTTGGTGGTGGGCGCAGGTCCGGCTGGATTGGTGGCAGCACGCACCGCTGCCGAGGCTGGGGAATCGGTTTGGTTGGTGGATGATCATCACACCCTGGGCGCTACGCACTTTTATCATGAATTTATTGAAGGGGTAGCGGCCCGCAGTTGGATTGCCACTCAATTAACCGCCATAATAGCCGCCGGCGCAACGGTTTACTCATCCACTACCGCGTTTGGTATATACGATCATCAACTGGTTGGCTTAATGCAGCTACAAGGCTTTGCACAAGCGCCTCGCCTTATCCGTTTACGAGCTTCTCGCATCATTCTGGCCACGGGTGCGATCGATCGTCCTTTGCTGTTCCGCAATAACGATCTTCCCGGCATTTTTTCGCAATCAGCTGCTTTGGATTATTTAAGTAACTATGGAGTTAGTGTCGGGAAACGAGTAGGTCTCGCTTCTGTACATAACGCCGACCAAGTACACGATGTGTTTGCAAAGCATGCGATTGAGGTGGTGGCGCTGAATCCGCAGGACGAGGCCTTAAGCGCGATTGGGCGAAAGCAAATCCAAAGCGTCAACACCTCCACCGCGCGTGAATCGGTCGATGCCTTGGTGGTGTGTGGAGGTCTGACACCAACGATTCATTTATGGAGCCACCAGCAAGGTGGCTTGCGGTGGCAAAAGAACATCCATGCGTTTGTACCAAACCGGGAGCAAGCCCCAGCGGGGCTGTTCGTGGTCGGTGCCGCCGCAGGCATTTACACACTGGAAGATGCGCTCAGTGATGCGGTTCATGTGGCGATCGGTCGTGCATCCACGCCCAATCTGGCAGCGGTGAGTATTCCCATGCCATCCGCCAAAACGCAAAACCGAGACAGCCAGTGGATTGATGTACAACACGACGTGACCGTAAAAGATGTGGACGTAGCCGTGCAGGAAAACTACGCATCGGTGGAACATGTTAAGCGTTACACCACACTGGGTATGGCGGTTGATCAGGGTAAAACCTCGAACATGTTGGGTCTTGCAGCGCTAGCTGATAAACAGAAAGTATCGATACCTGAAGTTGGCATCACCACGTTTCGCCCGCCATTTGTTCCGGTGCCTTTGGTGACTTACGGTGGCCAACATACGCACCTTCACAGTAAGCCGCCTAAACGTTTGGTGTTGGAACCTACGCATCGTGCGTTAAATGCGGCGCTGTGTGAATACGGGGGTTGGCTGCGTCCGGGTTGGTATGGCGATGGACGCATGGATGAGCATGTTCAACAAGAAGTTTTAATGACGCGAGAACAAGCTGGAATATTGGATGCTTCTGCGTTAGGGAAAATTGAAGTGATGGGGCCCGATGCACGAAACTTTTTGAATTTTGTTTATTACAACCGACTGGATAACTTACAACCAGGGCACATTCGATACGGGTTTATGCTTACCGAAGGGGGCTCAGTGTATGACGATGGAGTTGTGTGGTGTATGGACGAGCATCGTTTTTTGGTCTCGTGTTCGTCCAGTCATGTGGCAGGCGTTGAACAGCTTTTAGAATCGTGGCGCCAGGATGGCAATAACCCCAACCAAATCTATGTGCACAACGCCACATCCCAATGGGCCACGATCACGGTAACAGGCCCTAAAGCGCTCGACATTGTTAACGCTTTGCCGTTACCGATTGAACTCAATATGGCTGAGTTTAAGCACATGCGATTTCTTGAAGCCACATACCAGAATCACACTTTGCGAATAGCCAGGGTAAGCTTTTCTGGTGAAATCAGTTTTGAATTGTCGGTGCCCACTACACAAGCATTGATGTTATGGAATGATTTATTGCGAATAGGGAAACCATTGCAAGCGGGGCCATTGGGTCTAGAAGCCATGTCCGTTATGCGCGCCGAGAAGGGATACATCATCGTGGGTAAAGACACCGATGGCGAAACCATGCCGCACGATCTGGGCTTTACTGGGCCGCGTGCCAATAAAACGGCTGCGTTTGTGGGTGATCGCAGTTTGCATACAAAAACCGCTCAAAGTTCTTCTCGCCGGCAATGGGTGGGCTTTACTGTGCCAAAAGATCAGCCAATGATTCCCGTGGGGGCGCACTTGGTCAATGGGGGTGATAAACCTAAGTCGATCGGGGTGGTGACATCAAGCTACTTTAGCCCCACTTTGCAGCAACCCATCGCCTTAGGTTTGTTGGAGGCGGGCGCTTTACGTTTGGGAGAGCAGGTGAGCGTTTGGCATATGGGGCAGCAATCGCGGGCAAAGGTGGTGTCCCCTTGTTTTTATGATGTATCGGGAGCTCGATTGCATGCGGGATGATCGCAACAAATGGCCCAGCCCGGTATTGAATGATGCGACACGAGGTGATGCAACACGGGGCGAACCAACATCAGCTGAAACTGAAACGGTCTCAGGGCTAAACATTACCCTTAGCCGCATAAAACTCCAACGTCAAGTTTGGGTGTCTGGTACGTCTGCCTTGCAACGGTTTAAATGCCATTCGTGGCCAAGTATCACACCAGGTTTTAAACAAGCGCAAGCTTATTCGGTGTGCCTGCGACGGGATCGGGTGCTTTTGGTTAACGGAACACTTATGAAGGACGGTTGGGATGCCCAGCTTGATCTTGCAATCACTGAGGTGAGTGATTCGTATTATGTATTCAAACTCGTTGGTGAAAATTCCTTGGCGGTATTGCGCCGTGGGACTGAAATTTCTTTAACCACCCCTTCCGCGTCAGCCATGAGGAAGCTATTTGGTTACGATGTGGTTTTATATCGCACAGCGGAAATTGAATTTTGCTTGCACATTGATCGAGCGAATGCGGAAAGTTTTTGGGCTCACCTAGTGGAATCCATTGATAATTTAGCCTGAGTAGATGTCGGTGCTCAACAACAACCAGATGGATTTGTACGCTGGCCCGCAGGGTGTCGTTTTAACTTACCGGCAATCGCATTAGCCTTAAACATGAGAAAATAGCCGCCATTCTTACAAAATTTTATCAACGCTTTCTACTGGCCAGCGCGTTGTGGTTACTGGCTTGGCCAATACTCTATTATTTTAAGTTGGGTGTCATCACCGGGCCGAAAGCGTGGTTTTGGATTATTGGTGAGCTGAATTATCCGGTTGTAGCCATCGCTTACTGCTTTATCGACTCCTTCATAAAATCAACGGGCATCAAACCCATAGCGGTGTTTATTGTGACGGTGCTGATTATTGCCGTTTTTACACCGTTCTATTTCGAGCGCTATGGTTTTGCACTTGGGGTGAGCATTGAAGCGCGCTATTTCTAGAGGGTGGTGAGCAATACGACACATAGCGAACCTTCTCAGCCGTTTTTAACTCATCTTGCGTAGAATGCGCTATCCGGTGTTGATCGGTGCGAACAGGTGGCGAAATAGTTCTATGCGATTTATTGGATTACTTATCTTTCTGAGTTGGGTCGTAGCCTCGAACTCCGCGTTTGCCGCGTCGTTTACCGCAACGCAAGTCTGCGATGCCAACAAAAAGCTCACCTCAGACAACCCTGGGCAAGTGCAAACACAAGTAGGAAAAACCTACTCACTGATCAATAAAAACAAAGAACCACCCACACACCTTCAAATTAAAGTGCCTGGCGCACCGGTGACGGATCTTCGTTGGGTCCCCATCGATTGCGGTACAGTTTCCGATCAAGCACCTGTTAAACCCACGGCACGCACCGAACAGCCTGCGCTTGAGAACTCTATTGAAAACATTCTAGCGGCCAGTTGGCAGACCACCTTTTGCGCAACAAATGCTGGCAAGTCGAAAGTGGAATGCCAAAAGCAACGGGTGGGTATGCCCCACACCACTCAGTTTTCCATACACGGTTTATGGCCAGACGATCTAGATGATCGGCAACAATTTCCGTGCTATTGCAACTCGGGTGAACCCAAATCTTGTCGAACGAAACAAAAACGAGAGTCGCGAGTTCAGATTGAAAAAGCTACATGGGAGCAATTGCAAACCCTGATGCCAGGCGTGCAATCGGGGCTGCATTTACATGAATGGACCAAACACGGCAGTTGTTATGAAAACTTCCTATCCGGTGAGGGAAAAGGTTCGGACCCGACCGAATACTTTGCCGATACGCTGTTACTCGTGCAGCAGCTAAATGACAGCAAAGTGGCCGACTTATTCCGCTCTCGTTTAGGGCAGACCATCGAACTAGCTGAATTAAAGCGTGTATTTAATGAGCAATTTGGCCACGGGGCGGGTGAGCGTGTGTTCATGAATTGCAGTCGCATTGATGGCGATGCCTACATCTCTGAACTGTGGATAGGGCTGGGTGGTGAAATAAATGCGGATAGCCAGTTAGGGGAGCTGATGTTGGCAGCGCCACCCACGACAAAATCGATGAATCGTAGGCCGTGTCAGCAGGGTAAAGTGTACGAACTCAAATAGCTCCAAGCCTTAGTGCTATTAAACGGATTTATTATTTTTCTCTGATCGAAACTCCACATCCAGTAGCTCTTCAAACACTCGGATCATGCCACCCTTATCTTGTTCACACCGCAATATCAACCGTTACGCGACTTTTTTCTGTCCGCCTGGATGTGTTGATTGCTCAAGCGCCACCGGTTCAGAGAATAGAAACCCCTGTGCGTAGTCAATATCCAGTTTCTCTAGAACGTTGAGTGCTGCTTCATTGTCCACAAATTCTGCAACCGTTTTTATTTGCAGCACCTTTGCGATATCGGATACGGCTTTAACTAAGGTTTGATCTAGCTCGTTTTTACTGATTTCTTGGATGAAACTACCGTCGATTTTTATGAAATCTAAGGGTAGATTTCGAATATGTGACAACGAAGAGAATCCGGTGCCAAAATCATCTAGGGCAATTCGGCAACCGTGTGCTTGCAGCCATTGTAGTAGTTCGACCGTCTTTTCGTAGTTCGTCATGGCCGCACTTTCCGTCATTTCAAAACAAACATAAGGGGTGAGGTGCTGATATTTTACAACCATGTTTCTTAGGAACTCTCTGAAATCTGCAGTAGCTAGAGACTGAGCTGTGATGTTGATATTCATGCACAGATCATCCGTGTGTTCCACTATGGAATCATGTAACCATTCCAGAGCGTTTATAATAACCCACCGATCTATAAGCGGCATCATGTTGTTTCTTTCGGATACTGGCAAAAACTGTGCAGGTGAATAAAAGCCACCGTCAGGGTTTTTCATTCTAAGCAGTATTTCGAAATGCTCGCCAGGCTGGTCATTGTTGATACGAACGATGGAGTGCTTGAACAGAGTAAATTGATCGTTTTTCAATGCATCCTTGATGCGCAATACCCAGGCTATATCATTAGAAACCAAATCAGATTCAAGAGAGCTAAAATTGACAATCTGGTTTTTACCCAGTTTCTTAGCTTCCAAGCAACTGGTATCTGCAGACAACATCAATGCATCAGCTGATTGAATTTTGGGTGTAATCTCGGCGAGGCCGATGCTGATGGATATTTCGATTTGTTCTTTCTCACGAACAAATTGATAACCTTGTATATTGGTTCTTATCGCTTCCGCTAAAGACAGTGCAACATCCGAATTTTCTCCTGGCAAAATGATTGCGAATTCATCGCCGCCTTGCCTGGCGACAGTGCCCCTGTCACCCACTGTATTTCGCATCGTATTCGCTACAATTGTTAATAACCTATCACCAGCAGCATGCCCCCATCGATCATTGACATCTTTGAAATGATCCAAATCAAGCATAAGTAGCGAAAGTGGTACTTGATTGCTTACTGCATCGCTGACACGAACGTTTAACTCTTCATTAAATTTTCTGCGGTTTGCAAGCCCCGTTAAATCATCATGATGAGCTAAATGCTCGAGTTTGTTTTGAACTGTAAGAATATTTTTACGTAAATCCGAGAACGAGCGAAAAACAGCACCTAATTCATCATTGCGATTATGATCCTTTTCAGTTGATGTTGCGTTTCCAAGGTCCTGATAGTGTTCAGAACTTAACAGGCGATTTAGACGTCGGAGAGGGTCGATAAGTAAGGGTTTTAAAAACAATAAACACGCGCCGGTTAGGAACAGGCTAATGAGTAGTATCATGCCCGAAATTCGCCATACGTAACCGCGCATGTATGCTTTTAGCCAACTGGCATCGACCTGAATCCAAAGTGAACGACTTGTTGAGTTGTCTTCGCCCATTGTTTTATTAATTAAATACATGCTTGTATCTAAGTTATACCCAGGGGTTAAATCATTTGTTTTTAAATGGGCTTCAAACAGCTTTTTGCCAGCTTCTACCAATTTACCGTCAGCCGATTGATATCGAAATCCGGTTAGCTGGAAATTTGAATCTATAACTGGGTTGTCCATCAACTGCTGCAGTTGTGGAACAGGGTTGGAGTCGTCAATGGTTGCGACTAGCAAGCTTGCGGAGTCGTCCAGGCGCGCAATGAGCCGGTCGCGCTCAGAGAACCATGAAAACATTAACAATACCGCTTCAATACATAAAACGCTCAAGAATATGCAAGCAGATATTCTCCAAAACAGCTTTGACTTGAGCATAAGGGGTATCCAATAATCGTGCGAATTTAAATTACAAAAACTAATTAAATGATATAGACGTAAGTACTATCGGCTCAGCGGGCGAGTGTTCGCATCTATAACACGCACTGTTGATGAACGCTATAGACTGCAAGCGGCACGACTACCGGGTGTATAAATGAAGTTTTTGTGACCGAGTGATGAAAACTAAACGAGGATGGGATTGCGTGGACAAATATCCATTAAATTGTGCGTATTGCCTCGCTTCACTACGGTTCCGTTTTTACTTTACGTCTGATTATAATTTTGATTGAATGAGATCGATGAGATTTTGAGGTACTACATTGTTAGTATGCAATGACTTGATATAACAATGAGTCCATTGAACTTTCATGTGGAATTGTTGCCCGCCAACTAGGGTATCGAGCCAAATTCACGAGGAACAAGCATGAGGAGATGTCTGTGATCTATCCATTGGTATCAACGCAAATGGTCGCGCCGACGTACTTTGCAACTGGCAACTGGGCTCGGCGGGCGCGTTTTAAATCATTGCTGATCAAGGCGGCGGGTGTAATCAGTCTGAGTGTCGCCGTGGTTAGCCAAAGTCTTGCAGCAGAAGGAAAGCGTGTCACAATCACGGGTGAAATGATTGACACTTGGTGTTATGTCTCTCAAATCATGGGCTCATCCGCTGTTGTCACCGGTACGGCTCATCATGTGTGTGCGGTTTGGTGTGCAGCCGGCGGCATTCCTGTCGGGCTACTCGATAAAAAAGACAACAAGGTGTACATGGTGCTGTCGTTCGAAGGGGATGACACCAGTGTGGCAAACGCGAAAATTCTTAACCTGCAAAGTCATGAATTAACGGTGAAAGGAACTGTGTTTGAGCTGGACGGACTATCTTATTTAAATATTGATGAAGTGATAGCAGACAATGGCATTGTGAATCTCACGCATGAGAAGTTTGGCATTGTGCCAGGCGATGCTCGTCCTTAACGGTCAACGGGAAAGACGATGGCAAATAAAATCAAATTAACGAACCGTTTCATTCGATCACTTTTTCTACCGTTGATAGCGTCCGCTGTTATTACAGGTTGTGCAACACCTGCAGGTGAAGTGGATGTGTGGCCGATAACCAATGCTGAGAAAAGTGGTTTAACCGGGCAAGTGGTGGATGTGCTTTGTGAACTGAACGGGAACTGTGCCGACAATTGCGGGGAAGGTACGAGGCAGCTGGGTATCAAAACCGAAGCTGGAGGCACCGTGTTGGTGGCGAAGAATTTAAGTAATTATTCCGGCGCTGCTGAAGAGCTATGGAATTATTGTGGCGAAGTGGTTGAAGTCAACGGGCTTTTTACAGAACATCAAGGCGTGCGATTTTTTCAAGCACAAAATGTGCGGGCACCCGACGGTCAGTGGCAAAAAGCCACACGATTTTTGGACGTATGGACAGAACGCACGGGAAAGCCTGCATCCCTTGCCAAGAATTGGCAGTATCACGATGAAGTGGTCAACGAAATTATTGAACGAGATGGTCGTCTAGGTCTGGGTCCAGAGGCAGATCAAGACTATTTTGAATCGCAGTAATGCCTCAATTGAATAGCGTGACTATAAAATTGAACCTGTTTTATCAAAGCCAGAATCGTTTTTCGATTCAGCCTCTTATGCCCTTGTTGCTGGTTGCAGCGCTGCTCGCGCCAACAAGCTTATTGGCCCATGGTGATGAAAAACACGAAGATGTCGGTGTAACGCTTACAGAGCCGGTTGCTGCTAGCGCAAGCAACGCACTCCCATCGCAGATAGCCGACATTGGGGGCCCGTTTTCTCTCGTCAATCACAAAGGTGAATCGGTGACTGAGAGAACGTATTTGGGCAAGCACATGTTGGTATTCTTTGGTTACAGCAATTGCCAGATCATGTGTTCGATTTCATTAAAACGAATAGGGGATGCGTTGGCTATTTTGCAAGCTGACTCGGATGCACCTTTGGAGAAACTGAACCCATTGGTGATCACTGTGGATCCGTCAAACGATACGCCAGAGAAGTTAAGTGAAAGCCTGTCGGCGGTGCACCCAGCACTCATTGGATTAACCGGTTCTTTGGATCAACTCAAACCCGTCTACAAGGCCTATCGCCAAAAGCCGTCCATTTTGGATATGGAGCTGCAAGACAACCCCGTTGTGTCGCATTCGTCTTACTTTTATTTGATGGGGCCTGACGGGAAGTTGCAGACTTTTTTTCCGCCCGTTCTGAGCGCTGAAAGCATGGCGGGCGTAATTAAGAAATATCTGGCCATTTGAAATTGGCGCGCCCGGAAGGACTCGAACCTCCGACCACCTGGTTCGAAGCCAGGTACTCTATCCAGCTGAGCTACGGGCGCGCTCTGGGTTTAAGTATACTCGCTCTGGCACTTCCAGTCGAGCATTGCTACGATCACATGCCCTTTATCTGACAGTCAATGCCATGGGTCGTTACCGCCCCCCACAGCCGAAGTCTTCGCCGTACATAACGCGCGCGGGGTTTGATGGCTTGAAGCAGGAAGAAAAAGACATCTGGGTCCGGCGTGCAGATGTTACAGCAGCCTTGTCAGCGGCTGCGGCCGAAGGGGATCGGTCGGAAAATGCGGAGTACATTTATCGTAAAAAAGAACTGCGAGAGTTGGATCGGCGCATACGATACTTGCAAAAGCGCATTCCCGATTTGGTGGTGGTGGATCGGCGTGCGGATAATGAACAGGTGTTTTTTGGTGCCACTGTATCGCTGGAGTCTGATGATGACGAAGCCATGACGGTACGGGTGGTCGGAGCGGATGAAATCGATCCGGCGAAAAAGCACATCAGTGTAGATTCTCCACTCGCTCGCGCTATGCTTAAAAAACGCATAGATGATGAAGTCACCTTAACCATCAACGGTGTAACCCGCCATTATTTTATTGTGGCTGTTAGCTACCAGGAAGATGTTCTATGAGATTGCATTCGGCAGCCCCTTCGCCTTTCGTTAGAAAAGTGCGCATCGCGGCCTTGGAGTTGGGATTATTTGATCAAATCAAGATTATCGAAACACACGTCGCGCCGGGAAAAACGGATACCCAATACGGCGAAACGGTCAACCCTCTACGCAAAATTCCTGCACTAGAGCTTGATGACGGCACGGTGTTGATGGATTCTTACGTCATTTGCGAATACCTCGACAGCTTAGCCGGTAACCACGCTTTGATTCCCGCGGCGGGCGACGCTCGTTGGAATGTGCTGACGGGGCATTCCGTGGCGAACGGGATGATGGAAGCTGCGGTGCTGATTCGCTACGAAACCTTTCTCCGGCCAGAAGAACATCGCTGGTCGGGCTGGATTGACGAGCAGTGGGTGAAGATACATACCGGTTTGGGCTGGTTCAACCAGCGTTTACCGGAATCGGAATCCAGTCTCGAAGGCATTACGCTCGCGTGTGCCTTGGGTTACTTGGATTTTCGAAACCCCGATGTGGATTGGCGAGGAGACTATAGCCGGCTTGCGATGTGGCACGACAGCGCATCACAGCGCGATGCGTTTTCACTGACCGATCCGAACGGCTAAGCCTGACGTTATTCAACCGCGCTTTGCGTTGCGGTTTTACGTCGAAATGGTGACGGCGCGATGGTTGCGTCGCGCAACTATCCAAGCCAGTAGCAGTAACCACCCCATACTGACGCTGCCGAAAAAGCCGCTTGAACTTTGGTTGGTGCCACCGTTGTTGATTGCCGATGTGATTTCGAAGACTTGCTCCACGACACGCTGACTTAACTCATCGGAAACCGTTACGGGCACGACATACCGACCCGCGAGTTGCGGCGTGCCTGTAAATAATCCTTCGGGGGTGAGTTCAATGCCTTCGGGCAGTTCCGCTGCGTGAAAGTGTAGGGCGTCATTGTCGGGGTCTGTGGCGATGAGCTTCGATTCAATTGTCTCACCAACGGATGCAACGATGGGACTCGGGTTCGTAACCGTCGGTGGTTGGTTAGTCAAGTTGGCGGAACTGGGTGTGAAGGCTGTGATGTTGATGGGCGTGATCTGGAACGCGTCCCAATGCGTGTGCATATGCCGTTGGTCTTCGTTACGCGGTACGTGATGAAACGACACACGATGCCACGCGACGATATCTTGGTTCTGCAAGGGTTCGTTGTTCGCAAATTCCAACACGTGGTTATCACACTCTGGATTGAACAAGCTGTTGTCACTGGCAAAACGTTCGCAATCATTCGCAATCGTGATGAAAAAATCAAATTCGGTGTACGGCTCAACTTCTTTTCTTTCCAACCTATGGCCATGGTGTTGGGGCGCTAATTCGTAGCCGCGAGCGTTGCTATCACTCTCAAATTCATATAACCGCCACGACTGATAAGTTTCGGGGTCGATGCGCCTTGCTTGCTCCGTGCTAAAGGTTTCGCGCGTGTTTACACGAAACCCATCTTCATCTAAGCGTTGTCGCGTCTCCACCACAATGTCGTCATCCGCACTTTCTCCTAAATCGAAATCTAAGCGCCAGTAATAATTGTGTGTGTGCGACAACCATTGGGTATCGGGGTCTTCAGAGAGTACGCGGCCAAACGGTTGTTCAACAATCGGCGAGCTTCTTTGCAGTGCGCCCGTGGCTCCCACGGCGGGTTCGATGGTGCCATCGTCGTACAATGTCCAGTCTAAAACATAGGTGTAGGCACCCACTTGGGAGACGGAAAATAAATTAAGCGATTCGCGTTGCGCACGACGGTTTTGGGTTCGGTGTGCACTGGTCGATTTAATTTGTGTGACACAAATAGCCGCTCGTCCACCGTTGCCTAAAATGGTGCCTTCGGGGCAATCGGCCTCTGATAAATCCAGCATAAAACCATCGCCTAAACCGAACTGGGTAACATCGTTGTAGGTCACATTGCTGTCATCATA
Organism: uncultured Granulosicoccaceae bacterium; assembly: GCA_937930305.1. Taxonomy (GTDB): domain Bacteria; phylum Pseudomonadota; class Gammaproteobacteria; order Granulosicoccales; family Granulosicoccaceae; genus Granulosicoccus. The sequence goes on along the minus strand of CALGLE010000020.1, from coordinate 138,168 downwards.
GGCCACATGCAATTGGCTGATGCCCGCACTGGCTAGAACGGAAAATGGATCGCCGTCAACGTTTACGTAGCGTAAATTGGATAACACCAAGTTTTCACGCACGCGGTTATCAACACAGAACGCCCAGCCCGCACCGTTTGCAAATTGAACTTGTATTGGCTTGGTGTTTCCGCACTGGGTGTCTTCATTTTCGGTGAATGTGGACTTGATTTGCCTCTGGCTCTGAGAATTAACGCGTGCATTTTTCGATGGTTTAGCAACCGCATCGACTTGTACGTTGGCTTGCTCATCGCCGTGAGCGTTGGCCACGTTCAAGTCAATCATCCACAAGCACAACATAGCGAACACAAACATAGCCAGGCGAATCCACGCCGGGCGAATCCACGCCGGGCGAATTGCACTTGGACGTATACACGTCTGAGGCATCCGCTTCGGCCTATTCCACAGGGTATGGTTCACGAGGACTTGCTTCATAAGCCGTTGTCGCTATCGCGGCTTGGAGGAATTATGGGGTCTGTATTGGGTGCGAACGGGGAATTCTCGGTCCAATCAAAGGGTACTAAATCAAATGACAATGAGCGTGTTTGCATCAGGGGAACATCTTCAGCGGTTCGCACAATGGGCATGGATTGGCTAAACCAAATCACCGGTGTGGCGTTCTCCAGCGACTCACCACTGACAAAGTCTTCTAGTGATTCGCCACACACGGAAGAATTTTCACTGTTGTTATGCGAGTTACCCAGATTGTTCAACGTCATGAGCTCGCAGGCGTTGAAGCGAGTGAAAGCCACATCAAACAGTGCCCAGTTAAATTGTTTGGATCGATACTGAAAACCGTTGTTTTGTACATCCAAGGTGTAACCAGCACCATCGCTACCTCGAACCAGCCAACGCCGAAATTGTTCACGGTTCACTTGACGCAGTGTTTCGGTCGGCAGTACCGCGGTGTTCATGGGGCGCCGGTTGCCTAAGTCGGGGCGCAGTGTGAAGTCGAGTTGTTCTGCCGTTTGGGTGCTGTTAATGGGGCCCATCCCAGGCACGATTCGCCAAGTGGCCAACACGGTGCTGCTAACCGCATAAGGATCAGTACCCATATTATTGGGCACACCCATTGAGCCGAAACTGCTCTGCGTCGTAAAGCGATGCACAACGCCACTGCGATTGATGGTAGGCGTAATTGTGCCTTCTTCGCCTAAGGAGATCACCACCTCCCAAGCATCAAACCCGTTGGCTGCAGCACCGATGATGTCCCAACGGTGTGATTGCACCACAGCATCGTTATTGAACTTGGCCAAAATCTTATCAGCATAACTGTCGATGCATACGGTTTTGTTGTTCACGTTCTGATCGGCACTGTCCAATTCGGTGGTTGGTACTACCACTAATTCACCGGGGCACGTATCTTCATTGAAGTTAATAAAATGTTGCCCACCCAATTGGGTGTTAGCAAAAACTGATCGCTCAGTTTCTTCATCGTGAAAGTGCTCCAACAAGCCAGCTAAATGCAATTCAGAAAAGGTCTGCCTGTCTGTATCCCCAGGTGCAAAGTAGTGCAGCTGAGTCAAGTGTAAGCCGAAGGTTTCATTGAGTTCGGCGCACATCGACCAGCGAGCACCCGATGGGAATTCATGTGAAAGCGCGGTGCCACTGACACAATCACGAGTTGTTTGAGAAGCCGCGGGAGCTGCAAAAAATTGCGAACACAGCATGAGCAACACGATAGCAGTCAATGGGTTGCCTGCTGCATTCATGGCAGTAACCAACCGACGGTGCGTCGTTGTAAATTGATTAAAGGCTCTATGGCAAATACAGTGTTGCCGTCGTCTATTAACGACAGCAACGCGCAGCGTTCAAGCGCACATTCATGCTGTTTATCGATAGGCACATAGATGCTGGCTTTTACGGATAGTTCGGATAAATTCGTGAAGGGTGTTTGGCCGCGTCGAATTTGTTCGGCACGCAGGCGAGCCAGTGCTTGCGCATCATCGCCTAGCCAGTTAAGTGCCGCCGCAGATTCCACCTCGTTCAAGGGCAGATGCGGTGATGGAATGAGCGTTTCACTGACGACCGCATTCTTTGTCAATGACACGACCACAACGCGTGCGATGGCGTGGTGGTAATCGAATTGGTAAACCCGCACCTGCCTGGCTGAATTTCTGGCTGAATTCGACTTTTTGGTAACACTTTCCTCAATACTGAGCGTTTGCTGTGCGAGTGGGTGCTCGGGCTCGCCCGAGCGGCCCGAAGCCACCGATGCGGCCAAGCTGTGCCAATCCATGGAGTTGGCCAATTGTTCTGCCAAGCGCTGCTGTTCTGGCGTTAGCTGTGCGGCCATCGCGGCATTGGTCCAACTGGCGATAATGAGGGCAGCCGCGCAAAGCGTGCCAGCGTATGCCAGCCGCCTCACAGCCCATCGCTGCCAGCTGGGCGATCGGGTTGGGCGCAATCGAGCGGGTGTGTTTACACTGTTCACAACCTATGACTATAGCGAAGCTTAAGTGCCTGCGAGTGAACGAAAAAGTTGAATAGCGTGAATTATTTTGGTTATGGGTCTTTGGTTAACCGAGAAACACGGCCGTTGGCGGAAAAGTTTGCGCCCGCATCCGTTTCCGGTTGGCAACGAATTTGGGGGCATCGCGTTTCTGATGCTTGTGCCGCTCAGGTGGCAGGTACGCCAAGGGTGCGCGGTTACTCTGTCTTAAGCGTACAGCCTGCAGCGCGTTGCTCCATTGATGGGGTGATGGTGCCGATCAGCGCCATTGATTTGCCCGCGTTGGATGCACGCGAACGCGGCTACGCCCGCCACACGGTCACTTCAATAAAGTCAACCGATCCCGTCGCCATGTATGTTTCACTTTCGGAACACGTGGCCATGGCCTCTACCGATTATCCTTTGCTACAAAGTTATGTGGATTGTGTGCTGGCCGGTTTTCTAGCGGTGTTCGGCTGGGAGGGCGTCGATCGTTTTTTTGCGACAACGGCGGGATGGGCAGCCCCGGTGTTGGCTGATCGGCACAGCCCGCTGTATGCTCGCGCCGTCCATTTGCCCGAAGACTTAACCGCCAACTTCGACGAACGTATTGTGGCAGCGCGATCGCAGACGTAAGCATCAAATTCTACGACGTGGTTTACATTAGGAATGGTGAGCATGAATCTCAGCGAGTATTTCCAAACACACAATGGGCGGTTAACGTTTGAGCCTGCCAAGGCTAGTGCGTTTGCCAAACAGGTGGCCGGTGACTTCAATCCTTTGCACGACCCAGACAACAAACGATTTTGCGTGCCTGGGGATTTGTTGTTTTGCGTTTTATTGAATCAATACGGTTTGCATGAAAACATTGCCGTGGAATTTGCGGGTATGTTGGATGGCACCTCATCGGTTTCTTTGCCATCCGAGCTGGGGGATCGCACGCATCTAAAAGACAGTCGCGATCGGGATGTATTGATCGCCACATGCCGGGGGAAGAAAACCGATGATGCGGCTTTTGTTTCAGAGCTGAGTGAACAGTATGTGAAATTCTCTGGCAAAACCTTCCCGGATGTTTTAGAGCCGTTGATGCGCGAACACGATGTCATGATCAATCCAACCCGGCCTTTGGTAATTTACCAATCCATGCAACTGTCTATGGACAAATTATCCGGTGGTGCGGTGGATGTGAGCTTATCCAATGCCACGCTGGATGTTGAGGGTAAAAAGGGGCTTGTCGAACTGGCGTTTGAGTTGGTTTCTGACAATCAGCTAATCGGCAAAGGATCGAAATCCATGGTTTTAGGTGGGTTGCGCCCCTTCGATGCGACCAGCATGCAAACGGTGGTGGATGATTACAACGCGCTGAAATCAGCCGCTCAATAAATCGTTGTTAGGCTGAATTCTCACCAGCAACGCTGGTACAATAACCTCACGCGACACGGAAATTAGTCGCTTGAACCCTTAACATTTTCAGGTTACGAACTATGACTCACACGGATGCGGTCGACGTCCTCAACACCATCTACGGCTACGACGCGTTTCGCGGTCAGCAAGCCGACATCATTAACTCTGTGATTGACGGGAACGATGCACTCGTTCTCATGCCCACCGGCGGTGGCAAATCGCTGTGCTATCAAATTCCCTCGCTGGTGCGTTCGGGCGTCGGTGTGGTGGTGTCGCCGCTGATCGCTTTGATGCAAGATCAAGTGGATGCTCTGCGCGCGTTAAACCTTAACGCGCAATTTATTAATTCCACCCTAGACGCCGAATCGGTTCGTTCCATAGAAGCCGACTTACGTCAAGGTACCGTGGATGTGCTTTATGTGGCACCTGAGCGGTTGCTTATGCCGTCCACACTGGCGTTGTTGGATGAATTGGAGGTGGCCCTTTTTGCCATTGATGAGGCGCACTGCGTCTCTGCTTGGGGGCACGATTTTCGACCCGAATACATGGGCTTGTCGGTGTTGGCCGAGCGCTATCCGGCAGTGCCGCGTATTGCCTTAACCGCTACAGCTGATCGTCGTACTCGTGAAGAGATTGCCAAGAACTTAGATTTGGTGCACGCCCAGCATTTTGTATCCAGCTTTGATCGGCCTAACATTCGGTATCTTATTCGCGAATCACAGAGTTCTCGCGAAGAATTGTGGCGTTTTATCAAAGCGTTTCACCCGGAAGATTCGGGCATCGTTTACTGCCTGTCCAGAAAAAAAGTGGACGACACAGCCGCTTGGTTGGAGAAAAAAGGTCGTGTCGCGTTGCCGTATCACGCTCGCATGTCGGCACGGGACCGAGAGCAGAATCAAAACCGCTTCCTGCGAGAAGACAATGTGATTATTGTGGCCACCATTGCGTTTGGTATGGGCATCGATAAACCCGATGTGCGTTTTGTTGCGCACTTAAATTTACCCAAAAGCGTTGAGGCCTACTACCAAGAAACCGGTCGAGCAGGGCGTGATGGCGAGCCTGCCAATGCGTGGATGTCGTATGGCCTGCAAGATGTGATCACTTTACGTCAGATGATGCAGCAATCCTCGGCTGATGAGCAACACAAGCGCGTGGAAAGTCATAAGTTGGATGCCATGCTCAGTCTGGCAGAAATGACCGCCTGTCGTCGGCAATGGATATTGGATTACTTTGATGAGCCGGGTAGCGATGCGTGCGGCAATTGCGACAACTGTTTAACACCACCAGAAACCTACGACGCCACGGAAGCGGCACAAAAAGCGATGAGTTGTGTGTATCGCACGGGTCAACGCTTCGGTGTGAACTATTTAATTGATGTACTGCAAGGTAAGTCAACGGATCGCATTGTTCAATTCGGGCACGACCAACTGTCCACCTTTGGCATCGGTGCTGACATTGCTCCAACGGATTGGCGCGGTGTGTTTCGCCAACTCATTGCCCATAATTTTTTAGCGGTGGATTTAGAAGGGCATGGCTCGGTGAAATTAACCGAGCAAGCTCGCCCGGTATTACGCGGTGAACAATCCCTGCAATTTCGTCGTCAACTGGCTACGGTGAAACCTAAACGTCAACGCAGCGCTCGGGCTCGCGCGCCCGTGTCCATCGCGGCCAGTGACCAACCGTTATGGGATGCCTTGCGATCATTGCGCAAAGACCTAGCGGATGAAGCCTCAGTTCCGGCGTACGTGGTGTTTACCGATGCCACGCTAGCTGACATGGTGCAAAAGCGCCCAGGCAGTTTAGAAGAGATGTCGATGGTGTCGGGCGTTGGGGATCACAAGCTTGAACGCTATGGCGTGGAATTCTTAGCCGTTGTTGAGCAATTTGAAGCGGAAATTGATGGCGTTTAGTTACCGGTTCTCACCCGATGTATGAGATCCCGTGGACGAGAACTCGTGATCGATGCTTGCCGCCTGGGTTAGTGCAGGTAGTCGTTATCGTCGCGCTTGCTATAGCGTATCTCTCTGTCGCACACATCGCCCGATCGATCGAACAACTCCCAACCGTGTTGTTTTCGATAAGGCGGTGATAAGCCTTCATTCAACCACACGCGATAGCGACGGCATTCTTTGGATGTATCGTTAATCGCGGTAAACCAGGTGACTTGATAACGGGTGCCGTTGCGAACCTCGCGGTGGGTGTTGAGCACCTGTATGCGCCAGTCGCGATCAATTTCTGCCATTTGACGCAGTTGTTCTGCGCTGATTTTCACAGTCGGCGTGCCGCATGCTCACGCCCTTGGAAGAGTGACAATCGCTCTTCGCGTAGCAGCCAGTTGTCCACCAAAAAGTGCACGACGATGCCGACAAGTGTGGTGATGATTAATGACACGATGATAAATCCCCAGGCGTACATTGGGGTTGCGGGTAGGTTGTCTGGGACGATCGCGCGAAGCGCGCCCAACACAAATATATGACTTAAATACAGCGCATAAGACGAATCACCCAGCATCAGGCCGAAGCGACTGACGGGCACTTGTATGTACAAAAAGCCGAACACAATGAGAAAGCTCGGCAAGCTGATTCGTAGCCAATGGTGAATGTCTGTGGGGGCTACACTGACGATGACAAATCCGGCAATGACCAATACCCAGCCTGCCGTTGATGACAGCGTAACGCCACGTTTCCAAGCCAGCGCGAGTAGCATGCCAGCGACAAATTCAAAAACCGCCGGATCGGAAAGAAAACGGGGTATGGCAACCGAAGAATCCATTGCTGTGAAAATTGCCCACACCACCGTGATAGCCACGGTAATGAATGCCACTCGAAACTGCTGCGCAAATAGGAGTGACACCGCAAACAATATGTAAAAATACATCTCGTAGTTTAACGACCAACCCGGTGCAACGATGGGCCACACAAAGTCTGGGTTTTGTAGGCTGTAGTGCGGAATAAAAAACAAACTTTGAACCAGCGTTAACCAGCTGAATTCTCCTGTTTTAAACACACTGGGTAGGAAAAACAGGATGAGCGCCATCAGTAAGGTGAAAAACCAATACAATGGCACCACCCGACGGGCTCGATTCACCAGAAAATTCATTGGTGTGGCGTTTGGCTTGGTGATGTACACCATGATAAAGCCAGAAATTATGAAAAAGATATCCACACCATAGGCGCCGGTGTAGGGCAACAACTCTTTCCAAGCAGGCACTTGCATAGTGGCGTGACTATACACAACCAATAGCGCCGCTATGGCGCGTAAATATTGGAGGGCGTGAAGGCGTTTCACAGGGAGTGTTGGCTCATCGCAACCAACAATTGCTGATAATACCGCTCGCCGATTTCCCGAAGAGCTTCTGCGCCAAAATGAATGCACGTCGAGTTACCACATGGCCATTGATTCCCCACCAAGTCATCGTGCACAGAAGTGGTGACGAAGGGCAGCTGAGAGGGCAGTTGACGATGGTAGTTGTCGATGAGTTGTTTCTCCTCAGAGTAAACTGATAAATCCCCTCGCTCATCAAAGCCGCGTGACATCGTGCCTAATACAAACGGAATGGGAGAATCTGCACGGCGAAAATCTCCGCCGCGTTGGTCGGGCTTGATGCGCATTCGAAATTGTTGGGCAAGGCGTTCAATATTGGCTAGATACACCTCAGAGCAGGGTTGATTAGCGTCGGACTCACCTTGGTGCCAAAGAATGCCGCGCAGAATACCACCGGTGTTATCGATTGCCGCATTCGTGCGGGTAATGGCTCGATCAAACAACCAAGTGTTGCCTAACGCAGGATTATTGGTTGGATCAGCGTTCCATTGCCCACGTGGCCCTCCGTTGTTGTCACAAAATGCTGAGCCGGACCAAGCCGCGGGTATCAACACAATGTTGGCAGACGTGTTTGGCAAAGCAGATTTTGCAAAGCTTAAGCCTAATCCAATGTAGGCGTTATCTTTACTGTTGGTCTCCAAATTCAAGGGTTCGTGTAGTGGATCTTCAGCAGTGATAATAGCTGGTGTTAACACATTGCGCTGAACACTTCGAAAGTGTGAGGCGTCAGTGAATTGATTCCATTCGTCATTGCGGGTGACATGCAGTTGCTTGATTCGTGGGTGTGGTTCGTCCGCACCACCTGGGTAAGCCTGCTTGGTGTCATCACCACTGAAACCCACCATGTTGCTTTGGCCAACCAATAAATACAGGTCTGGCGCTTGTGTGGGTTGAAGATTCACAACCACATTGATTTCATCTGTATTCACACCATCGCTGGCACTGATGATAATGGTGCGTTGCTGAGCCTGGATGGGTAAGGCGTCGATGCCAACTAACAAGGTGAGGTTAGTTTGTGTGTTGTTTGCGGTGAGAGTTTGTTGTGAGAAATAAGCGGTTAATCGACGATCATCGGCGTCGGATGCTCCGCGAGCAGTTAATGTGATTGGGTCGGAGCCGTTGTTGAATCGGTCAATTTGCAACGGTATAACCAATCCGTTGCCATTACCTTCCACTAAAGTGTATTCCGTGGTGGTTGAGTTATCGGAGATTTTTAGATCAAACGCGTTGCTGTTCTGTAAACCATTGCCGCTGGATGGTGCATCTCCAGACGAACAGGCATTCAGTAACCAACAACTTGCAACGACTAAGGTAAGTCGCGAAACGAGTCGGTAGATCTGGGTTAGAAAATCAGCCATATACATAAAATTTTGGTAACTGCCTTCGGTCAGGAAAATAGTGCAGAGAACCCCTTGCGGTGGAGAGATACCAACTAAGGAGACGTACCCACAAGGAGAACTATCGGCTGACAATGCACATACATGTTGCACGGAGGAGCGGAACCGTAGAATCTCAGAATTCTCGTGCCAAATTCCTGGGTTGGTCGACCTTTTCAATGTGACGTGATTAACGCTGCTGTACTTCGCGCATGCGAATCGCGTATCGCTGGCCCATTTCCCGATAGGCCCGTGCTCCAAAATGAATGCAACCTCCTTGCCCACAAGGATAGGCTGGAGGCACCAAATCGTCGTTATTGACGCTGGCCGCAAATGGAATGATGCTAGAGACATTCCGATGGACGCCATCCACAATTTCTTTTGCTGGCCAAAAATCGTTAAATTCAGCGCCACGTGACATGGTGCCGGCGATAAACGGAACATCGGCGGCTGCGCCTCGAGCCTGTGGGCCACGAGCGTCAACGCGAGCATTGGTTCTAATGGAGGCCACCAAGGCTTTCAGGTTCTGTTCGTAAACGGCTGCGCAAACATCAGAGTTTGAATCGGCTTCGCCTTGATGCCAAAGCATGCCTCGGAAAATTCCGCCCGATTGATCCAAAGCCAGATTGAGCCGGGTAAGGGCTCGATCGTGAAGCAAGGTGCCTGCAAAGTTTTGGGTGTCTGTAGGGGCTGTGACGTTCCAACCGATGTTCAGAAATGAGGTGCTGGCATCGGTTTTACAAAAACCCGTGTCTGACCAAGCCGCCGGCACAAGCAGTATGTCGGCAGTCGTGCTATCGAGTAGGGATTTGCCAAACGATAAACCCATCCCAATGAAGGTCGACGCTTTTCCATTAATCGAAAAATCGAATCCATCGTGCAGGGGGTCAAGGGCTGTGACGAATGCTGAATCCAGATTCGCAACATTGTTGACGTTAGTGAACGCTGCCGCTGATGGAAAGTTTGTGTCGTCGTTGCCGGTCACATTCAGCTGTAAAACGCGTCCATTCGGCGCATCTGCTTGCCCGTCATTTGACTCTCGAGCCCCGGGTAAGCTGAAACCCACCATATTACTTTGACCGATTTGTAAGTACACATCTGGCGCTGTGGTGGGTGCTACTTCAACCGTGATGTCCGCAGTCAGCGCCGCGATGTTGCCGTCGGTGGCAATCACTGTGAATTCTCGCGTGTGAGGCAGGATGGGTGAACGCGCAACGCCCAGCTCTAACAGTAGATCGGAAATCGTTTCCTCGCCTTCCAGACTGACATCACTGAACTGCCAACGCATGTTGGATTCATCCGCTGGGTTTCTACCGGTTAAGGCCAAATTGATGGGCGCATCGTGACCGTTTTCTCGAACCACACGCAAGGCCACACTGATGCTGTCGCCGCCTTCTCGAATACTGATGCGGGTGGCGCTTATTTCCAATCGATACTCGCCATTGTCAGCAGAGCCTGGGTTGATTGGGCCGCCGGTGACGGGTGGGGCTTGCTCACCGGATTCGACGGGGTCACTGTTGTCTCGCGGGCTGACATTGCCAGAACACGCCGATACGAACACCATCGCGCACAGACTGAGAAAAGTTGTCTGAAGAAACGCACGTTTTTTGAACAACATAAAATCCATCATGTTTTGTCTTAAATAGGCTTGAATGAGCATGATTGGCGCGAGCATACCAGCTCTTATAGACGACTCAGGCTGACAGAGGGTCCAGCTATCGACTTGCTCACATAGGAGTGCAGGAAACCTTCGCAAATTGCGACTTGAAAGCAATTGTGACCTGTGCACGTGTTAATATTTGTACACATGATTCTTGCAATCCGATTGTCAATAACGTTGGCGGTTCTGTGGCTGGTGATGTCCGGCCTGCTGAAGCCCCAACTCATAATCCTGGGTGTGCTGTCGGTCGCCCTTGTCGTATGGCTGTCGGTGTACATGCGGGTGCTGAAGCATCGTGGCCAGCCGATATATTTCCGCTTCCTGCACATCGCCTCGTATTGGGGCTGGTTGTTGAAGCAAATCTTCTTGTCCAATGTGGATGTGACTCGTCGGGTACTGTCGCGAGACATGGGCATCCAGCCCACGCTACGCCGTGTCACCGCCACACCCGATACGGAAATTGGTCGGGTCATCTACGCTAACTCGATCACACTCACGCCAGGTACAACCGCCATCAACTTCACTGTGGATGGCGACATTGTCGTGCACGCGTTGCACGAGGACAGCCTGCACGAATTGGAAGCGGGTGAGATGGCGGCACACATCCGCGATATTGAACCGCATTTCAAAGGCCCTGACGGAAAGGTGTACTAATGTTTGTTGCAGCGGCATTGGCATTGTTGGCCACCATGATTCTAACCATTGCTCGTGCATTGTTAGGTCCCACTTTATACGATCGCCTGCTGGCGGTGAATTCATTCGGCACCAAGATCGTGCTGTTCATTGCGGTGTTCGGCTTCTTGACTGGCCGACCCGAATTCCTTGATATTGCTTTGGTCTACTCGCTAATCAACTTCATTGGCACCGTCGCCGTCTTGAAATTCTACGAATACGATGACCTTGGCAGTGGAGCCTACCAAGAGGATGACTTCTAATGAGCCGGGAATTTGACCATGCCTGAGTTTGTTTTGATTCTGTTCACGGTTGTTGCGTGGGTATTAATGCTCATTGGTTGCGTGTTTGTCATCGCTGGCGGTGTCGGTTTGATTCGCCTACCGGATCTGTATACCCGGTTACATGCAGCCGGTGTTACCGACACCGGAAGCACGATATTCATGCTGTTAGCCATGCTGCTCATGACCGTGGTGGAATATCAGAACCCGTGGATTGCAGGCAAGCTACTTTTGATCTTGTTTTTTACGCTATTTACAACGCCCACAGCGTCTCATGCTTTAGCGAAAACCGCGCTTTTATCGGGTTTGGTGCCGGTCGACGAAAACGGCAAGCCCATTATCGAATCGCCCGAAATGGCCTCCAAACTGGCCTTGTCCAGAGCACCCGAACACGGTGAAGTTGCCATCGCGCCGGGCGTAAACGATGGGCTTCAAAAAAGTGACGGGCGCGGAAATGAAAATAATGACAAGAGCGAAGGCTCATGAGTATTGAGCACCTAACCATTGCGGTATTGTTAACGTTTTTAGTGGCTACCGCGATTGGCATCATTGTGCTGCGCGACCTACTGGCAGCGGTAATATTAACGGGTTTGTATTCGCTGGTTGCAGCGGGTGCATTCATTGTGATGGATGCAGTCGATGTTGCCTTTACTGAAGCTGCGGTGGGCTCGGGTATATCCACCATTTTATTTTTAGGCGCTTTATCCTTCACGCAGCACGAACAAAAACCGCGTGGTCGCGATAGCTGGCTAGCTCTGCTGTTTGTCGTTATAACTGGAGGATTATTGATCTTCGGCACCTTGGATATGCCTCGCTATGGCAGTGCCACATCCCCAGCTCAAACACACCCAGAACTGGCTAAGCGCTTCATCGAACAATCAGCCGATGAGGTTGGCCCACCCAATGTGGTTACCTCGGTGCTGGCCAGCTATCGCGGCTACGACACACTGGGTGAAACGGTGGTCGTTTTTACCGCCGGCATAGCGGTGATGGGGTTGTTGGGTTTGAAACGACGTCGGCCTGAAGATGAAACACCGGAACATGCGCCTGGGGATCTGCCGCATGAGCCTGGTCACGATACCGATCGACTGACATGAAAATTTATGCGCGTCAGCGCCATCGAGTTCTGCAGGTCATCACGCGCTTAATGGTGCCGTTTGTGTTGATGTTCGGCCTGTATGTGCAATTTCACGGCGACTATGGCCCAGGTGGTGGTTTCCAGGCTGGGGTCATCTTTGCGTCTGCGTTCATTTTGTACGGCCTGATATTTGGCTTGCAGCGAACTCGACGCGTGTTGCCGCCTTCCGTGTTGCGTTGGTTGATGGCGCTGGGTGTACTCATTTATGCAGGCACCGGTGTGTTAACCATGCTGCTTGGGGGCAATTTGCTCGACTATGACGTGTTGGCGCACGACCCCTTACATGGCCAACATTGGGGTATTTTTGCGGTTGAACTGGGTGTGGGTGTCACGGTGACGGCGGTGATGGTGAGTTTGTTTTATGGTTTCGCGAGCAAACGTTAATGGATGTCATCGGCCTATATAACTATTGGATCGTCATCGTGTTGATGATGGCGGGCTTGTACATACTGATCGCCCGTTATAACTTGATCAAAAAAATGATTGGCTTGAGCGTTTTTCAAACTTCCATTTTCTACTTGTACATCACCATCGGGAAAGTCGAGGGTGGAACCGCTCCTATTTTGGTCGATGACCCCCACGTCGTGTATTCCAATCCACTGCCTCATGTGCTCATACTTACCGCCATTGTGGTCGGGGTGGCCACCACGGCCGTTGCCTTGGCTTTAACGGTTCGAATATATGAAGCGTACGGCACCATCGAAGAAGATGAGATAAGAGCGGCGAACGCCGAGGAGCAGGACATCTGATGATGGATCAGTTGCCTGCGTTGCAGGTTATGCTGCCGTTGGTCATGGCGCCTCTGGTGGTGATTGTTCGGCATCCAAAATGGAGTTGGGCCTTAGCCACCATTACCAGTTTTCTGGCTTGTTGGGTGTCTTGGTTATTGCTGCAACAAGTGATGGATGGCTCGGTCATTCGATACGCTATTGGGGGTTGGGAAGCACCCACAGGAATCGAATTTTATATAGATAGAGCGAACGCTGGGGTGGCATTACTCGTCAGCGGGCTAAGCTCTTTGGTGTTGGTGTATGCCTATCACAGCATTCAACGTACAGTTGATAAGTCGAAACACTATTTGTTTTATGCCGGATGGCTGCTTTGCTTAACTGGGCTCATCGGCATGGTGATCACGGGTGATGCCTTCAACGTCTTTGTGTTTTTAGAAATCTCCTCGCTCTCCACCTACATGTTAATCGCGTTCGGTTCGGATCGTCGTGCGCTGGTGGCGAGCTATCGATACCTCGTATTGGGTAGTGTGGGTGCCTCCTTCATTTTGATTGGTATCGGATTTTTATATGCGGCAACGGGTACATTAAATATGGTGGACCTAGCCGTTCGTATTCCCGACAGTGAAAGCCCACGCGCTGTGTTAGTTGCCTTCAGTTTCTTGACCGTGGGGCTCATGATAAAGGCTGCGGTATTTCCATTGCACGGTTGGTTATTGAACGCGTATCACCATGCGCCTATAGCCGTAACCGCTTTTCTTGCTGGTACAGCCACAAAAGTGTCTTTGTATATTTTAATGCGTATGTTTTTCAGCATCTTTGGTGATGACTACAGCTTCGGCTTGATGTTGTTGAATTGGGTGCTCTTACCAGCGGCCATTGCGTCTTTTCTTATTATGTCGCTGGTGGCAATTTACCAAACCGATTTGCGTCGCATGTTGGCGTACTCCAGTGTGGCGCAAATTGGCTACATTCTCGCCGGTATCAGTCTGGCCACGCAACAAGGCCTCACCGCTGCCGTGGTGCATATGTTTAACCATGGCATGGTGAAAGCCACGTTGTTTATGTCGGTAGGCTGTATTTTGTACCGGGTGGGAAACACCCATATACCCAGCTTAGATCGACTGATGTCACGCATGCCGTTCACGGTGGTGGCTTTTATTATTGCGGGCCTGGGGCTGGTTGGCGTGCCTTTAACGGTTGGCTTCGTCAGCAAATTTACGTTAATCAGCGCGTTGTTAGAGCAAGGATGGTGGCCAGCGGCTGTGATGATTTTGGTGAGTTCTGTCATGGCCACAGCCTACATAGGTCGGGTGATTTATCTCATGCTGTTTCGGGAAGCACGCGGCAGCACGGTGACTAGCCATGGGTATCGCGAAGTGCCGATACTGATGTTGGTTCCGATGTACGTGTTACTTGCGCTGGGATTGTATTTTGGTATTTTCGGCAGTCAAACGTTGAGTCTTGCCGAAGGGGCTGCGTCCACGTTACTTGGGGGCTACCAATGAACCCCGTATGGACTTTATTACCGCCATTACTGGTGATTCCATTCATCATTGGTTTCGGTGAAGCCAAGCGTAATTTACGCGAAGGCGCGATTCTTGTCGCGGGTACGGTTCTGTTCATCATGAATGTGGTGATTTGGCGTGCCACGCTGGCTGGGGAACTGCAAGCCAGTGGCGAGATTGCCATCTTAAGCCAATTCTCATTGAAGCTCGTCGTTGAGCCAATGGGTGTGGTGTTTGGCTTATTAGCGAGTTTTCTTTGGGTTGTGACAACGGTCTATAGCATCGGTTACATGCGCGGTCACAACGAACAAAACCAAACGCGGTTTTACACCTGCTTTGCTATTGCCATAGCCGCTGTTATGGCGGCAGCTTACGCTGGCAATCTATTAACCTTGTTTGTGGCGTATGAAGTTATCACCATTTCCACCTTCCCGTTGGTCACTCACGCAGGGCACGATGCGGCTGTGCGTGCCGGTAAGGTCTATATCGGTATTTTGATGTCAACCTCCATTGGTTTGTTTTTACCCGCCATGATTTGGGTAGCTACCACCACCGGCACATTGGACTTTTCTGAAGGCGGCATTCTCAGCGATGCGGGCCTAAGTCGATTTTCCTTAGCGGTGTTACTTGGCCTGTTTGTATTTGGAATCGGCAAGGCCGCGGTGATGCCGCTGCATCGTTGGTTGCCCGCGGCCATGGTGGCACCCACACCGGTCAGCGCCTTACTACACGCTGTAGCTGTCGTGAAAACAGGTGTGTTCAGTTTGCTTAAAATCGTTACTTATATCTTTGGTGTGGATACCATTGCTGCCAGTGGTGCGGCCGAATGGTTACTCCCGTTCACAGCTTTCACGGTCATTGTGGCCTCCATTGTGGCGTTTACCAAAGACAATCTGAAGGCTCGATTAGCCTATTCCACGATCAGTCAGTTGTCTTACATCGTGATGGCGGCACTGCTCGCCACTACCATGTCCGTGAGTGGCGGTGTTATGCACATTGTGATGCACGCGTTTGGAAAAATAACGTTGTTCTTTTGTGCCGGCGCAATTTTGGTGGGGGCCCATAAAGATTCGGTGAGTCAGATGGATGGGTTAGGTCGGCGTATGCCACTGACGATGGCAGCATTTTTTATTGGCGCTCTGGGCATCATCGGTTTACCTCCCACGGGTGGTACATGGAGTAAGTTACTGATTGCTGGCGGCTCGCTGGACACCGGTACGTGGATCTGGATAAGCGTTCTTATGCTCAGCACCTTACTTAACATTGCCTATCTTCTGCCTATCCCCTTGCGCGCCTTTTTTAAACCGGTACCTGAGCATGAAGCGCACGATGAGCATGGGGATGCACCGGCAGCTTGTCGATACGCCATTGCGGTCACCGCCAGCGTAACGGTGTTGTTATTCTTTTTTCCAGGTCCGTTAACGGATCTGGTCTCATTGATACCGTGGCGCTGATCCGATGAAAAACGAAACGCAAAACGAGTCGCCAAGTGATGTGCCAAACGATCAGCTAACGCCGTTGGCGCGCGCATTTCTTTGGGTGGAATCGCCTGCAAAAGTTAAACTGGCCATCTGGGTATTAGCGGGGCTGTGTGCGGTTTTATTTTTATTAGACTTTATTGTACACCGACACGCGTACGCCCCCAATGAAGGTACCCCGGGGTTTTATGCTTTAACAGGCTTCTTAGCCTTCAGCTTTATCGTTCTCGGTTCTGGAGCACTGCGTTGGTTCATCGCCCGTCCGGAAAACTACTATTCGCCTAACAGTATTGATACAGAAGATTATCCTGAAGCCGGGCTTGAACGGTTGCACCATAGTGAGCTGAATGGCCCGCATCGAATTGGTGACAACAACAAGGATGACAAACGCAACATCAAGGGCGAGAGTAAAAGTAAAAGCGGCAACAGCAACAGCAACAGCAACAAAAAACGGAAGAACAAGAGGAAAGGCAAAAAGAAACGTAAAGGCAACCATAACCGGAAGCCAAACGCATGATGGCATTCAGTCCCCCGTTTATCTTTTTATTAGCTAGCGCCATACTCGCATTCTTGCCGCAGCGTTTGCGCGCGCCGCTCATGCTAGTAACCCCGGTGCTTGCGCTCATCTCAATCTTCAGCTTTGGCGCAGGCGAGCATGGCGTGTTGCCGATACTCAGCTTTGAGTTAGTGATTTATCGTATTGATCATTTGTCGTTTCCGTTTGGCATCATCTTCTGTATAGCGGCGTTTTTGGCCGGATTATATGCGTGGCATGTGGATGATTTGGTACAGCAAGTGGCCACCTTGGGCTATGCCGGTGCGGCTTTAGGGGGTGTGTTTGCGGGTGACTTAATTACGTTGTTTATTTGGTGGGAAGCCACTGCAGTCACCTCGGTTTTCCTGATTTTTGCCAGGCGAACGCCCGGTGCTATGGCGACAGGGATGCGCTACCTCATCATTCAGGTTCTGTCGGGTGTGTTGTTGCTAGCTGGGCTGTTGATGCACTTTCACGACACCGGCTCCATCGCTTTTGAACACTTAGGCTTGGTTTCCACAGGCACCTGGCTAATCTTTTTAGCGTTTGGCATCAAATGCGCGTTTCCTCTAATGCACAACTGGCTGCAAGATGCCTATCCCGCGGCTACCATAACCGGAACGGTTGTGTTGTCGGCCTTTACAACAAAGATGGCGGTGTACACCCTAGCGCGTGGCTATGCGGGTACCGAAATGCTGGTTTACATCGGTGCAGTGATGACGTTGTTCCCCATTTTCTTTGCGGAGATTGAAAACGATCTGCGCCGCGTACTGGCTTACAGCTTGAACAACCAACTGGGCTTTATGGTGGTTGGCGTCGGTATCGGCACCGAGCTGGCACTTAATGGCACGGTAGCCCATGCATTTTCACATATCTTGTATAAGTCTTTGTTGTTCATGAGTGTGGGTGCGGTGATGTACCGCACCGGGACATCAAAAGCGTCTGAATTGGGTGGCTTGTACCGCACGATGCCCATCACGATGGTGTGCTGCGTTATAGGCGCGATGGCAATATCTGCTTTTCCGTTGTTCAGTGGGTTCATTTCGAAATCGCTGATCCTGGATGCTGCAAGTAAAAACAGCTATTACCTAGTTTGGTTCGCTCTAGTGGTCGCGTCAGCTGGTGTGTTAAGTCATTCGGGCATCAAAATTCCGTTCTTTACATTTTTTGCCCATGACAGCGGAAAGCGTCCCGCAGAAGCACCGATGCATATGCGAATCGCGATGATCATCACCGCGTTCCTATGTGTGTTTATTGGTGTGTTTCCGAAAACTTTGTACAGCATTTTGCCGTTTACTGTTGATTATGAACCGTACACCGTCAGCCACGTGTTGGCACAAATGCAATTGCTGTGCTTTGCGTTGTTGGCATTTGTTTATCTGATGAAGGTTGGGCTGCACCCGCACGAACTGCGTCGCGTGAATATGGACTCCGACTGGGTTTATCGCAAAGGCATACCCAGCATTATGCCGGGCATCGTAAGCGCCGTTGTCGCACTTAATCAATGGGTGCGTGAATGGGCACTGAAGCGATTGGGACGCTTGCGTCTCACCGTATCCCGTTACGCCTCGCCCGACGGTCCCTTAGCGGATGCCTGGGGTGTCACCGCGATGGTGGCAGCGGTCATGGTGCTTATTCTGGCGATATTAATTTTTAACCTGCTGTAAAACTGTTCATATGGGCAGTTTATGTTGATTGAATTGTGTCTTAATTGTTAACCGTTAGTTTGTGCATGCGACTCATCGGTCAGTGAACAGCTCACTTAGAGAAGAGCTTCTCAATCGGTGGCGTTAAAGACAAAGACAAGAGTGATTGGGGTCGATACCAATGATATTCCGATTACTTTTCAAGAAGATACATGCGCCCCGATGTCAATATCAACGATCAGGAGACCGCAGGGTTAGGAAACTATGCGGTCCTGAACGCGTTGATGACAGAAATGCTGAGTTTTGAAGAACTCATGCCATTGCTGCAACGCATTGCACAGATTCTGGTTGAAACAACGGAGGCTGACAATTCGTTGATCTTATTGGTGGATGATGTTGGAGACTACCTCCATGTCGTGGCCGCAGAGGGCTCGTATACACCCAACAATATCGGACAGCGACGTAAGATTGGTGAAGGCTTTGCCGGATTAGCGTGGACTTCAAAGCAAAAACAGTACTTGCCCGATGCCGATATGTTGGAGGTGACAAAGGGTTTCTATCCAACGAACAGCCAGCTTCTTGCCGTACCCTTAATGAAAGCCGATGAATTAAAAGGGGTTGCCGTTTTATCAGCGCCCGGCGATGAAACAGGTTTTAAAAATTCACTCAATAGGGCTGAGTACTTTGCAACACTTGCGGGCGTGGCCATTGCCAACGCACAAGATCGAGAACAGCATGAAGTTGAATTGTCTCAGGTGCGAGCCTTAAGAGACATCAGCGAAAACATGCACTCGTTTAACGATGGGTATGATCTTATTCAATCGGTATCTAAGTCGCTGATGAAAGCGATGGACATCAGTCGAGTGGTGTATTTTTATATCGAAGAAGATAATAATGCGCAGCGCACTGAAGTGTGGATTAGACAGAATGGAGAAATTTTAAAAGGTAAATCGTTTAGCGAAAACGTATTAGAAGAAGGCATAAACGGTTGGTGTTACACGCACAGCGAACCGGTTCATTTGCCACGCTATCACCGAGACCCCCGCGAATCGGAGAAAGTTAGAACCACCCGAATAAAAGAAAACATTGGCAGCACCTATTGTGTGCCGATTACATCGAACGATCGTGTGGTGGCCGTGATTTCGATTAGTCGACATTTGTCGCATAGAGATCTAAACGAAAATGAAATGAATTTGTTCTTTAGTATTTGCGGACAAATTTCTACCGCATTGCAAAATAAAGAACTCTTAGACGATGTGCAGTTTAGGGCTTATCACGACAGCTTGACGAGCTTGCCCAATCGCAGTCATTTTGAGAAACACTTAAAAACCGTAGTGAGTAAGTCAACAGCCGATCGATTTGGTGCGGTGATGTTATTAGACCTTGATGGGTTTAAGGCAGTGAACGACACACTCGGGCATCACTATGGTGATGAGCTGTTGATGTGTGTAGCGAAACGGTTTAAATCGAATCTTAGTTCTAACGACTTTGTAGCGCGAATTGGGGGTGATGAATTCGCAATCGTGGTGAGCGAATTAACGGACAAAGCGTCGGCGATGGACATTGCTGAAAGAATGCGTTCTTGTTTGGAAGAAAAAATTGTTATTGATGGAGTTAGTGTTGGTGTTGGCGTCAGTATTGGGGTGAGTTATTACCCTTTTGATGGGAACGATGCGGATATTTTATTGCGCAATGCGGATGAGGCGATGTATCAATCCAAGTCCAATGGTCGGGGTGGCATCGTTTGCTTCGATCACAGTATGGCGGTTGAATCGAAAAGACGGATACGTATCGAAGGGGAATTAAGGGAGGCTTTGCTGCAGGATGAATTGGTTCTGCACTATCAACCTCAAGTGGATGTTGCTAGCGGGCAGGTGGTGAGTGTTGAAGCGCTGTTGCGATGGAATCACCCCGTTCGAGGGTTACTGATGCCGGGTGAATTTATTTCGGTAGCTGAAGAATCAGGCGTGATTAACCAAATAGATTACTGGGTTTTGCAAGCCGCGGTGAAACAACTGCTTGAATGGAAAGCAAGCCCCTGTTCACACCTGCGAATTGGTGTGAATATAGCCGCCACGCAATTTGTGCAAGCAGGCTTCAGTGAGAAATTACTGCAGTTACTAGAGCAACAAGATATTCCAGCCCATTTAATGGAAATAGAAGTTACTGAAAGCGTCATGATGACGGACATCGGACGGGCCGTGCCTACGTTTGAAAAACTTCGGTCGGCAGGCATACGAGTGGCCGTAGATGATTTTGGGACAGGCTATTCTTCCTTGAGCTATTTGCAAGATCTGCCGTTGGATGTTTTAAAAATTGATCGATCGTTTATTTCTCACCTAACCCGCACAACGTGTGACGAATCGGTCGCCAATACCATCATGCTATTGGCACAGCGACTGGGTTTAGACACTATCGCAGAAGGCGTGGAAACTCAGGATCAGTTAGATGCTATCAGGCAACTGGGTTGCACGTTAATTCAAGGATACTTTTTTTCCAAACCCGTACCTGCTAGTGAGCTGCATGCGAGCATGCTGCGCATCGAACGGCAAAATTCATCGGTGCAGTTAAGAAAAGCCGTATAACAGTGGCCGTATTTCAGCTGTGTGTTGTGGCTGCTTTATCTAGGTAAGCTGGCAGCAGCCTTTGCTAAAGCTTCAATGCCCGCCCAATCGGCGTCGGCGATTTTTTGTTTAGGTGCAACCCACGAGCCGCCAACGCACAACACGTTAGATAGGGATAAGTAGTCTGCTGCATTGTCGGCGGATACGCCTCCGGTGGGACAAAATACGGCATCGATAAACGGGCCACCCAAGGCTTTGATCATGCTGGGTCCGCCGGCTTGGGAGGCTGGAAAAAATTTTAGTGCTTTAAAGCCTTGGGCGTGCGCGCGCATGATGTCGGCCGAATTTGCGATCCCTGGCAACAGAGGCAAATCAATATCATGGGCGGTGGCACCTAATTCTTCAGTGAAACCAGGGCTAACCGCAAATTGTGCTCCAGCCTCTTTTGCAGCTCTTAAGTCTGAGCCGTTCAATGCGGTTCCAATGCCAACAACAGCGCCACTGACCGACTGCATAGCGCGCATAGCCTCCATTGCCACCGGTGTTCGCAGAGTCACCTCTAGCACGGGCAAACCGCCGGCCACCAAACTTTCCGCTAGTGGTACCGCTGTTTTTACATCGTGCACTACGATAACGGGGATGACGGGTGCCATATTCATTAATTCGTGAGCGCTCAAAGCCATGACTTTCTCAATAAAAGGTTGGTGGAAATTTCTGATCGTGGAAAAAAGTATTTAGCCCAACAGGCTTATGGCACCGGTTTCTGCACTGGAAACGATTTGGCGTGCGGTAGTGAATAATTCGCGACCGGTATTCAACTGGTTGGCCTGTAAATCGGGTATTTGCGAGGTGCGCGCCTGCCAAATCGCATCTTCAACCAAGGCGTTTAAATCACCCGTTAAGGTGTTTAAGTGGATGATGTCGCCGGTTTGAATCTTACCTAAGGGGCCACCAAGCACAACTTCTGGGGATACATGAATCGCCGCAGGAACTTTACCCGATGCACCCGACATTCGGCCGTCGGTAACCAGGGCCACTTTAAAGCCTCGATCCATTAGCACACCCAATGGGGGGGTCATTTTGTGGAGCTCTGGCATCCCGTTCGCGCGCGGGCCTTGGCACTTAACCACCGCGATAAAGTTGCGATTCAGTTCATCGTTTTCGAACGCTTGGGTTAACTCAGCTTGCGAATAAAACACCACAGCCGGCGCTTCGATGACGCGCACATCATCAGCGAGTGCTGAAGTCTTAATAACAGCGCGCCCGAGGTTGCCCTGCATGAGTCGTAGTCCGCCATCAGCTTGAAAGGGTTTCGTTCGGGTTGAAACAATACTTGGGTCGAGAGGGGCATCTGGGCCTTTGCGCCACGCCAGTGTGTTGTTATCTAACCAAGGTTCTTCGGTGTAACGACGAAGACCGCCATCACCTGCGACAGTCAATACATCATCATGCAATAAGCCAGCATCCAGTAACTCGCTAATAACGAAACCTAATCCACCGGCGGCGTGAAATTCATTCACATCGGCGCTGCCGCTGGGATACACATGAGTGAGCAAAGGCACCACGTGGCTCAGATCATCGAAGTCGTCCCAGTCGATGACGATGCCAGCCATTTTTGCAATAGCCACCAAGTGCAGGGTATGGTTGGTAGACCCGCTGGTGGCTAATAAACCCACCATGCCATTCACCATGGCTTTCTCTGAGATGATTTTACCGACAGGCGTGTATTCGTTGCCGCGATCCGTTATTGCCAAAGCGCGCAACGCAGCGGCTTCAGTTAGTGCATCACGTAACGGTGTTCCTGGGTTAATAAAAGCGGCACCGGGTAAGTGCAGGCCCATAAATTCCATTAGCATTTGGTTACTGTTTGCGGTGCCGTAGAATGTGCAGGTGCCGGGCCCGTGATAACTGCGACTTTCTGATTCCAGTAGCTCTTGGCGCGTGGCTTTGCCTTCGGCAAAGCGTTGGCGAATTTCAGCCTTCTCTTTGTTGGATGCGCCTGTTGTCATCGGACCTGCGGGAATGAACACCGCTGGCAAATGCCCGAAGGTTAACGCGCCCATCAGTAAGCCTGGCACGATTTTATCGCACACCCCTAAGTAGACTCCGGCATCGAACATGTCGTGTGACATGGCAATGGCTGTAGACATGGCGATGACATCGCGGCTGAACAGCGATAATTCCATGCCTGGTTGCCCTTGGGTGACGCCATCACACATCGCCGGAGTACCTCCGGCAACTTGTGCAGTCGCGCCGGCTTGACGAACCGCTTGTTTAATACGGTTGGGGAAGGTTTCAAACGGTTGGTGAGCGGAGAGCATGTCGTTGTAGGAGGTGACAATGCCTAAATTGGGAGCTCGTTCGGCGTGCAAAACCAGTTTGTCGTTTGCCGGCACGGCGGCAACCGCGTGAGCGATGTTGGTGCATGACAAGCGATGACGCGTGGTTTTGTTACTGCGAGCCGCTTCAATTTGCTCTAAGTACGCGATTCGGGTTGGGGCGCTGCGCTCAACAATCCGAGCGGTCACTTCTTCAATAGTGGGGTGCAATGTGGGCATGGGAAAACAGCAACTCGGTAGAAGTTGTATATATAAGGTATGGCGTTCCGATTTGCACAGATACTCAATCGGTCGCCTAGGTGGATATGTAGTAATTTTACCCTATGTACGCACAGTTTCTCACCCCATTCCGTGAAGATTTGGCAAAACTAAGCGCCTGAATCTGGCTGAATTATGTAGTAATATTACTGGGCGTATCCCTTCGTCAAAATCGTCTCACACTAATAAAATTCATGATTGCATCGTCTGACTTCACTGAAAACGCCATTGAACCCTTTGATTTTATTTTGTTTGGGGGGTCGGGTGACCTATCACTGCGCAAGCTGATACCGGCTTTGTACTTTAGGCACTGTGCTGATCAATTGCCCGAGGATGGTCGTATCATTTGCGCTGCCCGCACTGACACCGACAGTGAGGGGTTTCGAAAAATATTAGAAGCCGATTCGAAAAAGCATATTGAGGCTGATCACCTCGTCGAGTCGCATTGGCAATCCTTTTTGCAACGCGTGCATTACTTAAAAATTGATGTTACCCAGCCCGAGGACTTTGATGGTTTAAAAACGATGCTCGCCGGGCGTGAGAATCATGTGCGGGTTTTTTATCTATCCGTGGCACCCAGTTTGTTCACTCGCATCACTGAGAATGTTCATAAGGCGGAATTAATCACGCCCAAAAGTCGTGTGGCGTTAGAAAAACCATTGGGCCGAGACCAAGCGTCGGCAGATGTCATTAACGATGAACTGGCAGCAGTATTTGATGAATCGCAAATTTTCCGGATTGATCATTACTTGGGTAAAGAGACGGTGCAAAATTTAATGGCACTGCGATTTGGTAATTCCTTATTCGAGCCCTTGTGGAGAAACGAGCGCATCAGCGATGTGCAAATCACCATCGCTGAGAGTTTGGGGGTGGACAGTCGTGGCCGTTTTTATGATCAAACTGGCGCGCTTCGCGACATGGTACAAAACCATTTACTGCAGCTGTTGGTTATCCTGGCGATGGAGCCACCGGTCAGTGTGGATCCTGACGCGGTGCGAGATGAAAAAATAAAAGTATTACGCGCTTTAAAACCGTTGATTGGACGAGACGCGATTGAGAACACCGTACGTGGCCAGTACAAGGCGGGTGCCTACGAAAGCGGGACTGTGCCAGGTTATTTAGAAAATGATGACATCCCCAATGACAGTGTGACAGAAACGTTTGTTGCCTTAAAAGCCGAAATTGGCAGTTGGCGGTGGGAAGGGGTGCCGTTTTATCTAAGAACGGGCAAACGCATGGAGCGTAAGCAAACGGAAATCATCGTAAATTTTAAAAAGGTTCCACATTCCATATTCGAAACGGCGGATGGTTTGTCTGAACCCAACCAGCTCATTATTCGTTTGCAACCGGAGGAGGAAATTCGCATGCGCATTTATGTCAAAGCGTGGGGCGATGAAATCACCTTGCAGCCAGTGCATTTGAATTTAGACTTCAACGATGTGTTTCAAAAGCGTCGAATGATCGCGTATGAACGTTTGATTATTGATGTGCTTCGAGGTAACCCCGTTCTATTTATGCGCCGAGATGAAGTGTCAGCCGCATGGGCGTGGGTTGATCCTATCCAGAAAGCCTGGCAGCAGTATCAATACGCGCCCAAGCCGTACACAGCCGGCAGCATGGGGCCGTCATCGGCCAGTAGTTTAATAAGCCGCGATGGCTTTAGTTGGTATGAGGAATAGAGGTCATGGCACAAAAAGGCACACCCTTAATCGAGCAAATTGAGTCGCCTGTTGAATTGGCAAACGCGTTAGCCAATGTCATTGTTGAGCGTTTAAATCGAGCGATTCAAGCGCATGGCTCGGCCTCATTGGTTGTCTCAGGAGGTAGTACGCCCAAGCCGTTGTTCGAAGCGCTACGAGCCAAGCCATTGGCCTGGGATAAAGTCACGGTCACCTTAGCGGATGAACGCTGGGTGCCAGAAACCAGCGCAGACAGCAACGCAGCTTTTATTAAAAACACCCTGCTGCAAGATCACGCAGCCGATGCCACTTTTGTGGGTTTATACAAAGCGGGTTCTGGCCCGCATGAAGCGGTGTCAACCATTGATGAACACATACAGCGCATTGCAAAACCGTTTACCGTCGTGGTGCTGGGCATGGGTGGCGATGGTCATACGGCCTCCTTATTTCCTGGTGCGCCTGGCACCGACGCTGCCATTGCCGAACGCGATGCCTTAGTGGCCATCGTGGAGCCTGAGTCCGTACCGCAGGCGCGCATTACACTCACGCTAGCTGCCTTGATGAATACCGAGTGTCAGTTGTTGCACATCACCGGTGGCGAGAAACGCGCGCTGGTTGATGAGGTGTTGCAAGATCCAGCGCAGTCGCCGTACCCCATTGCGCATTTTTTGAATGCAGATAACCCAAGAATTACGATTTATAGCACCCATTGATTCATTCCTTAGGCAGATCAATTTGGGTCTTAGCGTGGATGAAAGTGTTCGAGCCTTGCAGCCGCACGCTATACTCAATACGTGACCATTGCCGGGTGTAGGATCCGATGCTCGCCAAAATTCGTTCAGCCCGTGATGGGCTGAGAAAATCTGAACAGAAAGTGGCTGATGTGATCCTTGAGGATCCGGATGGCAGTGTTCAATCGTCCATCCAGGCCATTGCGGCTAAATCTTCCGTGAGTGAGCCCACCGTCATTCGGTTTTGTCGCGCCTTAGATTGTGTTGGCTTTCAGCAATTTAAACTGCGCTTAGCGCAAGATTTAGCCAGTCGTGGAACATTTTTCTATAAAGACGTTACCGCGCAAGATTCCAGTAAAGAGCTGTCGAATAAAATCATAGACGGCACGCTTGCATCGATGATGCAGATGAAAAATCAATTTAACGATATTGCGTTGGACAACGCTATTCGTTTATATGATGAATGCGAGCGCATTGAGTTTCATGGTTCAGGCGGCTCTGCCATCGTCGCGGAAGATGCGCAGTTGAAATTTTTTCGGCTCGGTAAGCCTGCTATCGCCTACAACGATCCTCACATTCAGCAATCGGCCGCCGCGCTCTACAACGAGAAAACCTTAATGGTTGCCATCTCCCACTCGGGTCGAAGTAGCGACATATTGACGGCTGTTCAGATTGCCAAAAAATCCCGCGCTAAAGTGTTGTCAGTTACCGCCACTAAGTCACCGTTAGCTGAATCCAGTGATGTACATTTGTCGGTCGACTTGATTGAAGACAGCGACATTTTTTCACCGGTCAAGTCTCGCATTGGGCAGATGCTAATTCTCGATATCCTGGCGGTTGGCATCGCCGTTAGAGGTGGTGAAGAGATGTTGCAACAACTGGCCCGCGCACGACGCGCCATCGATTCACGGTTTGTAAAGCCGCGTGATGGGTAAAAACTAACCGGTGTTGCCAACGAGTTGGGTCAACTGATTTGCTGAACTGTTGCGAATCGAATTTGGTCAACTGATTTGACGGGCGAAACTAGCCAGTGAAGTTGGCCAGGCCAGGGAATAGGGTCAGAACCGAACGATCAGTCGTTAACGGTTGAGGCTTCGCCAAACGGGCCAACGGTTGTGCGGTCAAGTAACACTCGTGCTCGTGCAAACAATTCTGGTGTGCGAAGTCGTACCAAGGCAACGCCAGTTTCATCCACATCGACGCTTAAGGGGTCGGTGAATTCAAAGTCGGATGCGACTTGAATTTCATACCCAGCGGCGTCTTCTGGGCCGTCGATAATGGCAACACGGTAGTTGCCGTCGACTCGATCAATGCTCGCATTCACTGGGGCAATGCTGGTATCGACGCTAGCGACTGTGATCGGGCTAAGGGCTGTGAAGCCCAGTAAGCCATTGGGGTCTACACCTCGAACTAATACAGAGTAATCACCAGTGGGTATTTCATCGTTCAAAATGAAAAGATCACTTGGCACTCGGGTGTCATGCACCACGCCCACCCCGTTGGGTGAAGCCGCAATTTGTACGATGTAGTTGGGTGTATCTGTTAAACCGAACCATCGCAAATAATCGCCTTTCGCAATGCGTGGCGGCACGAAGCGAAAAACCGGCGCAGGCAGTAACTCAATGGGCTCACCGATTGGGCGGCCCGGAGCCGTGGCAGAGCCAAAGCCCGTATCGAGAGGAACCAATTGGTCTGTGTCGGTGGCGGCTAAGTCCACCTTGCCTTCCGTGACACCAATGCGTAGGCCGGTGGAATCAGCATTTATATCGAACACCGTGCCTCGAACTGCTGCTGAGGCATAGGGAGTTTGCACGCGAAAGTCGGTCGGTTGATTTCCATCACGACGTACATCGGTTGTTAACGTACCTTGGTCGGTGGCCAATTCGATAACACAAGTGTCATCAGCGGGCTGACAGAACAACGTGATTAGACGCGCCTCGGTGTTTGGTTGGAAGTTAATCAGGGTGCCCGTTTGAAAAGACAAGCTGGCGTAACCGGTAGCTCCAGTTTTTATGACATCGTTTAATCGGAATTCGTCGTCTATCTGAACGGCTTTACCATTTAATTGAACGTCGCCTTTAGAGAACACGATTGTGGCGTATTCATCGCGCACAGGTAGGGTGATCGGTAAGACGATGGCGTCACCTGGGATTAAAATTTTCGTCAGGCTATAGCCATTCGCAGTGGCCACTTGCTCAGCCAGTTTCGCACTACCTAACTCACGTAGCGCGATACCCGATAAGGTATCGCCAGGGCGAATAACAATTTCTCGATTGTAGGTTTGCGTGGCTGTGTCATTGGACTGCGCGCTAGCCGCAGCAGGAAACAGCGCTAAGGTGGCCAAAGCGCTTAAAGTAATAGACAGTACAAAACGCAGCGAATGCCCAAGCGCAAGGCTCAGCATTCGCATCTTTAACTTTGTAATTGCCGTCATATTCCATTCTCGGAGGTTGGCATTGTTCACCGTTACCTGCCTATCGTCTGCTCTAAAAGGCAGATTGCAGTTTTTAGAGCGGAATGTCGTCGTGGGTGTTGGCGTTTCCATTTAAATCCTTCAAACGGGTCAATCTAAGCATGTTAGTTGTACCAGTTCGTCCGAATGGCATACCAGCGGTAATCGCGATAATCATCCCAAGCTCACCAAATCCTTCCTGCATTGTGATGTTGATCGCGTTTGAGACCATCTCATCCACGTTACTCATCTCATCAGAAAGGACCGCGTGCACGCCCCAAACCAAGGCCAGCCGCCGCGCCGTTCTTCGATGCGGCGTGCAGCCAATGAGCGGAGCCTCAGGCCTTTCGCGGGCTGCGCGGAAGGCTGAAAACCCGGACTCAGTATAGGTAAAAACCGCAGCCAACGGCAAAACTCCTGCAATATGAGACAGGGAAGAGGTGATTGCGTCAGCAGCCGTGTCGCCTGGTGTCGGGGAAGCGGCGGTTATCACCTGTCGGTAATAGGGGTCGCGTTCCACTTCGATTAAAATCCGGTCCATCGCGGTGGCCGCTTCCACCGGAAATTCGCCTGCCGCTGTCTCGGCCGAGAGCATGACCGCGTCCGCGCCATCGTAAGCCGCTGTGGCAACATCCGAGGATTCGGCGCGCGTGGGCACGGGAGAATGAATCATCGATTCCAGCATTTGAGTCGCCACAATAACTGGCTTGCCAGCGGCCCGTGCGCGGCGCAATAATTTCTTTTGCACCACCGGCACTTTCTCTTGTGGCATCTCAACGCCTAAGTCTCCTCGAGCTACCATGATGCCGTCGGACAATGTGATGATGTCGGACAGATGGTTGATAGCCGATGGTTTTTCCATCTTCGCCATAATCGCGGTGTCTGGGCCAACAAGTTCTCGCAGTTCCACCATGTCTTCAGGTCGTTGCACGAACGACATAGCCACCCAATCCACGCCAAGCCCCAACGCGTAGTCAAGATCAATGCGGTCTTTTTCTGTGAGTGGAGAAATCGGTAGATACAAGTCAGGCACGTTAACGCCTTTGTTGTTGCTGATGGTACCAGCGACCTCCACTGTGGTGATGGCGAAGTCATCGCCGTGAGACACCACACGCAAGCGAATCTTGCCATCGTTAACCAATAACTTTGCGCCATCTTCCACCGCAGCAAATATTTCTGGGTGAGGCAGTTGTACGCGTTCGGCTGTACCAGGCTCGTTGTCCATATCTAGTCGAAAGCTCTGACCCACAACCAAATCCTCTTCACCATTAGCAAATTTGCCGACTCGCAGTTTGGGGCCTTGTAGATCGGCCAGGATACCGATAGGACGTCCGCGTTCTTTCTCAATGTCGCGTATGAATTGGTGCACCACCGCGTGATCATCGTGCGTGCCGTGACTGAAATTTAACCGGAAAACATCAATACCGGCATCAAACAATTTGCCGATAACTTCTTTAGAGTTACTGGCAGGCCCGAGGGTGGCGACAATTTTTGCGTCGCGACGGCGTCTCATTATGGTTTTCTCTCGTCCAATCAGATGTGTAGTGAAACTACGTGGAAGGAAGATAAGTATACCGAATAAACACCCGTGACTGATAGGCGAACCATCCGATGTGTACGCATTTATTCAGTAAATTTTCGCACATGTGTTTCTAAAATCAGTACGTAGCTAAAGTACAAAACAGGCTGGCGGCACCAGTTCGTGGCTAAGTCCGTACAATAGTCTTTATGGCCGCAAATCCCGAAACTGTTCTTTCACGTCGCGACAAGCGAAAACAATACGCTGCTGAATTACGAGCATTAACCCCCACGGGTCAAATTCTGCATTCCGATGAAGACCTGCGACCCTATGAGTCGGATGGGCTGACTCTGTTCAAAGCGGCTCCGTTGGTGGTGGTGTTGCCCGCCAGCGTGGAAGAGGTTCAAGCGGTGCTTAAATGGGCTTCAGAGCGCAGCGTTCCGGTGGTAGCCAGAGGCGCTGGCACGGGGTTATCTGGTGGGGCCTTACCGCACGAAGATGGCATTTTGCTCGGACTAGCCAAGTTCAACCAAATCCTGGAATTGAATCCCGAGCACGGTTACGCGCGTGTTCAACCTGGCGTTCGAAATTTGGCCATCTCGGATGCGGCACGCCCCCACGGTTTGTATTACGCGCCCGATCCTTCTTCACAAATTGCGTGCACCATCGGCGGCAACGTGGCGGAAAATTCAGGCGGTGTGCATTGCCTTAAATATGGACTGACCGTGCACAACATCCTAGCCATTAAAGTGGTCACCATCGAGGGCGAACTCCTCACCATTGGCGCGCCTGGTTGTGATGATGCAGGCTATGATTTAATGGCACTTCTTACCGGCTCTGAAGGTATGCTTGCGGTGACGGTGGAAGTCATGGTGAAGCTGTTACCGGTTCCGCCCTTGGCCAAACTGGTGATGGCGGCCTTTGACAGTGTTGAAGATGCCGGGGACGCGGTGGGTCGCGTGATTGCCGAAGGCATCATTCCTGCGGGATTAGAATTGATGGATAACCCAGCGATCAGAGCGGCTGAGGACTTCGCTGGATGCGGCTATCCAGTCGATGCAGCAGCGGTGTTGCTGTGCGAACTTGACGGCACGGAAGCGGAAGTTGAAGCTCAAATTGGCCGGGTATCGGATGTGTTCAATGCCAGCAATGCGAAAACTCTGCATATTGCGAACAGCGAAGAAGAACGCTTATTGTTGTGGAAAGGGAGAAAGTCTGCGTTCCCTGCGGTGGGCAGATTATCACCTGACTACTACTGCATTGATGGCACGATCCCGCGTCGTGAATTATCTAAAGTGTTGGCGCGCATGGATGAATTGTCGAAAGAATTTAATTTACGCATCGCCAACGTATTTCATGCTGGAGACGGTAATCTGCATCCCTTGATTTTGTATGATGCCAGCATCGAAGGTGAGTCCGAACGCACCGAACGTCTGGGCAGCGAAATTTTGCAACTGTGTGTTGCCGTCGGAGGCACAGTCACCGGTGAGCATGGCGTAGGCGTGGAAAAAATAAACGAGATGTGTGTGCAATTCGACACACACACCTTGGAACAATTTCATGCAGTAAAAGCTGCGTTCGATCCGAATGGATTACTTAACCCCGGAAAAGTGGTGCCCACGTTGCAACGCTGCGCTGAATTCGGTGCCATGCATGTGCACAAAGGTCAGCTGCCTCATCCGGACATCGAACGTTTCTAACGTCGCGCTAAAGGTTTTTCCTAGTATGAATCATGACGCCTCTGCGGCATTACTCGATACTGTGCAGCAACACGTAGCCAATGGGTTACCTTTGCGAATTGTTGGTGGCAACAGTAAATCTTTTTTGGGACGCGTGAGCGAATCAGCAGAAGAAATGACCACCTTGTCGGTCGCTGAACACAGAGGTGTCACCAACTATGAGCCCACTGAGTTGGTCATGAGTGCACGAAGCGGTACACCGTTAAGTTTGGTTATCGACACACTGAAGCAATCGGGACAACAGTTGCCCTTTGATCCACCGCAGCTTCCGGGTGCGACCTTGGGTGGCACCTTAGCGTGCGGTTTGTCAGGACCGGTTAGACCTTATTGCGGCGCGGTGCGTGATCACACCTTGGGTACACGCGTCATTAGCGGCAAGGGTGAAGACTTAGCCTTTGGTGGGGAGGTGATGAAAAATGTGGCCGGTTACGATGTATCGCGCGTGCAAATAGGCGCTTACGGCACCTTAGGTGTTCTGTTAGATGTTTCGTTAAAAGTGTTGCCGCTACCCGAAACCACCCGAACGCTTGCCTTTGAACAAAGTGAACACGATTGTTCCGCTATGGTGAAACTAGCGCGGCACTTTTTACCGGTCACAGGCGCAGCCTTAATTGGATCGCGTCGTTATATTCGGCTTGCAGGCAGTGATGCCGGTGTTCAGGCTGCCGCCTCTGAACTCGGCGGTGACGCCGTAGACGACGCACCCTGGGATGCTTTAAGAGACTTTACCCACACGTTTTTCCAAGATGAGCGGCCAACGTGGCGAATTTCGGTTGCTGATTACACGCCGAAACTGGCTATCCCAGATGATAAAGACGGCTCACCTGCATCGGTTTTATATGACTGGGGAGGCGCACAGCGTTGGGTGAAAACCACTCTGCCAGCGCAAGAGATCTTTGCATTGGCCGCAAGCGCGAACGGTCATGCCACTCGATTTTCTTCTGCCTCTGTGGGAGACGCCACGCATCAACCTATTGAAGGGGTGGCTGCGCGTTTACAGACTCAACTACGAACAAGCTTTGATCCGCAAAGGTTATTAAATCGCGGTCGATTTCATCCCGAGTTGGATACTTAACGCATGGATACTCAACTGGCTCCCGAGCTTGCAAACAATAAACATGCGTTGGCAGCAGAAGCGGTTATTTCTAAGTGCGTGCACTGCGGGTTTTGTTTAGCCACTTGCCCAACCTATAACTTATTGGGTGATGAATTAGACAGCCCACGCGGCCGAATATACTTAGTCAAACAAGTGTTGGAAGGGCATGAACCCACGGCCAGCACTCAGCTGCATTTGGATCGCTGTTTAACGTGCCGTAATTGCGAAACCACATGCCCCTCTGGTGTGCAGTATGGACACCTCATTGATCATGGGCGTGCCTTGGTGGAAGAGCGGGTGCCGCGTGGTTTGGTTGAGCGCCTTAAGCGAAAAGCCTTACTGCTGGTGTTGCCTTATCAACAGCGATTGGCCCCTTTATTGGGTTTAGGTCGTCTGGTGCGTCCGGTATTACCGTCCAGTTTGAAAGCCGGCATACCACAGGCTGTTCCCGCAGGTGTTTGGCCTGACGCACGTCATACCCGTCGCATGTTAGTGCTTGATGGTTGCGCGCAAGCGGCCATGACCCCGCAAACGAATGCCGCCACAGCACGTGTATTGGATGCGCTTGGCATCTCGTTAATTTCTAAGCCTAGCAGCGGTTGTTGCGGTGCAATCCATCATCATTTAAATGAACAAGACAACGCGAAAGCCTTTGTTAAGCGAAACATTGATGCTTGGTGGCCTGACATTGAAGCCGGTGCTGAAGCCATCATTGTGACGGCCAGTGGGTGCGGTGTGATGGTAAAGGACTACGGTCATTTATTAGCTGATGATCCAGCCTATGCAGAGAAAGCCGCACGTGTCACTGAACTGGCTAAGGATTTAATTGAGGTCATACATAGGGAGGATGTATCTGGCCTGGTACCAGCAGCCAGTTCCGTAGGTAAAGTCGCATTTCATCCGCCGTGCACCTTACAACATGGGCAAAAGTTGCCTCAGGTAACAGAGGCATTCTTGAGAAAGCTTGGGTTCACGCTAACCGCTTTTAACGATTCGCACACGTGCTGCGGCTCGGCTGGAACCTATTCTATTTTTCAACCCAAACTCAGCCATCAGTTACGTGACAACAAGCTGGGCCATATCCTACAGAGTGAGCCCGATGTCATTGTCACGGCAAACATCGGATGTCAGCTGCATTTGCAGGCTGGCAGTGGTCGGCTGGTGCGCCATTGGGTGGAATTGCTCGACGATGGCCTACGCAACACGTCATCGGCTTAGCCCGTATCGCCAGATACCCACACACAGGTTTAAACGGTTGGTTCAACGTGGGTTTCCACGTCGCTGGGTGTAGAATAGGGAATCGTTGAATTCATCCACCTACGAGAAGCTCGCTCATGCGTCAGTATCACACCATCGACCTTGCTCAACGCAGCATCAACACCGAAACGCTTAAGGGTGATTCTTTGGTTCGCGCGGGTCGGTACCACATCGCCAAAACCCTGAATGACATGGGTGTGGCCAAGGTTGACCCGCTGGGGCCCGACAACCCCTTAATATTCTCTGCCGGGCCGCTGGCTGGCACCAACTTCTCGAATGCGAATCGCTTAAGCGTCGGTTGTAAAAGCCCGCTGACTGGCGGAATCAAAGAAGCGAATGCAGGCGGCAATTTCGCTTTCGCATTGGGGCAGCTAGAAATTGCAGGGTTCACACTCACCGGCCAATCCGATGATTGGGTCATGATCTATTTTAAGAAAGGTGGTGACGTTGAATTTCTCGATGCCAAGGATTACATGGGCGAGGGCAATTTTAAAACAGCGGAACGACTGCACGAGCGTTTTGGTAAGAAAATTAGCATTGGGCTTTGCAGTTTGGTGGGTGAGTACCAGGGTTTAATGGCGGGTATTGCCTTCAGTGATGTGGACATGCGCCCATCTCGTTTGGCAGCGCGTGGCGGTGTTGGCGCTGTTATGGGCAGTAAAAAAGTCAAAGCCATCATTGCCGATTTAGATCGTATGCCATCGATGCATGATCGTAAGCAAGTCATGCAAGCGGTTAAAAGTTATCGTAAGCAGTTGGAAGAGCAACCCGCTATTCGCACATTCCAAGAGCAGGGCACCGCTGCCGTGGGTGATTACACCAATACCGTGGGCGGTATTCCCGTACGTAACTTTAGCCATGGGCAAGCCACGGATACTTCGGGTGAAGAACGCTTTAAGTTAGGTGGAGACTATTTAAGAGAATTAAATCTATCGCGTGGCGGTGACACCACCCACGCCTGCATGCCCGGGTGCATCATTCAATGCAGTAATGTGTACCACGACAAGGACGGCAACGAAGTGGTGTCGCCGGTAGAGTATGAAACCATAGGTTTGATGGGCACCAACTGCGGCTTGGAAGACCCGGATGATTTGGCCGCGTTGAATTGGGAAGCGAATGACTTAGGCGTAGACACCATCGAACTTGGTGCAACCATCGGCGTGTTGATGGATGCGGGCAAAGGATCTTTTGGTGATCCTAGCTATATGAAATCGGTTGTTGATGAAATGCGTGCCGGTAGTGACGAAGGGCGTTTATATGCCTCGGGCACACAACGCGTCGGTGAAGCCCTGGACGTATCGCGTATACCCGTCATCAAAGGTCAAGCCATCAGCGCGTATGACCCACGAGTGATCGAAGTCACGGGCATCAGTATGCAAATGACGGCGCAGGGCGCTGACCATACCGCCGGCAACCTACCGCAGTACGATAGCAAGGGAAAACCAGCAGCGGAACTGGTGGAGGCCAGCCTGGATTTGCAAGCGTTGTGTGCCACGACCGACTCCCTGGGCTTTTGTATCTTCGGCCGCTCTGTGACACTGACCCAGCAAGACTTCATATTGCAGGCCTTAAAAGATGCGGTGGATGTGGAACTTCCGGCTGATTTTTTCCCTGCGTTGGGGCGTGAAACACTGGAGCTTGAACATCAATTTAATCGGGACGCGGGATTTACCGACAAAGACGATGACTTGCCTGAATTTTTCTATGAAGAAGAATTAGCGCCATCGAACCAAAAAGCGCGCTTTCGGGCCAGTGATTTGAAGTCGGCCACGGAAAGTTGGTGGGGTTAGACAAGCCTTTTTCGCAAGCTTTTTCGCGGCAAGGTTCACAGGATTGTAATGCAGTGTCAGAACCTGGGGGCTACTGCTCACTCTGCCGAAATCGGCAATTGGGGAGTGAGAACTGGTAGGTCGGATCGGTCGGGTGTGCATGCTACTTTTCCGCTCGACCCCGCAGGCATTGGTGCCTGTGGCCGATCTTACTAGGAGCCTGTCTTGATGACTCGCAAATTTGACTTCATTGGCCTGAACACGGTCATTAGCGAAGCCTTTAAGCCGTTACACCACGTAACGCCCGCTACTGCTCGAAAAGCAGGCATGGATGCTGGAATAAAGGGCACGACGCCATCTAACTGTCACCATTCCTATTTCGCGAGTAGCGAACTGGAAAAAGAATGGTACGGCGGATATCGCATGGGTAAACAAAACCGCGAAGAGTAATCCCTGCCGTTTTATCGGGAAAGGTCGCCATGGCCAAGCTATCTGACGTAGCTTGGCCATGGCGGCGCGTCCTCGTTCCTTGTAGAATTACCCCATGAGCTGCATGGAACTTGATGATAGAGCTGTCTTGGCCGTTGCCGAGCCGATGATGGACGATGTGATGTCCGGCGTCGCTAATCGGGATTACGCCTCGCACAGCAGTCACTTCTCGGTTGACCTGAAATCCACCATTAGCGCGGAAACCTTTCTGGCGCAATGCGATAAACGTGAGAATTTGTGGGGTCGTCCTGGCCAACGTGAGGTGGTCACGATTTTTCGTAAAGATAAGTCGTTCACCGTACTTTGGCATCAACACTTCGATAATACCGAAGACCAAGTCTTAGCTGTGGCGACCGTTGCAGTAAAAGGTGGTCGTTATTTTATCGATGGGTTTTTTCTAGAATAAGAATCCACTGCGCGGGTTGCCACCGCTAGGGTGGGCCGTGATTAAAAGTGAGTTCAGCTATGCCATTCATCGTAAAAAAGCTCATGGCTGTGTCTGCCATGATAGCTAAGCCCTTATTCGCAGCGTTCGTTTGCATCGCTTTATCGGCATGCAGTGGCGGAGGCAATGAATCGCGCGAAAATGATGCGCCATTTGATCCTCAAAACGATCTGCCAAATCCCTATTCCAATGGTTACCGAGTTATTCGGGAAACCACCACATTTTCTGGGAATCCCTACTCGGTTACCGATTACGTTTATAACAGAAATGAAAACACGATTACATTGGCTCGCGTGAGAGGCGCTGAAGTTAGCACTAGAATCCATACGCTGAACAACACAGGCCTGATCGTAAAATCGGTGACCCCCGCCGAATTTAATGTGCTCTCTGACAACGACCGAGTTTGGCAATATAACTACAACTCAAACGGGCAATTAATATCGCGTGTGGATTTGAGCGGTTTTCCAACCATTGACTATGATCGAGACGAATTCGGCAATCTCATTGAACTCGATGGCATCCTTCCTATTGAATACACCTACGATGTAAATGGGCAGCTGCTCAGCGCTCTTAATACGATAGAGTCTAAACAATGGGCTTTCGAATTCAACGCGGCAGGTCTTTTGTCAGCGGGTACTCACACACTGGATGATGGCAGTGTATTTTCACGCTTCGAGGTGCTCTATGACGAAAACGGGAACATAAGCCAAATCACGGATTACAACCGTTTCGATCGGCCGATATTCTCCGACACCTATGAATATGAGGAAATCGGGAATCCGATGGTAAATCACACCATCATGCGCTTACAGAACGAACTGCCTAGTTTGACAAATACGCCTTTCTGATTGCATTTATGTGAGTACTGAAAGCGTAGTCTGCGGTATGCTAATTCACTACAGTGGGCAACCTGAGCATGCTTTGCCAAAGAGAATTGAAATGAGCAAAAGAATTCTAACTCGCAGACAATTTCTTGCAACCTCCTGTGCGGCCACCGGCGTTGCGCTCGGCTCCTTGCAAATGCCCGCGGCGGCGCAAAACGTAAAGCCGACAAAGTCGATGCGCGGCGGATCAAATAACTATCTACCCGGTGCCCCCATTGTTGATCGAATTGGCGCGGGTGGCTTTTTAATGACGGGCAGGGTGCGGCTAGCCGGAAATGGTGCACCTTTGTCTGGGCAACGTATTCAAATTTGGGCGCATACCACGGAAGGCCATGAACGAGATGAGCGCAGTCATGGCGCAACGTTAACCGATGAAAATGGTGAGTTCCAGATGGACATGCCACAAATTGTGCCCGCCTTTGGCCAAGCGCATGGCCACCTGGCCTACGACAGTGACGATTTTGAAACGGTTTTTTTACGTCCTGTGATGTCTAGCGCGAACGATAAAACACTGCACGCTGAATTTGTGTTGCAACCGGTTTAGTGCTTAAACGTACTAGCCTATAGGGTTGTGTACACAACAAACGAATAGATGAAGCCAATTCCCCTTAAGTTGATTTGGTTGGTGAGCGGTGCTGCAGTCATCTTTCCCTTTATTGCTGCCACATTAAGCCAGCAACTGCAGTGGCGAAGCCCGGTCTACATCGGTGCAGGTTTCGCCGGTATCGTCGCCATGGCTTGCATGTTGTTCCAACCGTTATTAATCACAGGTGTTTTAACGCGCACACCCATTAAAGCTCGCCGCCTGCATCGATGGTTTGGCATCGTGATGTTTGTTGGTATTGTTTTACATGTTGTCGGGCTGTGGATCACTAGCCCGCCAGATGTCATTGACGCCTTGTTGTTCGTATCCCCGACCCCGTTTTCATTGTGGGGCGTTATTGCGATGTGGAGTGTATTTGTCACGTTTATATTGGTCCTTCTAATGAAACAGGCGCGAATAAAAAATCGCATTTGGCGGCTGAGCCATAGAACGCTGGCGGTCGTTACCGTTGTCGCCACCGTGCTTCATGCGGTGCAAATCGATGGAACTATGGAGCCATGGTCAAAGTATGTTTTGTGCGTGTTGATATTGCTGTGTAGCGCGTGGGCGCTGTTTGCGACAAAAAGAAACTGCTCCAGTTGAGTAGGGATAGCTAAGGGGCGTATCGCAGTGCGGGCAATGGGTGTTCGCGTCCATGCGAACCTCGCTGATTTAAAGGGCCGTTTTGTCAGTCAATCGGGCCTGTCACTGGACGATTCGTAGACAAAATAGCGGTACCTAAATGACTGGGGTTGTACCACGCGGT
Source organism: uncultured Granulosicoccaceae bacterium (assembly GCA_937930305.1). Taxonomy (GTDB): domain Bacteria; phylum Pseudomonadota; class Gammaproteobacteria; order Granulosicoccales; family Granulosicoccaceae; genus Granulosicoccus. The sequence goes on along the minus strand of CALGLE010000020.1, from coordinate 99,378 downwards.
ATCTGTGCCAGATGGAGCGAACCAGGCCCACTTTGCATCGCGATCACCTGAGGTGTCATCATCGTTGTAGGCTACGTCCATATTAAATGGCACACCTTCAACCAGTCCTAGGGATGACAGTTTTACCCGTATTTCATAATAGGTGTAGTAAGAGTTAGGTCGCGCCATACCGCGGCTCGAGCAGTAGTTAGTTTCCATCCCACTGGCGCTGTTGACACCATCGGTTTGAGCATCATCGGCATCGTCTTGGTATCTGAACAGACGTTGGAAATCGTTGTCATCGTAAGTGCTGGTGGTTTCTTGACCTACGTTAAAATATAACTCAGCCGAATCATCGTGCCACACATCATCGGAATCACTCCAACGATCTTGCATCCGTTCATTGTCAACAATGATTAGCACATACAGATGCTCACCATCGTGTAGCGCGCGCCAACGGCTGTATTTTGTTGGATCTTGGTCCACTTCAATGCCCAAGTTATCAATCAGTAAATGATCGATGTATAAGGTATTACCGCGACTGTCGGCACTGGTCGCAGCTGACCATTCCCACCAACCATAAGCGCCGTCGATGGTAGGGGAGACCGTCGAGAATGGAATATTGACCACGGAGTTGTCTTGATCGTCAGGTACGCCGTTGTTGTCATCGTCAGGATCTTCGTTATCACCCACACCGTCACCATCTACATCATTGCTTTCAGCACTGTTGTAAGGGAAGGCGTCTTCCAAATCGCGAACGCCATCGCCATCACTGTCTTCGTTACCGGTAATGTTGGGGTTGTTCGGTTGTGGATCTTCCAAATCGATGGTGCCATCACCATCGTCGTCCTCATCAACGGAATTACCTAATCCGTCTAAGTCTAAATCTAAGGACTCATTGGGATCGAATGGGAAGTTATCGTCAACATCCAAAATGAAATCGTTATCATCGTCATTGTCTTGATTGTCGCCAATGCCATCGCCATCAAAATCCTGAGACTCAGCGCCGTTTAATGGAAAAGCATCGTTCACATCGAACACACCATCGTTGTCATCATCGAGATCCGTAGCGTTCGCGACACCATCGCCGTCGAAATCCTCACTTACCCCCAAGGGCTCTGTGCCTCGCTCAATTTCAACAATGTTGGTGAATCCATCACCATCGGAATCAAAATCTGTGCGGAAAAGTTGCGGTGGCAGTGCGAACGGCACCACACTGGTATCGGTAGTGATCGACGCCTGAGCAGAGGCAATGATCAACGTGTCCCGGCTTCGCTGCACACGGACAAAAATGGGGAAGCTTCGATCCATGGCTAGATCGATGTTCAGACTGTAATTGCCATTGGTGCCACCCATCATGATGCTTTCACCAGCGACTGTCGCAATCACGTCCACCGATTCAGGCAGTGATTGCATTCGTTGGGGCAGTTCAACCGTTAAACGTACTTCAGAGGTTGCCGTTAGGACGGGATCATCGAACCGGCCTTCGTTACCCTTATCCTCAGGTGAACAAGCGCTCACGGTCAGTGCGGCTGCTAAAGCTGCGGCCAATGGTGTTAATGCAGGTGGGTGGGTACGCATGTTTTCGTCCTTTCTCAAAGATGGCGTGACCGTAACGATCGACGCTGTAGGAGAAAGCTTGACGCCTGTGGCGTTTAATAGGCGGCGTATTGCTACCGAGGATTCGCGGTAATATTTACACCGTGTACTAGTCTTTTACCCATGTTTGAACCTAATAGGTGTGTATTTTTATGAGTTTCCGCCAATCGCCAGTCACCGCTTTGTGGGCTTGGGTGTGTTCGTTTCTAGCTATCGCCAGCCTGCTGGGGTACGGCTACTACCTGCAATACGTGGAGTATTTGGATCCGTGTCCGTTGTGCATTACGCAACGCATGTTCTACATGCTGATCGGTGCCGTATCCATCATTGCACTCATTAGTTACCGCTTCGCCCGCATTCAGCAATTTATGGCAATTTTATTTTCTTTGTCAGCAATTGGGGGAGTCGCAACTGCAGGCAGGCAAGTTTGGCTGCAGCATTTACCGAAAGACCAAGTACCGGAATGTGGGTTAGGTCTTCAATACTGGTTAGAAAATGAGCCTTTCCTAAACACTTTGTCGTTGTTGTTTAAAGGCGATGGAAACTGTGCGGAAGTGCACTGGAGATTCCTGGGACTCAGCATCGCTGAATGGTCCTTAGCCTGGTTTGTATTTTTCGTCCTGCTGGGCCTGTGGTTGTTTCTGCGTTTGGGCCGTGAAGCCAAACAACGAAAACTGGCGCAGACTTAACTGCGCCCCGTTTTCGTCCCTTAGATGCGTTTAGTCTTCGCCCAATCGACGCTGTAAGGCAAAGTAAGCCGGCTTAGGTTTGTAGGCTGCGTCGAATACTAAAGGTGATTGGCCTCTACGCCAAGAATACTGATCGGTAAAGCCCCACAACTGCAAGGCTTTGCACCGCGGTTGTCTCAAACAAATATCGAGAATTCGTTCATACACATTGGCTTGATCCGCCTCAGTCGTGTCAGCATCCGTTATGGCCACATCCAATTCGGTGACATAAATGTCCAAGCCCATATCCGCCGCGCGTTGAAAGTTGGCTTCCACTTCATCAAACAGGTCAAATTTTGCATCGATGTGCAGTTGAAAACCGACACCATCTAATGGAGTGCCTTTTTGCTGCAAAGATTCCAGCAGTGGAAACAGGGTGGCCGTTTTAGGCGTATCCCATGCGATGTCATATTCATTTAACAGCAAGATGCCATCTGGGTCACTTTCTCTGGCTTGTCGAAAGGCGATATCGATGTAATCCTCACCCATGGCATTAAACCAGAGCGATGGGCGAAACCCACCTTCATCGGCAATCGGTTCATTCACCACATCCCAAATCGCCACATCGTCGCCATAACGCTGGGCTAAGCGATCAATAAATTCACGCATGTGTCCCTGTAACGTGTTGGTCGGTGTTTCATACAACCATAAAGGCAGCTGACGATGCCAAATCATGGGGTGCCCATGCACCACCTGATTGTAATGCTTGGCGAACGCGATAACGTTATCCGCATCGGCCCAACGAAAGGTGCCAGGTTCTGGGTTGATGTAGCCCCATTTCATGGAATTTTCGGTGCTAACAAGGTTGAATTCCAATCCGGCTAAATCCGAATACAAGGCCCCGTCAGCTTGATGATAAAACCCTTGCAGCGCAGCAAACCCTAAGTGAAAATCTCGTTCACCGGCTAAGGCTCTTAAACGTTTACCAGGTAACACAAATTCGGCAGCGGCTTCGACCGTGGTGGATACCGTGCTACTTCCAGTTAACGAAGGATCATCAGCATCTCTAGCCACGACGTCAAATTCAACAACACCAGGTTCATCCGGCGTGAATCTTAAAACAGTCACTTCATCAAATATATAGTGCGGCACAACGGTGGCACCTGGTGGTGGGTTAGGTACTTCCACAGTGGGGTAGGTGCTGTTTCGGTCGGAACCTTTGAGTTCGAAAACCACAGGATCACCCACTCGAACCGTGTGATTACGTACATTGTTAACCACGGGAGGAAAATTTGGAATGGTGGAAAGGTCTTCGGGTTCGTTCACACGAATAAGAATCGTTTGCGCACTGCGATAAAAAGGTTCTTCACTGTCCACGGCCGTTATGGTGATAGTGGTAATTCCAACATCCCCTTGCAAAGGCATCCAACGAAATGTTTTGGTGCCATTAAAGTTGTCACTAAAGGAGGCTCCTTCAGGCAGGGAGTTGGGGAACATACCGGGAAGACCGCCATCGTCATCTAACGGGCGAAACAGCACTTCCAGTGTTTGTCCGGCGAACACCTCACGGTTACTGATGCCGTCGAAATAGGGCGCGGCGTTGGTCGTGGTGTCGAAACCGTTCGGTGCACTAATGACAGGTTCTGGTGTGCCGGCATTGAAATCATCATCGTTTAACGCAAAAGCTGATACGGGTTCTATGCGCCGCGGTGGATCTTCTACTAAGAAAAAACGATTAATCGCTGTAACAGGGCGATTAACATCTGTCGGCTCATCGTCTGGCCCAGGGGCGGGTGATAGTGGGGTGGCTGGCAAAGGCGGCAGCAGGTTCGCGGACGGTAGGGATGGATTATTTGGGGCACTTCCAGGGTCATTGCCAGGGTCACTGTCGGTAGTGGGTTCTACCGGCACACTGGGTGAGTCCGTGCCGATGTCCGGATTCTGATTGCCTTGCGCGCTGGAATTATCATCAGAGCCGCTACAGGCACTCAGAGCTGCCACCATCATCAGTGAGATGATTGCGGGGACAAAAGTCTTCACAAGAACGGGCGCAGTCGGCATAACAATGAGACATCTGTTGAGGTGGGTTAAATCTAACGGAAACCCTGTCACAACCGTGTTACCGGGTAATCAACTAGTGTCAAAATGTGTCAACGAAGTATAGACATTGCGCAATTTGTGAGCTGTTAGGAAGGAAGCGTCAATATATCGACCATAATGGCGTCATTGTTACTTTTACAAGATTTCGAAACCCATTAAATACCATGGCCGATATTGTCGACTTTCCGCAGTCAGAAAATCAGCAAGCCCGTCACTTGCAGCACTGGGTGATGGAGGTTATTCGACAGCACCCGAATGAAAACGTTGCCGCGAGTTGGGCTGCGATGGCCGAGCGAACTTGTCAGCAGTTTCCCAGCGCACCTTGGCCCAGTCAAGAAACCCTCAATTTGGATGTTTTAAAAACGTTGGATGAGGAAACGCGCGATGCCGTGTTAGTAGCCGTTCAAGAATTCATGCACAATTACTTTAACGATGTAAACGGGCAATTGATGGCGATACACAAAGAACTATTGACGCTGCAAAAACAAGTGGCTGAGAACGAACAGGGTTACTCACCCACTTAAAAGTGATAATGCTAAATCGGTGGCTCGATTAAGCTTATCTAAATAAGCGGCAGCATTGAGTCTAAGCGTGCCCTGGTAGGTTAGAAAAAGTACCCTAATTCCAAGCGAACATTGTCTTCACGGTCAAACGCGATTAACGCTGAATCCGCTTCGCTTACGGACCAACCGGTATAGGATAAGGTGCCCTTGACACTGCTACCGAATCGTCGGTTGGCTTCTAACGACAGGATCGAACCCTTGCCGTCAAAATCATGAATAACGCCCAGTAAAGCGTCGGTGGAATTGGAATCGTTAAGTGCGAATCGTAAACCGATTAAGGCATCGTTTTGCAGTAAAGCAGGCCCATCTTCACCTCGATCATCCATTAAATACTCAGCCACGATGCCGATGTCGGCACCACTGCCTTGGATGTCGTAAAAACTGTATTCAAAACCGGTAACTAGGGCGGTGTGGTTATCAAAGGTATCGCCTTGACGATGCACTAATTCTGTTTTTAATAGCCAACTCTCGAGTGTGGCTTGCGCATCAAGTCCAATCTGTGTGGTTTGCGCATAAAAAGGAACCAGGGCACCAAGGGTTGGATCGAATTGCAGTTCTGGATCACGAGCCGTACCGTGAAACACATGCGCAGCTAAGTCCCAATCTCCCGCCACGGTGGAGACTCGGGCAGCCAGATCGATGTGATCGTTTCCATCACCGGATTCATAACGAGCGGAGTCGGCGTCAATCGGTACCGGTAGGCGAGGTCGTCCGTTGACGCCGGCAAAGGTTCGTTCACGAAATCCAGGTAATAGGTATAAATCGATGCTGCCCCAATCCCGTATCAGCAAAAGATTCACCATGGGTTGCCCCAGCTTTTGATCGGTGCTCAGATTCTCAACCGCATCGGTTTGATTAATGATATCCACCAAATTTAAAGACTCGGCGACACCAAAGAACACCTTGCCCAAACCCACACGCGCTTCCCAGGTGTCACCCACGTGGGTGTATAAAAATTCTCGAAAATCCACATGCGTGCGTTCACTGTCGTGGCGATCAATACGTGCAAATGGGGTAATCGTCAGACTGCCAGCGTTCCCCACTTCTGAGTAAAATTCCATTTCCGTGGACAAAGAAAAATTGCTGGCTTGGTTAGCGCTATGAATCGGTGTGTGCGGAAACAGGGTGAATTCACCGGTTACATTGCCGCGCACATCCCATTCGGCTGCAGCACTTGACATCATAATTAGGCTCATCACGGTGCTGAATGAGGCGGCCAGGGCAATTTTTCGAACACCCACAGCGATCTGAGTCGATGCGCTGTGAGCGTTCGAACGGATAGATAAAGCTTCTTTACAGGGTGTTGACATCGGTTATCTACCGAAGGCGTTTCAGGGAATTGCTGTTGAAATCCTTTTCGCTTAGGCCAGTTTGAAACGCATAGTCTGACCAGGTCAGAACTGTGCGTTTACCGGTTTGTTGGTTCTGCATTTCCATTTTTCCAGCGCGCCAGTACTTGTCCATGTGCTTTTCATAATCTGAAATACTCAGCGTTTTCAATGCTGCGTTCTTACGATCAAAATACTCCACTTTTATGGGCACCAAGCGCTCTGTATCTATGTAGTTAATTAAGCGGGTATAGCCAGAGTGCTTGTAAGTAGGCACCGCTTCTATCTTATGCACGGCAATACCATCTACCGTTTCATCGCCTAAATAGGTGTAGTCGTACTTATCCACTTCCTGCGAACTGATATCTTCGAAGGCGAACTCACTGCCCATAAAGGGGCCGGACTTGTTCTTAGAAGATATGCGCTTGACCCGCTTTAACGCTGGTAAGAATAACCACTGTTCATCCGCTTCATTAGCGTGTGAATAGGTGAGACTGGCGGTGCCTTTTACATCGGCCGGTTCATCAAATATAGACATGCTTTTGTCGCCATCGCCTGGGACTTCCAAAATGCGCGAACGCATTCGACGCACACTTTCTTTGCCTGCACGGTTAATTAATGTCATCGTCATGGCCGACTCACTGTCACCAAACCCATCGTCTTGTGCTTGCACAGCGATAGCGATTTCCAAACCGCGATCTTTTGCGGCTTGATCCGCCAGAGCGGTTGTGCAAACTATGGTTGTGGAGAGACACAAGGCCGCCAAACAAAAGGCTCGCGGAGTGCTTTGGTATTTTGCGTTATTGAACATCATGATGGATACAATCTCCGAGCTGAAGTGAAATTTGAAGTCAATGAATGAATTAAGCTGCGTTGGGTGCCACAGGCGCTTGAGACGATGTGGACTCGTGCTTTATTTTCTTATTTCCATCCAGAAATAAAAGCAACGGAGGTAGGAATAGGAAATCCACAATTAATGCCACAGCAATCGTCACTGCGGTGAGCAGCCCCATCTCAGAATTCACCAAGAAGTTGGATTGGGATATCACTAGAAATCCACCCACCAACACAACCGTTGTGACAAATAACGCCACGCCGACGGTGTTAAACGCATATCGCACCGCGTCTTCGGCACTCATGTTCTGTTCACGCCGTGCTCTTAGGTATTTGCTTAGAAAGTGAATGGTGTCATCTACCACAATGCCCAGCGTCATCGCGACAACGATCGAGACCGCTAACCCGACTTGGCCCACCAGTAAAGCCCAAAGCCCAAACGACATCAACGCAGGAGCAAGATTGGGAATTAAGCTGATTAAACCAAATTTTAAGGAACGCAATGCGAAGACTAAGATGAGTGAGATAAGCACCAGAGCAATGGATGTTCCCGACAACATGCTGATGATGTTTCTCATACCGATATGTGAAAACATTACCGTGGGTCCGGTGCCGAGCGTGGAGATTGACGGTGTGTTGTCGTCCATCCAAGCCTTCACCTCTTTTTCAAACTGAAGCATTTCGACCGTGGATAAGGTGTCCAGCGTGACAGACAGTCGGGTGGTGGATTTATCAAAATTAATTTGATTATTTAGGTCCAGTCCATATGGAAGCGACATTTCATATAACAGCAGATACTGTGCACTGAGCTCGCGTGAATCCGGCAATTTGTAATACGCTTGATCGTCACCGTGCATGCTGCGATTCAGTCGGCGAACCGTTTCGGTAATTGCATTCACGTGTTGTACTTCTGGCCGTGCTTCTAAGTATTGTTCAAATTCTTCCACTTTCGCCAGAAAGCCTGGGTTACTGACCCCGCCTTCTTCGCCTGAATCAATGGAGTAATCCACCAAGTACAGCCCCGATAAATTTTCTGTGATTTTATCGGTCTCAACACGGAAGGGAACGGTCTCATCGAAGTATTCAACAAAGACATCGTTCAATTCATTTTTCGGTGTAAGCACTGCGAGACCAACCATGATGACACCCATCACAATGAATAGAGGCTTGCGTTGTTTAATAACCAGGTTGGCTAACCCGTTCATCAGCTGAGAGCCTTTTGACTTCTTTTCCACTTTTTTTGCACGAGACGTCAGGGCGGTAAATGCTGGCAAGAACGTCATGGCTAAGAAGAACGCATACAACACACCGATCGCGGTGATGTTGCCTAAGTCTCGAAAAGGGGGTGCGTCACTGGCGTTCATACTTAAAAAACCAATGGCCGTGGTGACCGATGTTAAAAAGATGGGCATGGCATTCACTCGCAGGCTTTCCACCACTGCATCTTTTCTATCCATCCCAGACCTTAAGTTGTGGTAAAGCGTAACCAGGTAGTGAACGCAATCAGCTACCGCTAAGGTAAGAATCAACGTGGGGGCAGAGGCGGACGGCGGTGTGAGCTTGTAACCCATCCAACCGGCGGTTCCCATGGCCGCCATGATAGACATCAACACCACGAGTACCGTCGCGATCATTGACACGGGACTGGCGATCAGTATCAAAATGCCCACGATGATGACCCCAAACGCCATAGGAATGATGGTGGACATGTCCTTCATGGTGGCTTCAGGGAACGCTTGGTTCATCATCACCAAGCCGGTGCTGGTGAATTCAATATCGGGGTACTTCGCTTCAATCTCTGCCAGCATGATGCGGGCATCATCCACTGCCAACTGCAGTGCTATTTGTGGGTCTTTTAAATCTCTTTCTTCTTTTGGCAGTAAACGGTCTTCGTCACTGAGTTCGGCGGGCATTTCCATCGTTATATTGACACCGGTGGCTGTGCCGTCCGGGGAAACTAATTTTTTCACCAACGTCGGTTGGGCTAGGGCGGTTTCGCGAATGTAGGTTAAATCTTCAGCGCGAAGCTGCGTCGAATCTTCAACCAAATCTGTGACCATTAAGTCGTCTTCTTCCGCCACCATGTTTTGATAATTGGTTAATGAATCCACGCGGATTGAGAAGGGGACTTGCCAGGCCCGTTCGGTTAAGTCGGCCACCGCGGTCAAGGTTTCTTCAGAGAACACATCCCCGTTTTTAGGTTGCAGCATCACTAAGATATTGTCGGACTTGGTGTACGCGTCCTGCAATTCTTCAAAAGCAATAAGCTGTGGATTTTCATCACTGAAGAACACGCGATAGTCGTTGGTGAACGACAAATTTTTACCACCGGTAGCCAAAGCCAAAGTGATTAAAATGCTTGCTATAAGCACCAGAACGGGGTTGTTGACCAACCAGCGTGAATACTTTTCGAGTAGGGAGTTGTTGGGTGCTGGTTTTGTGGGTGTTGTTTTATACATCTCGTTCATAGCAGCGCGTCCTTAAAGTATTAATTTTGTTCAGACTGAGATTTTTGTTGAGCAGCGTCAATTTCATCTTTAAACAAGGCAGTTCTTAATTGGGCTAGCTTCTCGGGGCTGGCTGGATTTTCGTTGGACAGCGGTTTCCATCCCAAGCCATCCAAAAGACTTTCCAACATGCCGACTATGGCCGTGCTGGCGTTGCTCACCCCCATTTGTTCAAACGGTAACCCCAACGAACGCAACGATTGTGCGCCATGCGTTAGTGACCACAAGCCGAAAACAATGTCACCTGACGTAGCGCGATCTGTTGGTAAATCTCCAGCTTCCATCGCATCTTCCACAATGGATTGCACCAGCTGAAAAATGTTTTTTTCTAATTCATCGTGGCGTGTGCGAGTGGCTGGGGAGAGTTTTACCAACACTTGATCGGTGTGGTAGTTCTGCATCATGCAGACGTCGTCGTATTCCAAATGCTGAAACACGTCGTGAGCAATAAAAAAAGCCAGTAGCCGTTCGCGGTGAGGGCCTTTGTGATTCAGAGCGCGTTGGCCTAATCCGTATAAGCGTTGCATAGCGCTAATGCACAGCTGCCCCAACATCTCTTCTTTACAGTTGAAGTGCTGGTAAACCGTGCCTTTGGAATATTCGGCCAATTCCGCCACACGATCCATGCTGAGTTGGTGAAAACCTTCCTCATGCAGCAACGAGCGTGCGATATCCAAGAAATGGTTGTGTCTTTCGGCTATTTCGCGTTGCTTTCGAGATAAAACCGCCATACCCAGGATTCGCTGTTGATTTCAGGTGAACACTGCCAGTATGGACATGTCGTCAAAAAATGACAACCGGTTTGTCAAAATATGACGATACGTCAAGAGTTGGCGCATATCTCATAAATGTTGTTGCTGTCAGTGCATCAGCCGCTGAAGCTCGTTGCGTCGATCTTAGTCAGGGATAAGCTGAACCCAATCGGTTTCCTCGTATCCCAAACGCCGGTTCAACTCAATCGGGGCGACATTCTCCGCGTCGTGCACGGTGTACGCCCAATCCACGCCAATCGCTTTGGCGTAGCGAACGCCATACAGTTTTAGCGCGGTGGCAATGCCGTTCTGTCGGTTTTTTCTAAGAACGCCGGTCATTTCATTAAATATGAAACGGTGTTGTTGCCAATTGGAATTCGCGCTCATGCCGATCCACTCTTCATTGAGCAACGCAACTATGACGCCCTCTGAGTCATAGCCCGTGCCGTATCGCTGCTCACAAAACTCACTGTATTCGAAAAATTTTCCGCGGCCCGGTATATCGGCTGAGCAAATTTTATTGAGTTCATAAAGTTGTCGTCGATGGGTTTGTGTATCCCCCAGCGATGCCATCGTTCGGAACAACACACCACGCGCTTCAGCGCCGATGAGTCGATCGATAAACGGGCGCTCGTCAAAGGCTGCGATATCCAGTTTAAGCTTCACGAATGATCGGTTCATTACTGCACTCCAACGTAAGATTTGTGCAATTCAATCCGGGTACTGATACTTTCTGACATCATCAAAACCCAGCCGGCCTAGCGCTGGTAGCTTTAGGGCGGGGGGCCACACATCTAAGCCAACAGTGGCGCCCAGTAAGTTGATCTCAATGCCCTCTTCGGCACCCAGCAGAAAGGCTGCGTAACCACCGAGTGACAGCTGCACGCCGGTGCGACTGGGGGTAAGCGCTGCAATGGAGCCATTGGGTAAGTAATCTTTTCCAATCGCATGCGGGGGTAATTCCAGATTGAGTTCAGGTAAATCTCGGGCCAGCCAGGCGATGAATGTGTTGCTGTTTGGACCGGGCCAGACGTGATAAGTCATGGGGTAGGGATAACGCTTGGCGGAGGCTTCGAGGCGTTCGATCATGGCATCTACCTTCTCACCGCCGGTAATTTCTCTTAATAAGGTCGGACGGTTGCCATACCAGTAACTATCGGGGTTGCCACGCCGCTTACGCACGGTATTGTTGCCGTAGTAGGCGTAGTAGCCAATCACCTCAAGGCGTTGGTAAGTGCGTTCATCAGAACGCTTAAAGGCCACCCAGGTGTGCACGCCCAGATTGCCGCGCCAGCGAGCTGCTCGTGCGGCATACACCTGAATCACCGCTTCGCCGATTTCGGCAGGCGGGGCTTGATCGCTGCTGTCACGCCGCAGATCCCACCACTGAGTGTTGTCTTGCTGAAATCGTTTGGCGTATTGGCAGCCAACAGGCAATATAAAAAACACAACGATGATGGCAAGCGTTCGGGCCAATACCCTTACCCAGCGCTTTCCTGATCGCCTCATCTGTCTTGCCCACATACAGAGGCCCGCGTAAGATACCCGCCATGACTGATAGATTGAAAGATAAGCGCGCCTTGATTACCGCTGGTGCTCAAGGGATCGGTGAAGCGATCGCCCGGGCTTACGCGGCTGAGGGCGCTGATGTGTTGGCAACCGATATTAACGGTGAGGTGCTGGCGAAATTGAACGCCGTCGACGGGATTCGCACCCAGGTGATGGACGCTACCAATGCCCAAGAGATTGCCAAACTCGTTGGCGCGGAAGCGCCTTTTGACATTCTTGTGAATTGTGCAGGAGTTGTTCATCACGGTAGTGTTCTTACGTGCAGCGAATCCGATTGGGACCAAGCGTTTGACGTGAATGTGAAGTCAATGTTCCTCACCATACGTGAATGTCTGCCTGGAATGATAAAACAGCGGGCCGGTTCAATCGTCAACATCTCCTCAATCGTGGCCCACCGAGGCCTACCCAATCGCTTCGCGTACGGTGCAACGAAAGCGGCGGTTATTGGCCTAACCAAATCGGTTGCAGCCGATACCGTGGGCGATGGTATTCGCTGCAACGCCATATGCCCCGGCACGGTACAAAGCCCCAGTTTGGATGGGCGCATCAATGCCTTTGATGACCCCGATGCGGCTCGCAAAGACTTTATTGCGCGCCAACCGATGGGCCGACTCGGTCGGGCATCGGAAATCGCCGCGGTGGCCGTGCATTTGGGCAGCGACGAATCGGTATTTACGTCGGGCATTCAAATTAACGCCGATGGCGGTATGTCAATCTAGTGATTAATGTAGACGCTGATTGCAGCGTTAGCGTTACGTCTTTCTTACAGAGTAAAATTAATGAGTAAAGAAACAATCGGATTCATCGGGCTGGGTGCGATGGGTGTGGGAATGGCTGCGAATGTCATTAAAAACGGCTACCCGTTGTGCGTTATGGGCCATCGACGCCGAGAACCGGTTGAGCGTCTGCTTGCGATGGGTGCGAGTGAGGCGAAAACTGCCGCTGAGGTGGCAGCCGTCAGTGACATTGTTATTGTCTGTGTGACTACCAGCGAGGTGGTTGAAGGTTTAGTTTTTGGCGAGCAAGGGTTATTGGCGGGGGTAAAAAAACCGTTGCTGCTCATTGATTGTGGTACCTCTCAACCCACGTCCACCAAGCGCATTGGCGCAGCTCTTGAAGCAGCGGGTGGAGGCATGTTAGATGTCCCCTTGGGCCGAACACCGGATGCGGCTGAAGCGGGCACCCTAAACATGATGGTGGGTGGCTCGGATGAGTACTTTACGCGTGCCAAGCCTTTGCTAGAAACGATGTCAGAAAATCTATTTCACTTGGGGCCCCTAGGCACCGGACACACAATCAAACTGCTGAACAATTCTTTTTCGTTGTCGGTTGCTGCACTCACAGCTGAAATGGTGGGTACGGCAAAAGCTGCAGGTGTGGATATCCAACAATTGCATCAAGTGATGTCGGCTGGGCCCGTACGAAGTGACGTGTTTGACTGGATCATGGCAGGCCCCTTAGAAAACGATGAAAGTAAGATGCAGTTTTCTTTGTCCAATGGGTTAAAAGACATTCAATACTATTTGCAATTTGCTAAGGATGTTAACGGCTGCCACGCGATAGCGAGCACGGCTGAATCCTTAATGGCACCAGTTGTGGCGGATGGCCATGGAGATGAAACCATCCCCGCGCTTTGTCGGCATATTCCGAAACCCAGTTAGTGGAATAAACCGATAATGGTGATTGTCTCACCTGTCCGTATGAGCAGAGCATAACTATGAGTGATGACGTTACCCCGATTGTTTGGTTGCGAGAACATGACACGAAACAACCGTTACTCGTGCTCGATGAATCAGATTCGGTGGGTGTAGCTTTACGCGCATTGAAGCCGGGTGAACGGGCCAACGGTGTAGAGGTTTTACAACGAATTCCTAAGGGACATAAAATGTCCTTAACCGGTGTGGATGAAGGCGATCCGATTTATCGATACGCCCAATCCATTGGTATTGCCGGTCGCTACATTGGTGCTGGTGAACACGTGCATACGGATAACTTAAAGTTTATTGACACCGAAGATGAAAGGATTGCCGACGTTGATAATTCAGCGGTAGTGCCACATTGTACTGACACGTTTGACGGATACCACCGTCGTGACGGCAGAGTCGGTACACGAAATTTCATTGCCGTGATCAGCAGCGTGAATTGCTCTGCGACTGCGGCGCATTCCATTGCTAATGCATTTGATCAATCCACGTTGTCGGACTATCCCAACATTGATGGCATAGCAGCCTTTACTCACGGCACCGGTTGTGGCTTAGCAGACAGTGGCGAGGGTTTCGACAACTTACAACGGGTTTTTGCAGGCCTCGCCACGCATCCCAATGTAGGTGGGGTATTGTTTGTTGGGCTTGGATGTGAAACCAGTCAAGTGCAATCGGTGCTGTCGATCAATCGAATGCAAGAGGGGCCACTACTGCGAACACTCAATATTCAAAGCGCGGGCGGTCATCGTAAAACGATAGAGGCGGGCGTCAGGGTTGTGCAAGATATGTTGAGCGAGGTCAACGCCTACAGCCGTCAGGCTGCGCCTGCATCACATTTAAGTTTGGCGTTGCAATGCGGTGGTTCGGATTCTTGGTCGGGTATCACGGCCAATCCGGCGTTGGGTTATGCCGCTGATAAACTCATTCATCAAGGCGGTACGGCGGTGCTGGCAGAGACCCCGGAAATATATGGTGCTGAACATTTACTGATGCGACGTGCGGTATCGGTTGAATGTGCTAACGACGTCGCTGAACGCATTCAATGGTGGCGTGACTATGTGGCCAAAAATAATGGCAGCTTAGACAACAACCCATCGCCGGGGAACAAGCTGGGCGGTTTGACCACCATATTAGAAAAGTCTTTAGGTGCGATTGCTAAAGGCGGCACCACACCCTTAGTCCGTGTGGCTCGCTACGCAGATCGTGTCACTGACAAAGGCTTGGTTTTCATGGATTCCCCGGGTTACGATCCTGCATCGGTAACAGGACAAATTGCCACCGGATGTAATTTGGTGGCCTTCACTACCGGACGGGGTTCTACCTTTGGCAGTAAGCCCGCGCCGTGTTTGAAAATTGCCACCAACACTGACATGTATTCTCAGATGAGTGAAGATATGGATATTAACGCCGGCACCATTGTGTCTGACGGGGAATCAATTGCTGATGTGGGTGAACGTATCTATCAACGGTTGTTAGCGATCGCTTCTGGTAAGCAATCGTTTAGCGAACAGCACGGCTTGGGCGATAACGAATTTGTCCCATGGCAAATTGGCGCAACGATGTAGTGCAAGCGGAAGAGCCCAGGACGTGACAGAAACGATTAGTAGGTATTTATTGCAGCACGATGGGCTTTACTATGGCCTATTGATCATTAACGTTGCGCTGATTGTGTTCGCGCCGTGGGTGATTCGGAAAATTGTCGGACCTGCACGTGAATGGAGTGAAAATAGTGGCGAGTTAACTGAACGGTTTTGGACCAATGTGGTGCGTGGTTTAAACGTGTTGGTTATCGCCCTGTTGGGGCATTTTCGTTTTTTTGGCCGCTACTCGGGTGATGCCAGTGACAATCTTGGAATTAAGGTTGTATCCATCTTGGTGGTTGTGTACTTAAGTTATCTTGCGGCCACGTTAGTGGCCAGAATACTTCGAAAACGATTTGGAAAAGCGGTGCAATCGGGCGCAAGTGAGCGTATTGCTGACACCTATGCATCGCGCATATTGAGTCTGTTCTCCACGGTTTTTATTTGTATCATCGCGTTAATTTCCATCGTGCGCATTGCTGGTTTTAGCAGCATGTTAGAGGCCGGTGGTGTCATCGGGTTCATTGGCGTGATGTTAGCCTTAACTCAAGGTGCTTGGGCTCCAGACATCATAAGTGGTCTGATCATATTAAACACCAAGCTGCTGGCTGAACGAGATGTGATTAGGCTCAATGATGGAAACGATGAACTGTATGCCATCGTGCACCGAACACGTGCATTTCATACGGAACTATTGAATTTGGTGGATAACCATCGTTTGATGATTCGTAACTCAAAATTACGCGATCATACGGTGCATAACTTATCTCGTTATGCCTCAGCTAAGGGGCTGAGGGAGAGCCTACGATTTAAGCTCAGCCATGAATTAAGTCCTAACGGAGCCAGGGCATTGTTTGAGGAAGCTTTTCAAAAAGCCGAAGCCGATGAATTGCCCATTGAGTTCCAGCATCCATTGGAAGTGCGATTACAAGACGCAGGTGATCACGCCATTGAATGGTCCATTCATTACTACACGAAAGACGAATTCTCGTTGATGAGTACGCGTCAGGCGTTTCGTGAACGAGTTCTCAAAACCGCCCGAACGCAGGGTGTTGATCTTTCTACGCCCATCACTATTTCACAGAGTGAGTAACCGTTCGTCTCACTGAGGCCAAAACCAGTCAGCAAATCCTGCGCCGCGCCGCTATCCGGTCTATGCGATTGGTAACTTTTGTGACTCGATGAACCGTTGGACCTCACTTTTCTCTCGGCGCGAATGGTGCGTTATGCTCACGATTGTGCTCGGCACACTCGTGGCTATCCAATTTGTGGGTTACCGCATCATCTATTTACAAGAGTCTAATCGCATCACGGAGTCTACCTCGGCCATTGTTCGAGATGTGGCCAAGGCGATGAATGAGGCGCGCACCTCGTTAAAAACCTTTGCCGCGATGCATTACGATGATTCAGTTACCGGTTCATTCAATGCTAAGTATGCCGATTTTTTGCTGGCTGATAACCCAGCGATTGGCAGTATTGGGCGGGTTATGAGGGAGTCGGACGATTCCCTGTCTATCACACATGTGCAATCCAAAAATGAGGACATGCAGTTAATTGTGGGTTGGGATTTAAACCAATACGCAGTGATTTCTTCCATCCTGCCTACCGCAGTGGCGTCGAATAAAATGGCCGCGGTTGTCACACCTGAATCTTGGCCTGATAGCAGTGATTTTCTTTTTTTACAGCCCGGCTATCAATACAGTGTTGGATCCTCACCCTACGATATTATGGAACATGCTTTCTCTGGAGGCTATTGGTCTACGTTCAGTTTTGATGGGGTGATGAATGGTTTCTATGCCGATCCCGCCACAGCTACCGTTGAGCTGCAAGTCAACATATCTGAAACAACGGGTGTGGATCAAGCAATCCCGGGCGTTGGCGAGACGGGATCGGCAACGGTGTTTAATCGCCACTTTACTTCCAATCGGGTAGCCTGGTTTTCGTTTTTATTTGCACCGTTAGAAAGCTCTCAAACTTATCATTTAGGCAAAGCCTCTTTCATCGTGTCTGTTAATGGTCAGCCAGCAGCTAGCTCCTTAGCAGTTCTAGTTGGTGCATTGGCGACAGGATTTACCTCCTCTATTTTTCTCGTGTGTTTTGCTATCGTATTTCTTCGCCGGCGATCAAACCATGAAAAAATGCAAGCTTCCGATGCGTTAACGCAGGAACGGGCTAAGGCGGCTCGAACGCTCAACAGTATTACTGAATCGGTTATCGCTTTAGATACGAACTTCAACGTTACTTATATGAATGATGCGGGTATCTCTGTGCTGGGTCTTGATTCAGATACTGTGGTTGGCTCGTCCGTTAATGAAGTTACGAAATTGTATGATGTGGAAAATAACGGTGCCCTGTTTAATTTAACTGAAGCATTGCAAGCGTTGAATAATGGCGAGGGCGCTGAGCTAGATGTCATGCTTTACGATAAAAACAATGTTTCGCAGTCGATGCAGCTGTCCATGACTAACTCCACGGACAGTCCCAGTGAGTCCGGTCGATACACACTGGTATTGCGTGATGTTTCTGCTGAGCGGGCGTTGACTCGTGAGTTGGAGTACCAGGCGAATCATGATTCACTAACCGGGGTTTGGAATCGTTTTTATTTTGAAAAACGATTGAAAGTGCTAGTGGACAGCACCCGTCGCCAGCCCATCACTCACGCTCTGGTTTACATGGATTTAGATCAATTTAAAATCGTAAACGATACGTGCGGTCATACCGCAGGTGATCGCCTACTTCGTGAATTGACACGAAATCTAAGCGCTGTGCTGCGCCCAGGGGATGTGTTGGCTCGGCTTGGAGGCGATGAGTTTGGTTTACTCGTCATCAACGCCTCGCATGAAGATGCGGTGCAAGTGGCTGAGCGAATTTTTGGATTTTTCCAAAACTCAGTGTTCTACCACGAGGGCAAAGCCTTTCCTGTTCGAGCCAGTATTGGTTTCGTGCCCATAAATGGGAACAGCGGAAGCTTAGAGGACGTACTGTCTGCCGCCGATATTGCTTGTTATTCTGCTAAAGATAGCGGTCGCAATAGTTTGAATGTGTATTCAGAGGAAAACGCCCACATTGCCCAGCGCCATCAGGACATGAATTGGCTGCCACGATTACAAAAAGCGTTGAAAGACGACCATTTTCAGTTGTTAGTTCAAGCGGTTGCCGACACCCAAACCAAGCACATCGAGCACTATGAATTTCTATTGCGTTTGTGCCGATCGGATGGCTCAGTGGTTACGCCGATGCAGTTTATACAAGCCGCTGAGCGCTATGACTTAATGAAAGACATTGATCGTTGGGTTATACGGGCTGCGACTCAAGAGATAGCGAAGCACCATGCTGCCTTGGGGGGGCATTGCAGTTACTCAATTAACTTATCGGGTCAGTCAGCTGCAGATGCGTCTTTATTGCCGTTTATTGAAGAGTGCATTGCGCATGCGGATATCCCGGCTTCTTGCATTTGGTTCGAGATAACCGAAACAGCAGCCATAACTCACTTTCAAGTTGCGGTTGAATTATTTCAGCAGCTTCGCGCGATGGGCTCAAAGGTCGCTTTGGATGATTTTGGCAGTGGCCTAAGCTCGTTTGGCTATCTGAAAAATCTACCTGTTGATGTCATTAAAATTGATGGTCAATTTGTCAAAAATTTAGAGCACGATAGCATCGATCGAGAAATGGTTGCAGCGATTCATCGAGTCGCTCAAGCGATGGGAATCGTGTCGGTTGCAGAGTTTGTTGAGTCGGAAAAATCCCTGAATCAGCTGGCTGATATTGGCGTGGATTTGGCGCAGGGTTATCACATCGCCCACCCTTGCAGTTTGCAGGAAGCGATAGCGAACTACAGCGCTAATAAGAAAAGGGACGACAAAGACTCTGGACTATCGAGCGCTGCCTAGTGGTGGTATCATTCAGAAGCTATGAAAACAGCTTCTGATGCCCTTGCCTTACTGAGAATAGGCAACGAACGGTTTGCCAACGACTTGCAGGATCGGGAAGTGCTCGCCCGGCGATCACCCAGGCAAAATTTTATCCAGCAACAACGTCCCCACACCATCATTGTGGGCTGTTCTGATTCGCGTGTACCGGCTGAAATGGTATTCGATCAAGGCTTGGGGGATCTCTTTGTGGTGCGGGTGGCAGGCAACATCATTGCACCGTCACAAGTGGGTAGTGTGGAGTTTGCAGCGGCACAATTTGGCACCCGTCTTGTGGTGGTGCTGGGGCATACGCATTGTGGCGCCGTCGGTGCCACCATCCGCAGCATTCAAGAACCTGACGGAGAACATTCGCCAAATATTATGGCCATCGTGGACCGCATTCGACCACATGTGATTGATTTGGTTGAAGCGGCGGCAACCACCGATGACACCACACTGCAGAATCAGGCCATGCGCGCGAACGTTAAAGCTTCGGTTAAACAGCTGCAACAAGGTTCGCAAGTTTTGGAAACACTAATCCAAGATGACGGCTTACGCGTGGTTGGCGCAGAGTACAACATTGAAACCGGTCGTGTTGAATTCTTTGACGGCGTTCCGATTGAAAATGAAACTTAAAAAAATATCGGATTCAGGCAGAGAACTCCTGCCTTATTGATTGACTGTGTTCGCCAATCATCGGCACGCGTTGTTCTCCCTGTTTGGGTGTATTGGTGGCCGAATCAATGGCGTGATAGGGATGGGCCGGTAGTGATAAGTTTTGACCGGTAGACGCTGTGATGTGGCGGCGATGCAAAGCGCGATGTGTTGCTAATTCCTCTACCGAATTCACCGCGCCAAATGCAATAGCTGAGTTGGCTAGGCGTTGACGAAATTCGTCTGCACTCCATTGTTGAATGCAGGTTTGCAGTTCGTTCTCGAGTGCATGACGGTTGGATACTCGAGCAACGTTATCGCTGAATTTTTCATTCGCTAATAGTTTTGGCAACTGCAACACCTGCCGGCACAAGGTTTCCCATTCCACCTCATTTTGGATCGCTATCAGCGTTAACGCGTTATCGTTGGTTGTGTATGCGCCGTACGGCGCGATGCTTGGGTGTTGCAAGCCGACGGGACGCGGCGCACCGTCGCCGGTTTCAGCGTGCACCAACGGCACGCTCATCCATTCTGCTGTAACACCGAACAATGACACATTGACGCTTTTACCAACACCGGTTATGCCACGCTGAATTAGAGCCTCCAAAATGCCTGCGTGCGCACTGACCCCACAGCCGATGTCGCACAAAGAAACGCCAATTCTTCCAGGCGCACCCGGCGCACCAGAAATTGAGAGCAGCCCGGATTCGGCTTGCACCAGTAAGTCGTAAGCCTTGAGTTCGCTGACAGCATCTGATTCGCCATACCCTGAAATATTGCACGTAATCAATCGGGGGTACAAAGCACGTAAGGTTTCATCAGCGAAGCCATGACGTGCCATCGAGCCAGGAGCAAGATTTTGCACAAACACATCAGCTTGTTGCAGTAACCTGCGTAATAGCGCCTCATCTTCGGCTTCTTTGAAGTTAAGGGTTAACGATTCTTTACCATGATTTAACCACGCGAAATAGCTGCTATCGCCGGCGGCCGCGGTGTCGTAACCACGCGCAAAGTCGCCGCGTTCGCGTTCAATTTTGATCACTCGCGCACCCGCATCCGCCAACCGAGCGGTGCACAAGGGGGCGGCTACCGCCTGTTCCATCGCCACAACCAGTAGACCGTGCAAGGGCCCTTTAGTAGCGGGGTTGGTGTTTAGCGGATCAGGGTTATTCATGAAATTGCATTTCTATAGCGGGAAAGGGTGCGGAAAATCAGTCAAAATTTCGCTTTATTGTAGCGAGCTTAAGTGCTTAAGAGAGCTGAGAAGACGTTGCCGTGACCAATCGAGCGGCATTCGCCCATGAGAGCTGCAGGTTTTCTGTCAAACTAGCGGTTGTCCCAATAAATTGGTGGTGGAACACGATGCGTTCGACAGCCTTAGCCAGACTGATTTTTACCATTTTTTGCTTGCTGGGGTTGTCCTCGGCAGCGGATGCTCAAACGACAGAATCTTTGAATCAACCAGGATCGATGTTATCGATTAGCGCAGAGCTGCCGGTAAACGACTTATCGGACTGGTTATCGCGAAGTGTGCCATCCGAATTTGTGGGTGATGGTGAACGTAAAGTCTGTAAGCGGCTCCTGGGGTTAAAAGCCTGTGGGGACGCCAACTGGGAATACCGTGTCGATCGCACCGGCGCGATCGTCATTCCACAACCGACAAATGAATCACGTAATTTGCGGGTGGATGTACCCTTAGAAGTGAACGCTCGTGTTGGTGTTGACGGTGACGTTGCTCGAGCGCTGGGTATTCGCTCGGTGCCGGTGCATGCTGAATTTATTGCGTTAGTGGATGTACTTGTTACAGGAACGGAAAACGGGTGCCCATTTGTGCAAGCCAACATCACGCCGAAGTGGGTTTCAAACCCCACCGCTGTTTTGGCCGGAAATATTAAAATTAGTTTAACTGAGGTATTAGAAGACGCATTACAAAAGCAAGTGGGCAAGCTGCAAAAACGCATTAACGACGAGCTCAATTGCGATCGGATATTAAATCAGCTCGCACCGTTTTGGTCGATGTGTCACGTGGATGCGACAAGGGAGAATACCGGCCCCGGGTTATGGATCATTCATCCCCAAAAACTGCACTGGTCGGTTCAGACGCTGCGGGATAACAAAACCTTAGGTCTGGTTGTCGGGGTGGACTCACAGATTAATTTACAGTTTGGATTAACTGAGGAAGATGTCGCATCACGGTTACGTATCAGTGAGTGTGCCGCCAAGTGGAAGACGTTAGCCACGCCTTTGGCAGACCCTGAAATTCAGAATACCCCGTCCTTGTTAACTGGCTCGCGCTTGGTCTTTGATCCAAACATGAAGTCTCATTCCAGTCAGCGTTTAAACGTTCATGTCACACATCAAGCCATGTCGGAGTTTGCTGAAGACAATTATGCCCATCGGAATTTAGGAAAAGATGAAGGGGGTAATGAAGTGGTGCTAAAAACCGTGTCTTTACTTCCAGGCGTTAGTGAGAATGACAGCGCGTTGACTCTAGAAACACAATTTGAGGCTTTGGTAAAAGCGTCTGACGGTTTTAGCGGGTGGATACAAAAAGCCTTGGGCTTTGGTGAGAAAAATTTACGGGGTGTGATGCGTGTGGAAACCACCCCGGTGTGGGATTCGCAAGCGCGCAACTTAGAGTTTCAGGCGGTACAGGCGAGTGTGACATCGCTTGAGCCAGGCAGCAAATTCTCTCTAGACAACGCAGTTTTTGGGCTCATGCAACGTCATGTTCAGAAAACGTTAGCGCAGCAATCCACGGTGCCCGTTGGGGAATCGATAGATGCACTGACGAAAAAGTTGAATTCTGCGTTGGACACCGCTGTGCAAGCAAGCCTTACCTCGTATGGCGGCCTTTGGCATTCCAACACAGCAGTTCTTCAAGTTAATGATATTGCCGCCTTGGGTCAGGGCATGGCCCTGGATGCGCAACTGAGCGCTAATTGGGTGATTCGTTTTAGTGGCAAGGCATGGCCAGCCGCGCGCTAGCGTTTAGAGGCTGTAGTTGAACGATAGCGTGGTCGTATCATCACTGATGGCCGGCTGCCCGTTAATGCGCTGCTGAATCACGCGATAACCTAAGGTAACTGCAAACGTATTTAAATTGAGCGTCAGCCCAATCTCGGCATTGGATTCTGTGATTTCGTCTGATACGGTGGTTGAAGCATCGAGTCCCAAGCGAAGGATTTCTCCAAGCCGTTGTGCGTAGCTGGCTCGCGCTCGGCCGAAGGGTTGGGACAAATCTTCCAAATTTGTATCTGAGAAGGTCAGCTGGCGAGCGCCGGCCGCCACCTCAACAAAAGCCGATTGTGTTTGAGTATTCAATAATTGGTACCCCAGGCCGAGGCTTTCGGTGGTCTCCCGGTCCACGCCGATGGCCTTATCTGTGCGAAATGTCAGCTCGCCAAAACTGTAGAACACATCGGTAAACCAATAACGCGGTCGATAGCCCGCCTCGTAGCTGTCGTCCCCAGAATTGATGATCCAATCGGCGTAGAGGTAGTGGCTGAGCGGGCGCACATCGTTCGTGAGCGATAAACGCAAGCGATTGGACTGCACGCCGTTTCGAATCACAGCGCCGCCCTGAATGCCACCGTCCCAATCAGCGACGGCGCTGGACGGCGCTAACAAAGCCGCCGTCAGGCTGAGCAAAAGTGCAAGTACCGCAAATTTATGGGGTGCGCGTTTACCGCGGCTTATGAGTTCTGGGTACATGTCCTTCGAAGCCATTGATTTTTAGGTGAATTTCGCGCATAACACAGGCATTACATTTTCCGCATTTGCTCGGGTAATTCATGAGTCTGGCTCGCGTACAGTCATTGTCAATCAGTTTCGGTGATAAGCCGGTTTTGTCACAAGCCTCGTTTGCTATCGACGGTGACCAGCGTATCGCGCTGGTAGGGCGCAACGGTACGGGTAAATCCACTTTATTAAAACTATTGGCAGGCCAGCAACAACCCGATTCGGGTGAGATTGTTTTTCGGCAAGGTGTGCAGGTAGCCTACTTACCTCAGGATGTGCCCACCACATTGGATGGCACGGTGGCTGACGTGGTAGCCAGCGCCGTTGGGGAAGTAGGGCAACTGTTGGTGGACTACCAGCGCGTTTCGATGGAATTGGCCGATGGTATCGGAGACGGAGAGGAATTGTCTCATTTGCAGGCCAAAATCGATGCCGTGGATGGTTGGAGCGTATCTCAACGCATCAATGAAATTCTCTCGCGCATGAGTTTGAATGGTGAGGTGCTATTTAATACTTTATCTGGTGGATTGCGACGCCGAGTCTTGTTAGCCAAGGCTCTATTAACGCAACCCGACATTTTATTGTTAGACGAGCCCACCAACCATTTAGACATACCCTCAATTGAATGGTTAGAGCAAACCTTGATGGGCCTTCGGTGCACGTTAGTGTTTGTCACCCACGATCGAGCGTTTTTGAAACAGCTTGCGAATCGAATCATCGAACTTGACCGTGGCTTGTTAACGGATTGGCCTGGCAATCACGATACGTATTTATCTGGCAAAGCCGCCGCACTGGAAGCGGAACAACAGCAGAATGCACTATTTGATAAGCGACTAGCTGAAGAAGAACGTTGGATTCGACAAGGTATTAAAGCACGACGCACCCGTAACGAAGGTCGGGTAAGAGCCTTAAAGCAAATGCGTACTGAGCGTAGTCAACGTATTGATCGGCTAGGCACGGCGCAACTGGCTGCCAACGTGGGTGAGAAATCGGGCAAAGTTGTGGTTGAGGCCGAAGGCATCCATTTTGGTTTTGATGACAAGGCCGTGGTTAAAAACTTTTCTACCACCATGATGCGTGGGGACAAAATCGGAATTGTGGGTCCCAACGGTGTCGGAAAATCTACGTTGGTGCGATTGTTATTGGGGCAGCTTGAACCGCAGTCAGGTTCTGTAAAGCTCGGCACCAATTTAGATATTGCCTATTTTGATCAGCTGCGTGCCCAGTTAAGGCACGATCTGTCGGCGATGGATAACGTCAGTGGTGGGCAAGATATGGTTACCGTTAATGGCGAGACCAAACACATCATTGGCTATCTACAAGACTTTCTATTCATGCCAGCGCGGGCGCGGGCTCCAATCACGGCACTCTCTGGTGGGGAAACGAATCGCTTAATGCTAGCGAAATTGTTTTTAAAACCCTCAAATTTTTTGGTGTTAGACGAACCCACCAATGATTTGGATGTTGAAACCTTAGAATTATTGGAGGTGCTGGTATCTGATTATACAGGCACCGTTCTACTCATCAGCCACGATCGTGAGTTTCTGGATAACACGGTCACCAGTACGTTGGTTTTTGGTGAAAACGGCCGCGTGTTTGATTATGTGGGTGGTTATTCAGACGCGATGCGACAATTTGCAGCCCAAACGGGTGCGGGGTCAGCAGCGGCGTCGAAGTCAGCTAGCAAACCTGCAAAAAACGCGGCCAAACAGCCAGTTAAAACCGTCAAACTCAGTTATAAAGACCAACGTGAGTTAGACGGCTTACCAGCGGATATTGAACGCGTCGAAAAAGAATTAGAACAGCTGCAAAACCAAATGGCGGCAACCGATTTTTATACCAGTGGAAAAGATACCACCACGGTGATTGAGGCAGCGGATAAAGCGAATGCAAAACTTGAACGCTTGTTTGAGCGTTGGGATCAGCTGGACAGCGCGCAGCGTGGAGTTTCAAGTTAATTATGTCGAATGAACATCATTTGGGTGAACCCGTGAAAGCATTTAGTGGGGATTTTACTCTGCAAGAGCCACTACCTGAGGCCGCTGTGGAAGCGGTAGCTGAAGTGATGCGTTCGGGACGACTGCATCGCTACAACCAATCGGCGGATGAACTATCGATCGTGTCACGCTTGGAAGCGGCATACGCAAGTTGGCAACAAAGCCAATACTGCTTAGCGTGTGCCTCTGGCGGCTACGCTATGTCAACGGCGTTACGAGCCGTCGGTGTAAAACCTGATGATGTCGTTCTAACCAATGCTTTCACCTTAGCGCCAGTTCCGGGAGCGATTCAATCGGTCAATGCCCAAGCTGTGTTAGTGGAGGCCAATGAAAATTTAGTGATCGATTTAGAGGACTTAGCAATAAAAGCGGCACAGCATTCAGGTGCGGTTTTATTGTTATCACACATGCGAGGACATTTGGCGAATATGCATGAGTTGATGCGTATCGCGAACGAACACAGCCTCACCGTGGTGGAAGATTGTGCTCACACCATGGGGGCAACATTTGATGGCACCCTAAGCGGTAATTTTGGTCATGTGGCGTGTTTTAGCACACAAACCTACAAGCACATTAATTCGGGAGAGGGCGGTTTTCTCACCACAAACGATCCTGAATTGGCGGCTCGTGCCATCGTGTTGTCGGGCTCCTACATGTTGTATGAACGTCATGGGGCAGCGCCGTCTGCGGATGTGTTCGAATCCATTCGTTTAGAGATGCCGAATTGTTCAGGCCGAATGGACAACGTTCGTGCAGCCATGTTATTAGCTCAGTTGCCTCATTTGGATACAAATTTACGGCGCTGGAACGAACGCTATGAGGCCATGCGGGATGCGATAAGTGCGTCGAATCGAATCGCCTTGCCACAGCCAACAGATGCGTCCATGCGCATCGGCAGTTCCTTACAATTTCGCACCCCGTGGTTGGATGAAAATGGGTGTAAAGACTTTGTAAAACGATGCGCGGCATTGGGTGTGGAACTGAAGTGGTTTGGTAACCCGACCCCTGTGGCCTTTACCAGCCAGCACAGCAGTTGGCATTATGTCGAAGCTCATGAATTGCCAAAAACCGATCAGATTCTATCAACCCTATTTGATGTGCGTATTCCATTGACGTTTAGCGTTGACGATTGCCAGCATGTGGGTTGTATCATCGCATCGGTGGCGGCGCAAATTGATGGGCAATGATGAACATTCAACCGAACGCCGATTAGGTTTTGCGGTCGCGTTAAATCTTCTCGCTTTTCTATGCTTTACCACCATGGATACCGGTGCAAAGTGGCTAGTTATGTCCACCATGACGGCGCTGCAGGTGACATGGCTTCGTTATGTTGTTCACTTTGCGTGGGTTATCGTTCTTTTCTGGCCTCGTCATGGGCCTGGGCTGGTGCGTTCAAAAAAACCAATGTTGCAAGCGTTTAGAGGGTCACTGTTACTGCTAGGCACCTTGTTCAATTTCGCCAGCCTGTTGTACTTACCTCTTACCATCACCATTGCTATTTTTTTCTCCATCCCATTAATTGTTTGTTTGCTTAGCGTGCCCGTGTTGGGGGAAGTGGTGGGCATTCGTCGATTAACCGCGGTGTTTGTGGGTTTTTGTGGTGTGTTGGTGATTGTCTCACCCTGGAATGAATCGTTCGACCCTCACATAGTTTTATGTTTAATTGCGGCAGTGTGTGTTGCTGGCTACTTTGTTATGTCTCGTCGCATGGCGGGTGTGGACTCCAACGCCATCATGCAGTTCTATACATCTGGTATTGCCACACTGCTGTTAACGCCTGCGGTATTTTTTATAGCGCCGTTGTCATTGGACATCAGCGGCACATCCTTTTTGGTTGCCCTGATGATCGGTAGCCTGGGTATGCTTGGCCATACGATGTTGACCCGCGCACATCGACACGCTGAAGCTTCGGTTCTGGCCCCCACTGTGTATTCACAAGCCATTTATGTTGTGTTTTTCAGTTGGTTTATTTTTCAGCAAACTCCCAGCGTATCCACATTCATTGGCACCTCGATTATTATCGCAAGTGGTTTGTATCTGTGGTTGCGTGAACGACAAGGAGTAGCGCTATGAGTGATCCGGTAAAAAACGAATTAGCTTATGGCACTTGGCCTTCAGCATTGAGCGCTGAAATAGTCACCGCTTCAAGCAGCACATTTGGTGTGATGTCTGAGTACCAATCCCTGTTTCTTGCTACAGAATCCAGGCCGGGCGAAGCCGGTCGTGTCGCTTTGGTTCGCCGAAAGAACTCAGGGGCTGTGTCGGATGTTTTGCCATCAGAATATTCTGTGCGAACACGGGTTCATGAATACGGTGGCCGCGCTTGGTGGACTGGCCAATCGGCGTTATATTTTTGCCAGTGGGCTGATCAGCGCCTGTACCGTTGTAACGGTGATATCACGTCCATGCAAAAGCCTGAACCCATTACGCCCGAACCGTTAAGTGAGCACGCTTTGCGTTTTGCTGACGGTGCAGAAACACCTGACGGATCTTGGGTCATCGCCGTGGCTGAATTACACGGCGATGAACGTCAGCGTTTCAATGTGGCCCAGGCAGCTGAGCATGAGCCCGCTAATGTGATTGTCGCCATTCCCGCCGATGGATCAGCGGTTAACGATGCCTCAGCCATTCGGGTTTTAAGCCAATCGGCAGACTTTGTTTCCAACCCGCGTGTATCACCCGATGGACAATGGTTGTGTTGGTTGCAATGGCATCATCCCAATATGCCGTGGGATACCACCGAGTTGATGGTCGCAAGATTAAACACCGCGGGCGCTAAATCTATATCCATTAGTGAGGTAAAACACTACGCAGGAGGACAATCTGAATCCATCGTTGGTCCTCAATGGGTGCGTGATGGTCGTTTGGTTTTTTCCAGTGATCAATCGGGTTGGTGGAATTTACACGCGATCTCGATGGACACGGGGGATTTGAACACACTGACCCACTTTGAAAGTTCTGAAGTGGGCGCGCCAGCTTGGGCGATTGGCACGACTCGATTCATTGAGCTCACCACTTCATCGGTTAACGACAAACGGATGTCGCCTGACGATACATCTGCGCCTTGGTTAGCGATGGCAGTGACGCAGGAGGCCAGCGACCGCATAATGGTACTTAACCACAAAGGGGAAATTCACCCGCTCGCTTTAGAGTGTGTGGCGGTGCGAGGTTTTTCGGCAACCACCGACGGTGGTCTATTGGCTTTGGTTGAAATGCAAGACGCTGAATCAACACACATTCGATTCTCAGCCGAGCAGGTTCGACTGCATGGATCGGGATACCCGCTGCTGAATCAGGTAAACGAATCGGCCGGACAATTTCAAGGCTCTTTGGCCGAAGGGGTTAGCTTTTCATCCGGCGGCGACATGTCTTACGCGTTTTTTTATGCACCCACATCGGCGAGCTGCATCGGCCCCAAAAACGAACTACCGCCCTTAATCGTGATGGGCCACGGAGGCCCCACCTCGCATGCCACACCGGCACTGCGCATGGCCATACAATTTTGGACATCCCGCGGTTTCGCGGTAGCGGATGTGAATTATCGCGGCTCCAGTGGTTTCGGTCGTCAATACCGGCAAGGCTTAAACGAGGCTTGGGGCGTGGTGGATGTAGAAGACTGCGTAAATGCGGCTAAGTATTTAGCTGAAACCGGTCGTGTGGATGCAAAGCGATGTGTCATACGGGGTGGTTCAGCTGGCGGTTTAACGGTGCTTCGTGCGCTGCAATTGTCGGATGTGTTCGCCGCGGGTACGAGTTTGTATGGTGTCGCTGATTTAGAAGGCTTATTAGCTGATACGCATAAATTTGAAAGCCGATATCTGGATAACTTAATTGGTGCCTACCCAGAACACGCACAGCGTTATAAAGAACGCTCTCCCATTCACCACGCGCAAGATATCAACGTACCGCTGTTGGTGTTGCAAGGTGATGAAGATAAAGTGGTGCCGCCGGCTCAATCAGAAGCCATTGTGGCTGCTGTAGCGAAACAAGGTTTGGCGCACGCCTATGTGGTGTTTAAAGGCGAGCAGCATGGGTGGCGGCAAGCGGCTACCTTGGTTCGTGCGTTAGAGTTAGAGTTATGGTTCTACGGTGCGGCTTTGGGTTTTAGCCCCGCGGATGTTATCGATGCCCCACCGGAAGCGCGCGGATTCTAACCCTTGTATTTAGAAGCCTTTGGAGAGCTAAGTTCAGCCACATGCCCATGGAATAAGTACCGCGAGCATGGACCTATACACACTAAGCCAAGCTACTTCGATTTCAACATGTTCAGCAATTCTTCCCGAGTCAATCCCAAATCTTCAGGTTGAATGTCTATAGGCAGTTTCACCCCAGCCATGCCCGGCAGGTTCTCATCTAAACCTGATGCGCTACCGCCGGTTGGGATCGAGTGAGCGCTGGGCTGCGGCACAGGGGGTGGGGCAACTGTGGAACTGGATGAGCGTATGGTTAAGGCTCGAGCGGTTACCCCTGGAGGTGGGTTCGAGCCGTAATGTGTGGTGCCGCTGGCATCTACCCAGCTATAAACCGTTTTCTTGGTTGAGCTGGCTTGACCTACTGGAGATAGGCTTTGCACTGACTGCGCGGTCCGCGTGCCAGATTCGCGCATGGAACCCATCATCTTACTGCCCACTTTTGACCACATTGCCATGGGGTCTCCGCCTTTGAGATATAACCCATAGGAGAGAACGCCAGCAACCGCTATCAGCGGCACAGTGGCTTTTAAGAGTAACTTTAAGACTAATTTTACCAGCACGCGATCCTATCCAATCTTTCCCTCTTCTTACTTATGCTGTTCGGCGAAATGGCCGCTATCCTTGAACTATCCGTTCGAAAATGTGGATTTAATCCACCTCTGACATGCCAGACAAGCTCAAACCGAGAACCGATGCAACCGCGCCCCCCCAAATGGGCAAACGCGTGCGGCGCTTGATGGTGGCGTTTTCGGCTGTCATCGGCGTGTATATCGGCGGATTCTTGTGGGAGCAGGTGTCACCTCTGGCGTACAGCGTCGTGTTTTTGATTTTGGCATCGTCCCCTTTATTACTAAAAATTTCGTTCTGGAAAAAACTGGTCTTGCTGTTTCCGTTATTAATTTTGCGGGTGTTGGGAAAAATCTTGGCTAAGGTGTTTGGCTTAAAGGCCATGGAAAAGTTGTTTCGACGTTATGGATTGTTAGAGCGTCGATATCACCGTGTGCTAGTCGGATTTAAAGAAACTCGCATGTCCCTTACTGCACGCTGGAAAGCGTTGCCCAGGTCCACGCAAGCGCATCTCATATTAACGTTTCTACCTTTCTTAGGGCTTCTTGCCATTGGTGTTCTAGTGATTAAGTTGCTGCGTTTTCGAGTCTTGCAAATGGTGGTAGAAAAACTGATGCAAAAAGGGGTTCAAGGGCATGTCCAAAAAGGGGTGCTAACAGCGGCCGAAAAAATAAAACAAAGAAAGCAAGCGGCAAAGATGGGCACCGAGCCTGATGGCAAAAAAGACAAACCCTCCTAATGCTGCATATCGTTTACGAAGACGCGGCTGTGTTGGTCGTGAATAAGGCATCTGGGGTTTTGTCACAACCTGGGAAAACGCGCGATGGTTCTGTGCTTACCCAAGTCAGACAAAATTTTGCTGATGCGCGAGGGCCTTTGTTAGTGCATCGATTGGATATGGATACATCGGGGCTTTTGTTGTTGGGTAAAACCCGAGTTGCGCATCGACGTCTGCAACAACAATTTGAGCATCGTCATGTGCGCAAACGCTACACCGCGTTGTTGGCTGCCACGCCAAGTTCGCTGGGCGGGCTTATCGAATTACCCTTGTCTAAGGACTGGGACAATCGTCCGAAGCAGCGGGTGGATATTGTTCACGGCAAAGCAGCGGTTACCGCTTGGCGTGTGGCACCTCCTTCCATCCACAACACACTCGCATTAAAATCTGGAAACGGTTCTGAACCTTGCCGTGTTTTTTTGTATCCCAAAACAGGTCGAACACACCAACTGAGAGTGCACACTGCAATGGCCTTAGGATTGCCGATTGTTGGAGATCGGCTATACGGCAAGCCAGCGACGCGGTTGATGTTGCATGCAGACCGACTGAAATTTACGCATCCCATCACGCAAGAAAGGGTATCGTTGTCGGTCGAGGCATCGTTTTAACCGATCCATTCACGGATGTACTCGTACCGCTCATCCAACACCTCATTCAAATAAACCTATGTCTCGTTTTCTAGCTGCGATTGTTGTTGTTTTACTCACTATGTTGCTGATGGAAGCGGTGTGGTTTTCTGTGGTGGTTGAGCGCCTATACCGACCGGAGCTGGGCGAGTTATTGGCCCAGGAGATACGAATTCTACCGGCTGTGTTGTTCTATCTCTTCTATCCGGTAGCGCTCGTCATTCTGGCCGTACGCCCCAATGATGCCAAAAACTCTGTTTCTGCAGTGTTTGGCCGAGGGGTGGTGTTGGGCCTGGCTGCCTATGGTGCCTATGAGCTAACCAACTTAGCCACTCTGGTTGGATGGTCGCCAATTGTGACCGTGGTCGACATTATCTGGGGAGCGGTGCTGAGCTCCGTCGCTGCGGCTGCGGCGGCGGTTGTTACACAGCGCTTTTTTGCGACCGGTAACCCCTGACGGCAGCGAAACACAGTGATATCCTGGGAGGGTGAATGATAAGTCATCCTTACACCAAGGTTTAGTGCGACGATTTCGTGGCTGTTTGATAGCCGCTGTATGCGTCGCGGGTAGTGCCAATGTCCAGGCGGATATCGCGCTGCAGTGGCAAAATACTGAAATGGATGAACGCCAGCAGCTGCTGGCTGAATTTCTCAACGAAAGCAATGTGATGACCGACCTACTGTCATTGTTGCAAGAGAACTTTATATTTGAGCCTTCGTTGAAGTTCGTGATAGGCGCGGGTGATGGGCCCGTGTTCGATTCAGAAAAAAACGCCATTCGCTTCCCGTACTCTTACGTTTCAAACGCCTTAGAGGCTCAAATGAGTTTGTTGGAAGAGGGGCAAACGGCGATTGATGAGTCAATCAATTTGGTGGAATACACGCTGTATCACTTAGTTGCTCATGCCATGGTTTTGTACTCGTCACCGGAAGATGATGACCAAATCGAACGCATCGCAAGCTGGTTAATGATTCGTGGCTTTGACAACGGTGCCGAGCAAATGGTGAGTAATGCACGGGCTTTTGGCGCAGTGTCACAGAAAACTGAAGGAACATTGGACGATTACTGGCATGCCCATGCATTGGTCGCAGCCAGGCAACGTGATATAGAATGCTGGGCCTTAGGGTTTGATCGGGCGATGGTTGAACCCTTATTACCTTTAGTGCCTGAGCCAGGTAAACGTGTTGAAACGTGTCGAATCGCATGGAATCAATTAGATCAACAAGTACAGGAGTGGTTGGTCGATGAACTTAAACCCAACGCGCCAATCATCAATGACTAAAGCAATATTTAATTGGCTGAAGGTGGCGTGTGTGTCGTCTGGCTTATTGCTTTGCGCCAATGCACAAGCTGCATTTTTAATGCAATCCTTAGCTGGTGATCGTGTTGATTTGCATAAATACATCGGACATGGGCAGTGGACCCTGGTGATGTTGTGGACAACCGATTGCGTGCCTTGCGAAGAACAAAAACCGATGATTCAATCCTTTCACGATGAACACAGTGGCAAGCGCGCGCAAGTCATTGGCCTTGCACTTGATGGCCCGGCAAAACAATCCGAAATTGAGGAGCTGATTGCGCACCACCAACCCACGTACACAAACCTTGTTGCGTTCGATGATGTGTTTGCCCGTCAGTTTCAAGAAGAGACAGGTAAGCCCTATTCCGTAACGCCCACCTACTTATTCTACAAACCCGATGGCTCACTGCTGGGCGTGCACGCCGGTAAAATCAGCCGCGAGGCATTAGATGCGGTTGTCGTCCAATAGGCCGCACTAAACATAAAGCACTAAGCGCGGTTCTCGTGCGCCAAGTGCTCTCTCCTTGCATCCCATTTTAAAAAGCATCACTGAAAGGCTTGGATGCCTGTTTGCGCACGTCCCAATATCAAGGCATGGATGTCATGGGTGCCTTCGTAGGTGTTAACCGCTTCTAAGTTCATCACGTGTCGCATGATGGGGTATTCATCGCTAATGCCATTGCCGCCGTGCATATCCCGTGCGGTACGTGCAATGTCCAAGGCTTTCCCACAGTTGTTGCGTTTCATCAAGCTGATAAGTTCAGCGGACGCTGTGTGATCATCGAACATGCGACCCAGTTGCAAGGCACCTTGCAAGCCCAGTGCAATTTCAGTTTGCATATCGGCCAGCTTTTTTTGAATCAGTTGATTTGCTGCTAAGGGTTTGCCAAACTGTTTACGATCTAAGGTGTATTGCCGGGCGGCGTGCCAACAACATTCGGCCGCTCCCATCGCGCCCCAGGAAATGCCGTAACGCGCTCGATTCAAACAGCCGAAAGGGCCAGCTAAGCCTGACACGTTCGGTAGCAAATTTTCAGCAGGCACAGGCACTTCATCCATCTGAATCATGCCGGTAGTGGATGCGCGCAAGCTGAATTTTCCTTCAATTTTTGGCGCAACCAAACCCTTCATACCTTTCTCTAATATGAAGCCGCGAATTTTCCCATCGTGTGCATCGGACTTGGCCCAAACCACGAACACATCGGCGATGGGTGAGTTGGTAATCCAGTTTTTTGCGCCCGACAGTAAGTAACCATCGTCAACGGTTTTAGCGCGAGTAATCATGCTGCCAGGGTCTGAGCCATGGTCGGGTTCGGTTAAGCCGAAGCATCCCACCCATTCGCCAGACGCTAATTTGGGCAGGTATTTCTTGCGTTGATCTTCATCGCCGTAGGCAAAAATAGGGTGCATCACCAAGGAGGATTGCACCGACATTGCCGAGCGATAACCGCTGTCGACGCGCTCAACTTCCCGCGCCACCAGGCCGTAGGACACGTAGTTAGCCCCCACACCGCCATATTCTTCCGGGATGGTGGAGCCCAAAAGCCCAAGCTCTCCCATCTCGTTCATGATGTCGCGATCGAACACTTCATGCCGATTAGCGCTAATCACGCGCGAATTGAGTTTGTCCTGGCAGTAGGCGGCCGCAGAATCTCGCACCATGCGCTCTTCATCGCTGAGCTGCTGATCCAGTAAAAACGGGTCTTCCCATGCCAGGGAGGCAGGTTTTGCACGCGCACTCTCAGGAGTAGCGCCGGTCTGATGAAGTTGCGATTTCGCTGACATGGCAGGCGAGCCCCTTACGCATTAAGCTATTAAAACAAAGAAGGGTTCAGTGTAGCTGATGTGTCGCGGAATGGGCGAGGTGGCGATTGGCCGCTGTCTGCCCGGTTCCTTTTTCCGCACCCGTTTGGATTTAGGCGTCCTATCGGGGTGCGGATAAAAGGAATACTGCAGCGGCAAAATTTAGTGTCACTAGTCGCAGTTGATCAGAACAAACCTTCTATTTCACCGGCTTTATTAAAACGAATCACTTCAGCTGCGGGTTCGCGAGGCAATCCAGGCATGGTCATGATGGCCCCGGTGATGACGACGATAAAGCCAGCACCGGCGGATAAGCGCACTTCACGTACCGGTACTGAATGGCCGGTAGGTGCGCCACGTAAGTTAGGGTCGGTTGAGAAACTGTATTGAGTTTTCGCCATACAAATCGGTAAATTACCGTAGCCTGCTTCTTCCCATTGACGCAATTGGTCGCGAATTTTTTGATCGGCCAGCACTTCATCAGCTCGATAAATTCGGCTAGCAATGGTTTCGATCTTTTCAAACAGCGGCATGTCATCAGCGTACAGCGGTGCAAATTGTGAAGCGCCGCTTTCAGCGATTTCAACAATCCGCTTGGCTAAATCTTCGGTGCCCTTAGAACCGTCGGCCCAATGCTTACACAAGATAGCTTCTGAACCCAGGCTCTCTACGTATTTTTTCACCACCGCCACTTCCGCATCGGTATCTTTAACGAAGTGGTTTATGGCGACCACGGCAGGTACGCCAAAAGATTTAATGTTCTCAATGTGTCGGCCAAGGTTAGAACAACCCCGTTCAACCGCCGCAACGTCTTCGGCATCAAGGTTTTCTTTAGCGACACCGCCATTCATTTTCATGGCACGAACAGTGGCAACAATTACTACTGCATCTGGAGCAAGACCTGCCTTGCGGCATTTGATGTTCATGAATTTCTCAGCGCCTAAGTCAGCGCCGAATCCTGCTTCTGTAACGACATAGTCCGCCAGTTTTAATGCGGTTGTTGTTGCAACAATTGAATTACAACCGTGTGCGATGTTGGCGAATGGGCCACCATGAACAAAGGCAGGATTGTTTTCTAGGGTTTGCACTAAGTTGGGTTGAACTGCATCTTTAAGCAGTACCGTCATGGCACCATCGGCTTTTAAGTCACGACAATACACCGGAGACAGATCCCGTCGGTAGGCGATGATGATGTCACCCAATCGGGATTGTAAATCGTCGATGTCTTTGGCTAAACAAAGAATCGCCATAACCTCAGAGGCCACCGTGATATCAAATCCTGCTTCGCGCGGGTAACCATTGGTTACACCACCCAAACTGGTGGTGATTTGCCGTAAGGCGCGATCGTTCATATCCAATACCCGGCGCCAAACAATTCTGCGTGTATCGATTTGCAGTGAATTCCCCCAGTACACATGATTATCAATCATGGCGGATAGCAAATTGTGCGCAGACGTGATCGCGTGGAAGTCGCCGGTGAAGTGCAGGTTCATGTCTTCCATCGGGATGACTTGCGCATAACCACCGCCGGCGGCTCCGCCTTTCATGCCAAAACAAGGCCCTAACGACGCTTCACGAATGCAAATGGCTGTTTTCTTACCAATCGCGTTCAATCCATCGCCCAGTCCCACAGTCGTTGTGGTTTTACCTTCACCGGCAGGAGTTGGGTTGATGGCTGTGACTAATATTAATTTGCCATCTTTGTTTTTTTGCACCGAATTAATAAAGTCAGCAGAAATTTTCGCTTTGTCATGGCCGAACGGCAGCAAAGCTTCCGATGGAATATCAAGTTTCGCACCGATCTCTTGTATGGGCTTTTTGTTCGCTGCGCGAGCGATTTCAATATCAGTCTTATGTGCCATGGGCTGGAACTCTGTTGGGTTTGTTTAAGTGTTGTCGTTGTTGGGTTTTGCGATCAAGAATTCACGGCTGTGTCGGGAGCCGTATCGGTTTCCATCGTTTTCTCAATCCGCACTGCGGAATATTTAAATTCAGGAATTTTGCCGTAGGGGTCCAACGCGGGATTAGTTAAAACGTTCGCCGCGGCTTCAACAAAGGCAAACGGCATAAACACTTGGCCTTCGGCCACCGCGCGATCGGCTCTTGCCATCACCTCAAGAGACCCACGTCGTGTGGTTAATCGAATTCTGTCACCGGCTTTTGCCCCCAGCGCTCTTAGAGTGCGCGGATGCATAGAACAATTGGCTTCGGGTTCGATGGTATCTAGCACGATTGAACGTCGAGTCATTGAACCGGTGTGCCAGTGTTCTAACTGGCGGCCTGTGATGAGTACCATGGGGTATTCTTCATCAGGCACTTCACTGGGGGCGATAACATCTGCCGGTGTGAATTTAGCTCGCCCTTCAGGACGTGGGAATCCGTCGCTAAATACGATGGCCTGACCTGGATCATCAGGAGACAAACTGGGATACGTCACGGCTGTTTTTTCTAGTCGCTCCCAGGTAATGTTGTCAAACGATTTCATGGATTTTTTCATCTCATTGAAAACGTCTTTGGGGTGGGTGTACTGCCAATTCAAATTCAAACGATTAGCCAGTTGCGTGGTAATCCACCAATCCTCTTTGGCGTCCCCCGGTGGTGTTACTGCCGGTCGTCCCATTTGTACTTGTCGGTTGGTATTGGTGACAGTGCCTGATTTTTCAGGCCATGCGGCCGCGGGTAAAATCACATCGGCGTAGTTGGCCGTTTCCGTGAGAAATATGTCCTGCACAACGAGATGCTTCAGCGCTGCTAACGCGTCTCGCGCGTGTTCCACATCGGGATCAGACATCGCTGGGTTCTCGCCCAAGATGTACATGCCATGAATGTTGCCCGC
The DNA here is from genome assembly GCA_937930305.1 of uncultured Granulosicoccaceae bacterium. Taxonomy (GTDB): domain Bacteria; phylum Pseudomonadota; class Gammaproteobacteria; order Granulosicoccales; family Granulosicoccaceae; genus Granulosicoccus. The sequence goes on along the minus strand of CALGLE010000020.1, from coordinate 61,789 downwards.
GTGAATGGCATCCATGATTTCCACCACGGTCAAACCTTTCTCGCTGGAGAAATCTTCGGTACCCCAAATATCGGTGAACGCACTGCGCACACCATCGTCGGTGACGGATTGATAGTCGGGTAGAAACATGGGGATGAGGCCAGCGTCCGAGGCGCCTTGCACATTGTTTTGCCCTCGCAGGGGATGTAATCCGGAACCGGGTCGACCCACATGGCCACACATCAGCGCCAAAGAAATTAAACAACGTGAGTTGTCGGTGCCGTGTATGTGTTGTGAGATTCCCATACCCCAGAAAATCATGCCAGCGCGTGCACCGGCAAATGTACGCGCAACAGTTTTTAAGGTTTCTGCATCAATGCCACACACCTCAGACATTCTTTCCGGTGAATAGTCTTTTAAGTGTTCGCGCTGTGCATCCCAACCTTCGGTAAATCCTTGGATGTATTGCTCGTCATACAGTTTTTCTTTTGCGATGGTGTGCATGATGGCATTTAACATCGCCACATCACTACCGGGCTTAAATTGCAAGGCATGGGTTGCATACTTTGCCAATCCCACACCACGGGGGTCCATCACGATTAACTTGCCGCCGCGTTTAGCAAATTGCTTAAAGTAGGTGGCCGCAACTGGGTGGTTTTCAATTGGATTCGCGCCAATAACGATGGCGCAATCAGCGTTTTCAATTTCGTTGAATGTTGCGGTTACAGCCCCCGAGCCCACATTTTCTAACAGGGCTGCGACCGAAGATGCGTGACATAGGCGTGTGCAATGATCCACGTTGTTGTGCCCAAAGCCGGTGCGAATGAGTTTTTGAAATAAATAGGCTTCTTCATTGGAACATTTAGCTGAGCCAAAACCCGCAATGGCTTTACCGCCGTGTTCTTGAACTAAGGAAGTCATTCCGTTAGCGGCAACATCCAGCGCCTCGTCCCAAGAGGCTTCTCGGTAAAACGCCATAACATTGTCTGGATTGACGTTTAAGCCCTTAGGAGGTGCGTTTTCCCGTCGAATTAAGGGTTTAGTCAGTCGGTGAGGGTGTTGTATATAATCAAATCCAAATCGGCCTTTAACGCATAAGCGTTGCTCGTTGGCAGGACCTGCCGCCCCATCAACCCAAACAATTTTATTATCGCGTACGTTGAAGTCCACTTGGCAGCCCACTCCACAGTAAGGGCACACTGAACGCACGGTGTCATCGACCACTTCACTGTCACCCACTTGCGCATCGTCAAGCAAAGTTGCTGGCATTAACGCACCGGTTGGGCAGGCTTGAACGCATTCGCCACAAGCAACACAGGTGCTCTCGCCCATGGGGTCAGAAAAATCAAACATTATGCGAGCGTTTTGGCCTCGGCCCGACATCCCAATCACGTCATTGACTTGCACTTCTCGGCACGCTCGAACACACAAATTGCAGTGTATGCAGGCATCCAGATTCACTCGCATCGCCACGTGAGAATCGTCAAGTAACGGCACGCGTTCGATTTCAATGGCGGGGAATCGACTGCTACTTACCCCTTGCTCATCGGCCATGGCCCAAAGGTGAGAGCTTTTATCGTGGGATTGATCGCGCTCTGGTTGGTCTGCGAGTAATAATTCCACCACCATTTTTCGAGACGCAATGGCGCGATTACTTTGGGTGTTGACAACCATGCCGTCGGTGGGTGTGCGCACACAGGATGCCGCCAAGGTTCGTTCGCCTTCAATCTCCACCATGCACGCCCGGCAATTGCCATCGGCGCGATAACCGGGTTGATCCGCATGACAAAGGTGAGGAATGGTGGTGCCGGCGGTTTTAGCAATGTCCCACAGCGTTTGATCTGCGCGTGCGGTGACGGATGCACCATCGAGCGTAAATGTCACCATCGGGAGTTCTTCAGATGCGAGGTTACTCATGATTGAATCTCCGAAGTGAAGTGTTTCATCACCATGCGAATGGGGTTAGGTGCGGCTTGCCCCAAACCGCAAATAGAGGCATCGGCCATGGTTTCGCACAAGGATTCCAGTAATGGTTGATCCCAACTATCGGCCTGCATTAATTGCACGGCTTTGCTGCAACCAACCCGGCACGGTGTGCATTGGCCACAGCTTTCGTCTTCAAAAAATTTCAGCATGTTTAACGCAGCAGCCTTTGCACTGTCTTGATTCGATAGAACGACAACAGCGGCTGAGCCGATAAAACTGCCCAAGGGTTGTAAGGTGTCGAAGTCCAATGGCACATCGTTAATGGATGCGGGCAAAATTCCCGATGAAGGGCCGCCGGGTTGATACGCCTTAAAGGTGTGTCCGTCCAGCATGCCGCCGCTCGCTTTAATGATGTCTGTGATGGTGGACCCTGCAGGCAGTACTTTCACCCCAGGCTCTTTTACCCGCCCGGATACAGAATAACTGCGTAAGCCAACCCGTCCGTTCTTTTCGTGTTGGTTTAACACTTCTGGGCCTTCACGACAGATCCGTGTAATCCAATGCAAGGTTTCCACGTTATGCACTAATGTGGGCCGATTGAATAAGCCGACTTGGGCCACATACGGGGGGCGGTGACGAGGTAATCCGCGTTTGCCTTCAATGGATTCAATCATGGCGGACTCTTCGCCACAAATGTAGGCACCAGCGCCTCGGCGCACTTCGATGTAACCGGCCTCGACCAGTCCCGCTTGTTCCAGTGCTTTGATTTCAGTGGCGAGAATATGCAATACCGCGGGGTATTCGTCGCGCATATAGATGTATGCACGTTCGGCATCCACCGCCCACGCAGCAATTAAGACGCCTTCTAGAAAAAGGTGTGGAACTGACTCTAAATAATGCCGATCTTTAAATGTTCCTGGCTCACCCTCATCACCATTGATGGCTAGATACCGTGGACCTTTTTCAGCGCGCACGAAAGACCATTTACGACCCGATGGAAAACCAGCGCCCCCCAAACCTCTTAAACCAGAAGCCAACACCGCGTCTTGCACTTCATCCACAGTGCGTTTGCCTGCACGCAAAGATTCAACGGTTTGATAACCGCCGTCTTTTTGATATTGGGTGAAAGTTTCGTAGCTGGGAATGTCAGCGGAAAAGTCGCCAGCACTTATCGCTGCGTTAACTTTTTCAACGCTTGCGTGGTCGATGTGCTTGTGACCAATCTCTAGGGTGGGTGCTGATTGGCATCGTCCCATGCACGGTGCACGTAGCACCCGCACTTGTGATGCATCTAAGCCATCTTCCAACGCACTCTTTAGCGCCTGAGCACCGGCGAGTTCGCACGATAATGAATCACACACCCGAATAGTCAGGGCAGGCGGTGGATTTTCACCATCGGCTACGACATCGAAGTGGGCGTAAAAGGTGGCGACCTCATAAACTTCTGATTGGGCCATCGACATCTCTTCGGCCAGGGCATGCAGATGTGCCATCGATAAATGACCAAAATGATCTTGCAACCGGTGCAGGTGTTCGATGAGAAGTTCAGAGCTCCTGGGTGCATCACCCAACAGCGCGCGCACCGAGTCTTGTGCCGAATCGCTAAGCTGGCGTCCTTTCGGTACATGCCGGCCCCGCCCATGACCCGATTTCCAAACTCCACCTCTGTCTTCTGCTTTCGCCATGAACTGTGTGCTCGCGCCCAAATCTGTCGCTGCCTAAGATGCTCTTTGGTGAATCTTTAGTATATTCTGTTATAGACAATTACTGGCTTATAAAAGACATTGCAGGCTTTTTCCAACCATAAAACGGAGCCTTTTCGAATTGGGTTCCTATTAATTGACGGTTTTTCGCTGTTAACGTACTCAGCCGCCGTGGAACCTCTTCGCGCCGCCAACGAATTAGCAGGTCGAAATCTGTACGAAATTTGGAACATCCCCGCGCAAGGGGCCAGAGCAACCGCCTCTTGTGGTGCCATCATTCCAGCAAACGCGCATGTCGGTGAGCGTGTGGGATATGACTTGGTGCTCGTGGTGGCTTCGAACGACTCTGAAGAAGCTAAACAGCCGCGTTTATTGGATTGGCTGAGGCAGCTGGCTCGACAGAAAATTGTAGTGGGTGGGTTGGCCGCAGGCCCATTAATGCTTGCGCGCGCAGGTTTGTTAAGAGGTCGTGAAATGACGTTGCATTGGGCGCTCAACGAAGCGTTTGAGGAACGCTATCCGGACGTCACAGTTGCGGCGCAATTGTTTGTAGTGGATGCCGATCGTGTCACCTGTGCTGGAGGGACTGCGCCTGTGGATTTAATGCTGGCAGTCATCGATACGCAGCATGGAAAAGCGTTTGCGCAGCAAGTCAGTGATTGGTGGTCGCATGTCCATGCTAGAGAGGCAAAAACGCCGCAGCGTTCCGGTCATGCCATACGGTATCAAACCCATAATATGCGGGTCATATCAGCCATTACGCTGATGGAAAATCACGTCACAGATCCTTTGGATTTGCCTCAGTTGGCAGCAGCGGTTGGGGTGAGCGAAAGACAACTTAACCGCTTGTTCAATCAGTTCATGAGCGAAAAGACAATGGCTTTTTATCGTAAATTGCGGCTTAAGAGAAGTTATCAATTACTATCGCAGACAGCTGTTCCCATCCGAGACATAATGATCGCAACAGGTTTTGTTAGCCCATCACATTTCAGCCGGTTATTTAAACAAGAATTTAATCAAACACCGAATGAGGCTCGGATGCAGCCAAGCAATTCTTTAAAACAAATCTAATGCCTTAAATCCGGCTTTCTGTTAAGCGGTGGCTGCCATGTTCGAACCTGCGACAAGCAATGAACGTTCAAGCTCTAAATGGTCCAACATCAGTTGGCGTGCTTGAGCGGTATCTCGGCGGTGAATGGCATCGACAATTTGGCGGTGCTGCTGCATGTGTTGGATAGCAAATTCACTGCTCATTGCCACTTGACGAAGTCTTGCCCAAGGTTCTTGGTGTCGAGCACCGTGCAATTGGTTAACAAACCAAGCCATCGCTTCGTTGCCTGACGCTTTCGCGATCAATTCGTGAAATTCTGCATCGGCATCTGCTTGTTCCGCCACGTCGTTGGTACTGTAACTACTGACCAGGGCAAGTAGCTGGTCAACGTCCTGTTGGCGACGATTGCTTGCTGCCATCGCACACACGTCGGGTTCAATGACCTTGCGCGCGTCAAACAGGGTTTCTGGTCGGGCGCTTAACATCACTGGGTTGGGCAGATTCGAGGCTTCGTAGATGACGTAGGTGCCACTGCCGGGTTTGATTTCAACTAGCTCTTCAGTAGCGAGTTGGTTTAGCGCTTCACGCACAGTACCGCGCGCTACACTGAATTCGGCGGCCAGCGCACGCTCCGGGGCCAATCGCTCCCGCAAGGCTAAATCGCCTGACATGATGCTTCGGCGCAACATGCTAGCGATTTCCGCAGCTCCGCGTCGTTTGGGGCGCTCGTCGTTCATGATTCCCATGGTCCAAGTCCATCACGATTACTGACTGTTTACTCAAGATCAACCCGAATGGATCAGGACTAGGCCAATATGGGTCGAAAAATTATTCAGCTGATGCCATTTTATTCAAAAAACTGCGTATTTTGGGAAACTGGTTCACGTTCGGTGCGTAGTTGGTTTTCAGGCGCATTCGGATTGGCCTTGCCTAAGGCCATCCCACACACAATCATCTCCTCATCAGGCAGGGAGAGATGTTCACGGATTTGGGGGTGGAATTCAGACCAGGCCGCTTGAGCGCAGGTATGTAAGTCGAACGCACGAGCCGCCAACATGATGTTTTGCAAAAACATGCCGTAGTCCAACCAGCTGCCGGTGGCTAATTCGCGATTGATGGTGAAAAGCATGCCTACGGGTGCATTGAAAAATTCGTAATTTCGACGATGCTGAGCATGCATGCGAGCTTTGTCGCCCTTCTGAATGTTGAGTAAACCATACAAGTCCCAGCCCACTTTACGACGACGGGATATGAATGGTTCGAACCATTGCTCCGGGTAATAGCGCATCTCGCTTTTGTAACCGCGTGGCTGTTGATCAAACGCATCGCAAACAACAGAGCACAGTTGGTGTAAAGGTTCTCCAGTGAAAACTCTTGTTTGCCAAGGTTGCATGTTGGTACCACTGGGTGCTCGGCTTGAAAGCGATAATATTTGCTCAATAACCTGTCGATCTACCGGGTCATTTAAAAACGACCGTACAGATGTACGGGTTTCAATTGCGTGAAAAACTGGCACTCTATCTGCAACTTGGTGTGAGCTCATACAACAACCTAGGTTTAAGTGTTTTATGCGACCAAATGCTACAGGGTTTGTATGCGCTTGCGGACGAGGGGTTTTATCTACGCGTTTTTTTGCAAATTGAATTTGTTCAGTTCGCCTTCGTAGTCTATTAAGTTTACGTATGCCTTAATTGGATTAGGGCCCTCGTTTTTTATTTATTTCACGGACTGACTCAATGCAAAAATAAAGGAGCGAGGCGATGAGCCGCGCGATAACTGTTTGTCACGGCGATTTTGGTCGCTTGTGTTATGTCGAATTAAATCGTGCGAAAGTATTGCATGCCCATCGTGAGGGGCAACTGCTGTTTTTAATTAGTGGCGACGATGTCACTTGCAAATTAGATAACGTGGCCACGACTCTATCAATGGATAGAGCTGTCGCAATCGATTCATTTTTGCCCAACGAAGTGCTTGTTGCAAAGTCAACGGCTCCAGCCACTGTCATATCCATTGACTTAAACCCGATGTGGTATGCCACGAAATTCTCTGGTGACCCCGAGTGGTTAAGCTTCGATACACCTTCATTTCCAGTAACCGCGGAATTGAAAGATCACTTAGATCATTTGTTAGCGCTTATTCAGCCACCAGCGCCTGATAAGCAACCCGGTTATCACCACGCGTTAGAAACACGTTTGCGTCTCTTAATCGGCTCCTGTTTCGAGTCACGTGATGAGACTGGGGTGGGCGAATTACCTTCGAATCGGTTGGAAACAAGTGATCCACGAATTCGAAAAAGCCTAACCATCATGAACAGTCAGATTCGAAACGTATTGCCGTTGGATGACATCGCGCGTGCCGCCGGTTTATCAAGGCCCCATTTCTATCGACTGTTTCGAGATAACTTAGGCGTTACCCCAAACGTGTACATGAACATGCTTAGAATGGAGTTTGCTTTGGAACGACTGGTCTATAGTGATCAGCCGGTTACGTCCATCGCATTGGACCTTGGCTTCGCCTCGCAAGCCAGTTTCACCCGTTTCTTCGGAGCAAATTTGGGCATACCGCCAACGGACTACCGCCGAGTGGCGTGTTTGTCCCCCAGTATGATTACCCGCAGTTTTGAAGAACGAGCCGATAACGACAATTTATCGTCGTCATCGGCTGAAACGGGTTAAAGCATTATCTAACTGGCGACCGCTTTCATAAATCTGTCGCGAATGACCACGGGGTCCATGGTGATCACAGGTACTTTGATGTTGCCCGACTCACACTTACATACGATAACCGTCATTTGTTGACTGTCGATGGCTTTTTGTAATACAGCAGGTGCCTCTTCAGCCTGACACTCAATCACGTTCTCACAACCACAAGCTTCTGCGACGGCTGTAAGCGAGGTTTTCTTACCCGCGTAGGTGGGCTGATCACCGGTGGATCCATAGCTACCGTTATCAATGATGAGCAGAATGTAGTTGTTTGCTACATTGTTTGCGATGGTGGGAAGGGTTCCCAAGTTGGTTAAAACGGAACCGTCTCCATCGATGGAAATAACCGTTTTATCTTGAGCTAGTGCTAAGCCCAAACCAATGGAAGATGATAACCCCATGGTTCCTAGCATATAAAAATTGGTTTCTCGATCATCGAGCAGGTGCAATTCTTGGCTCGGCAGCCCGATGTTGCAAACTACCAATTGCTCAGCCAATACGGGTACTAAGGATTTGATAACTTCAGAACGAATCATGATCAATACCCCTGCCAAAAGCTTGCGTCGGTCAGAATAGCCACCGGCTTGTTGCACATAAACGTGTGTTTTAAGATCGCATCGAATTCACCCACATCATCGGGGTGATGGAAATGAAACGTTGGAATCTTGAGTTGTTCTAATAGACCTTTGGTATGTACTGCCATCTCAACCTGACAAGCCACAGGCTCGCCCAGTTCTCCGCGATAGCTAATGAGCATGGGCAGTGGCATGCGGTAGTACTGAGTTAACGTAACGAGTGTATTCACAGTCACACCGATCGCGGTGTTTTGCATAATGATCGTAGGGCGTTTCCCACCCATGAACGCACCGGCTGCTAAGCCCATGCCTTCATCTTCCTTGTTACAGGGCACGTGGTGAATGGCATCATTCTCTTCGATTAAATCGATAACCGTGCCCAATTGCTTGCAGGGCACAGTCGTGGCGAAGGTGACGTCGTTAGCCACCAGGTCGCTAACCATTTTCTCACTGACAGTCATGGTGTTATAAATTCCTAAGGTTAATCGGAAGCGGTCAGATCGAACGTCTCATCCGGGAAATATTTGGCCAGTCTCACATCGGCTGCTCGGGCGTGGCCTTCCATGCCTTCCAGCCTGGATATACGAGCGGTTGCTTCCGCGACGGGTTTCGAGGCATCTCTTGTGGCCCGTTGCCAGGTCACCGTTTTCATAAACTTATGAACCGATAAGCCGCCGGTGTATTTGGCAGCTCGCGAAGTGGGTAGAACGTGATTCGTGCCCGACGCTTTATCGCCATACGAGACGGTGGTCTCTTCACCCAGAAACAATGAGCCATAGCAACGTAATCGGTTTAGCCACCAATCCAAATCCTCGGCTTGAACCGTGAGGTGTTCGGGAGCGTATTCATCTGAAGTAGCTGCCATCGTTTCTCGATCAGCACATAAAATAACTTCAGCGTAGTCGCGCCAGGCAGCTGCTGCATTGTCGCGATTGGTGTCGGGCAAATCATCGATTAAGCCAGGCACTCGTTGCATGACTTCTTCTGCCAATGCTTTGCTTGACGTGACCAACCAAACAGGGGAGTTGTATCCGTGTTCCGCTTGACTGACTAAATCGGTAGCAACGATGTGTGCGTCAGCGGTTTCGTCGGCAAGAATTAAACTGTCGGTCGGCCCTGCGAACATATCAATTCCAACACGACCAAACAAAATACGCTTGGCTTCGGCGACAAATTGATTTCCTGGTCCAACCAAAATATCGGCCTTAGGCAGATCAAATAAACCAAACGTCATAGCGGCAACACCCTGCACACCACCCATGGCGAGTATCTTGTCTGCCCCACACACATGAGCTGCGTGCACGATTGCGGGTGCGATACCAATCTCGGGGCGAGGCGGTGAGCAGACCACGATGTTTTCAACACCGGCCACTTTCGCGGTGGTTACCGTCATAATCGCACTGGCGATATGGCTGTAACGACCGCCAGGAACGTAACAACCTGCGGTTTGGCAAGCCACATTTTTCTGACCTAAAGTGAAGCCAGGGTGGATCTCTAAGGTGGTGTCCTGCAGTGAGCCTTTTTGTGCTTCAGCAAATCGCCGAACGTTGTCATGAGCAAACGCAATGTCGTCTTTTAAACGGGCAGGAACGGCATCACTGGCCGCTTTAATCCCCGCTTCGTCCAGCAGAATAGCTCCTTCATATTGATCAAATTTCGCGGCATATCGCAACGCCGCTTCATCACCACCGGACTCAATGTCATCCAAAATGGTTTGAACTGTGTCACGGACATCCGCATGGTCGGTCGATGGGGTTCGATCTGCGCGTTTTAAATATTCTCGATTCACGACTGTTTTCCTGCCCTAAGTCGCTGGATCGTAACATGGGTTTCTTTACTTTCCCGGTAATGCAGGTAGTGACGTTTGTTTCTGACCCTTGTGAATGTATCCGGCGGTGTGGCTTTGGAGTATTTGTAGCCGCCAAGAGGTGAATACATGGGCGCTTATGGCGCTGACTAAAACCACGCTTATAAGGGTATAAAACACGCTTATCATTGGAAACCCTAGGTATACGATTAAAAGTATGTTAATCGAAACTGGTACGACAAGATGACGCGCAACCCCCAGGGCCATTGGGAATAGCGGTTGTTTGATGGATTGCAACGTGGCTGTGGTTAAAAATAAAACCACATAAGCATAGAAGGCGATCGCATCAATTCTTAAGTAGGCCGTACCGGTGCTCACGATTTCTGAGTTGTCAGTGAATAGAGTCATCAGTAGCGGCGACAGAAACACCATGATGGGGATCGAGACGGCGGCCATCAAAAGACCCAACTTTAAACTGGTTAGGTAAGTTTGGCGTATGCGCTCAATATTTCCTGCACCAAAATTTTGTCCGGCTATGGCCATCACCGCGCTGTTCATTCCCAACGCCGGCAGCAGTAAAAGTTGCTCCAGACGTAAGCCAATGGAGAAGCCAGCAATGTGTTGGCTGCCGAACCGACCAATCAATGCCACAGTAATGAAGCTGCCTAAAATAACCGACAACATATTGAAACTTGCAGGTAATACTTGTTGTACTAATGGCAACCATTGTTTCACTGTAAAAGCGGGCTTTGGTGGCTTGGATTCTGTCACCAAACCAATTTTGTAAAGCAGATAGAAGGCGGTTATTACTTTGATTAGTCCGGTGGCTATGGCTAAGCCTGCAACACCCCATCCAAAACCAAACATCAATAACGGGTTAAGCAGGATGTTTAGTATCAATCCAATAGCCAATGCGTTGCGGTTAGATTTGGTGTCTCCGAACGCCATTAAAATGCCTGCGGCGGCAAACCCCACCATGAATGCGGGTACAGCGACGAGGGTGTATCGAATATAGGTAATCGCGTAGGGCGCTACATGAGGTTCAGCCCCCAATAAACTGACCAAGGAGTTTGTGAAAACTGCCCCAAGCAACATGACCACCGCGCTAATGACCAGTGATAAACCGATCACCTCTCGAGACCAGCGCAACGCTTCTGATTTTTTGTTTGCGCCTACGGCTGGCGCGATCACGGCGGATGCACCAATTTGTAATCCGATGCCGGCGGCGATCAACAAAAAGAACACACTGCTCGCGATGGATACACCCGCTAAGGCGTCACTGGATAAACGTCCGGCAAACCAGTAGTCGCACAGGTTGTAGAGCGTGTTGAATATCATCCCCATCGAAGAGGGAATGGCTAAACGCACCAAATGTCGCGGAATGGAACCTTCGGTGAGTTTAGGTTGGTTGTTTGACATACTTATGCGTGATCAGATTGGAAGTAGTGCATAAGCCAGTCGGCGGATGCTTGAAAATCAAACTCGGGTGCCCAACCCCAATCTTTGCGCGCGCTCTCGTCAACGACAACATTCGGCCACGCACTCAACAAATCATTGACGGTTTCATCGATAACGAATTCTGCTTTGAATGAAGGCACACGGCGTTGAATTTCATCCAGCACGTTTTGTGCGGAAACGAAATAACCATGCACTGAATAGGTATGTCGAGTCAGTTTGGCTTTGTCCGTTAACAAGAACTTTATCGTGCCGGTGATGACATCGCTTAGCAGCATCGAGGACACGCCTACGTGAGGTTCTACAGGAAAAATAAATGTGTCTTTAAAGTCTGGTTTACTGGCGGCTTTAAATGCGTGCGAGGGAAATGCTGTTACGGCCGATGCCGGTGCGAAGGGTGAAAAAACTAAAGGGAAACGCAAGCATCGGAAATCTAACCCGTGGGCCTGCTTAAAGTACACGCCCGCTCTTTCCACAGCCACCTTTGTGGCGCCGTATAAATTGGCAGGCCACTGGGGGGTGTCTTCGGGCATCGGGTCTGGCACATCGTTACCGTAAGTGGCCATGGTGCTGGCAAAGAAAAATTGGTTTACGTTAAATTCAACCGCCAGTTCAAGTAAATGAAACGAGGCATTCGCGTTGATCTCCCATGCCGCACTGGGTGATTCTGCCGAACTCCCTGATAGCAGAGAGGCTAAATGAATAACGGCGTCGGGTTGATGGTCGGAAAATAGCTTGCGAACCTGCTCTTTGTCTCGAATGTCTCCCACCACCACCGTTTCAGCATCGTGTAACGTTTCTGGTTCCGTGCCAGGAATATCAAACTTCACTACTGCCACACCCAGCTTAAGCAGTTCATCAGCAATCAAGCGGCCGATATTGCCATTGCCACCCGTGATCAGCACACGCTTAAAAGGTGCGCCGCTAGCGTGTTGGTTCGAGGTTGATGTCATCGCGGTGGAATCCTAATGAATGAACGCTGCTAATGTGCCTTCGCACATTACCTGAATTCGTCTGCGATGATGCCGTAATGGGCGAGTGGACTAGGCTCGTTTTGCAGGGCCTGTGGATAATCCCATAGTTAAGTGAGATTCAAGCAAGGTATTTTGCGGAAATAGGGTGGGATCGTCGATTTGTTTTAACAGCATATCGGCTGCCAATATGCCGGCTTCTCTAACCGATGATCGGGTGGCGGTAAATTGAGGGATGGCCCCATCGTTATCAAAATACGACAATTCATCGTCATGAATAATGACGGAGATGTCTTTACCCATTTGCAGCCCCGCTTGCCCAATCGCTCGGCGAATGCCCAGCGCCACCACGTAGGAAGATGCCAAAAATGCGGTCGGGCAATCGCTACACTTAAGCAAGGCAGAGGCGGTTTGATAGCCAAAGGTTTCGGTGAGATCGGCAGAGGCCATAAGCGCTTTTTTGATTGGCAGCTTATTCTCGCGCATGGCGTCTTCAAATCCCAGCCGCCGAAGCCAAGCAAAGTTTAGGCTTTCATCGCCGTTGATAAGAGCGATGTCTGTGTGACCTAAATCGATCAGCAACTGGGTGGCTTGCTTAAAGGCACGCCGATTGTTCATATCAATCCAGTTGTAAGGGGTGTCGGATTCGCTAACGCGACCATGCACCACAAACGGTAAGCCGATTTCCCTTAATAAGGCCAGGCGTGGCTCGGTGCGTTTGGGTGAATGCACAATCACCCCATCAACAGCACCTCTGGCGGCAATGCTTCGATAGATGGATTCCTCATTGCGGGTTTCGGCGATGGTGAGGGTGAGTTCGTAACCATGCTGTTTATACACTTGGCTGGCGCCGGCCACGAACTCAGCAAAAATGGGGTTTACGACATCGTGCTGATCAGCCACCGGGATGACATGCCCGATGGTCATAGCTTTGCCGGTTGCCAAGCTCATGGCGCGCAAGTTCGGTCGATAGTTGCCTTCCGCGGCCGCAAGCTGGACCCGCTTGCGAGTGCTTTCACTGACTTCTGGGTAGCCATTCAGCGCTCGACTGACCGTCGTTTGCGATAGGCCTAAATGTTCCGAGAGTTGCTTCAAGTTCATAGGTTAACCATACCACTGCCGTTCCACGACGGCCCAAATCGGTTTGGATATTCCAAGACACCCGTATTTTTGGTCAAAAGTCGAGACACCGGAGGCAATACAGCGTCTTGACATTAACCATAAGCTAACTGATACTGTCTATTCAAGGCGCTTTGGATGAATGTTGGCAGGTCCGAACTGGGACTGATTTGGCGCCACGAAACCCCTATGGAGGATGCATGAAATTGTTCGTAAAGAATGTGTTGACTGCCGGTGTTGCCGCCGCTGTGATGGCTGGCACACCCGCGTTGGCCGCTGACCTTAAATTTGCCCCAGGTGAAGGTGACTTCAACTGGGAAAGCTTTGAGGAATTGAAGAAGCTCGACTTTAGTGGTGAAGAGCTGACGGTATTCGGTCCTTGGTTAGGGCCTGACCAAGAAACTGTTGAAAATGTGTTGGCGTATTTTGCTGAGGCGACCGGTGCCGATGTTCGCTACACCGGTTCTGACAGTTTTGAACAACAAATTATGATTGATGCGGAAGCGGGTTCCGCGCCCAACATTGCGGTGTTCCCGCAGCCGGGTTTGGCCGCTGATATGGCTTCCCGTGGTTTCTTGTCTCCGCTTGGGCAGGACGTAGCTGATTGGGTTGTCGAGAACTACGCGGCCGGTGATTCCTGGGTTGATTTAGGCACCTACACTGGCGCTGATGGTAAGGACGAATTGTTCGGCTTTTTCTACAAAGTGGATGTCAAATCGCTGGTTTGGTATTCGCCAGAGAACTTTGAAGACGCAGGCTATGAAATTCCCGAAACGATGGAAGCCTTGAAGGAACTCACCGATCAAATCGTTGCTGATGGTGGAACGCCTTGGTGTATCGGTCTGGGTTCGGGTGGTGCTACCGGTTGGCCGGCAACCGACTGGGTTGAAGACATGATGCTTCGTACACAGCCCACTGACGTGTATGACCAATGGGTGGCTAACGAAATCCCATTCACCGATGAGCGTGTGATCGCGGCCATTGATGAATTCGGTGCGTTTGCACGTAATGATGATTACGTTGCCGGTGGGGCCGGTGTGGTTGCTTCAACGGATTTCCGTGATTCACCCAAGGGGCTGTTTTCATCTCCGCCGCAGTGCTACATGCACCGTCAAGCGTCTTTCATTCCGGCTTTCTTTCCAGAAGGCACCGTTGTTGGAGAAGATGCGGATTTCTTCTACTTCCCGTCTTATGCAGATAAAGATCTGGGTAACCCGGTTCTGGGCGCGGGCACTTTGTTTGCCATCACCGACGACAGTCCTGCAGCTCGCGGGTTGATGGAATTCCTAAAGTCGCCAATCGGCCATGAAGTTTGGATGGCGCAAACAGGTTTCTTAACGCCTCACAAGGGTGTCAATGTGGACTTGTATGCAACCGATGCCCTGCGCGGCATGGGAGAAATTCTGTTAGGTGCAACTACCTTCCGCTTCGATGCATCGGATCTGATGCCCGGTGGTGTGGGTGCGGGCTCGTTCTGGACTGGCATGGTTGACTACGCGGGTGGCAAAGACGCCACTGAAGTGGCCAAAGCTATTCAGGACAGTTGGGATTCATTGAAGTAAGACGTAACCGCCATCGCATCAATTCCGGTGAAAAGCACCGACTCTTCTAACCGGGGTTGATCCGATGGCGGATGAATCGATTTACGCGAGGGTGTTGGCCGGTCTGTGGTGACAGCTTTCGACGCTCGTCTTGTTTGGTTAATGGTATGGAGTTGACATGCATCCTGCGCTTCAAGGTTTACTCACCATCGTTCTAGGCGTAGGCGGCTGTGTCGGCTACTTTTATTTTTCCAATCAGTTTTTAGATAAAGTTTTATTTCCTGCCAGTGGCCCGAACGCGGGCAAAAACATCAACCGCGCTAACATAATCCGGCCCTGGTTGTTTTTGTTTCCAGCGCTGGCGGCTCTGGGTTTGTATCTTGCCTATCCTGTGTTTGAAACGCTTCGCATGTCGGTGCAGGAGCGTGTGCCCGGAGGTGAACCGCGCTTCGTAGGATTGGACAATTATCGTCAGTTGGCGAGCGAGCCGAAATTCTGGGAAGCCATTAAAAACAACATCATGTGGTTGTTAATCGTGCCCGCGTTATCCACCGCCTTTGGTCTGCTCGCTGCCCAGCTCTCGGATCGGGTGAAATGGGGCAACATCGCCAAATCATTAATCTTTATGCCGATGGCCATCTCGTTCGTCGGGGCTGCGGTTATCTGGAAGTTGGTGTACGACACGCGACCGGTTGAGCAAGATCAAATTGGTGTGCTTAATGCCGTGTATCTGTTTTTCGGGGGCGCTGAGCCGAACACCTGGTTGACCATGCCTTTTTGGAATAATTTCTTTTTAATGATTGTGCTGGTTTGGATACAGACCGGATTTGCCATGGTTATTTTGTCAGCCGCGCTTCGTGGCATTCCAGAAGAAACGGTTGAGGCGGCTGTTATCGATGGGGCGAATCCTTTTCAAATATTTTTCAAAATCAAAGTGCCACAGATCATGGGTACGATTGTGGTTGTGTGGACCACCATCACCATCGTGGTTTTAAAAGTATTCGATATCGTGTTTGCCATGACGAACGGGCAATGGGAAACGCAGGTTCTTGCAAATTATATGTACGACAAGCTCTTTAGGGCAAACGATTGGGGCGTGGGAAGTGCCAGTGCCATGATCATTATGTTGTTGGTGACGCCCATTCTGATTTGGAATGTGTACAACGCAAGAAAGGAGATGAACTAATGGACAGCATCGCTGGCAAAAAGTCGTCTCTTACTTGGGCCGTGCACATCTCGTTGCTCATTTTAGTGTTACTTTGGGTCTTTCCCACAGCCGGCTTATTGGTTTCCTCATTTAGAACCTCAGATCAAATCGCAACCAGTGGTTGGTGGAAATCCTTTGCACCTTCTGAGCAAAATCAAACCCTGCGTGCGGCGCCTAGCAGTGAGCAAAAAGAAATTGATGGTAAGTTTGTTATTACGGGCAATCTATTTGAATCGAAGAAACCGGCTGAAATTAGTGCCTGGGGCATAAGCTCACGTGAAATTGATGTGTTTAAACCCGGCGACACTGCGGAGTTAAAAAAGGGCGGTCAGGTGACCGTGCAACCCAACGGTGACTATCGCATCGAACATACCGAGGAATTTACCGGTAAACGCGGCCCGCGAATATTTGTCACAGGTACTCAGCCGCCCGAATTTACGATGGACAACTACCGCAATGTACTGTTCGATCCGAACAATTCGGAAGGTATGGCTAAGGCCTTTTTCAATACCTTAACGGTAACGATTCCGGCTACCATCATTCCCATTTTAATCGCTGCCTTTGCTGCCTATGCTTTAGCTTGGATGGATTTCCCGGGGCGAGCGTTATTAATTGCCTGTGTGGTGGGATTGTTGGTGGTGCCGCTGCAGTTAGCGTTAATACCACTGCTGAGGTTTCATAATGACATTGGTATTGGCAAGGGGTATCTGGGTGTTTGGATGGCCCATACCGGTTTTGGATTGCCGCTGGCGATATATCTGCTGCGCAACTATATGGTAGGTCTGCCTAAAGACATCATCGAAAACGCTCGGGTCGATGGTGCGACAGAATTCCAAATATTTATAAAAATTATATTGCCACTGTCTTTTCCAGCGTTAGCTTCGTTTGCCATTTTTCAATTTCTATGGACTTGGAATGACTTGCTCGTTGCCTTGGTGTTTTTGATTGATTCATCGGGTGAGACCACGGTCATGACAAAACAGATTGTTGAATTACTGGGCACCCGCGGTGGAAACTGGGAAATATTGGCAACCTCTGCCTTTGTGTCTATTGCGGTACCTTTAATTGTTTTCTTTGCCATGCAGCGATATTTGGTGCGTGGTTTGTTAGCGGGTTCGGTTAAGTAACCTGCATTTATTGAATTTTTAAGAGTTCTTAATAAATGAGTACGAACGCAATTGCACAGTCAGTCTCTGAACTTGCCAACGACAAGAATTGGTGGCGCGGATCTGTTATCTATCAAATCTATCCGCGTAGCTATCAAGACAGCTCGGGCGATGGTGTGGGGGATTTGAAAGGCATCACAGAACGACTGCCTTATGTGGCCTCTTTAGGAGTGGACGCCATTTGGATCTCTCCGTTCTTTAAATCCCCAATGAAAGACTTTGGTTACGATGTCAGTGACTATTGCGACATCGATCCGATGTTTGGCAATTTAGACGATTTTGATCGTTTGATAGAGAAAGCGCATAGTTTGGGCATTCGAATCATCATTGATCAAGTGTTAAGTCATACCTCTGACATGCACCCTTGGTTTGTTGAAAGTCGGGCATCCGTCAACAATCCAAAATCCGATTGGTTTGTCTGGGCTGACGCCAAGCCCGATGGTTCACCGCCGAACAATTGGTTGTCAATCTTTGGCGGATCCGCTTGGCAGTGGGATGGGCGGCGTGAGCAGTACTATCTGCACAATTTCTTAACCAGCCAACCTGATTTGAATTTGCACAACAACGATGTGCAAGATGCCTTACTCGAATCCGTGCGGTTTTGGTTGGATCGAGGTGTGGACGGATTTCGATTGGACACCATTAATTTCTATTTTGCTGATAAAGAATTACGTGACAATCCACCGTTGCCCAAAGAAGAACGCAACAGCTCCATCGCGCCTAGCGTGAATCCATACAATCACCAAAAGCACATCTACTCAAAGAATCGTCCGGAAAATATTGAATTTTTAAAGCGTTTCCGAGCGTTGTTGAATGAATATCCAGCCGCTACATCAGTCGGAGAAATAGGGGATGCGCAGTATGGCTTAGAGTTGATGGGTGAATATACTAAAGGCAATGATCGCATCCATATGTGTTATACGTTCGAATTTTTATCCAGCGAATTGCTGAATGCTGAGCGTGTGAAGTCTGTTTTTCAAAAGTTAACCGAATCAGCACCTGATGGTTGGCCCTGCTGGGCGTTGACTAATCACGACATCAAGCGCCATACCACACGTTGGGATTTAGACGAGCAAGGCCGTCGGCTTTATGTTCTGCTCATGATGTGTTTACGAGGCAGTGTGTGTTTATATCAAGGTGAAGAACTGGGTCTTCCTGAAGCCGATATTGCGTTTGAAGATCTTCAAGACCCCTACGGCATAGAATTTTGGCCAGAGTTTAAAGGTCGTGATGGTTGCCGTACCCCGATGGTTTGGGATTCACAAAAAAATAACGGTGGTTTTTCGGAATCAAAGCCTTGGCTACCCGTACCCGAAGAACACTTACCACTTAGCGTCAATGAGCAAGACAAAGCCGGGGATTCTTTGCTGAATTATTACCGTGCTGTGGTTGGGCTGAGAAAACAGCACCCCGCATTAGCTGTGGGTGAGCAATCGGATATCGCCGTCTCTGGAAACGTTGTTACTTTCACGAGAACGCTGGATAACACGACGATGTATTGTGCGTTCAATATCAGTAAAGAGCACGCCACACTGGATCTTCCAGACGGAGATTGGGAACTATTCGGTGGGCAATTGGGTGCAGTCATTGAAAGCCATGAAAACCAAGTCATGCTTGGGCCAAATCAAGCCTTACTTGCCGAAAAGCACTAGTTCGTAAGCATCTGTGCATGAAGCACGCGGTTGAGCGGAAAAAGTGATTGATAACTTTTATGAGTATGAAAAATATTGAGAGGCTGACGCGATGACTAATTTAAAACTGGTTGATGTTGAAAAAACATACTCAGGTTCAGTCAATGTGCTGAACAACATCAACTTAGACATAAAAACGGGCGAACTCATTGTTTTTGTTGGGCCATCCGGCTGTGGTAAATCGACTCTACTCAGAATGATTGCAGGCCTTGAAAGTATCACCAGTGGGGAATTCACCATTGATGGGATGCGCATGAACGACGTGCCTCCAGCTCAGCGAGGCATCGCCATGGTGTTCCAGTCATACGCGTTGTATCCGCACATGACGGTGCGAGAGAACATGTCTTTTGCGTTGAAGTTGGCGAAGATGCCGGCCGCCGAGATCGAGGCTGCCGTAAACAAGGCGGCTGATACCTTGCAGCTAACCGACTACCTGGATCGTTTGCCAAAAGCGCTATCAGGCGGCCAACGCCAGCGAGTGGCGATTGGGCGTTCCATCGTTCGAGATCCTAAGGTCTATTTGTTTGATGAACCCTTGTCGAACTTAGATGCAGCGCTTCGTGTAGCCACGCGAATTGAAATCGCACAATTAAAAGAGAGTATGCCTGAGAGTACGATGGTGTATGTGACCCACGACCAAGTGGAAGCGATGACCCTAGCCACGCGAATAGTGGTGCTAGCGAATAAGGGCATCGCTCAAGTGGGTTCACCACTGGATTTGTACGAAAAACCAGAAAACGAATTCGTGGCTCAGTTTATCGGATCGCCTGCGATGAACCTTCTGCCGGGGAAAATCGTTGAAACAGGTACGCAAACGACGGTCAGTGTTGATCGTGGTAACGGTACGATAAAATCAAACGTACCCACTACTGAAGAAAAGAAAGGGCTACACGTCAATGTGGGTATTCGACCGGAACATATGGAAGTGACCAATTCAGATAACTACGCCATTGAAGCCACGGTAAAAATAGCGGAAGCTTTAGGCGAGGTCACGCAGGTATATTTCGAGCCGGATGCCAATGGCGTGTCAGCTATTGCCAAGCTTACCGGCATCCATCGGGATGCGCGCAATTCCAATCTGCGTATGACAGCCCCGGCAGAACATGTTCACTTATTCGCCAATGAACATTCGTTACTGTATCAGCAGTAAACGGTCAGACAATTCCCGTCGCATAGCATCACATCATAATCCGGCAACAGGTATTGTATTTTTTGTGAATTAGCTTTTGGAACATAACAAGGTGTGATGCGATACCGAGTCTTTCATTCCCGGTGGATCGTAGTCCACCGTGGTGTACAAATATCGAAGCTGAGAAACATCGACCTTCAAATCAATCGCTTTGTTGATCAGCTGGGTGTTTTCCGTGTAAATCGCGTAGCTTAAAATGCCTTCCCCAAAGGGGTTAAGCGTTTGTACATCCGCGCCCGCGTCAATGAGCATCAAGGCTGTCTCTGTCAGCTCTTCCTGAACAGCAAACATCAATGGCGTTATGCCAACCCCCGAGCGATTTTCAAGGTCTGCGCCAGCGTTGATGAGTTCACGAAGCAACGCTTGGGTGGCGTTGCAGCTTCGAGTGGCCATAGACAAGGCATTCGCACCGTTCAAGCTAGTCGCGTTTGGATCTGCACCAGCTGCCAGCAGCTGTTTTACGCTCCCCAGATCGCCTCGAACCGCCGCGATTGCAAGCGGCGTTAATCGACCGTCCCGTTTGTTGACATCAGCGCCTTTCGCAATGAGGCTTTCTATTAAGTCTACATCTGCCTTACGCACGGCGTCTGCAAGACCAAGTTCATTGGCGTGGATGGGTATGCTTGCCGTTAAACAGCAAGCGAGGAAAGTTGTTGAAAGTGTGCGAAACAAAAATCTCCATTCTTTGCGATCTAATGGCATGTTCATCCCCCAGTGCTAAGCTAGTAGTACAACAGCCTAGGAACTTTAGCACGTGACACCTATACCGCGAATTACAGACTGGGACGATGCCTACGCCAACAGAGCGCATATTCCGGATGCGGATGCCTACATCGAACGGTGGGAGCAGGAAAGTCAGCTGTTTAGAATGCAGCACAGCAACGCGACTTTAAATGTTTCTTATGCCAGTTCAAGTCAAAACGATACCAATCAACATCGTGCACGCTTGGTCTATGATGTGTTTGAACCACAGAATCAACCGTCAAAAGGCTTATTGTTTTTTGTGCACGGTGGGTATTGGGTGGCGTTTAGTAAAGACACATGGTCTTGCTTTGCTAAAGGGGCAAACGATGCGGGTTATACGGTTGTCATCCCTTCTTACCCCTTGTGCCCAACAATCAACGTAACAAACATTTCAGAATGCATCAGCGCCTGTGTTACTCACGCGGCTGAACAAATCGAAGGCCCCATTGTGCTAACTGGGCATTCCGCTGGTGGGCACTTAGTGACATCGCTCGTCAGCTACGATGCACTTTCGGGTGACTATGCATCGACTGGATTATTAAAAGAAGCGGTAGTCAACCGAGTGAAGCAAGTTGTATCCATATCGGGTGTGCACGATTTACGTCCATTGTTGAATACAAAACTTAATCAACAGCTAAAACTCGATGTTCAAGAGGCCACCAGATGCAGCCCTGCGCTATTAACACCGCTGAACACCTGTCCCGTTACTGTGTGGGTGGGTGGAACCGAACGCAGCGAATTTATTCGTCAAAGCGAACTGCTAGCCAACGTTTGGCGAGGTTTAGGTGCGCAAACTTCAACTACCATCGAGCCTGACCTGCATCATTTTAATGTAATTGATGGATTGATGAAGAGTGATTCGGTTTTAATGCAAACTGCCTTAAATTCTCTTACCATGAAATAGCCACATGCTATCCGGCATCAAAAATGGTGGAACCAACCCTTGATGCATCAATTGCTCTCCACTGAAAACAGCTGAGTCATTCTCTATTAAGGGGTGGGGAAAGATGCGTGTGGCCAGCGGGTCGATATCGTCTTTGTTGACGAGACATACCGAATAATCGGCCTGCTTATCTAAGCCAACTAGCCGCAAAGGAGCGGTTGTCTCATCAATGGGTACATCAAGGTTCGCTGAGAACAATAAAAATTGGGATTGATCGGCGGCAACGAATTCTTGGGTGAGGGCAGTTTCTTCCAATGAATCCAGACGGTATTGCCGACCTTGATGCATCCAATTTCGATGGGTCTTGTACAAGGCAATGTAACGCATCAACGTGGCGCGATCAGCCTCATTGAGTTCGGCCATATCCGATTCAATACCCATGTGACCGGTCATGGCAACCAATGCCCTGAACGACATCGGTTGCTTTCTAGCCGATGTGTGTGCCTTCTCTGCACCTACATGACTGCCGTATACAGATGGGGGTAGAAAAATAAACGCTTCGTTTTGCATTTTCCAGCGCACGCGCGCATCAATGGAATCGGACAGCCATACGCGGTGGGTATTTTGTAATACGCGATAATCGATGCGGCCACCGCCGGATGCGCAACTTTCGATCTCAACGTGGGGGTGGTTCTGTCGAATTCGGGCCATCAGCGCGTGCACGGCATTGCTGTGACGAACCAGAGATCGATGCCCCTGTGCATCCACCGCACGCGTGGCATCTCGATTCATATCCCATTTAATGTACTCAATGTTGTGGGATTCTAAAATGGTGTGGATGGATTGATAAATGTATTCAACCACCTCAGATTTGGTGAAGTCGAGTAAAAATTGTTGACGACCTTCAACATGCTTTACTTCACCGTGCTTCAATACCCAAGTGGGATGCTGTTCGGCCAGTGCACTGTGTAGGTTGACCATCTCAGGTTCTAGCCACAGACCAAATTTCATTCCCAAGTCATTCACATGTTCAATGAGTGGGTTAAGGCCTTCAGGGTACTTTTTTACATCCACTACCCAATCACCTAAACTGCTGGTGTCATCGTTTCTTGGGATGGCCTCAGTGCCAAACCAACCATCATCCAGCACGAACCGCTCTGCACCAACACTGGCGGCAGAGTTTGCTAGAAATTTCAATCGCTCGATGTTGTGATCAAAATAAATCGCTTCCCAGCAGTTGTAGTTAACATATCGCGGGGCCGTTGGGTCGGGCAGATTGACAATATGCGTTCGTACATAATGTTGATAATGATGGGCTAGTTCATTCATGCCGGAAGCTGAGAATGTCCAATAGGCATCACCGGAATGCAGTTTTGCGTTTTTTTCTAACCAGCGGATTTCGGCCACGCCAGCTTGTACCTGTCTGCGTCCATCAGGCAATGACTCTAGCGCCACGCGGTGGACATCGGAAAAAGCGTAGTGCACGGCCGCCGCGTTACCTCGAGTCCAAGCCAGTGGCGTTTCACCCACAATTAAGCCTGGGAAGTGATCGTGTCCTGTGCGTGCGCGTCGTGACTCTCTTAGATGCACCCCGGTTCTAATGTTGTTTTTGATTGGGGTGAATTCTTGTGTCCAGCGACCTCGGTATTCCTGCATAACATCAAAAGATTGATCCACAGGCAGTACAGGGACCGATAACCAATCGACTCGCCATCGGTTTGTACTTAAGTTTTCTATTTCGCTAGCGACGGCCAGCACGCCAGAGTCGGCTTCACAACAGAGCGTGAGTGTAAGCGCTAAGTGAAGTGTGGGTTCTTTGGCATAGAACGTAAGCGCGTGAGGCGATGCATCCACGGACACCACGTTAAATTGGGTTAACGCTGGCCGACCGTCTTCGTCGGTCAGTTGCAGGCCGCAGTAACCTTGAAAGCCTAGTCCTTCTTCAGGCAGAAGAGATAAGGGCGCAATTTGATCTAAGGTACCGGGCGTGATGGGTCTTACATCGGCACGGGCGAAATCATCCAAACGCGCGCTGTCGGCTAATTTTGGCCCGCTGTATACCACCGTGGGTAGCGCATCATTGATGGATGCGAAAACCAGCGTGTGATTGGCAACGCCAACATCGAGACGCCACGTAGAAAGTGCATCAGTCATGGTATTTGATTAACGAAAGAGTTGTAGGTTGACGAAGTTTAAGACAGCAGTGTGTGGATGCGCTGCACGGCTAAGCAATACCCTTGCACGCCGCAACCGGCCACAATGCCATTCGCTCGTGTAGAGACAAACGAATGATGCCGGAAGGCTTCTCGCGCATAAATGTTTGAGATGTGCACTTCGATCACAGGACCGTCAAAAGTATTCAACGCATCAAGTACCGCAACCGAGGTGTGCGACCAGGCTGCCGGGTTAATGATGATGCCAGCCGAATGCTCGCGACAGGCTTGAATCCAATCCACCATTTCCCCTTCATGATTCGTTTGCTTAAGCTCGGTGCTTAGGCCCAAATCTTTAGCTACTGATTGGCATTGAGCTGCCACATCGTCTAGCGTATCGGTGCCATAAAGTTCAGGTTCACGAAGCCCCAGCAAATTGAGGTTGGGGCCGTTGAGAATGGTGATGAGCTGTGACATGTGCAGTTAGGGTTCAGGTGCGCTGATTGCGAAGAGAATCATACCGGGTTTCATCCAAAGTACACCAAGTTAAATGCATAATCATGGCCAATCGGCAGCCAGATAGCACCTACACTGAGCGACATGTCTGAAGTACTCATCACAGGCGCTTTGCCGCTCGTTCTTTATTCGATTTTGGTTGTGGCAGCGGCCGGTGTGGTGCGTGGCTATATCGGCTTTGGTTTCTCGGCTCTGTGTGTCGCCAGCCTGTCATTATTCCTGCCCATGGGGGAACTGGTGCCGGTGGTGCTGATGCTGGAAGTGTGCGCCAGCGTCCTGCTAATTCCCAGTGTTTGGCGCCATGTGCATTGGCGCTTTGCCATCGGCTTGACGCTTTGTTCGGTGCTAGCCGCGCCGCTTGGCGTGGCCGCACTGCAATGGCTGCCCGCTCACGTGGTCAGACTCTGTGTGCTTGCGGTCATCGCACTGGCGTGTGTTTTACTCCACCGAGGGTACACATTGGAGGGGCGGCAATCGCCGGGGCGAATCGCTTTGGTGGGATTGGTTGCGGGGGCTGTGAACGGCGCTGGGGCTGTTGGTGGATTGATTTACAGCCTGTTCTTAATTGCTGATGGTCTGCCACCTGCTCAATTTCGGGCTTCTTTGGTCATGATATTTTTGTTGGTGGATGTTATGTCCACACTCATCATGGCGCAAACCGGTTTGCTGCAAACGGCGCACTTTCAGTGGCTGCTGGTTCTCGTTCCGCCGCTTAGCATCGGTATTTTTCTAGGCAGCCGATTGTTTGCCAAAGTCTCACCGCAATCGTTTAAAAAACTCGTGGTTCGATTGCTGATGGTGCTGGTGGTGGTTGGCCTGGTCAGTACGCTAGTGCCGCTCATCAATTGACGACGTCAACGCCGGTTGGTTACGCCGCGTGCGGATGGTTAATCATATCCCCATCATAAGGTTCATCCACAAGGACTGTTCGATTCGCTGCCCAGTGGCGAAGTTCGGCAATGGATTCGGCTCGCACAACGGACAACGGTTGAGTTTGTTGCATTTCTAGAATGATGGAGTCAGTGCACAATGGGGCGTCTAAATAACCGGTGTGATACAAGGATGACACCACCGCTTGTTCAATTTCTGCGCCTGAAAAACCTCGGCCTGCATCGGCTATTCTTGCCAAATCAAATCCATCCGGCTTTAAGCCGCGTTTGCTGAGTACCGATCGAACAATATCCACGCGCACATTGGCGTTGGGTAAATCCACAAAGAAGATTTCATCTAATCGGCCTTTGCGAATGAGCTCGGGGGGTAGCGCTGTGATGTCATTTGCCGTAGCAACCACAAACGTGCCCGCCTGGTTCTCTTGCATCCAATTTAATAAGTAACTCAATATGCGACTGGAAGACCCGGTGTTGTCATCGCTGCCATTTGTGATACTTTTTTCCAGTTCATCAATCCACAAAACGCACGGTGACATCACTTCGGCTGAGTGCAACGCCTCACGTATGTTTTTCTCACTTTCACCCACATACTTATTAAACAGTGAGCCAAAGTCTAAGCGAATTAAAGGAATGCCTAACTGGCCGGATAAGGAGCGTGCTGCCAGACTTTTACCGCAGCCCTGCACACCCAACAATAAAATACCCTTCGGGCGATCCACGTTCATTGAGTCCCCGGTTGATTCGGAAAGAATCGCATGCTGACGTTTTTTAACCCAGGCTTTTAAGTTGACGAACCCACCAATCTGCTCAAAAGAGCGCGTATCGTATTCATACGTAAGCGCACCGGAATGGCTAATTAAATCGTATTTGGCTTTTTTTATTTCAGGTATGTCTGTTTCTGTCAGTGCATTATCAACGTAGATCGCATTGCGGATTAGGCGTTGTGCGTCTGAAGCGCTCACCCCGACCAAGTTATTCACTAATAAGGATTTTGCGGTTTCATCAATTTTTAGCGGAGTACCTTTACGCTTGATCTTAAACAACGCAGCTTCCTGATCGACAAGCTTTGCCAGTTCTCGTGCACTGGGCATTTGTACAGAATAGGGCTGAGTGAGTCGTGACACCTCATCGGGTACGGTGATGCTGTGACTAATCAGGACGATTTTATTGTCCTTTCGTTCGCAATCAAAAGCCAGTTCCTTCAGTAAGCGAGTAACGCGGGGCTTTTGAAAATAGGGGTGAAAGTCTAAGAGTACGATGATGGAATTTTTAATGCCTTCGCTCAAGTGTTCCAGCATTTCTTCTGGATCAAAATTTTTATCCGACTCCTGGTGAGCGTCCGTGGGGCCTTGCAGTCCATCAATGGTCCAAGAATTTATTGGCGCTAACCCATTACGATCTTTCTCCAACACTTTTAATCCACTGGCAATTGACCAACAGATGAGTGGTTTACCAGTTCGCTTTGCAATAGAACGTAAGGATTGGATGAGCCGAGGTTCTTCATCGGTTTCGATTTTAACGATGGGAAACGATGAATAGATGCGAGCTTCGAGCGTGTTGGTGTTCATGGAATCCCCGGATGTCTACTCGTTAGATCGACATAAACTTCAGGAAACCTTTGTCAGCGGATGGAAAAGTGTGCGCCGTTACTCATCCCGGGAGGTTCGCGGCTTACCAAATCATCTGCTGTGCAGATTGAATGTGTTCCAGTAAATCCTCACGAGATTCTTGAACGAAAATATCCCGAGCTCGATCAAGCGATTGCTGAGCTGCGTTGCGATTACTGTTTGAGTTGTACAACAGGGCTACGATGCCTGTTTGTCGTCGGTGCATGGCTCGTTTGGAGGCTTGGGCCAAAGAATCGTTTGCTTTTTGACGAAACATCCAAGCTTGCACCGGATCGCCTGCGGCAAGCAGGCGGCGGTACAAATGTTCGTAGTCACGGGCCCGACCCACTTCCAAAATGGAATTCTCGTAGTCTAATTCAGCGCGTGAGATCTCTTTTTCTAGGTGGTCGATCGATTCTGAAAAATGCGGTGAACTAGCGAGTCGCTCTAACATGGTGCGCGCAATTTCTGTGCGGCCTGAGGCGGCGTGCAGTTGCAGTGCTTCGGTTGCCGCTTTGTCGGCGGCTACTGAATCTCCGACCGAACGATAGCCACGTTCTAACATTTCAAAGCCAGCAGCAGCAGCACCAAACCGATTCAATCTTAAGTTTTCATCGATGGCTGATTGAATGGGTTGCTCGGTCTCGTAAAAGCGTTGTTTGACAATCATCCATGCTGCAATCTGCATCACATCGTAAGCACTGGCAGCGTCTCTAGCATTTTCTCTGGCAACCGACTCCACCCGACTTCGCAGCAATTCCACACTGGCTATACCGATGGAATCTTCCGCTTCCTCGTACACGCCCAAGGCTTCTTCGAGGTACACGCGCGAGCTGGCTAAATCATTTTCCGACAGAGAATTAGCACCCATTAAAGCTAAGCCTTGCGCTAAAGCTAGGCGATCTTCTTCACGCACGGCTTGCGCAGCCTGTTGAATCAACACATTGTGTTTGCGTTGATAATTTCCATGGGGTAATTGTTCAGCGATGAAGCCAGGCAGCGGGTAAGTGGGGTCAGTTTGTCTGCGCAATTCAAAAACACTGTCAACCGGTTTGATGGTGATGTTGGCTTCCACAGGATTTTCTGCATGGCTAGGCTCAACGCGATTACCCAGGTATTCAAACAAGAACAATGCACCCAGAACAACGCCGCCTGCTGCGATGGTCGTCAGGGTTTGGCGACGCGGGTTATCTCGAGGGATAAATGTATGGGGCTTGGGCATAAGCAATTCACGATTGAGCAAGATAGAGCCTGCTGTGAATGGGTTTGGCTAAGCGCTGGCTGAAATAACCACTATAGTTGTTCATCGCGATTGTCGCAAGATGCCTTTTTGTTGTCGTAATAAAAGGGATTGAGGTATCGGCGTACAGGCACCATGGCGTGCGCCTCCGGCCAAGCGCGGGGCACTGAAACCGGGGGAAGGCCTGTCCTTGAGGACGATCGGGATCGGGGTCGCAGATTTTTTTTTTCACTCACTGTAAAACGGTGAGTCGTTGTGCTCGATATACACCACAAAGCTGACGCTATATATGTTTGGTCGTACTAGTGCGAGTCAATACTTAACCTAAGGATGTGACGCGGTTCCAACCCCCTTCGATGGAAATTAAAAATATTACCTTTGCGTGGCTTGTGCTGCTATTCGCCACCTTGAGTTTGTCCGCCTGCAGCTCAAACACCGCGACAGGTGATCCAGACGATGACGGTGGAATCATCGGCACCGGTGTGGTGCTTCGTGGGACGGTCGCCTTACCTGTCACACCGCAAGGCACGGTCGTCGCGGTGAAGTCAATGGATGCGCAGCTGACGGAACTGGCGTTAAATGCCGAACGAGAATTCAGCACCACAACCCTGCGTGGGATGAGCCCTTGGCTGCTGCGTGTGACGACCCCAGGGGGCCTATCACTTTATGGTATCGCGTACACCGATGGCACCCGCAATATCAATAGTTTTAGTGATTTAAGCCTTCGCAATTGGTTTGCCAAACAATCTTTGCAGATTGATGAAGAATTTGAATCTTCTGCGCCGTTCTCGTCACTGCCCGCTCAGCAAGAAATTGATGACACATCCAGTTCATTGTTTGAACTTATTGAACCGGTACTGGAATCGTATGACGTGTCGGGCGAGGAGATAATTAGCGGTGACTATGAGGCTAATGATGAAGGCGTGGATGCCTTTCTCGACGCTAACCAAGCCATTATAGAAAACGGTTTAGTGAATTTCGTTATCACAGAGCCCGACACTCAAACTCAAAGCATTACACAATCCTTGTTGATGGTGGTCAGTGATTTCACCGACCAGGAAAGTGAACCGCCTAGCCAGCCATCACGAGTTAGAGCAATCGGTATCGCCGTTGATGAAATCGTTGTGTTGTGGGAACCTTCAGTGGATGACGTCGCGGTAGCCGGCTACCAAATTATCCGAAATGAAAATTTGATTGCGACCACACCCTATCCAGTTTTCACAGATTCGGGTTTATCCGTGAACCAAACCTATGCATACGAAGTTGTGGCCTTCGATGCTGGCGGTAATTTTTCAACGGCCTCTGCGCCAGAAATTAGCTCAGTACTACTGACTGAGAATCTAGCACCACCGCTGCCGCCCACACTTTTAACCTTGTTAAGCAGTACCAGTAGCAAAGTCCAATTCTTTTGGGCTCAAGAGGGTATCGACAATGTGGTTAGCTTCCGGGTTTATCGAAGTGTGCATTCTCAACCCGCTCGTGAGCTGATGCTCGTATCTGGCAGTTTGGCAACCGATACGGCTGTTGTTGAAGGCGGCAGCTACTGTTATCAGGTTGCTGCTTTGAATGCGTCTGGGAAAGAGTCAGAACTCAGTGAAGAGTTGTGTGTGATATCAAGCAACGCAGGACTCAATGGGGACGATAGCCCGACACCCGAATGGGTGGTGCCAGATATCGAAGCGCTGGAATGTGAAAGTCGACTGCTGAATAGTGAATTAATACGCGGTACCAATGACATTGAACCTGGCTGCTACGTAGTCCCTGAAACTTTGTCTGTTTCCGCAGGCGCGACACTGCGACTCACCGCCGGTACCGTGCTGAAGTTTCTTGAGGGTAGCGCCTTGGTGGTAGAGAGTGAAGGCACTTTAGTGGTGGACGGCAATCCGCAGAATCCTGTGGTGCTCACCGGGGAATTTAATATTCGTGGACATTGGGGGGGAATTAATTTTCAGAACTCAATGAGTACCGGAAATTTAATTCGAGGCGCTGTCATTCAATACGCGGGCGGGGAGATAACGACGCGGGCAGCCATCGCGATCACCCAAGGCAAATCTCGTTTTAGAGTTGAAAATTCATTAATTCGCTTTAATAAAAACTATGGATTTGGTTTTAATTTTGACTTGTCGGTCATCGATGGTTTTTCAGGTAACCGCATCATTGAAAACGATATCACAGGCTTCGTCAGCGCCGATTTAATCAAAGCACTTGATGGAAGTTCCGAATTTATCGGAAATGATAAAGACCAAATTGATATTCCAAGAAATTCTTATCGCATACCGATTACGATTCCCAATCTAGGCGTGCCGTTGCGTTGGAACGGCGTGTTCTTGTCAAATGCCTCATTGACGATAGAGCCGGGTGTTGAAGTTACCATGTTAGATTCAGCGGTACTGGATGTTGAGGGTGCTGTGTCCGTAGAGGGAACGCTGGAGCAACCGATTACCTTGACAGGTAGCTTACGCAATCAAGGTCATTGGGATGGATTTCTATTGTCGGGTTCGGGTGACAAAGTGTTTGACCATGTCACGATTTCTTATGCCGGGAATAACCAGGCTACCGGCGGCGCTATTAAACTCGTGTGCGCGCCAGTGACGTCTACCCTATCGGTAGACAACGCCACCCTAACCGACAGCGCCAGTTGGGCAATTTTTGTTGAAGGCGAGGGGTGCAATACCGTGATTGGTGAATCGATGCTCTACCTAAATAATGCGCTGGGAAATGTAAGCACGCCTTAAGTTTGTATAGCTGACCGGATTTTAAGCTTATGCCGCTTTGTCTCGACCCAACAGTTGAGCTAGCAAAACATCATATTCTGATTGGATATGCGCTAACAAAACCGCTGCATCGGTTAGATTATCCGCTTTAGCGTTTGATTCTAATTCTTGGCAATGGGCAGCCATTCGCTTCCCACCCCAATTAGCGGTGCCCGATTTTAATCGATGCGCGCTGGCACTCACAGTCGCTGAATCGTTTGCTTTTATGGCCACTTCGATGTCAGCCAAGTCACTTACAGCACTTTGAGTGTACTTATCATACAGGCGCTCGTAAAAGCCTTCTGAGGCTTGCGCGCACATACCGCATACTTCTCCATAAACTGCATCATCCAAAATAGGCAGCTGAGAAAACTCAGCTAGTTTATTCGCGGTAGCATTGGTAACTGTTTCTGAAAGGGCCATAACGTTCGTCTTATTCTCGTTTGCATCAGATTTCAAGTTCGTGTGGCTATCCATTTCAAGGTTCGGGTTTGATCGAATTACTTCGCAGGCTCTGAGATTATCGGGGGCAGTGCTTTGCGGGTCCGTTACTTCAGACGGCTGATTGTTGATTGGCGTTACCGTCTGCAACCAATTAGCAAGCATTCTTTTTAAGGTATCCGAGCTCACAGGCTTTGACAAGTATTCATCCATACCCGCATCGATGCAACGCTCACGATCGCCTTGCATGGCGTTCGCGGTGAGTGCAACGATAGGAATGCGTGCTGATTCGGATTCAGCTTCAAACGCCCGAATGGCTCGGGTGGATTCGAACCCATCCAATACCGGCATCTGGCAATCCATTAGAACCAGATCAAATTCTTGTCCCGACTGTATGGCATCTAAGGCTTGTTGTCCGTTCTCCGCTAGGACCGATTTAACTCCCATGATTTTCAGTAATTCTTGCATCATGTCCTGATTGACGGGATTGTCTTCCGCTAATAGAACGGTACCCGACAAATTGGTGGCTATCTTGGTAGGTTCCGGAGCAAAGCTGTCGTTGAGTTCTTCAAAATCCACCCCAGACGTCATGGACGCAATGCAGCGAAACAATTCACCTTGTTTAACGGGCTTAGTGAGCAGCACATTAATTCCCACCTCTTTGCAAATTTTTCGATCCATTTGATCGCACATGGAGCTTAACAACACCAACTGGCTGCCAGCGGTTATCGGGTTTGATTTTAGTGCCGCCGCCACTTCCAAGCCGTTAAGTTTTGGCATATTCATGTCGAGTAAAATAATGTCTGGATTTTCCCCTTCACGACATTTTTTCTCGATAAGTTTCAGTCCACTAATTGGGCTTGCTGCACAAACCGCCGTGGCGCCCCAATGCTCTATGTGGGACTTGAGGATTTCAACGTTGGTTGGATTATCATCAATAACTGCGATGCAGGCGTTTTCTAAACACTGAATGTTATTCCAACGTGCATTGTGTGACTCTGGCAGTTTTTCAACATCGGCGGTAAATGAAAACGTTGAGCCTTTTCCTACTTGGCTTTTAACAGAGATCTCACCACCCATTAGCTGGACAAGTTGGGCGGAAATGGATAAACCTAATCCCGTACCACCAAATTGACGTGTGGTTGATCCATCAGCTTGGACAAAGGAATCAAAGATACGCGACTGGGCTTCTTCACTGATTCCAACTCCGGTATCTGAAACATGAAAGGTCAATACAGAGTGTTCTTCGTTTTTGTCCTCTTCAGAAACCCTAACGGTAACTTCACCACCTTCTGTGAATTTTATGGCGTTTCCGATTAAATTAAATAAAACTTGGCGTAGGCGACTGGCGTCCCCTGAGAACGCCGTGTGTGAATCTGGTGGGAATAATAGGTTTAGCTCCACACCTTGGCGGTGAGCAGACTCTGCCAGTAACTCGGTTATGTCTTCCACTAAGTCTCTTAAATCAAAGGGGCTGTTGTATAAACTGAGTTTTCCCGCCTCAATTTTCGAAAAATCTAGAATGTCATTGATAACGCTCAACAGCGATTGCCCGGAGCGAGAGATCGTGGAGGCGTATCGATGCTGGGTTGCGTTAAGCTCTGTGTTTAACAGCAGCTCCGTCATGCCCAGCACACCGTTGATGGGGGTGCGCACCTCATGACTCATGTTGGCAAGAAATTCGCCCTTGGTTTGCGCTGCTTGCTCGGCCACTTCACTTTTACGCACTAACTCTCGTTGCTTGTCTTTAATCGAACCGCGCATGGATTCAAAACTACGCGCAAGTTGGCCGATTTCATCGCGAGATTGTGATTCTATGGGTTGATCATACTCACCGGATGCGATGCGTTCTGCACCCAGTAATAAACTTTTCACAGGATATACGAGGGATTTTGCGAAAAAAGCGCCCAGAACAGTGATCAAAAATATAGTGGCTAGGGCGGCATAGAGAATATACCGTTGTGTGCTACTCACCATGGAATAGGCGGAAGCTGCATCAACCAGCACATACATTCGCCACTGTGGGTCACGAAATCCGTTCATGGGCTTTGAATCGGCAACCGCCACTACAAATTCACGTCCATCGCGCTGAATTTTGTAAAATTCTCCAGCGCCATCCGGATTGATTAGTTCCTCAGGTTTAAAGTTCGACTCCCTAGGTGCGTAGATTATTTTGTCGTCTCGAATTGATTTTAAAATGAATTGTCCATTGCTATCTTGCTCATTGCCGAACAGCGTTCGGTTAGCCAGCATCGATTGCATGGATGCCCAGTCAATTGAACCAATCAATGTGCCGATGACTGTCTCAGCCGATTCGTTATCAAAAATGGGTAAACTTTGGGTGGCGATGATGTTATCCAAGCGTATGGATTGCACCACGGGCCCATCAAACACAATGCCTAATCTGGGTGCTTCGTATTCCCAAGTTGAATCCAGACTGGTAAATCGCATGCTGGGTACGGTACTGGCAATCGCAATACCTTGGTCATCGGTAACCGCAAGTTCTAAAAAGGTGGGGTTGCTTTTGGCGAATTGTTCTAGATCGAATTGAATACTATCGTCTGTTTGAAAATTTTTCACTTGTTGCATCGTGGATAACGTGCCCAAAGTCATCAATTGATGCTTGGCATCCATCAGTGCTTGCTGAACAGTGAGCAATTCTTCAGAGGCTTGTGCGGTCACCGTTTTGCGTACGATGTTTTCCAGTGAATCGCTGACTTTGTTGTAGATCAATGTACCGGTAATCGCCAATGGGATAATGGCGGTGGCAAGCGTAAAGCCGGTGATTTTTAATTGTAGTGACACAGCGTAAATCCGTAAAATCTAGTTTCAATGAGTGCCAATGTTGGCGGGTATTGGCGATAGAATTCATCGAGATAATAAAAAATTTGCAGCTGGCGAGTGCTTTGATCTGGCTCCCTAGAACACCACAACCGCACGACGCTACGTGCTTTGGAAAACGGCCGAATTTCTGAGAACTGTTGCCAAATTGGGCCAAATGATACTGTAGGATATGCAGCGGGTTGTGCACAATGCGCCGGTTGGTGCCTATGACGACAGCGCTTTTACCTTGCATTAGGGCGCTGTGCGTTAAGGTGCATAGACACGCTGGGCACAGCACGAAGTACGCATCGTTTTGAATTGGTAGAAATGGATTGAGGTAAGTCGCCGCGAATTGGCGAAGGCATTCTTTCCTAAACCGCAAGTCTTACGAAGTAGGCAGCGGTTGTCGCTTCATAGGTCTTGACAATTAGTTGTGTCAGCGCGTCGTAGGGCTTGTAGGAAATTCTCTGCCGCATTGATTAGGGCATTGTAGTAGCGTTTAATCTCCAAGTCAGGGCGCTCCCATAACGCGCTAACCGAGGTATGTGCTGGTAATAAATGTCGACAAATTGCACTGAATGTGGCATATTGTTAACATGACAACCATTCTTACAACTTAATGGTATGCATAAATAGCGGATCGGAAATTCGGACCGCATGGAGGAATACATATGAAAATAAAGAATAGTCTTTCAACCGTTCTAGCCGCAGTGGCTGGGTCTGCTCTGCTGATGAGCAATGCCTCGGCACAGGAAGTTACTCTGAAGTTGCATCAATTCTTACCCGCGCAGGCGAATGTTCCCAAGCTGATTCTTGATGTATGGGCGGATAAAGTTGAAGCAGCCTCAGAAGGTCGCATAAAAATTGATCGGTTCCCGTCCATGCAGCTTGGGGGCAAGCCGCCTGAATTGTTAGACCAAGCCATTGATGGTGTGGCCGATGTGGTGTGGACCGTTGTCGGTTACACCCCCGGCCGTTTTCCAACGACAGAAGTGTTTGAATTGCCTTTTATGGTTGACGATGCACGTGCGGCCTCCTGTGCTTATTGGACAATGTTCGATGAACACATGAAAGATGGTGAATTCAAAGACGTAAAAATCTTGGGTACCTGGGTACACGGTCCCGGTATGTTCCATACAGCGGATCCAGTTGAAGTGCCAACTGACTTAGAAGGCATGAAAATTCGTGGTGGATCTCGCTTGGTGAACAAGTTGCTCGAACTGACTGGTGCAACACCCGTTGGCATGCCGGTACCGGCTGTGCCTGAAGGTCTTTCAAAAGGTGTTATTGACGGAACCACCATTCCGTGGGAAGTCACCGCAGCGCTTAAGGTGCCAGAACTGGTAGAGAATCACACAGAATTCGAAGGCACAGCCCTGTACACGCTCACGTTTGTACTGGCCATGAACAAAGCGAAGTACGACACCTTGCCAAACGATTTGAAAGCGGTAGTTGATGCGAATTCAGGTTTGGATTTCTCTATATTTGCTGGCGGTACCCAAGCGGATGCCGATGGTCCCGCTCGTGAGATCGCGGTAGAGAATGGCAACAACATCATCACTGTCAGCGACCCAACAGCGTGGGAAGAAACGGTTAAACCGATCTACGCAGAATGGATTTCTGATATGGATGGCAAAGGGATTGATGGACAAGCCCGCATCGATCAAGCAAAAGCTTTGATGGGTGGAGAGTGTAAAGGCGCTACGGTCAGCTACTAAGTTTTCTTTTTGGTATCAGTAGAACGGGTGTCGCTGTCGTTAAGTTTTACGACAGCGGCATCTAAACTTGGGAGAGCACGTGTACCGGTTTTTTGATTGGCTCTCAAGAGTATTTGCTCTGCTCGGTGGTTTGGTTCTCACCGCTTTAATTTTAATCACCTGTATTTCTATAATCGGTCGCACAGTCAACGGCCTTCTGCACAGTGATTGGCTTCAATCCATCGCACCAGAACTTGCAAAGCGTTTGCTGGACCTTGGCATCGGCCCAATTAACGGTGACTTTGAATTGGTTGAAGCCGGCATGGCATTCGCCATTTTCGCCTTCCTTCCGCTCTGCCAAATACGCGGTGCGCACGCTTCTGTGGATGTGTTCACAGGAGCACTGTCTCGGCGGGCTAAGTCCTTCTTACAAGCCATAATTGATGTGGTCTTCGCCGCTGTGCTTATTCTCATTGCCTGGCAGTTGTTTGAAGGCACGCTCAGTAAGCGAAACTCTGGGCAAACAACATTCTTATTGGAATTTCCTATTTGGTGGGCCTACGCCGTTAGCTTAGTTGCTGCGTTAGTGGCCGCATTTGTATCGGTGTATGTGGCCTGCACTCGGGTAGTGGAGTCGCTAACCGGTGATGTCATTCTGCCCCTTGAAGTAGGAGCAGAGCATTGAGTGACATCATGATTGGCGTGTTGTCATTCCCCGCGCTACTGATACTCATATTTTTGCGTGTACCCATTGGGTTGGCCATGTTTCTCACCGGTTTGGTGGGTTTGGTGGTTGTTACGGGTGACACGCTCATTCCATTTGCCCGATTGAAATCGGAAACTTACGGTACGTTTTCCAACTATTCTCTTTCCATAGTGCCGATGTTTTTGCTGATGGGTCACTTTGCAACATTGGGCGGCATGAGTCAGGCCTTGTTCAAAGCGGCCGAAGGTTGGTTAGGTCATCGCAAAGGCGGTGTGGCTATGGCGTCTGTTGGTGCATGCGCGGGTTTCGGGGCAATTTGCGGTTCATCGCTTGCCACCGCAGCCACAATGAGTCGTGTGGCTTTGCCTGAACTGAAAGCCTATGGCTATGCTGGCGGGTTCTCTACCGCAACATTGGCCGCAGGCGGCACCTTAGGCATATTGATTCCACCTTCCGTTGTGCTCGTTATATACGCCATCTTGACCGAGCAGAACATCGCCAAGTTGTTTCTAGCTGCCTTCATTCCGGGCATCATTGCGGCTCTCGGTTACATGATTGCGATTTCGGTTTATGTACGACTCAATCCAGGATCAGCCGGCACCCGGCCTCGCGTTCCCTACGCACAGCGGTTAAAAGATCTCATCAATGTATGGCCGGTTTTATTGGTTTTTTTCTCCGTAGTCGGAGGCATTTATCTAGGCTGGTTTACACCAACAGAAGGGGCGGCTGTAGGCGCTCTCGGTACCGGCATCATTGCATGGGTTACCGGTGGCCTTACACACAGAACATTGGCTGAGAGTTTTTACGTTACTGCCCGGGCCTCAGCCATGATTTTTTTTATCGTACTAGGTGCAGCCTTTTATAACGGTTTTTTAGCGTTAACTCAGTTACCCCAAGAAAGCGCAGCTTGGGTTGCTGACAGTGGGCTCAATCCCTGGATGATCCTGATTGTTATATTGGTGTTCTATTTGTTGCTGGGTTGTTTGATGGACAGCCTTAGCATGATTCTACTTACCATCCCCATTTTTTGGCCAATTGTGCAAGGTCTTGAATTTGGCTTGGTGTCCATGGTTGAAATGCAATCGGCAAAGTTAGATGCCCTTATCGCAAGTGGTGCGGATCTTCCCCAAGCCGCATTAGCTCAGGCGCAATCCCTACTTGCCAGCGGTCAAGAACTCAGTCGAGAACTTACCAAAGAACTGGGATTGAGAGGTGTTAGTAAAGGGGCCCTAACGCGAGTCAATATCGAGCACACCGCCATTTGGTTTGGCATTCTTGTGCTTATCGTGGTAGAGGTCGGTTTAATCACACCACCGGTGGGGATGAATTTGTTTGTCATCAATGCGATGGATCGTGAAACACCCATGGTGGAAACCTATAAGGCCGTGGTGTATTTCGTGGTCACCGATTTAATTCGCGTCGCCATTCTTATCGCATTTCCGTTTATTACTTTGGCTTTATTGCCGTGGTAATTCGAATGGCCGCTTAAATTTAGAGGACTGTTATGTTAATTGAAGGACAAGGCGCTGTGGTGAGCGGTGGCGCTAGTGGTTTAGGCGAGGCGACGGCTCGACACTTAGCTGCAATGGGTGCGGATGTCACTATCTTGGATTTTAACGGCGAAAAAGCGGCACAGGTT
Organism: uncultured Granulosicoccaceae bacterium; assembly: GCA_937930305.1. GTDB lineage: Bacteria > Pseudomonadota > Gammaproteobacteria > Granulosicoccales > Granulosicoccaceae > Granulosicoccus. Next base: position 23,615 of record CALGLE010000020.1, on the reverse strand, counting down.
GCAGCGGAAATCGGTGGTTACTCACAGCAATGCGATGTTAGCGACGAACAATCGGTGGCAGCCGGTGTGACTTCGGCCATGGCGCGTTTCGGCCAAGCCCCACGTATTGCTGTGAGCTGTGCAGGCATCGCTGATGCGGCGCGCATCGTGGGGCGTGAAGGTAAAGTGTCCACCGCTACGTTTCGTAAAGTCATCGGAGTCAATTTAATCGGCACCTACAACGTTATGACTTACGCCGCACAAGCGATGATGGAGTTACCCGAATTAGAAACTGGCGAGCGTGGTGTCATCATTAATACCGCGTCTGTCGCCTATGAAGATGGTCAAGTGGGCCAGTCAGCGTATGCCGCGTCTAAGGGTGGGGTGGCATCTATGTGTTTGCCAGCGGCGCGTGAAATGGCTAGTTTTGGTGTGCGGGTCATGGCCATTGCCCCTGGGCTGTTTAACACGCCTATGATGCAAGGCTTGCCGGACGCCACAGTGCAAGGTATCGTTGAAAACGTGCCGTTTCCGCATCGCCTGGGTGAGCCTGAAGAATACGCTCAGCTGGTTGGTGATATCGTCAGAAACCCTTACTTAAATGGTACGGTTATCCGGGTGGATGGGGCGGCCCGTTTGCCGCGACGCTAATGAGTTAAGGGTTCGCCTTTCCCGCGCGAGTATCATCCCTAGCCCAAATAAAGGATGCACCGAGATGTCAGGTAATTCAGCAAATTGGTTTGTCGATCGGCACATCCATGAGGGGCGATCAACAAAAATTGCGTTTAAAGAGGCTTGGGAATCCGGTCGCGAGCTCACCTATGCAGGACTTGCCGAGCATTCGGGCTGTGTTGCGGATGCGTTGCAGCGAGCTGGCATTCACCGAGAAGAACGGGCGGCGATGTTCGTGCTGGATCAATTGGAATTTCCATTGGTGTTTTGGGGAGCGCTGAAGGCTGGTGTTGTTCCTGTTGCACTAAATACCTTGTTGAGCACAGACGTGTATCGCACCTTATTGAATGACAGCCGGGCAGCGATTGTATTTGTATCCGCTGAGTTACTCGACACGGTGTTGGCGGCAGCAAAAGACGCTACATGGGTCAGAAAAATTGTGGTGATTGGGGGGGATGCCGCCACTCAAACCATGGATGTAGATTCCACAGGCACTGATCCCGTCGTCATCCGATGGTCGCAATTTATGGAAGGTGCATGCGAGCAGGCGGCCATTGACTGCAGTGATGATGAAGTCGCCTTTTGGCTGTACTCCTCAGGCTCTACCGGCGCACCCAAGGGAGTTCGACACGTTCACCAAGCGATGCGCATCACTTGCGATACATTCGCACGTCAAGTACTCAACATTCAAGCAGACGACACCGTTTTTTCGGCCGCAAAATTGTTTTTTGCGTATGGCTTAGGCAACGGTTTATCGTTTCCCCTATCGGTTGGTGCAACCAGTTTGTTATACAAAGCCCGGCCAACACCAGATGCAGTTAGCGAAGTTTTAGCTAACTATCGGCCAACAATTTTTTATGGCGTGCCTACGTTGTTTGCAGCGCTAGTGCATCAATGGAAGTCCAGCAATGCATTACCCAAAGCGCCGCTGCGAGCCTGTACCTCAGCCGGCGAAGCCTTACCGGCAGAAATCAGCCGACAGTGGCAGACGCTTTGGGGCTTTGATATTGTCGATGGTGTTGGCTCAACCGAGATGCTGCACATATTTTTATCCAATCGCCCCGATGATGTTCAGTACGGAACCTCAGGCTATGCTGTACCGGGGTATGAAGTTCGGTTGGTGGATGAAACAGGGGCAGATGTTAAGCCAGGTGATATTGGGGAGCTGTTGGTCAAGGGTGAGTCTTCCGCTGCTGACTACTGGAATCAACGACAAAAAACGCGGCAAACCTTTGAAGGGGAATGGACGCGAACAGGGGACAAGTACGAGCAAGCGAGTGATGGCCGATTCATCTATTGCGGGCGCACCGATGACATGTTTAAAGTATCCGGCATCTGGGTCAGTCCGTTTGAAGTGGAACAAGCGTTGTTGGAATACCCCGGTGTGTTAGAAGCTGCTGTGGTCGCCCATCGTGATGCGGATAACTTAGAAAAACCCAAAGCGTTTATTGTTTTGAAAGACGATGAAAGCGCGCAGAGTGTTGATGGAATCAAAGACCATATAAAAGAGAAAATTGGTAAATGGAAATACCCCCGATGGGTAGAAGTGGTGGATGAATTACCAAAAACCGCCACCGGAAAGATTCAGCGTTTTAAGTTGCGAGAATCGGTGTGAGCTGCGCGTCCAATTGGGCGCAAGTGGCCATTGATTCGATGTTACCGCCCGGACGATTAGGCCTGGGTTCTACCGTTTTGGAGTACGCCACTTGGGGGCCAGCTCCTGCCGATGCGCCCACCATAGTCTTACTGCACGAAGGCTTGGGGTGTGTGGCCTTGTGGCGCGACTTTCCTCAACGCTTAAGTGAAATGACAGGCTTTGGTGTGTTTGCATTTTCACGCCGTGGCTATGGGCAATCGGATGCTGCCCAGCTTCCACGGCCGCTGAATTACATGAGTTTGGAAGCGTGCGAGGTGCTGCCTCAGGTACTGCAGGCTATAGGCTCGCAGCGCCATATTTTATTGGGTCACAGTGATGGTGCCAGCATCGCCAGTATTTATGCAGGTCGAGTACATGATGAACATCTACAAGCCATTGTCACGATGGCGCCGCATTTCTTCACCGAAGACATCGCATTGCGAGAAATTGCCCATGCGAAATTGGCCTACGAAAACGGCACATTGAAAGCGGGTTTAAGCCGTTACCATAAAGATCCTGATAATGCCTTTTGGGGTTGGAACGACAGTTGGTTGCATCCGGATTATAAAGCCTGGGACATACGCGATGTAGTCGATACCATTCGCGTGCCGGTATTGGCTATTCAAGGCGAGCAAGATCAATATGGGACGCTAGATCAGATTGCCGTGCTGCAAAAGCGGTGTCAATCTTCGGTGGACACTTTCATATTAGATTCCTGTCGACACGCCCCGTATATTGATCAAGCCGATCAGGTGCTAACTCGCGTGTCCGCATTCTGCCATCAACACATGGCAAGCTTTACAACACCCCATCACGCCTATATCCCCGGGCACAATCAACGTCATCCGGAAGGGTGGTTTGATGACATCTGCCACACCGCACGTGCGGGCATGTCGGTGGACGAGCTTACCGAAAGCATTGCGTTTCAAACGGGACAGCACTACCTAGAGTCTGGATTCTATTGGGAAGCCCACGAAGTGCTGGAGCCAGTATGGATGGCGTTGCCAGAACCGAGCGCTGAGCGGCAATTGGTTCAAGCCTTAATTCAATTCGCTAACGCGCAGCTTAAAATTCAAATGCACCGACCGAAGGCGGCGTTGCGGTTATGCCAAATGGTTCGACACCATCTGACCAAGATTCGATCGCCTGTATTGATGGGGGTGAATATCGGGACCCTCCGTGAACGTGTATCGACTGTACAGAAGTCTATCAAATAGGCTTTTTAGAGCATAAATAGTCACTGATTTTCGGTATTTAATTGAGTGAATTCGGCTGAGTTCCGCATTTATTTGCGTTATTATACAAATTAGCCATCACCGCAGGCTTGCGTTGCGATCCAGACCCATTGGTTCCCCACTCGTTACAGAGACACCTACCGTGACTGACAGAATTGATTTTCAAACTGATCCGAATCGATATCGTCATTGGCGCGTGGAATACGATGGGCCGGTGGCGAACCTAATCATGGATGTGGATGAAACCGGTGGGTTGTTTGACGGCTACGAATTAAAGCTGAATTCGTACGATCTCGGTGTGGACATCGAATTAAATGATGTGGTTCAACGCATGCGTTTTGAACACCCAGAAGTGCGAGTGGTCGTACTGCAGTCCGGTAAAGATAAAGTGTTCTGCGCGGGTGCCAACATTCGTATGCTTGGTGGTGCAGAGCACAGTCATAAGGTGAATTTCTGCAAGTTTACGAATGAAACTCGTAACGCGTTCGAAGCCTGTGAAGCTGACAGTGGGCAGAAATACATCGCGGCCGTGAAAGGCGCCTGTGCGGGTGGGGGCTATGAATTAGCGTTGGCCTGCAACCACATTGTGTTAACCGATGACAGCACCTCGTCGGTTGGATTACCTGAAGTGCCGCTATTGGCTGTTCTGCCTGGCACCGGCGGGTTAACTCGAATTACCGATAAACGCAAAGTTCGCCGCGACCTGGCTGACATTTTTTGTTCGGTGGAAGAAGGTGTGAAAGGAAAGCGTGCGCTCCAATGGCGTTTGGTGGATGAATTGGTCCCGAACTCAACGTTTGATGAAGCCGTAAAAACACGGGCGCATTCGTTTGCTGCATCAACGGCGGATATACCTAAAGTGGGAAACACGAAAAGTGGCGTTAAATTCGGCCCTTTGAATCGCACCATCAGCGATGAAGCCATTGCCTATGACAACATCACGGTGGCCTTAGAGCGCAGCAATCGCCGTGCGATCATCACTCTGAACGGACCGAGCGATGTGGCGCCAGTGGATATGGACTCATTGCAAGAGCAAGGGGATCAAGCGTACTTTTTAAAACTTTGTCGAGAATTGGAAGACGTTATCCTGCATTTGCGGTTTAACGAAAAAGACATCGGTCTATGGGTGTTCAAAACTCAGGGCGATATGGAAAAACTTGCAGCGCATGAAGCGGTGTTTCTTGAGTCTGAACATTGGTTGGCCAATGAACTGCGCCATTATTGGAAGCGAACACTGAAGCGCTTGGATGTAACGTCACGTTCATTGGCGGCCTTTATCGAAAATGGCAGTTGCTTCTACGGCACCTTGGCGGACGTGCTCTTTGCGGTCGATCGAACGTACATGATGGAAGGTGAATTCGAAGACGATGATCGCCCAGAGGCCCGGATGGTGTTGTCGAAAGCAAATTTTGGGTGCTACCCCATGGGTAATGATCTAACTCGACTTGAAACTCGTTTCTTAGGGGATCCCAATGGTGTCGCTGTTGCGCAACGCGTGATGGGAGAGCCGTTAGATGCGCAACAAGCGGAAGAATTAGGTCTGGTTACCGTCATCTTGGATGACATTGATTGGGACGATGAGGTGCGAATCTTTATGGAAGAACGCAGCAGTTTTTCTCCAGATGCCATGACTGGCATGGAAGCAAACCTTCGCTTTGCCGGCCCAGAGACCATGGAAACACGTATCTTTGGGCGACTCACGGCTTGGCAAAATTGGATATTTAACCGTCCTAATGCGGTTGGGGAAAAGGGCGCTTTGCAACGTTACGGCACCGGTGTTCGCGGTGAATTTAACATGGAACGTGTGTAGGGCTGCGCGTTTCGTAAATCGAATGAGCACGACTTAAGGATTACGAACATGATCGATGCGATGAATGTCAGCTACGACACACAGATTCCGAACAATGTGGGCTTAAGCTCAGACCGTAAAGTGCTAAAAGCTTTAGAAAAATGGCACCCAGGCTACATTGATTGGTGGACGAAGCTCATCCCGCAAAATTTTCAACAGTCAATGGTGTATTTACGCACTGCCGTTTCAGTTGATCCAAAAGGCTGGGCAAAATTTGATTACGTCAAGATGCCCGAATACCGTTGGGGTGTGTTGTTGGCTCCTCAGGTTGAAGATCGCCGCATACCCATGGGGGAGCATGCGGGTGAATTGGCTTGGCAAGAGGTGCCCGGTGAATATCGCAATATGCTCAAACGATTGATCGTTATTCAAGGGGACACCGAACCTGGCTCGGTGGAACAGCAACGTTTTCTGGGTTTAACGGCTCCCTCGTTATATGACTTACGTAACTTATTTCAAGTTAATGTGGAAGAAGGTCGTCATCTCTGGGCGATGGTTTATTTACTGCAAAAATATTTTGGTAAAGACGGCCGGGAAGAGGCGGATGATTTACTGCGTCGATCATCTGGTTCAGAGGATGCGCCACGCATGTTGGGTGCGTTCAATGAAGAGACGCCCGATTGGTTGTCGTTCTTTATGTTTACGTACTTCACCGATCGTGATGGAAAAATGCAGTTGGAATCGTTAGCGCAATCAGGTTTTGATCCGCTGTCTAGAACCTGCCGCTTCATGCTGACCGAAGAGGCACATCACATGTTTGTTGGCGAATCTGGTGTCAGCCGTGTCATCCAAGCCACCTGCGAGGCCATGAATAAAGCCGGAATCTCTGACCCCTATGACATCGATAAAGTCAGAGATCTTGGTGTGATCGATTTACCTACCGTTCAAAAGAAACTGAATTTACATTACTCGCTGTCGTTAGATTTGTTTGGCCAGGAAGTGTCGACTAATGCGGCGAATGCGTTCAATTCAGGCATTAAAGGCCGGTACATGGAGCACCGAATCGACGACGATCATCAACTCACTAACGATACGTATGTGGTGCGTAATGTGTTGAATGGTGAAATCATCGCAGAAGAAGTCCCTGCGTTAACCGCTATCAACATGCGACTGCGTGATGACTATATTCGAGACGCCTCCGGAGGTGTGGGTCGGTGGAACAAGTTGATTGAAAAATCGGGCATAAGTTTTCAATTCGCTATGCCACATGAGGCGTTTCATCGTCAAATTGGCGTATTTGCAGCGATTAAAGCGAACCCCGATGGTGACATTATTTCCAGCGAAGACTGGGCCAAGGGTGTTGATGCGTGGTTGCCAACCACGGAAGACGGTGCTTTCATTGAATCGTTAATGGTACCTTGCTATGAAACGGGGCAATACGCCTCGTGGATCGCGGAGCCCAAGGTGGGCATTGACAACAAGCCAGGTGATTTTGAATACGTCCAATTGCACATGGCGTAAAAACTATGAGCGCGCCTGTAAAACAACATTTGATTGACCCAGAAATTTGCATTCGCTGTCATACCTGCGAGATGACGTGTCCGATTGGTGCTATTGAACACGATGACAACAATGTGGTGGTGGATGCCGATAAATGTAACCACTGTATGGACTGCATCCCGGTGTGTCCCACGGGATCTATCGATGAGTGGCGCGTTGTAAACACGCCATATTCTCTCGATCAACAATACGGGTGGATGGAACTGCCCGAGCAAGCGGACATCAGCTTGGGCAGTTCGACCGATGCCAGCGCTGAGTTAGTCGCCGATCAAGATCCGGTTGCGCAGCTACTTGAAGAGGCACACCGCGGGGCGGGTGGCAAAACTAAAGCGCCAGTGAGTGCTTCGAACCCGAGCATCAATTTATACAACTTAAGTTCCCCGATTGATGCCAGCGTGCAGGGCAACTACCGAATTACGTCGCAGGATTCAGATTCTGATGTGCGCCACATTGTGTTGGATTTACAAGGAAAACCTTTCCCCGTATTGGAAGGCCAGTCGGTGGGCGTGTTAGCGCCTGGATTGGACAGTAACGGCAAAGCGCATTTGCCGCGTTTGTATTCGATATCCAGCCCACGTGATGGCGAACGCCCCGGCTATCACAACGTATCCCTTACAGTGAAACGTGAGGACAAGGGCATTTGTTCCAATTTTTTATGTGATGTGAACAAAGGCGATACGTTAAAAATTATTGGCCCGTTCGGTGGCACCTTCCTATTACCGTCAGACCCTGATGCGCGTTTGCTTATGATTTGCACTGGTACTGGAGCCGCTCCCATGCGTGCTTTCACGATGGCAAGGGAGCGAGCTATTGGTAATAAGCCTGGCGGCATGGTGATGTTTTTTGGTGCACGGACACCGGAAAGTTTGCCGTATTTTGGGCCGCTGAAAAAAATTCCTGCCACGTTACTCGATCAACACCTCGTGTTCAGTCGAATTCCGAACGAACGCAAAGCCTACGTACAAGACAGGATGCTCGAACAACAGGAACTCATCGCTGAAATGCTTAACGATGATAATACCCACATTTATCTTTGTGGTCTTAAGGCCATGGAAGAAGGCGTTGAGCAGGCGTTTACGGAAATTTGCGCATCCATCGGTACGCCTTGGTTGGATTTACGAGATACCTTGCGTGACGAGGGCCGTTTTCACGTCGAGACCTATTAATGTCATCGAACAAGACAACCCATGCTTCAAAGCAAGGTGTTGATGATGCTGTGTCTGCGCTCATCCAGCAGGTTGGGCATCGAGTTCGCTCGGTACGTCAATCTCAAGGTTTGTCCAGACGTGTGCTGTCCGAACGTTCGGGTGTGTCACCACGGTATTTGGCCACCCTAGAAGGTGGTGAGGGCAATATTTCGGTTGGACTGCTAACCAAGTTGGCGCTTGCGTTGGATACGCGTGTTGAATATTTCTTATCGCACGGCGAGTTAATTCGATCGCCAGAGTCACGGCGCATCCTAGAACTGTTCGAACAGGCCGATGCAACAACACAGGCCAGCGTTTTACACTTGTTAGACCCGCATAATGTATCGGCGCAAAAACAAGAACGCTTGTGTTTGGTTGGTTTACGTGGTGCGGGTAAATCAACACTCGGTGCGCTCATGAGTGCCGCGTATGCCGCACCGTTTATTGAATTAAATACCGAATTAAGCCGTCGTGCTGGAATGCCGGTTGCAGAAATTATTGCGCTCTACGGCCAAGAGGGGTACCGACAACTGGAAGCCGATACCTTACTAACCATCATCGCCTCTTATGATCGCGCGGTTGTGGCTGTTGCCGGTGGCATTGTGTCGGATAAGACAACGTTTCAGAACGTTTTGTCTCGTTTTCATACGGTTTGGCTAAAAACCTCACCCGATGAACATATGCAGCGGGTTCAAGCGCAAGGGGATTTACGCCCTATGCAAGGTCATCCCGAAGCGATGACTCAATTGCGTGGCATTCTTAAAGCGCGTGAAGTTCTGTATGCCCAAGCTGATCACGTGCTCGATAGCACAGGGAAAACAGTGGAGCAAAGTCAGGTTGAACTCTCCGGCATTATTGACGAACATCAGATTCTCTCCAGTGGCTAAGGGTGTGATTGATCGCCTATTGTCACGTTACCAAGAAGCTGCCGATACGGTGTTTATGGATGGGTCAACGCCTTGGGACGTGGATGAGGCGATGGTGGAATTCGGTTACGCGATGGGGCCCTACGAAACTGAAGATTTAATGGGTCTGGATGCACCCCCTGCGAATCGACATAAAAAAACCAAGCCACTGGATTCGTCACGGCGCTATATACCGATTGCAAATCGTATGCTCGATCTGGGAAAATTGGGTAAGAAAACGGGTGCAGGTTGGTATCGCTACCCGGGCGGCAATGGAAAAGTGGAGGACCCAATCGTGGCCGACTTAGCGCTTGAAGAGGCGCATTTTGCCGGCCGGGCTCGCACGGATTACTCCGCCGATGAAATACGTTCTCGATTGTTGTTGGCGATGATCAATGAAGCGGCAGATATTCTCGATGAAGGTGTTGTGGCATCCACCGCAGATATTGACCACTTGAGTGTGTTGGGGTGCGGCTTTCCCAGCGAGCGAGGTGGTTTAATGTGTTATGCGAATACCCTAGGTACCCAATCCATCGTCGCTCAGTTGTCAACATGGGTGAAGGAAGATCCGGTGGCTTGGCGTGTGTCTGCATGGTTGCAACAACGCATGACACAGGGTCTGCCAATTTCAAATTGATGGCTTAATCGTTTTTACCGGTACAAGATGACATTGTCTGACACTAATACAGGATGATAAGCACGAGTGTGACCGTCACTGCACTGAGCAAAGTGGAAAGTGCAATGGCGGAAGCCGCCACTTCATCTGCTTGATGCTTGCCAGCTAAAACTACATACGCTAAAAACAGCGGCATGCAAGCAAACAGCACGGCGTCTTTGGTGGTAACACTTTCCCATCCGAATACGAGCGCAAAACTGATACCGACTAACAAAGGGTGCACCAGTAACTTCACCGCGGTGATCGCTGCAACGCGTGGGCCTGTGCGTGACACGCGAAATTTAAGTAGCGTACCCCCGATGACGAACAAAGCTGGAAACGCGGCAGAGGCTGCGATCAACTTGGTTGTATTGCTCAACCAGTTGGGTAACTGGAAGCCCGTAGCCAGTGCCGCAAATCCGCTGACTAAGCCAATGAAAATAGGGCTGCGAAATAATGTGTTTGCCACACGAGGTAGCACAGACTGTTCGCTTTGATCATCCACCAACAGGGCGAGCGTTGTAAACAAGGGCAGTAAAATGGCAATTTCTGCCAAAACGACCCACGCAAAAACTGAGGCGGCGCGATCGGGGATAAAAATGCTTGCGATAGGAAAACCCAAAAACACACTGTTCGCACAGCCTGCACCCATGGCCAGAATGAGGCTTTGAGCCGGTTGCTCTCCCAATCGACGCCGAAGGATAAGCCAAAGTATAAAACTTCCAATCAACGAGGCCCCGGCATACAGCAGCGTATTGATCCACGCGAATGTGCCCAAGGACTGACCATTCGTGATGGCAGAAAACAGCAATACCGGTATGCAAGCGTTCAGTACAAATTTGCTTAATAGCGGTAATCCGTGTTCGGGAAACCAGCCTTGCCAGATAAACAGGCTGCCGGTTGCGATCAGCGCAAAAATAGGCAGCATCAAGAAAATGATGTCAAACACAGGCACTGATTCCGTTGCTTAACTTGCGCAAGACGCACCTTCCGTATTTCAGTTTTAACAGCACAATTGAAGAATCTAAAAAAAATAAACAACGATTGCATTGAATTTTAAACCTTATTGCTCGCCAATCAGCTTCATTGATTCATTCCATTCTTAAATGCGCCGACTCAATGGCTAGTTTTTCAGATTAAGTGTTTACTTGAGGTACGTTCCTCATTTAGAGTGGGGTGGCTGAATTAAACCGCCGACTAGGGATTTATATTCAGTTTCATAACCACAGCTGAACCACCATTGGAGGAATTATGAAACAGCTGAAGCTTGCTTCTGCCAGTGTTTTGACCCTTGCGGCCTCGACACTGTCTACCACCGCGCTAGCGGACGATTTAACGCTGTGCTGGGCGGCTTGGGATCCGGCCAACGCCTTGGTTGAATTAAGTAAAGACTTTGAATCTGAAAGTGGCCACACCATGAACTTTGAATTTGTGCCATGGCCAAACTTCGCTGACCGCATGCTCAATGAATTAAATTCTGGCGGTAAGTTGTGTGATTTACTCATTGGCGACAGCCAGTGGATTGGTGGTGGCGCTGAGAACGGTCATTACGTGAAGTTGAACGACTTCTTTGACAAAGAAAGCATTTCGATGGACGACTTCGCCCCGGCGACGGTTTACGCCTACTCCACATGGCCCAAGGGCACGCCTAACTACTATGCACTGCCGGCCATGGGGGATGCTAACGGTTGGTTCTACCGCAAAGATTGGTTTGCAAGAGATGACATCAAAGCCGCCTATAAAGAGGCAACCGGTGATGAACTCGGTGAGCCAAAATCGCAGAAAGAATTACTGCAAATTGCCCAATTCTTTCAGGGCCGTGAAATTGATGGCAAAACTGTTTATGGTGCCGCCATCTTTACCGAGCGTGGTTCTGAAGGTATCACCATGGGCGTAACCGGTGCGTTGTATCCATGGGGCTTTAAGTATGAAAATACGCCAGGCAGCTACGACATGGAAGGCGCTGTTAATTCGCCTGAAGCGGTTGAAGCGCTAGAGTTCTACAAAGAGCTGTACTCCACAGCAACCCCTCCCGGTTACACCAATTCGTACATGGGCGAGAGCTTGGATGCCTTTAAATCGGGTCAAGTTGCTATGGCCATGAACTGGTTTGCGTTCTTTCCAGGTCTCTACGCTGATCCTGATACCGGTGGCGATAAGATCGACTTTTTCGTTAATCCGCCACAAAACCAAGCCGGTTCTACTTTAGGCGGGCAGGGCATTTCAGTGGTCTCGTACTCGGAAAAGCAAGAGGCGTCACTGGAATACATCAAGTGGTTCTCTGATCCAGCGGTACAAGCTCAGTGGTGGAGTATGGGCGGCTACTCAGCACACAACTCGGTGTTGAACAGCGATACCTTTGAAGCCAGTGCGCCATTCGCAGGTGACTTCTTATTAGCTATGGAAGACGTGCAAGACTTCTGGCAAGAACCGGCCTATGCGGAACTGTTGCTGGCAATGCAAAAACGTATTCATGACTACGTGGTTGCCGATCAAGGCACAGCGAAAGAAGCGCTGGATAAGCTAGTAGAAGATTGGACAGAAGTTTTCGAAGACGAAGGTAAGTTGTAATCAAAACAAGGTCGGTGGTGCTTATGAGCACTGCCGACCTTAAATTGATCGGGTCGTTAGAAAACGACGCTAGCACCGCTCCCTCTAAACCCAACACTAACTGGATAACGTGGCATGTCTGAAACGACGGTAGATCGCGTCGCGAGAAAAACCCCTGCGCGTGTGGCCCGTAAAGTCAAAGGGCTATCGGATCGTGCGATTGCTTGGTTGTTTGTTGGGCCAACCATTTTTCTTCTGCTCACCATCAACATTTTTCCGTTGATCTGGACGATCAATTTAAGCTTTACCAACTTCAAAGCCAATCGCCCCAATCGTGCGGTGGAATACATTGGTTTGCGCAACTATGAACGGATACTGGGTGACAGCGATATCTGGCTGTCCATGCAGGCCACGGCCCATTTTTTGTTCTGGACTTTGTTCTTTCAGGTGCTGATCGGCTTTACGCTCGCGTGGTTGATCAACAAAAAATTTAAAGGTAACGATCTTTGGACCACGATTATTGTTCTACCGATGATGCTATCACCAGCAGTGGTTGGTAACTTTTGGACATTTCTATATCAACCTCAGATCGGTTTATTTAACTATGTCATTACTTTCTTCACCGGTGCTGACCCGTCCAGTTTTCAAATGCTGGGTTCGGTTGATTTAGCGCCTTGGTCCATCGTCATCGTGGACACTTGGATGTGGACGCCCTTTGTTATGTTGATTTGCTTAGCGGGGCTGCGCAGTATTCCTGATTACATCTATGAAGCCGCCGAAATCGATCGTGCTTCGAAACTTCGCCAATTTTTCACCATCACCATTCCCATGGTTTTGCCTTTCTTAATGTTGGCGGTATTGTTTCGCGGCATAGAGAATTTCAAAATGTTTGATTTAGTGGTTCAGTTGACTGGAGGCGGGCCCGGATCAACCACAGAAATGGCGTCCATCAATTTAAAACGAGAAGCCTTTGAAAAATGGCGCACGGGTTACTCAAGTGCTTTTGCCATCATTTTATTCGTCACCGTTTTTGGCCTGGCATCCATCTACGTGAAAGCGCTGAATAAGGTGAAAGAGCGATGAGTTATTCGGTCACAGACCCTTCGAAAAGACAAAAATTCATTGCCGGCACGCTGGTGATTTTGTATGCGCTGATCACCATGGTCCCGTTGGTGTGGATCATGATGACCAGTTTCAAAACGCCGCCAGACAGCATCAGCTATCCACCCAAAGTTTTTTACCAACCGTCGTTGGAAGGCTACGTCAACTTATTTACCACCCGCACCCGGGTGAGTGCAGAAAAGTTAGCCAGCTTGCCACCACCTGAGAATTTTGCCGAAGAGATTGTGCGCAGTCGAAATATGGTGATTGCCGGGCCCTCTAAGTTTGGCGGCCGGTTTTTAAATTCCGTCATCATCGGTTTTGGCTCCACCTTTTTGAGTATTTTCTTAGGTACCTTGGCGGCCTACGCATTCTCTCGATTTAAAATCCCACTTGCCGATGACTTGTTATTCTTTATTCTGTCCACGCGCATGATGCCGCCCATAGCGGTGGCCATTCCCATATTTTTGATGTACCGGCAATTGGGTTTAAGTGACACGCATGTCGGGATGATATTGCTGTACACCGCGGTTAACATCTCGCTGGCGGTCTGGCTTTTAAAAGGATTCATTGATGAAATCCCCAGAGAATATGAAGAAGCTGCGTTAATCGATGGGTACACACGCTTTCAAGCGTTTTATAAAGTTGTTCTTCCCCAAGCGGCTACGGGCATTGCATCGACCGCTATCTTTTGCTTAATATTTGCCTGGAATGAGTACGCGTTTGCGGTGCTGCTCACCTCGGGCACCGCGCAAACGGCACCACCCTTTATTCCCACCATCATCGGCGTCGGCGGACTGGATTGGCCAGCGATAGCCGCGGGAGCCACTTTGTTTTTACTGCCCGTCATGATCTTTACCGTGTTACTCAGAAAACATTTACTCAGAGGGATTACCTTTGGGGCGGTGCGCAAATGATGCGGTTTTTTAAAGGCTTGTTTACGTTTCGTCGCGGCCCTTGGGAAATGTTGGCCACCGTGCTTATTGCGGTTGGTGTCTTCATGCTTATGCAGCCGTTTGTGATGTGGGCGTACACCTACTCATTCATCGTTACCCTAGTGGGTACCGTGATGTTCATCATCGTGAGCCATTTTCCGGAGGCGGAATAATGGCTGAGATCATTATAAAAAACCTGCGCAAAGACTTTGGGGACTTCACCGCTGTTCAAGAATCCTCTTTTACAATTGAAGACGGTGAGTTCTTTATGCTGTTGGGGCCTTCTGGCTGTGGCAAAACCACCACACTTCGCATGATTGCTGGGTTAGAACTGCCTAGCTCAGGTGAAATCTTTCTCGACGGTGAGGAAATCAGTCAAAGGCCTCCTTCCCAACGTGACATCGCGTTTGTGTTTCAGATGTTTGCTCTATACCCCCACATGAACGTGCGTAAAAACATCAGTTACCCACTCATCAGTCAGGGCATGCGGCGCAAAGACGTAAAAGCCAAGGTGGCCGAAGTTGCCAATATTCTGGGTATCGAAGACATACTCAATAAACCGGTGGGTGGGCTCTCGGGAGGGGATCGGCAACGGGTCGCGTTAGGTCGCGCCATTGTTCGAGATCCCAAGGCGTTTATGATGGATGAACCCTTAGGGGCATTGGATGCTGAATTTCGTGAACACATGTCGGAAGAGCTTCGTGCCTTGCACGACCGAATGGGGGCTACCACCGTATACGTCACACACGATCAACTCGAAGCCATGCAAATGGGTGATAAAATCGTGGTGATGAACAACGCGGTAGTTGAACAATTTGGCACCCCTCGCGATATTTACGATAAACCGGCCAGCTTATTTGTTGCCGACTTTATCGGCTCTCCGTCCATGAATTTTATATCGTTCAATGGATCCGTTGCGGTAGGTGATACAACGGTCACGCTCGGAAACACTTGCGTGACCGTGCCGCAACAACTTAGCGCTCATCAAGGGGATTTGGTGTTAGGTGTACGACCCGAACATGTGCAGCTCCGTGACGAGGGGGGAATACGTGGAAAAGTCGGTGCGTTGGAATATTTAGGTACCACACAAATCGTCGTACTAGACACCGACTACGGGGAGATCAAAGCGCGTGTTGATGCCGACCATCCTGTCTCTGTTGGTGACCAGGTCAGCTTATCGTTCATAGCCGACACCATTAGCTTGTTCGATAAAAGTAGCGGTGCGGCTATTCGTTCCGTGCTCAACGATGGGGTCATAGCTCATGGCTGAAGTGATTCTAGAGCAGCTCAGTAAATCGTTCGGCAAAAAGCACGCCGTCATCGATATGTCGATGACCATTGATGATGGCAGCTTTGTGGTTTTGCTTGGCCCAACCGGTGCGGGCAAGACAACCACGCTGCGGTTAATTTCTGGGCTGGAGAAAAACGATAAAGGCACCATCTCGATTGATGGGCGGGTAGTCAACAACGAAACACCGGCCCAACGTGATGTGGCTATGGTGTTTCAGCAGTATTCCTTATATCCGCATCTCAGCGTACGAGAGAATTTATCTTTTCCGTTACGTTCACCCATTTTAAAAACCAGCAAAGCCGACATCGTAGCGAAAGTGGCCGAGGTGGCGGACATACTGCAAATCAGTCATAAATTAGATAATCGAGCCACCGAGCTCTCTGGTGGTGAAATGCAACGGGTGTCGATTGGCCGTGCGTTAGTGCGTGACCCGGCCATCTATCTGATGGATGAACCCTTGAGTTCATTAGACGCTCGTTTACGCGCTGATTTGCGTATTGAATTAAAACGAATCCATTCTGAACTGGGCGCAACGTTACTGTACGTGACGCACGATCAAACTGAGGCGATGACCATGGCCACCCATGTGGGTGTGCTGCAGGAGGGACGCTTGGTTCAATTTGGTACCCCCAGAGAAATTTATGAAGCGCCGGCCAGCGAATACGTGGCGAGTCGATTGGGGTCACCTCGAATTAACTTACTTCCGGCAGAGCTATTTAATTTATCCGATGGGTTGACGCAAACGATCGGCTTAAGGCCTGAACACGTTAAGTTTGGGGAAGGTCAGGCCGCATCCGTGAAGCGTATTGAGCATTTAGGGGATCACACTCGCCTACATTTGGACTTAAATGGCCACGCAATAACCGTGTTAAGCCCGTCTGGTAATCCGTTTAGCGCGGGCACAAGCGTCAATATACAACCACTCAATCCGCTTTGTTTCGACAAAGATGGGCAAAGAATTATTAGGGATTCAGCATGACACAATTTATTAATGACAAAGAGAGTCTAGTAACAGAAGCAATTGATGGCTTATTGGTTACTAGCGGCGGCAGCTTATGTCGTTTAGATGGATACCCACACATTAAAGTGGTGTATCGAACCGATTGGGATAAGTCGATGGTTGCCTTAATCTCGGGTGGGGGTTCGGGTCATGAGCCAGCACATGCGGGGTTCGTCGGGCAAGGCATGTTAACCGCTGCGGTGTGTGGTGAAGTGTTTGCATCGCCCTCAGTGGATGCGGTTCTCGCCGGCATCCTCGCAGTAACCGGTGATCCGGGCTGCTTGTTAATTGTTAAAAATTACACGGGCGACCGTTTAAATTTTGGACTAGCCGCCGAACGAGCTCGCGCGCTGGGCCACAAAGTAGAGATGGTCATCGTCGATGACGACATTGCCTTACCGGATCTGCCACAGCCTCGCGGTTTAGCCGGTACTTTGTTTGTGCATAAAATTGCGGGTGCGGCTGCACAAGCCGGATCGTCACTCGAAGACGTTGCGGCCGTGGCAGCCAAGGTTGTTGCCGGGGCCGCCTCTATTGGTATGTCACTCGACACGTGCACGGTGCCCGGTTCAACCAAAGAGGATCGCATTGCTGAAGGAAAAGCCGAGTTAGGTTTAGGCATTCATGGTGAGGCCGGCGTTGAGCAAGTCAGTTTAAGCGGTGCACGCGATGCCATGAATCGGGTATTGGAAAAGTTAGCCCCTCATGCAGGAGACCAACCCATAGTGGCGTTGTTGAACAATTTGGGGGCAACCACGCCATTAGAAATGTCCGTGCTGGCTAATGAGCTGGCACAAAGCAAACAGTTTAAAAACTTAACCCACATTGTGGGTCCATCACCGTTGATGACAGCCCTTGATATGCACGGTTTTTCTGTGTCAATTTTGCCGGTTGATGAAGCGTTACTATCTGCGCTGCAGGAGCCCGTTGCTCTGGCAACGTGGCCCGGCGTACAAGCTTTATCCGATGTAAAACTAGAAAGATTGCCCGATGGGCTATCACCCATTCAACCCATTGCGTCTGAGCATCCGCAAACTCGCGACACCATTACCGCCATTTGTAATTTATTGATCGGCGCGGAAAGCGAACTGAATTCGCTGGACGCAAAATCCGGCGATGGCGATACAGGCAGCACATTGTCGGCAGCAGCCCGCTCGTTAATTCAGAACATCGACAAAATGCCACTGGCCGATTTAACTCAGCTAATGCCCGCATTAGGCAATGAACTCAGTCAAACCATGGGCGGGTCATCGGGTGTTATTTTGGCTATCTTTTTCAACGCCACAGGAGACGCCTGTGCCCGTGGACTGTCGATTGAGAAAGCGCTATCGGTTGGTTTGGAGCGGGTGAGTGAGGTCGGCGGCGCTGTAGCGGGTGACCGCACCATGGTTGATGCCTTAAAACCTGCCTTAGACGCCTTACCTTCAGGGCTAGCAAAAGCCGCCGCCGAAGCTAGAACTGGTGCTGACAACACCGCTAACATACATAAAGCCAAAGCCGGGCGGGCAGCGTATGTACCGAAAGAAAATCTTGCCGGTCATAACGACCCGGGTGCTGAAGCGGTTGCGTTAGTGTTTGAGGGGCTTGCTAAACGGATCTAATTCAACGGACATGGATGAATAAGGCAACTTTACATAGCATTGCAAAACCCACCATTAACGATATTGCTCGTAGTGCTGGGGTCAGTTTAGCGACAGTCGATCGTGTATTAAACGAACGACCGGGTGTTCGTGCGGTGACGATTGCTCGGGTAAATCGTGCGGTTGATGAACTGGGTTATGTTCGCGACACCGCTGCCGCTAATCTGGCTAGGCAGCGGGTGTATCGTTTTCTTTTTTTGCTACCTGACACCCGAGGTGAGTACTTTGATTTTCTGCAAGCTCATGTGGAAGATCATATGGCTTTGTATGCGAACGAGCGAACTTATTTACGCACCCAGCGTGTGCCAACGCGAAACTCCAACGAAATAAGTGCGGTATTGGATTCACTCACCATTGAAACAACCGATGGTGTCGCTTTGGTTGCTCCTGAGACACCCACGGTACGAGATGCCGTGGCCCGCGCCCGTGAACGAGGAATTACGGTCGTCGCCTTGTTAACCGATCTGCCCAGTTCCCCTCGGGATCACTTTGTCGGGGTGGACAATATCAAAGCCGGGCAAACCGCAGCGAAGCTGATAGGAAGGTTCGTTAACGTACCTGATATGAGTGAGAACCACGTCAGCTGTGCAAAGATACTAGTGCTCGCAGATTCACCATTTTCCAGAAGTTTTTTAGAGCGGCGTTTTGGATTTGATTCTCTTATCGCGCAGCGATTTGCTCACTTGTCTATTCTGCCGACCGTCGTTATGCGCGATGGGCACCCACAGGCGCATGAGGTCTTACCCAGAGTGTTTGCTCGCTGGCCGAGCATCAAAGGCATTTACTCAACCACCACAAATAATGAGGTATTGATTGAGTTTCTAAGAGCACATCATCCCAAGTTGTCGGTTATCGCGCATGAGTTAACCCCACTGTCGCGTTCAGCTCTGCGAACGCGGTGTTTTGACGCCGTTATTTCTCAGGATGCTGTGCACATTGTCGGAAGTGCTGTGCGGCTTATGCGGGCTACTGTAGATGGCACACCGTACAATGCTCTGCAAGAGCGCAGCCGGATCGAAATTTATGTTGAGGAGAACTTGCCGGATCGATAGCGCTTAATCAATGGCTAACGTTCCCGATATCCCAGCAAACCTTGTTCAATGATTTTCGAAGAAATCGGATCAGGTAGTTGAGTTTCCCAATCTCCACGTCCGTTGGGAATTTGTTTTAAGATATCTCGAGAATAAACCGTTAGAAGACTTTGATCGCCACAGCTGATGCCAGAAACAAATTGGTTCTCGAGCAGATGTCGATATAGAAAACGTAGGTGATCGGGTACTTTTAATGAGGTGAATTCACACAGTTCACCGGCTTCATCCAATTCTGGATAGACAAACAATCGGGTGTTGTCAGGGAAGAGTTTGCCAAAGCCTTCCAAAATTCCGCCCTCCACGCCAACATAACTGTCTTCATCGAATATTTCTCGCATGTTTCTCATGCCCAACACGATGCCAATTTGCAGGGATGTGTATTGGCGAAAGTAGGCCCGCAAAGAAAAGTATCGTGTGTAATCCGAAATCATTACGCTGTAACCTAATGAGTTCAACAAACGCACTCGGCTGATGAGATCTTCCTCGGGCACCATTAAATCGTTGCCTTTTGGATCATTGAGTGAGATTTCCGCTAACACGAGTGTGTTGTCTTCATTGACATCCGTTCCATGCTTAAAGGCTTCGATGCCTTGTTCGATCATGTCAACATTCAGTTTAGTGACGGGTTTAAACGAGCCGCGAATGGTTAACACATTCTTCTTATATAAAATATTTGCAGGCACGGCGACCGTTCCATCGGGGCAAAAAATAATCGCACGCGTTTTCCAACTGCGAATCAGGTGTAAATTGATGGCTCGATTGTCGATGTCGTCAAAGTAGGGGCCTTGAAAATCAATGGAGTCGATTTCGATTTGATCAATGCCTAAGTTATCGGTTAATGAATTTATGATTTTTCGGGCATCTTCAAAATAGTAGTACGCTGCATAAATAAGATTCACACCCAGCACCCCGAGCGTTTCTTGCTGTTGTTCAGCCGTTTTGTCGTGCATGCGAACATGAACGATAACATCGGTGGGCGCCGCTCCTGGGTAGGTTTGAATACGCACCCCACACCAAGCATGGCATTCGTTGTCTCGGTTATAACTTTTGGCTGATACGGTGGCAGCATAGGCAAAAAATCGCGACGCTTTGGGTCGTGAATCGCTAACGCGATTAATCACCAAATCGTACTCTTTAGTCAGCATGGCATCAACGCGGCTTTTGGATACGTATCGCCCACTGTCTTGCACACCGTATATGGCATCCGAGAACTGCATATCGTATGCGGATATGGTTTTGGCAACGGTACCAGCTGCGGCGCCTGCCAAGAAAAAATGCCTAGCAACTTCTTGCCCGGCACCGATTTCGGCAATAGTGCCGTATTTTTTCTCATCTAGATTGATGCGCAGTGCTTTGTTCGTGGTGGTGCGGCTGCTGATTCTTTGCGTTTGTGATAGCTGATCGGGTTTCATAGATTGAAGGTTCTGCAAAGGTTTTCTATCGATTGCGTGTGGCAGCAATCATTCCAAAACTTCGCTGTTAAACGTGTCATGCAGCATTTTGATCGTTTTCGGGTGTCAATGTCACAAAAATATTGTGAATGCACTCCCTATGTAACCAGCGCGGGCGGTTTTGTATCAAATCTCTCCGGCGAAGTGACACAGCACATCGAAGCCGTTGACGGGCAGTTTTGGTGGAGGATGTGTTTGGCAAATGCGTTCCGCATGTGGGCAGCGGGATACAAATCGGCAACCGATAGGGCTGATTTCCTCATCCTTTATTGCCACAGATATTTTACGTTTTCGACGCGCTCTGGGGTTAGGCACTGGCATGGCATCGAGCAAAGCGCGTGTGTAAGGGTGCTTTGGATCATTGAACAATTCATCGGTGGAGGCAAGTTCCACGATTTGGCCTTGATACATGACGGCAACCCGATCGCAGAAGTGTTCAACAACCGCCAGGTCATGCGCGATAAACACGAACGTTAAGAGAAATTCTTCCTGTAAATCCTGCATTAAGTTCAGTGTTTGTGCCTGAATTGACACATCGAGCGCTGATACGGCCTCGTCGGCGATAATCAGTTCAGGGCGAGTTGCTAAGGCGCGCGCAATGCCCAGACGTTGACGCTGGCCACCGGAAAACGAATTGGGGTAATGGAGTAAAAACTCCTTATGAAGGCCAACCTGTTCCAACAGAGCTGAAACACGATCTGCGAGTGCGTCTCCGGAAAGCCCTTCGGATTTGCGTAAGCATTGTCCCACCAATTCGAGCACGCGCAGACGCGGATTCAAAGACGACTGAGGATCTTGAAATACCATACGCATGTCTTGCCAGACTTTACGCAGCTCTTGTTGCGGCGCGCCGACCAATTCCACACTTGCGTTCCAGGACGGGTGAAATTTTACAGAACCTTTCAATGGTGTCTCGATTTGCATGATGCAGCGGCCCAAGGTCGATTTGCCGCTGCCTGATTCACCAACAATTCCAAACGTTTCACCACGCAGAACGGTAAAGGAAACATCGTCAACCGCATGCACGCTTTTGGCGGATTGAGCAAAAAGGCTTTTTTTGATTGGAAAATGCATGTCGAGGTTGCGCACCTCAAGGATTACATCAATCATGCGGTTCACCTGATGTATGCAGAAAGCACGCGGCCTGTGAGCGGCCAAGTTGAGTCATCGGTGGGGAATCCTGATCACACAAACCGGGTACAACGTGTGTGCAACGGGTACGAAAGGCGCAACCTGAGGGTCTTGCCAAAGGATGGGGAACCATTCCTTTAATTGCCGGTAACCGTTTGTTAGGAAACGCACCCATGCGAGGAATGGAATCGAGTAGCGCTTTTGTGTACGGATGCTTTGGAGATTCGAACAGGGACATAACATCACTCTTCTCAACAATTTGCCCCATATACATCACCACCACATCCTCAGCCACTTCCGCTACCACGCCCAGATCGTGGGTAATTAGCATGACACCCATTTGGAATTCCTCTTTCAGTTCCGCAATGAGGTCGAGAATCTGTACCTGTGTGGTGACATCCAGCGCGGTGGTGGGTTCGTCTGCAATCAATAAGCGTGGCTGGCAAGACAATGCCATCGCAATCATGGCGCGTTGTCGCATGCCACCAGAGAGTTCAAAGGGATATGCGTCAAAGCGTTCGGTGGGTTTGGGAATGCCCACTCGGTTCAGCAACTCGATCGCTGTTTCACGCGCTTCGACTTTGCTCATTTTTCGATGTAACAAGATGGTTTTGGTGATTTGTTTGCCAATTTTCTGAATGGGGCCCAAAGAAGACATCGGTTCCTGAAAGATCATCGCAATGTCCTGGCCGCGAACGCTACGAAGTGCGCGAGCCGTGCCGCACTTTTGCCAGGTCCACAATTTCACCCTTGGCGTTGCAGTACAGAATTGAGCCGTTAACGATTCGCCCAGGTGCATCAACAATGCGCAAGATGGAGCGTGCCAGGATGGACTTGCCGCAACCGGATTCTCCTAGAACACATAGCGTACGATTGGCGTACACATCAAGGTCCACACCTTCCACCGCTTTCACAACACCATCGTCGGTGAAGAAGTGCGTCTGCAGATCCCGAATTTTTATCATCGGTTCAGTGTGCATTGGGGTCTGCGGCATCACGAAGGCCGTCTCCTAAAAAGTTGAGCGCGAGCACGGCGACGACGATCATGGTGCCCGGGGCAATGAGTAACCAAGGGGCTTGTATGATGGTGCGAATATTTTGAGCTTCTTTCAACAAGGTGCCCCATGAAACGGTGGGAGGTTGGAGACCGATACCCAGAAACGATAACGAGGTTTCCGCCAGAATCATCAGTGGCACGGCCAGCGTTAACGACGCAATAATGTGGCTTGAAAAGGAGGGCACCATGTGTTTCCAGATCACCTCCCAATCCGTTAAGCCGTCCAGTCGAGCAGCGGTTATAAATTCATCGTTGCGAAGACTGAGGAACTTACCGCGCACTTCCCGCGCTAGGCTGGTCCAGCCGATCATCGATACGATTAATGTGACGATGAAGTAGGTGCGCAGCGGTGGCCAACTCAATGGTATGGCGGCGGCCAAACCCATCCATAAGGGAATCGTTGGGATTGAACGAATGAATTCGATCAGACGCTGGATCAGATTATCTACCCAACCGCCGTAGTAGCCTGAAACACCACCCAAGGTGACCCCGATTAACAGCGAAACCACAACGCCAACCAAACCGATCGACATAGAGATGCGCGTGCCCATGACAATTCGACTGAAAATATCGCGGCCCAGTCTGTCAGCACCCAAAAAATACACTCGATCACTGCTGTCCCATTAACTCAGCGATGAGTATGGCCTGATCTCACCATGTTGTTACAATGTAATCGCTTAAAAAAACCTTGAAACAAAGCGAAACCAGGCCATGGCTCATTGTAATACGATTCTCTCCCAGATTCTTAAA
>CALGLE010000019.1 GCA_937930305.1 uncultured Granulosicoccaceae bacterium | reverse complement strand
TTAATTTAGTCGTTAACGAAAAGAATAACCGATGGCTCGCCACTCTAAAACCGGTGAGCGGCTAAGCCAATTTACAGAAAGGATTTTGCACTACCAATTAGTAGTCTTGCAGGTTTAGGATATTACAGCCAGAAATTGGCGCTAGAATAAGTTCACCATGGAAATATACGACAAAATATTCGATTGGTATCTTGCTACAAGAAATCCATATGCCGGAGTTGAAGTAGTCCGAAAATTTGCTCAACAACTGCAAACAGATTCAACAATTCTAGACATCGGGTGTGGGCATGGGGTTCCCATCACAACCACACTGCTCGAACTTGGCATGGAGCCATATGGTATTGATAGTTCCATAAAAATGGTAGAGGAATTCCAGAACAACTTTCCTAAGGTACCTGTTCAATGTTCTGATGTTTTGAATTCTAATTTCTTCGACCGCTGCTTTGACGCGATTATAGGGTATGGATTTATTTTCCATCTCTGTCAGCGGCAGCAAGAATTGGTGATTGAGAAAGTAGCTAGGCATCTAAAGAATGATGGATATTTTTTATTCAATTCGGGTGATGAAAACGGGAGTTCGATGAGCACTCCAGAATACAATGGCGGTGAGTGTTTCATGATGTATTCGATGTCCTGCTCAAATTATGAGAGGGTTCTTGGGAGACACGGCATGATCTTAACAAACCATTTTATTGAAGAAGGGTTTGGTAGTACTGTATACGTCGCGAGAAAGATAACTAGCGAAAACGTGTAGACCGGTTAATTACATGTTCTAGCATTGTAGCGTCACTCACACGCCTTCGGGCTACAATGCAAACCCCGCGTATATCCCAGCGACCAGTCGCATTAGGCTGGTGTGGAGCTTGATATATGGCATTTATAATTATTATCTTTGGTGCATTCGTGTTGCTCGCTGGTGTGGTGATTCTTGTAAATCCTGAATTGGTTATTGGATCACTTAAAAATAATTTGCATAACCCCGCAATACATATAAGTGCAGTCGTGGGTAGGCTTGTTATTGGTGCCGTGTTGGTGATCGAATCTGATCATTCGAAATTTCCTCTCACCGTCGCTGTAATAGGATGGTTGTTGGTATTTGCCGCTATATTCTTTGCTTTGATTGGAGGTTATAGATTTAGAAAACTGGTTTCCAGGGTATTGGAAATCGCATCCTCATTTGCTCGTGTGGGTGGTATTTTCGCAGCGTTGTTTGGTGGATTTCTAATATATGCGTTTATTTAGAGTGATCAGTCGGTTATAAAAAAACTAAATAACAATTAAGGGTGCTGTGCGTAAGCGTAATCACGCAGACATAAGTTCTGGTCTAGTTGGTCAGATTCAGCAGTGCATGATTAGATGGCAATCTCAGTTTTAAATGTAATACCGTAGACTCTGGCGGGCAGGCCATTGAGTCGAAAAAGAGGGACGACGGTATGCTTATTAGCAGCATGGGTAAAATGATGGAGGAACTCGCTCCTTCTTCCGTACATGTCTTAGCGCCAACTCGTCCCGCCAAAGCAACGGGTTTGAATCAGCGCGTTTATACCCAAATGCGACGTGATTTCATGGTGGCTGGGCCGTTCGTGTTACACAGTGACGATGATTCGGAGAACCAGAAACGACTACCGAAGTTGTTCGCCCTATTTGATGAATCTCAGTAATTCTGTTTCCTAGTAAATTGCCAACTGGCTAACAATAGTTTTGTTGAATGACAACAGGGTTTATGTCCGTCAAACGCCGATCTGACGGGATTTCAAATTTATTTTAATGAATTTAACCCCGGTTTCGTGATGGCCACGTTAGCCCTAGTGAACCCATCATTAGGACTTATGCATCATGTTTCGTCTACCTCTAGCCATAACCCCAATAACCGCTGCCGTGGTGATTGGTCTTAGCGCCTGCAGCTCATCATACGTAGAATCACCTTCTGCGCCAGCGGCAAAACCAGCGGACTTACAAACCACCGTTCGATTAGAAGAGTCGGCTTTAAAAGCGGAAGATAGGGAAGCGGGTATTGCTACACGATCATCGGTAGATGCATTACCGGCGATGAATGTCGCAGCCGAAACCGTGATGGCACCAATGCAAAAACGTGGGCCATTCAATCTATTGCCACAATCTGATGATTCTATTTTTGCCCACAAGGCCGAAAATCGTGAAAACTACGCACAGATTTCTACGAACCCCATTGTGGTTACATCAAGCGAGCCCACTTCAACATTCAGTGTGGATGTGGATTCGGGATCCTACGCCAATGTACGCCGCCTGTTAAATCGTGGTGCTTTGCCGCCAGGGGATGCAGTGCGTGTAGAAGAGATGATCAATTATTTCTCCTACAACTACAGTGTTCCATCAGACACGGACACACCTTTTTCCATCACCACTGAACTCGCCACATCACCTTGGAATGAAAAAACCCATCTATTGCACATTGGTTTAAAAGGCTATGAGGTAGCACCTGAAAATCGACCAGCCGCAAATTTGGTGTTCTTGATTGATGTCTCAGGTTCCATGTCGGCACCAAATAAACTCGGTTTGGTCAAACCTGCCATGAAGATGTTGGTGAATCAACTGGATGAAGATGACACCGTGAGTATTGTGGTGTACGCCGGTGCTTCGGGTGCCGTGCTTGAACCCACAGCAGGTGATAAGAAAAAAGAGATAGCGCGAGCCATTGATTCGCTGCAAGCCGGTGGATCGACTAATGGAAGAGCAGGGATTGAATTGGCGTATTCCTTGGCGGCAGAGAACTTTGAAAAAGACGCTGCCAATCGAGTCATCTTAGTGACCGATGGTGATTTCAATGTGGGATTGTCTGATGTGGATCAGCTAAAAAAACTGATTGAGAAAAAGCGTGAATCGGGTATCGCCTTAACTACGTTAGGTTTCGGTGAAGGTAACTACAACGACCACCTTATGGAACAGTTAGCGGATGTTGGCAATGGTGCGTACGCCTACATTGATACTTTGAACGAAGCCCGCAAAGTGCTATCCGAGGAGGTGAGTGCAACTTTAATGACGATTGCCAAAGATGTGAAAATTCAAGTGGAGTTTAATCCAGCGCTCGTTAGCGAGTATCGCCTGATCGGTTACGAAAACCGTCACCTTGCCAACGAAGATTTTGCGAATGACAAAGTCGACGCTGGAGATATTGGTGCAGGTCATACCGTCACTGCTCTGTATGAAATTGCCTTAGTGGGTAGTGGCGGAGAGCGCAATACGCCCAAACGCTATGGTGCATCCAATACGGATGACGTCAATTTAGATGAAATCGCCGAGCTGCGATTACGTTACAAAGCCCCCCAAGGGGACACCAGCAAATTGATTGCCCAGCAAGTGTTGAAAAACG
Source organism: uncultured Granulosicoccaceae bacterium (assembly GCA_937930305.1). GTDB lineage: Bacteria > Pseudomonadota > Gammaproteobacteria > Granulosicoccales > Granulosicoccaceae > Granulosicoccus. Next base: position 116,581 of record CALGLE010000019.1, on the reverse strand, counting down.
ATGTGATCGATTCTGTGGATGAGACCAGCAGTAACTTCAGGTTTTCAGCTGCAGTTGCCGCTTTAGGTCAGCAATTACGAGATGCAAAATATTTACATCAGTTTGATATTGAAGACAGCTTAAAATTGGCTACTGGAGCGCGTGGCACAGACGAATTTGGTTACCGCCAGGAATTTTTAAACCTGGTTCGATTGGCTAAGGAGCTGAACGCTCAGCCTGAGCACGCTGAGGTCTTTTTTCAACAAAAAGAGCCGCGAGGCTAGGTTACTGAACTATAACTTGTACAGCGGCGTAGATTAAAAAAGCGCTGCTGTACCTTTTCCATCAAGACCGTAATGTCTTGGTAGTGCGATTAAGGTAATAGAATCTTAATTACAGAAATTGTTGCCTGACTTGTGTGACCGTGAAGCCTGATTCCATCTCTGAGCCTGATGACGACAACGTGTTGATGCTGGCGTATGCCGCAGGAGACGCGCCGTCGTTTGATGCGCTTTATTTACGTTATCGTCAGCCGCTCTATCAATTTGTATTGCACGGGTGCTCTAACCCAGCCCATGCCGCAGAAATATTCCAGGATATTTGGACATCTGTTATTGATGCGCGAACCTCGTTTCAAGATAAAGGCACGTTTAAGTCTTGGCTGTACCGGATTGCCAGAAATCGATTAATTGATTTCTATCGCAAAACATCGAACAAGGGGTTAGACGAATTTGATGAAAACACTGTGCAGGAGCAAGTGACGACGTTGGAGGTGCCTTTGAATCCGATGGAGCTGGCTGAGTTAAACAATGATCGCGAGCGGGTACAGTCGGCCATTCATGCATTACCTTGGCGACAACGAGACGCCGTCATACTTAAATACATTGCGGGTTTTTCATTAGCTGAAATTTCACAGGAGCAGGGCGACCCAGTAGAAACCGTGAAAAGCCGGTTACGCTATGCCTATACGAGGTTGCGGCAACAGCTGCGAGCACCATCATGAGCACATCGAAAAAAACCACAGCAGCGCTAAATGATGAAGATATGCATGCCTTATTTAACGATGTGCATGTCAGCATACCGCCGAGTCTCGATCAAGCCATCTTAAATGCCGCTCACGACGCTGTGCACCAAGAAATACCAGGTCAAAAGGAATCCACCCATTGGTCACCCTCATGGGCTCAGGGCTTATCAGCCGCAGCCGTCGTTGTATTAGGCGTTATTTTGGTGCCGATGATTATTTCTTCTCCTGAATCGTCCTTGAACCCCACCGAAAAAGAACTAGCGGCGATTCAAACCGCTCCATCTGAAAATTCACGAGCACCTGATCTTGCTGCAGATTCCAGCGCTGCATCCAGCAGCGGCACTTTGGCGACAGCCCCCTCAACCGCGAACGAAGTTATCACTAATGAGGTACCCAATGAGGTGGCTTATGAGGCGCTCACTGATAGGGTCAACGACAGTAAGGATGAAGCAACCACTAAGACGGTGGCAGAAATGGAAAGCTCAGACGAACCGAGCGCACCATCAGTAAGCCCTGAATTCGCTGTACGCTCAGCCGTGGCACCTCGTGTTGAACACAGTGTTGCCGAAAAAGCCCTGATCGATCAAGCGGCGGGTATTGATGAAGACGCGTTTGCGACTAAAGCTTCTAAATCTGCGGCGAATACTCTTTTACCAGAGCAGGTTGAAATATCCGAGCTCTCTGAGCCAGCGAAGTTTCGACAGTCCGCCAATTTATGGATCGAAGAAATATTACGCCTCGTTCAAGCGAACGATATGGACAAAGCCCGTGATGAATATGTTTTGTTTAATCTCAGTTATCCTAATCATGATCGTGTGTCCGAATTACCTGAGGATGTGATCCGGTAACCGGCTAGCCATCGCTTTTAGATAAGTGGAGGCGAACAAACAGGCCACCGAATGTGTGGGTGAGTGGATATACTAAGGTTCTCAATTCGGTTCGATACAGGCTCAGTTCCATTTCTGCTTTTCCTCAAATGTCACCGCTTAGAAGCCGCACCGTTGCCGAGCGGATGATCACCCCCTGCCTAATCGTGATGTGTTTCATCGCCCTGTTTGTGGCCTGCTTTATCGGCTCAACCACGTTACCGGTCGAGCGCGTCGTCGCCGCCTTGCTGGGCCATGGAGAAGCTGGCGATGAGTTGGTGATTTGGTCCATTCGATTACCTCGTGCACTGGCCGCATTCACAGTCGGTGCAACGCTTGGGATCAGTGGCGCGGCCTTGCAAGGCCTACTTCGTAACCCGCTAGCCGAACCTGGCGTATTGGGCGTGTCGGCAACGGCATCCCTGACGGCCACCGTGTCGCTTTACTACGGCCTAGCGACATTAAGCCCTTGGGTGCTGCCTATCGCTGCGATCGGGGGTGCTTTATTGGCCACCGCCTTGTTGGCATTCGCAGCCGTTCGCACCGACTCAGTCGTGACCTTAATTCTTATAGGCGTTGGCATATCCAGCTTTGCCGCGGCATTAATGAGTCTATTGATCAATCTAGCACCGAATCCATTCTCACTAGCCGACATGATCAATTGGATGTTGGGCTCCGTGGCCAATCGAAGTTTTGATGACTTATTGCTGAGTCTGCCGTTTATGGTGCTGGGTGTTTTAATTTTGTATGGCTCGCGTCGTGGTTTAAGTGCGTTGACCTTGGGGGAAGAGGCCGCCGCTGGTATTGGATTGAATTTAAAACGGCAACGTATCCTCACGGTCGTTGGGGCAGGTATTGCCACGGGTGCTTCTGTCGCGCTAGCGGGTGCGATTGGTTTTGTCGGCATCATTGCGCCCCACCTCGTACGTCCGTTTGTCGCGCATGATCCGGCACGCTCGTTGGTACCGTCCGCTTTATTGGCTGGGTTGTTATTGGTGGTGGCCGATATTGGAGTTCGCTTAACACCCACCAACAATGAATTGAAACTGGGTGTGATAGCTGCGTTAATCGGCGCACCGGCATTCGTTTGGATTGCCATGCGCCGAGGTCGTTCAAATGGCTGAGTTAATTGTTGACAACGCTACCATCCAGCATGCCCAACAGCGCGTCGTGGAGAGGGCCAGCTTTTCCATCCAGCCTGGTGAGTTAGTCGCTTTACTAGGGGCGAATGGCGCGGGCAAGAGTTCTTTAGTTCGAGCATCGGTGGGCTTGCAAGCCATGGATGCAGGTAGCGCGATGTTGAATGGCAAACCGATTCACCGAATGGATGCGGCAACTCGTGCGAAACAATTGGCTTATTTGCCGCAGGTGCGACCATTGGCCTGGCCAAGCCGGGTCAAAGATGTGGTGTCTCTTGGGCGTTATGGCTATGGGGCCGCGCCAGGTGCTTTAAGCGATCCGGACGCGCAGGCGGTGGATAAAGCCATGGCAGATTGTGGTGTTTTATCGTTGGCAGAGCGTGCCACTGACACCCTGTCGGGCGGAGAGCTGGCTCGTGTGCATTGTGCAAGAGCGTTTGCCAGTAACGCGCCATTAATCGTTGCCGACGAGCCAACGGCCGCACTCGATCCAAGACATCAGCTGATGATCATGGCGTTATTTAAAAACTATGTTGCCAATGGCGGTGGTGCTTTGGTGGTTCTGCACGATGTCGCGCTGGCTGCCCAGCACGCGTCTCAACTGCTGTGGATGAAAAACGGGGAAATCGTGTGCCAAGGAAGCCCGAGTGAAACGCTCACAGCCGAACGGTTGGCCGAGGTGTACGAGGTGCAAGCGCGAGTTCATGGGCTTCAAGTTGAAATGCTTGAAGCGCTTTAAGGAAATCTAACTATATAGTTGGACACCGTTACTAGAGAATTCATCGCCTTCCGCCGAGCACTAAATTCCTTGGGCCGGGCGGTTGGTCATTAAACCTTAAGCGCTATCGCCGATTAATTTATCACTCATAAACTGATAAAAATCCCACACGGTACCTTCTAGGTCAGGCGGGGCCAAAAAGCCTCGGTCTGCGAAGCGAGAGGTTAAACCCTTTTGTACATCCAAAAGTCGTTCACGATCTTCTTGGTTAAACGAGGCGGCGAAATCGTATCGTGCTTGCGCCTCACCTGACTCAAAAGTTTCAGGGCGTGCGATGACGTCCCATCGTGTTTGTAGAGCGGTCGGGCCCGTGGGTGTGATGCTCATGTAGACCGCAGAATTGGGTGATAAAGCCAACACAAAGCCTGGGTATACCCATAGCATCATTGACTGACGCAATTCTTCTTCGGTCATATCTGGGTGACTTTCTTTGCGACCTTCGTATTTATCGTTGTAGTGCGCTTTGTATCCGGTGTGTCCCATTCCCGCTGGAATTTTTTCGCACAGGCGAGTGGGTGTCATGGGGTGCAAGGTTTTCATATGCACAGGCGTAAGGTGATAGCCCTCCATGAAGTTCTCTGCCAGGCATTTCCAATTTAGTGGCCAATATTCTGTGGTGGGATTAATGGAAAGGTATTGCTCAGGATGATAGTTTTTTACGTACGCATCCGCCCCCACCACCGAGTCTTCAAATTGACCTGCTGTACCACTTAAATTAACAAACACCCAACCAAACCAAAGGTGTGTGTTGAACTTAGGTAACGAGCAGCGTTTCTTATCAAAGCCGACAGTTTTATCCACAATCGGGGCGGACAGTAATTTCCCATTGTGATCATAGGACCAGCGATGATAGGGACAAGTGATGCGTTTGCTGTTACCTTTCCCAGAAAGCAATAAACTGCCACGATGGCGGCACACATTAGAAAGTACGACCACCTCATCTTCCTTGTTACGGGTGACGATGATGGGCTCGTCTAAAACCTCTAGTGTGTAGTAGTCCCCAATAGTGGGTACTTCTTCAGAGCGGCCGACACAGATCCAACCATTAAGAAATACGGAAGTTAATTCATCGGGCAGCATGTCATCGTGGTTGTAAAACGATGGTGGCATGCTCATGGGGGTGGAATTTGGGTTTGCTTTAACTTCTCGTAGCGCGGTTAGTGTGTCGTGTGGAAGAGCCATAGCGAAGTCTCGTCAGGGTGCTACTCGTGACGCCAAGTATTGGGCGAAGTCGTAGTTAGGTCGTTCTAAGTGGGACAACGGGCCTGGTTTGGCAAAGCCAGAACACAAGCCTTTATAAACTTTTTCGGTGCAGCCGCGATCTTCCACATTGACATCATCCAATAACGCCTTTAATTCATTGAAATGATGCGCAGCAGAGTCATCGTTCATAAAATCGTTTGACATGCCGCCGCCAAACATAATGTCGACCTGCCCAACCCCTGCCGGATGCAAAGATAGGTACCAAAAATAACCGGGGGTGAGGGTGATCATTAAGCTGGGGTATATCGCTAGTAGATAAGTTGTGCGACGACGTTCCCCTTGCATGTGTGTGTTATTGGGATGAGCCACCCCGATTTTGAAATTCTCATCTTTCAATATGGTGTGATAATTAAATGCATCAGAGCCGGGTGGGCAAATCATTTCATCGAGTTTGGACAATCCACCGATGGTGCCGCGATGGCAAACCGGGAGGTGATAGCTTTCCATAAAATTCTCAGCCAACACTTTCCAGTTGGTATCCCAACGATGAGTTTCGAAAAACGTTTCCTCGTAATCCCCCATGTTGTAGTCTGCCACCATGTGCTCAACTTCGGATAACTGCTCTTGCACGGGCGAGGCATCTGGGTTTAGTGTCACCATGATCCAGCCCAACCATTCTTCGCAGCGCACGGTTGGTAAGCGCAATTCGTTTTTGCAAAACGATTGATTTTGATCCATGGCTGGAGCACCCCGTAAGGTGCCGTTCAGTTCATAGGTCCACGCGTGATACGGGCAGACGATGGATGAGGTTTTACCGCGACCTTCCAGTAACGTGGACATGCGATGCAAACACACGTTGGATTGAGCGCGCAGTGTTCCATTCTTGTCGCGTATGACCATAATGGGTTGGCCTGCAAGCTCTAACGTTACGTATTCGCCGGGCTCACGGATGGCCGATGCGCGACCTGCACAAAACCAGTCTTTGGAAAACACACACTCGAGCTCGGCTTGCAGGAACTCTTCCGAGGTATAAACGCTGCGCGGCATGGCATGCGCCTTTTCAAAAGGTGTTGCCGCACTAGCTAATAATTCTTCGATGGGGTTCATCGCTAAATCGATCACGCTGTGGTTGCCGAATCATATCAATGTGAAATGCCAGATTCCAATAGGCAAACCGTGATCAAAACGACGTTTTACTTGACCATAAGGGCGCAATTAAGACGCCCCTGTGTTTAGCGACTGGGAAACCGTGCTTGGGCGACAACACACAACAATTCGAACAAAACATTCGCACCGACTAAGGCGGTATTTCCAGAAGGACAGAACGATGGCGCTACCTCCACCATATCGGCGCCAATCAAGTTCATACCAGCACAACCTCGGATTAATAATTGGGCCTCTAACGAGGTTAAGCCGCCCACTTCGGGGGTGCCGGTTCCTGGAGCAAATGCGGGGTCTAAGCTGTCGATATCAAAGCTGATGTACACCGGGCCATCGCCCACAACGCGTCTGGCTTCAGCTAAGGTTTTATCAATGCCCAGTCGATAGAACTCATCCATGTAAATCACACGCATGCCACTGTCGTGGCTAAATTTCCACAGGTCTAAATCATTCACTGTGCCGCGGATACCAATTTGTATCGTGCGCTTGGGATCTAATAAGCCTTCTTCCACCGCTCGACTAAAAGGTGCGCCGTGGTGGAATTTTGAACCCATGTAATCATCACCGGTATCGCAATGCGCATCGATATGAATCATTCCAATTGGTCCATTCTTAGCTAGGGCTCGAAAAATGGGTAAGGTGACTGAGTGATCACCACCCACTGCAATGGGCACAATGTTGGCGGCGACAACTCGATCAAAGGCTTGTTGGATGGCGTTGTGACTTTGAGTCAGTTCAAACGGGGAGGGCACCCAAGCGTCGCCAATATCAGCCACCTGGCAAAGTTCAAAGGGTGCCACACCCGTGGCTTGATTCTTCATGCGTACTAAGGAAGAATGGTTGCGTACCTCTCTGGGGCCGTGTCTTGAGCCGGGTCGATTGGTCACTCCACCGTCGAAAGGCACACCGATTAAGCCCACGTCCACATCTTTTAAGTCTTCTTTCCATGGTGCTCGGAAAAAAGTTGGCACACCCACGTAACGTGGGCGTGCCATGGGGTTATCAAATTCTGATGCGTCGTTGTTCGACATGTTTACGATTAACTCAGTTTTTCATTAAAAAATGTGGTGGTTCGTTCCCAAGCTAGATCAGCTGCGGCTTCGTTATAGCGTTTGGTTGAGTTGTTGTGGAAGCCATGACCGGTACCTTCATATACATGCCTTTCGTAATCGATATTGTTAGCCATTAATGCGGATTCAAAATCGGGCCACTGAGCGTTAATACGGTCATCGTTTTCCGCCGTTTGGATTATAAGCGAGGCCTTAATATTTGCGATGGCGTCAGCGGGTGGCGCGCTGCCATAAAACGGGACACCGGCTTGAATATCGCTGCCCATCTTTGTGGCCAGAAAATTTACCACCCCGCCACCAAAACAAAACCCTACCGCGCCCAGTTTGCCGGTGGAGAGCTCATGCTGCTTTACAAATATAGCGCTGTTGAGCATATCGATCATCAACTTTGTTCTATCCAAACTTTTTTGCATCGTACGCCCATCATCGTCGTTGCCTGGGTAACCACCCGCTGGATGCAGGCCATCGGGGGCCAGGGCAAGAAAACCGACTGAGGCTAGCCGCCGTGCAACATCTTCAATGTACGGGTTAAGGCCCCGGTTTTCATGAATGACAACCACCGCAGGATGAGGCCCGGCTTGGGTGGGTTGCACCAAATAACCACTCATTTCACCCGAATTGCCACCGGGAGAAGAGTAGGTCACGTAATTGGCTTTAATTCGTTCGTCAGTAAACGAAATAGTTTGGGCTTCTGCGTAGCGTGGAAACAGCGCCTGCGCCATGGTTAAGCCGGACACACCGGCAACGGTTATGGCGCTGGCTCGCTTTAAAAAATCTCGCCGACTCATAAACCCATGACAGTACTTATCGTAAAGATCATAAATACGTGGATCGATTTCCAAATCTTCGGCGTCTATCGGGGCGTCTATCGGGGCGTCTAGTGTGTTTTGACTTTTGCTCATCGTTCTCTCCGGTATAACTTCAGTTATGGGTGTGAAGATTGTTGCTATCAAATATACCAGCCAAATGTGCAAACACCTTGGAACTTCATGTGCCGAACCCGTTTTGTAAACTTAGGCCAGTCGTTAAGTAATGTGCAGTTAAGACGGTAGGGGCGCTTGTTCATCCAACAGTTTTTCGTTTTGCAAGTCACTCCATAAGGATGTGGGAATGGTGGAATCAAACCAGGCTAAGTTTTGCAGCATTTCGGCCTCGCTTCTTGCGCCCGGTATGACGCTGGCGACAAGGGTGCAACCTAAGGGGAATTGCAGTGCTGCGGCAGATAAATTTACGCCATGCGATTCACACACTTTGGCTATCCGCTGTGCTTTATGCATCACATTTTCGGGAGCTTTGGCGTAGTTCCAGGTATCCCCACCGGCTAAAACTCCTGAATTGTAGGGCCCTCCTAGTATGATGCCAGTGCCGGCTTTTTCGCACGCAGGCAATAAATCGTGTAGCGGCGTTTGTTCTAAAAGTGTGTAGCGTCCTGCTAACAAGAACGCATCCCATTGGCCATGTTCCATCGCCGCCAGGCACACTTCACGTTCGTTAACCCCCAGCCCAATCGCTTGAATTTCACCAGCGGCTCTTAATTCGTCTAGGGCTTTGTACCCACCCGACATCGCATCAGCGAACAATCGTTTGTTTAATTCTGGCCCATGTTGCATTTCCCCAATATCATGCAGCAGTAAGACATCGATTTTACTGACCCCTAATCGCTGCAAGCTGTCTTCGTAGGAACGCATTACGCCGTCGTAGGTGTAATCGTAAACGGGGTTAAATGGAAAACTACCGGGCCAGTCCGCTGCTAGCTCTTTCGGTATCGGTTGTTTTTTTAACACTCGACCCGCCTTAGTCGACAAAACAATTTTCTGTTTGCCTCGAATGCCAGCACCGACAAAATGTTCACTACGACCAAAACCATAAAACGGTGCGGTGTCGACAAATTCAATGCCGGCGTCCAGTCCAGACTTGATGGCATGTTTAATGTCGTGATTGCTGACGGGGCGGTGATTGCCTGCCATGGCAGCGCAGCCAAGGCCCAGTTCGGAAAGGCGTAGAGGCGTTTTGCCCAATTGGCGTTTATTTATTGATGTTTGGCTCATCACTCCAGCTTAAATGAAGCTGGATCACTGCATCAAATAAAAACAAAATTCCAGACCATCGTGCAGGCTTCCTTGCTTTGTGGATAGGAACAACCTATGGGAATAGGACCGGTATTACCCAGTTGCATTTTTATTAAATTGGGTATAAATTCCCAAATACAAACTCAGATCAAAGGATGGACCATGTTGAAAACGTCGATTTCTGCTGGCTTGACCCTCGGCCTAGCCGTTGTGGCTACATCAGTGCCCATGGCAGCCAACGCTTGTGGAGGTTTTTTCTGCACCACCATTCCCATCAATCAGGCGGCTGAACAAATTGTTTTTCGCCAAGAAGCCGGCTCAGTGACTGCCATGGTGCGCATTCAATACACCGGCAACGCAGAGGATTTCAGCTGGGTCATCCCAGTACCCGACTCCCCAGAAATATCCATCGGGTCCGATACCACGTTCAACGACTTAGATTTTGCAACTCAACCCCTGTTCAATTTATCGACCGAAGGTAACGTTTGCCCCCAAGATGATTTGGTGCTTGTTGCCGCACCAACAGACGCTCCGCAGGCTGAAGTGGCAGACGGTGGTGGGGTTGTCATAGAAGAAGAGTTGTCATTAGGGCCATTTAACTTTCAAGTGGTAAGCAGTGATAATCCTGACGATATGTCCCTATGGTTGGCAGAGAATAATTACCTCGTCACCGATCGCGGTGAAGAACTCATCGATCCCTATGTGAATGCCGGTATGAAATTCGTTGCGGTAAAACTTCGCAGTGGGGAATCCAGCGGCAGTATTCAACCGATCATCTTAAAATATGCCAGTGACCGGCCTATGGTGCCGATCCGATTGACGGCTATTGCTGCTGAAGATGACATGGGTGTACTTATTTGGGTGGTGAATGATCAACTTGGCCGTGCTATTCCAGAGAACTATAAGCATGTGATTCCCAACTACACACGCTTGAATTGGTTTGCTGGTTCTGCGAATGCTTATGGCAGTTACCAAACGTTGATTACAGATGCGATGGATGAATCGGGTGGACAAGGCTTTGCAACGGATTTTGCTGGATCGGTTAATTCGGACGTCACCGATTTTCTAACCTCGCCAGCAGGTATAGAGAGCAACTTAGCGTTGTTGGATGGTATTACCAATGACGCCGAGTACCTGACGGCCAGCTTAAACAACAGCACCAATGTCAATGCCGCATTGGCGCGACTGCAAATCATTCTGCCATTACCTACAGGTTTTTCAACCGATCTGTATTTCAACTCTGATCAGCTTAAGGCAGTTTATTCGCCAGATGAATTGCAAACGGCTAGGGTGGAAATGGGCGAGTTTTTAGTCACCCGCGAACTCGAACCGTTACAAAACAGTGTGGCCTTGGTTCCCGAAGGTTCTTATATGACGCGTTTGTATACCACCTTATCCGCTGATGAAATGACTGTTGACCCTACGTTTAACTACAACACGAGCATGCCAGACCAGTCTCGCACCCGAGAGGCGTCTATTTTTGCCAGTTGCGAAAACAATGTGTCGAACTGGAAGCTGACTTTGGGCGAAGGAACCGGTCGTGAGGGTGAGTTGGTTATGGATGTCAGTGGGCAACCTTTGCCATTTTTCGGACAACCCGTTCCTGAACCGGTGAATGATCAGCCCGCGACGTTTGAGCGTCAAAGAACATCAGCGGATGCCGAGCCTGAAATTGAATTCCAAGCCAACCTTACGCCTTTAATTATTAGCGCTGATGGCAGTGTCGAAGGCGGCGTGATTGAAGGTGGGGTTGAGAACCCGGTTATCACTCCTGTGGTTGAAAGCTCAAGCAGTTCTAATGGCTTCTTAGGTGCAGCTGGACCGGCTCTCATTGCTTTGTTTGGCGCTTTGTGGTTGCGTCGTAGAACAACGAAGGACGTGCAGTTGCTAAAACGCGATTGATTGTTATGCCTACGGTGCCTAACGATAGAAAGAACACTATCGTTAGGCATTCAAGCGATCAGGATAAGTAAGGTTTTAATCGCTCGAATGCTTCTTGCAGCACCTCAACCGGTTGTGCGTAGCACAATCGCAAATAGCCTTCGCCTGCGTTGCCAAACGCTACCCCTGGCGCTAATCCCACTTTCGTGTTCACTAAGATATCCATTGCCGCTTGGTGGCTATCGGTGAGCCCATGGACTTTAAAAAAGGCATAGAAAGCGCCATCCGATTCGATAAAATTTACTTTGGGCAGAGCTTTAAGTTCACGTGAGGTTAATTCATAGCCAGCTTGAATTCGTGCGTTGAGTTGTCGAATATTATCCTCGCCGTGTTCTAGTGCCACCACCCCAGCTTCTTGAACAAAACCCGGTGTGCATGAAGTATTAAATTCGGTCAGTTGGCCGAGTTTGGCCTCACATTCAGGTGGGGTTACCATCCAACCTAAACGCCATCCGGTCATTGACCAACTTTTCGAAAAAGAATTAACGGATATCACGCGATCGTGCTTATCACAGATGCTTAAAAACGAAGGTGCATGCGAGGCGTGGCGGTACAAGCGAGAATACACGTCATCAGCAACAATCCAAATGCCGTACTGCCGGCAATGAGACAGTAAGGCGACTTGATCTTCGGCATTCAGTGTCCAGCCGGTTGGGTTATTTGGCGAATTCACGACCAAAACTTGGGTGTTGGGGGTGAGAGCTGCGATCAATTCGTTAAGATCCAACACCCAATGGGCCGCTTGTTCATGTAACGGCACAGGATGAATGTTTGCGCCCATGGCCTTGAAACATTCGCTGATGTTTGGCCACACAGGTTCGATTATCACCACACGATCCCCGTGGGAGATCAACAGTTCTGCGCTTAACATGAGCCCTTGCATGCCGGATGGTGTGACAGTGACTTGATCGGACGATAACTGGCAATCGAGTTGCTTTGCGCTGTAGGCGCAAACCGCTTGTCGCAAGCTTGGCGCGCCATTGTTGGGCTGATACTTATGATTGCCGGCTTGCAGTGAATCCACAGCCGCAGCCACAATGGCATTGCTGGTGGGCCAGGCACCTTCGCCAAACCAAAGCGGAATAACCCCGTCCATCGTCATACCCGCTTCCGCCACTTCGCGAATTTTTGACGGCTGCAGTGCATTCACTCTTTGTGAAAGGGAATTATTGATTGTCTCTATGGCCATAGCGGTACTGGAGTGGTTGTTTCGTATAATCTAAGCCATCGGCCACCAGAATAACGTGATTGGGTAACAGCGTATGACTAAATTTCAGCCAGATATTTTAGCGCCATTACCTCTTGAAGAATTCTTTTATCGCAGTTGGGAGCAGTCTCATTGTCACATAGCCCGAGGCGATTCAAATTACTTTTCTGACGTTGTATCTATCCAAGATATAAACACATTACTTTCAACGCGGTCTGTGTATTTTCCTGAAGTGCAACTGGTGCATCATGAAAAAGAGATTCCTATTTCAGACTATGCAGATGATCAACGACTCGTTAATGCATCACAGTTAATGCAGCCCATGCAGGCGGGGGCAACGTTGGTCTGGTCACAGGCGCAAAAGGAATTTAGTGGCTTGGCATATCTGTGCAGAGTGTTCACCCAAATTTTTCAAATGCGGTGCCAAACCAATCTGTATCTTTCACCGGCAGGAAATCAGGGTTTTCGTTCGCACTATGACACACACGATGTTTTTATCTTGCAAGTCAACGGCAGTAAAACGTTTCGCTTTTATCCATCAGACATTCAATTGCCTTTTCCTGATGATCATTATGACCCAGAACAAAACCCACACACGGACGTTAAGCAAGAAGTCATACTAAACGCGGGTGACACATTGTATATACCACGTGGCTTAGTGCACGATGCGTTAGCACACATCGATGGGCCCTCGTTGCATATTACATTGGGTGCGTTTCCCGTTGTGATTAGAGATTTACTACAAGAAGCTATTCAGGTCGCCGCTGAAGGCCATGTGAATTTGCGTAAGGCGCTGTTATCCGAAACGTATGATTCGCCCGACCCGGAGGGTGACTTGGCTCAATGGCTAACCCGTGCAATTACGCCAGAAAATATTAACGAAGCCCGTTCAAGATTGGCTGATCAAGTAGCGTTGGGCTCAGCAGCTGAGAGTCACATACTGGCTTCAACGACCGAAGCGTTGGAGTTGCATACCCCGCTTATTGTGAACAAAAGCGCCATCATCAATGTTGAACGTATGGGGCAACAAGTAAAAATTCGCACGCATGGTCAAGTGGTGTGTTTTCAAGAACCTATGGGCCAAGCGGTGGAATGGCTTACTGAGAAAACCACATTCCAGCCTCGTGATTTACCTGGTCTAGCGGTGAATCAACAGATGGCACTGTGTGGGCATTTGTTGGATAATGGCGTGATCGAAAAGTAACTTTCCAGCGTAATTTGACGCTACGCCTATGGGTTGATAGGGTAGTTTGACGCACCGCCAGGCTTTACTATGAAAAAAACGAATTCCCAAACAGATGCTGTCGTCACCGTCAACCGCTCAGGACGGCGACGATTCATTCGCGCAGGCTCAGCCTTTTTGTTGGTTGGCGCCAGTGGTGTGCAAGCGCAGGATACAGAATCGGGTCGTTCAGATTGCGATGGGGTTGGAAACGCGGGTTCGAAAAATCCGCAAGCTGCAAAATCAGACAGCGACACGGGCGCTACGGCAGATCGACAAGGGTGTGGCAAAAATGTACCCATCACCTACAGAAAAGACACCAAGCCATTGGCGTAGTCTGTCTTTAACAGTCAAGCCATACCCAACGACTGTGCGCAACTCGTCTTAAGCGGTTCTCGAGTCGATTCGTCATCAAATATTTTCCATTCCTATGACAACTACTCTCATCGTCGGCGCAGGTCACGCTGGTAGCCAATGCGCGATCAGTCTTCGTGCGGAAGGCTATCAAGGCCAGATTGTGCTGGTGAATAACGATGAGGGTATGCCTTATCACAAACCGCCGCTGTCAAAAAAATATTTGCGCTCAGATAACCCTGAAGCAACCCCACTGCGAGCAGCTTCCGCGTACGAAAAAGCGCAAATTGAATGGGTGCAACAAAGCGTACAATCCATCGACGTGGCATCTGGCGTTGTCAGTTTTGGTGATGGCAGCCAACATGTGTTTGACTACTTGGTGTTAGCCACTGGAGCGCGTAACCGAGAACACCCCGAGCTGGCCTCGTGCAGCAATGCGCTAACACTACGCTCAATCCATGATGCGAATAACATCCACGCCCTGGTCACCAGTGGGAACGAATTTGCCGTTTTGGGTGGAGGCTTCATTGGTCTTGAGTTGGCGGCGTGTCTATCGGAGTTGGGTAAGAAAGTCACTGTATTAGAAGCGGCCGATCGGTTACTAGGGCGAGTCGTTGCACCTGAGATTTCGGAAAAAATATTCGCTGGATTAATGTTGATGGGTATTGACGTCTTAACGCACTGCCAAGATACCATTTTTAATCTCACAGATTTTCGTGTTACAGGAGCGACGACAAACGCTGCAGGTGGGCAAAACAACGAAAAGCCTCAAACGATTACTTGTGATGCTATGTTGGTTGGTATCGGCGCAATACCTAATACAGATCTAGCCGCTGAGGCTGGGATTCAGTGTGACAACGGCGTCGTGGTCAATGCCAGCTTAGAAACATCGGCTGCGAATGTGTATGCCATTGGGGATTGTGCTCAGTTTCCACATTGGCAAACGAATTCGAATTTGCGGTTGGAATCGGTTCAAAATGCCGTGGATCAGGCCAAGTGTGTGGCAAAAACAATCGCCACAAACACCCCTACCGAATTCAAAACGGTCCCATGGTTTTGGTCAGACATTGGCAAAATGAAGTTACAGATTGCCGGACTGCCCGGCGAGAATACTCATCGTGTTCTGCGTGAATCTGATGGGGCTATTGCCCTATATCATTTACACGAAAGCAAAGTCGTTTGTGTTGAATCGATTAACAGCGCGAAAGATCATATGTTGGCTCGTAAGTTAATTGACAAAGGCACGGAAGTCACGCCAAGTCAAATACAACAAGGCACAGACACACTAAAAAGTTTGCTCTAGCTTTCACCTGGTTCGGAATCGACATAACGCTGACTGGCCGGGCCTCGATAACGAGCGGATAATTCTTCTGGCACTTCTTTGCCCGTCACCATGAAAGGCAATATCCCTTTACGTGCCGATGAGCCGCGCATAGCCAGTAGATCATCATCGGATTTAGTGACCCGTTGACTCAAACGCAGCCCCCATTCAGCTAAGTGATCATATAAACGGTCAAGCACGTGAGAATGACCGGCTGCTTTTGCCAGGTCGGTGAGTTCGTTAGGGTCGGTTTGTAAGTCGAATAACATCGGTCGAAATCCACCCAAAGAGTGCATCATTTTATAACGCCCGTCGAATACCATAAACAGCCTGGCGTCTTCCAACGCCACGCCCAATTTTTCACATTGCGGCGTAAGCGAGTAGTCGTATTCGCTAATCACATATTGACGATCTTCAGTGGGCTCACCGTGCAAATACGGCTCTAAATTAATACCTTCTAAAATGTGGTTGGGTATTTTGGCACCGGCGGCTGAGACAAAAGTGGGCGCTAAATCTATGGATTCAACTAAGGCATTGCATGTGGTGCCACGAGTGGTGTTAGCTTGTGGGCGAGGGTCGTACACAATGAGAGGCACTTTTACGGAAGGTTCGTGAAACAGATCTTTCTCACCCAACCAATGATCGCCTAAGTAATCACCATGATCTGAAGTTAAAACAATCATCGTGTTGTTCATTTGATCAGTGGATTCCAAATGATCAAGCAAACGACCCAACTGATCATCGCATTGCTTAATAAGACCCATATAAGCGGGTATTACTTTCTCGCGCACCTCGTCTTGCCCAAAAGCTTGCGCTAAGCGATTTTGTAGATAAGCGCCGTACACAGGGGTTGGGTCGATTTTCTCCTGTTCATCTCTAACGGCGGGTAGGACATGACTGGCGTTGTACATGTTGTGATAAGGCGCTGGCACGATGTATGGCCAGTGGGGTTTGATGTAGCTGAGGTGTGCGCACCAAGGCCCGGTGGCTTGATCTAGAAAATCAATGGCTTCACTCGTTAACCACGGGGTTTCACTGTCTTTTTCTTTTATATTGGCGGCTTTGTCAGCATTGGCAAACAGCCAACCACTGGCCTTATCACCCGGTTTGGCTTGTGTGGTGGGGTCAGCGTCGTCATGCACACCCGCATTAGCATAATCTGCCCATGGGTTATCCCCATCGTAGCCTTGTGATTTAAGGTACTCGTTATACGGCGATCGGTTCTGATCATAAAACCCATCGGGGCCTTGCCCCCACAAGCCGTCATCGCGAACCCAAACATCGAATCCACACTCGGATTGCCTGGCTCCAATGACATTGTCTGGCGTCAATCCCAAACGTTCCATGCCGGCAGCGTCCACCCGCATGTGTGTCTTACCAATTAACCAGCACGACATGCCAGCTTGGCGCAGATGATCCCCTAGCGTGTGTTCGCCGACACGTAATGGAACTCCGTTCCATTGTGCGCCGTGTGATGAGACGTAACGACCTGTATAGGTGCTCATTCTGCTGGCACCGCAGACCGGAGATTGCACATAGGCGTTGGTGAATCGAACACCGAGGGATGCGACACGATCAAAATGCGGTGTCTGTAAATGCGGGTGGCCAGCACAGCTTAAATAATCAAAGCGCAGTTGGTCGTACATGATAAAAAGAATATTCACGGCATACCCAACGGTGTTGTGGCGGCGATTGATGGCACATTCTGCCCGAACACGAGCAATGCCGGTGCGACTAGATCGTAAATCGGGAATAGACTTTTATCCTTGTTCCAAGGCATACTCATCTGGTACGAAATGGTTTGTAATTTTGTCGTACCAAACAAACTCGGTGACTGTGCAACGATTGGTGAAAATCAGCAGTCCACGACAAGTCACCGTCTACATAGTCAGTGAGGAGAGACATGCAAAAGCATTTAAAAAACGCCGCTTTGAGCGCTACGGTTTTAGCGATGGCCACCGTTGTGGGCACCGCCACTGCTGCGGACAGCACTAAGCTGCGTATCCAAACGCATTTCAGTCAAGAACAGTTGTCAGGGGAAATGGCGGCTGAGTTCATCGAAGATATTTCGTCGATGTCTAATGGCGAAATTGAAGTTGAAATGTTCTATTCCAGTGCCGTTGTGAAGTCCACGGAAACCTTTGATGCGGCTGCCACGGGTATCTTAGATTGTGACATGACAGGCGGGGCTTACCAAACCGGCAAAAATGCGGCGTTCCAATTCGCCGGTGACCTTATGGGTGGGTACCAAAACCCTTACCAACAAATGGCTTGGTTGCTGCACGCAGACGGTTACACGAAAATCAATGAACTGTACAACAAGTACGATATGGAATTTGTAGGCTGGTGGATTCCCGGGCCTGAGTCACTTTCGTCGACTAAGCCGATCCGAAATGCGGAAGACTTTAAAAACTGGAAATTCCGTTCACCGCCGGGCATGGCTACCATGATTTTCAAGAACTTGGGTGCTTCCCCAATCGTAATGGATTTCAACGAAATCTTTACTGCTCTTGAATCGGGCATCATTGATGGTGCCGATGCTGCAAACTTAACTAACAACGTTGGCTTAGGCTTGTATGACATCGCTGAGCACACCAACTACCCCGGTTTCCACTCGATGCCGGCGGATCATTTGGCGTGCAATAAAGACGTTTGGGATGGCATGCCTGAGCATCACAAATCCATCATGAAAGTTGCGATGCAAGCTTTGGCACTGCGAAATGCAACAGCGAATGAAGTTGCTAACGCGCAAACGGCAAAAGATCTAAAAGCGAAAGGTGTCAATCTGTACGAATGGTCTCCTGAAGATCTTCAAGCCTATCGTGATGCAGTACAAGCTGGTTGGACTGAATTTGCTACGACTCCTGAATCAAAGTCTTTATTGGAAAGCCACATGGGCTTCCTTAAAGATTTAGGCGCGATGAAGTAGTTTCTAAGTGCTTGGTATTGCAGTAATGTTTTAAAGTAGAGCAGGGCCACTTCGGTGGCCCTGTTCGCTTGTCCGTAACGTGTCGGCTGGAAAATCGTTTGATGAAAGAACAAGAATCGGGAAGATGGGTTGAATGGCTGCTGCCTTTGGCTTTTATTTTTACCTCGGGCTGGTTAATTTGGCACACACCAAACTTTATTCTTGATTTTTTAAACCCAGATGAAGGCTTAGCGGGTCAGCTTTCCGAATTGATGGAACGAAAAGATGTCACGCCCGATATGGCAGGCTTATTTGGTGGCTATGCCGATATGATGGATTGGGCGGCGCTGATTCTAACGCCGTTGATATTCATCGTCGGTGTCTTCACAGTGCGACGAGCATCAATGGAATACCCATACATGTGGGGCTGCGACAAAATTGCTCTGTTCGTTGGCCGAATCACCATGATGTTAATCATTAGCATGACGCTGGTGATGTTGTACGAAGTGTTTATGCGATACGCCCTTGAAGCCCCAACGCTGTGGGCCAATGAACTCACCTTATGGATTGCCGGCTTTGTGTTTTTGTTGTCTGGTTATTACGCCATGCAGCAACGCAGTCACATCCGAATTTTTATTCTTTATGAATTGATGCCGCGTTGGCTGCAACATCTGTGTGACATCCTGTCGGTGTTAATCATTTCCACGTTTGCTTTTTTTCTCGTGTTTGGCAGCTACAAGCAAATATTCGTTAATAAATTTTATAAGTGGGAAATGTTCGGAACCGCTTTCGATCCGCCCATACCGGCAACGATTCAACCCCTCATTCTTATTGTGGTGGTGCTTATCGCCGTGCAGTCCTTTGTTAATTTGATTGCTGATTGGAATCGGGATCCGTCTGAAATCATCGGTGATGATATCGACGAGGAAGAAATTGAAGCCATCAAGCGTAGTGTGGGTAGCAACTGATGGACATTCAAACGATATCGATTGTTTTAGTTATCGGACTGTTGATTTTACTGGCCATCGGAATGCCCTTAGGCATGGCTTCGGCAGCGCTGGCCTTGCTGGTATTAATCATGAAGTTCGAGCCAACGCTCATCAGTGACCCAATGAGTTTTGGAGAAGGGAGGCTGACGGGACGTCCTGGCACCGGGGCGCTGAATTTATTGGCGCAAAAGATATTTGATTTACTCAGCGAATACGTGCTGATTTCAGTGCCTCTGTTTATTTTTATGGCGGCACTGCTGGAGCGTTCGGGTGTAGCGAAAGCCATGTACGATTCGCTGGATTTTTGGCTAAGCCGCACACGTGGTGGTATCGCCATCATCACATCGTTAATGGCGGTCTTATTGGCGGCTATGTCTGGCATTATTGGTGGTGAAATTGTTCTGTTGGGGCTTATCGCACTGCCTCAGATGCTGCGCCTGGGCTACGATCAGAACTTAGCGATTGGTACCATTTGCGCTTCGGGCTCATTGGGCACCATGATCCCACCCTCTATCGTACTGATCATCTACGGTCTGATCACCGAAACATCGATTAAAGCTTTGTTCACCGGCGCGTTCATTCCTGGCTTCATGCTAGCGAGCTTTATTATTATCTACATCATCATTCGCACTCGGATGAATCCCAGCTTAGCGCCTTTGGCAAAACCGGCTGCCGATGATCCAGAAGGCGGTGAGAAGTTTGAATTGTTTCTGAGTTTCCTATCCCTTGTCGTTGGCGTGCTCGCCACGTTGCTACTTATTCGTGCGGCGATTTATACGCACTTGGAAATGAACATTAATTTGGGTGAAGACGACTCGCCTTATATATTGGGCATGCCGCATCACATCCAGACCTTAGGCATCGTTATAGGCGTGTGTGCGTTTCTCGTATTGGTGGTATTCGGTCTGTCTAGAACCATGCGCGGTTGGCATCGCGGTAAAGGCCTATTGCCGCCGGTCACTATCATCGGCATTGTATTGGGATCTATCTATGGCGGTGTTACCGGCATCACGGAAGCGGCGGGTATGGGCGCTTTTGCGGTATTTGTAATTGCATTACTCAGAGGTGAAGCATCGGTGGTTTTGGTGTGGGACAGCTTGATGCGAACTTTACGCTCTACGGGAACCATTATCTGGGTTACCGTCGGTGCGGCGGCTTTGTCTGGCGCCTACACCCTAGCCGGTGGCCCAGCTTACATCGCGCAGCTCATCATCGGTGCGGACATGCCCACGTTTGCTGTCTTGCTCACGATGATGTTGATTCTGTTGTTTATGGGGGCGTTTATGGATTGGGTGGGCATTGTGCTGCTGATCATTCCCGTATTCCTACCCATTGTGCGCGCCATGCCGGTTGAGGAGATTGGCTTTTTCGGCCAATTAGAACCGAGTCAAGTCGCGGTCTGGTTTGGTGTGCTGTTCTGTATGAATATGCAAGTCAGTTTTCTATCGCCACCGTTTGGAGGCGCGGCCTTCTATCTGAAATCCGTGGCTCCCCCGCACATCTCACTCACCGATATTTTTAAAGGGTTTCTACCGTTCATAGGTTTACAGCTGTTGGCGTTGAGCGTGCTACTGATTGTGCCGTCGATCGTGACCATCACTTTCGTCGATATTTATTACTTTATCGTTGAGCGGTTCATGTGGGTGATTGGGTTGATTTTCTAATGGCGGCGTTTAGTGCTCGACATTAAGTGCTTATTCTGTCAAGTGGTTGATCAATCGTCTGATACGACCACCCTAAGGTATTCCCAAGCCGAATTAAGGTGGGTTTCTAGGGCGGCTTCGGCCGCATCGGGGTCGCGATCGACAATGGCTTGATAAATCATTTCATGGCTACGATAGTTGACGTAATTTCTATCGGGTGAACGGATCATTTTATCCCAGTGTGGAGCTAACCAGCTCTGGTAGGCATTGTTTATCGCAGGGAAAATTGGGTTGCCGGAAATGCCATAGAGCACCGCATGAAACGCCATGTCGGTTTTATAAAAAGTATCCGGGTCATCGATGCAGTCTTTGTTGTTCTGTAACGCTGTGGATAAGGCATCAATATCGACTTTTCTGGCTTGAGTGGCTGCATCTCTAGCCAGCGTTCGCTCCACAAAAATACGCGTCTCGTACATCGATTTAACACCGCTAGGGTGTTGAAGAAAATGGTCCGCTATGCTTTGGGTTGCATGGATAAAAGAGAACACGTCGGGCTTGCGCACAACAGGGCGAAAACGTGGCCGGTTTTCGATAAGCCCCAGGCCCGTCAGTGTGGTAATCGCTTCTCGCACGACGGTGCGGCTGGCGTTAAATTGCGCCATCAATTCACGTTCCGCCGGCAGGGGGGTTCCGTCGACCAGTGCGCCAGATCGAATCTTTTCCTCCAGTGATCGAACAATACTGTCTGAAGCTCGTGCGTTTGGGTTAGGTTTTGTTTTCGACGGTGATTCGGCGTTTATGGCAAGACTCCAAGAGGGTTTGGTCTTATCGTGATATTGTTTTGTCTTACGATACAGCATTTAGATGCAGACGAAAACCTCTGTGAGTGCGGCAAACGGAACGCATGATGTCGGTCATATCCTATATTGAAATTCAACGCTTTGCCTTGCCGTTGGCTGAGGTATTAACCGATGCAAAGCACGGTGATCACACCCATTTTGAGCTTATAACAGCTACCCTGCATACCGAGGAAGGGTTACGGGGTACCGGATATACCTATACTGGCGGGCGAGGGGGTCGGGCCATTGAGGCCCTTTTGCAATTCGATTTAGCACCCATTTTGGTAGGACAAAAATCCGATAACATTGCTGAGCTTTACGACATGATGCAATGGCATGTGCATTACGTGGCGCGCGGTGGTATTGCCTCGTTCGCTATTTCGGCGATGGATATCGCGCTTTGGGACTTAAAAGGCCAGCGAGAACAGAAGCCCTTATGGCAAATGGCGGGGGGTGCCAGCGACCGTTGCAAAGCTTACTGTGGCGGCATTGATTTAAATTATTCATTGCCCAAATTGCTCTCTTCTGTTGATGGTTATTTAGCCAAGGGTTTTAATGGTGTGAAGATCAAGGTCGGGCAAGCTGCGTTGGCTTTGGATGTGGCTCGAGTGGAAGCTGTTCGAAATCGGATAGGTTCTGATATCGCCTTTATGGTGGATGCGAACTATTCTATGACGGTCGCCTCGGCAATTGATGCGGCCAACGCCTTTAAACCGTTTGATTTACTGTGGTTTGAAGAACCGATAATTCCTGATGATTATGCTGGTTACCGAAAGATTACTGAGGCCACCGGCATGGCGTTGGCGATGGGGGAGAACCTGCATACCGAATTTGAATTTGGTTATGCGTTTGATCAATCTCAACTGAGCTTCATTCAACCGGACGCTTCAAATTGTGGCGGAATCACGGGCTGGTTAAAAGTGGCGGCGATGGCTTTTCAACATAATATTCCAGTGTGCAGCCACGGTATGCAAGAACTGCATGTGAGTTTGGTGTCTAGTCAATCTCATGCAGGTTGGCTGGAGGTGCATTCCTTCCCGATAGACGAATACACCACACGTCCCTTGGTGGTAGAAGCGTGTAAGGCGGTTGCATCGAATAAAGTGGGGATAGGGGTTGAGTTTGATTGGGATAAACTCAATGCGCATCATGACAGGAAGGCATAGGGGTTAAGGTACGTAATAGTGGAGCGAGTATCCAAACACGTCCACTGCCGGCAGACTTAGTGATGTTGGTTACACCGCTTTAGCGATCGTCCAAATGACGATGTAGCCAAAAGGTTGCGTCCCTCAAAAATGACTCGTAGCCGACGGTGGTCTCACGAATAAATCCACGTGCGATGGAGCGATCCATTGCGGTACGTAATTCTTGAATTTCCCATGTGGTAAATGATTCCAGCTGCCAGGCTAGCACATTCACTGTGTGGTCTTGAAGCAGAGGTTTGCTCATTGTCATTTGAGCCCGCATGGCTTTGATTTCATCTTTAACGCGATCTTTCGCAGCTTGTGTGTCTTTGTCAGGGCGTAATTCCCCAGCTGTGGCAATCAGATTGCGGCTTAAATCTCCAGCGATATCAAACGTTGCAGTATCCAAGCCCAATACATCAATGAGCCCGACAATGGCTAAACGTCGATCGGTGCTCAGCCCAGATTCTTGTAACGACGCTGTAAATGTTTCAAAACCATCTGGGTTGATTTGGGTATTTCGCTCATTGGAAATTTCCACATAGCGTTTAACAATGGGAGTTTCGTACAGCTTTATTAAATCGACAACATCGGCTTCAAACGATGTTTTCTGCAGTTGATTTCCAACGGTATCGTGCAGCGCCTGTGCATTGTACGCGTGCGGTATCAGTTCTAATAGCTGATCGTATTTCTCTTGGGTTAAAGTGGTGTTCGAATTCAGCTGTGGTCTGAAGAACTCTTCGTGTGCATGCTTCATGTGATCAGTAAACATCTCAAAATCAGCTTTCATACCGGAGACATCTAAAAGAGTTGTTATGTCTTCCGATGCGCGCGCGGTTTGTGAAAACTGGCTGGGTGCTACCAAGCTTTTTGCAGCTGATACCGATACTGGGCTTCGTGTAGCTACGATGAATCCTGCTAAAACGGCTGCGATAACAAATAGTAAAGCCAATCGAAATGTGCGATTTCCGCGTTTGTGCATCAGCTCGTTTTCTGGACGCAAATCAACGCCAACTGGCTCAGCTGAATCTGCAATCAATTCCATTGGAGCGTTTGGCATTGAGCCAATGTAAGTATCTTCGCTGGCATTATCTTCGCTGGCGAATTCACTTTTTCCACTATGAGAGCCAGAGGTTGTTGCAGCAGATTCGGTGTTTAGATCATTCTGTTGTTCTTGAGCCGCTTCTGTTAAGACTTCAACTTCTGCTGCTTGCTTAGCTTCAGGAATTTCGTTTTCGCTAACTGAAGCTGCAACGGGTTCATTAGCCGCTTCTGTATCCTCGCACTGAACCAACACAACACGAAGCCCGATCTCGCACAAAGATTTTTGATAGGCAAGGGCCCGATCTTCGCTGATATCCGATGCAACACATTGTTCAGAGTGTACAAATGAAACGGCCGTTTCGGGAGACGTGTGCAGTAGGGAGATAAAGTCAAGCGCAACTTGATCTTCATCAAACCCTGGTTCAACGTTTCCTGTGGTCATGACGGTAAACCGTCTCGCAGCACTCATGAGTTGCTCGTCCGCTTTATATCAGTTACTTAACTGACAGAGCGGCTGCTTGGGCGAAAACTGCGGGTATGGCTGCCTAGTTTGCGAAATACCGCATTAAGTAGACCGAATGACCAGTCAATATAATGACGTTTTTGGTGATAAAGATGCACCTTTGGCTGTTTCTCGCTAATTGATGCGGCGGCAGAGGCCAATAAACTGCCTGTTTCCTACCTTAGATAACGCCTGAAACTAGGGCTTAGAATTCGGTTTTCTCGGCGACAAAAACATCTTCGTAGATTCGACCACTCTCTGCCAACGAAGCGAATTCTCAAGTTGTCGGCACTGACTAGGAGAACTTTTTCATGCGCTGGTGAACCGTATCAAACGCTTGTATCAGTTGCTGTATTTCGTGTTCGCTGGTGTAGTGCACAAAGGATAATCGCAACACACCGCTGCCCGCGGGTAAACCCAGCGCCTCGACTAATCGTCGGGCGTAAAAATGCCCTGCTGAACACATCACCTTGTGTTCTGCCAGCAACTTCACCCACTCCTGCGATTGAATTCCAACATCGAGAGCTACTGTCGGCGCTCGACGTTCGGCATCGGAAGGGCCAATCACGCGGACATCGGGCAAGGTTGAAAAATACTCCAGTAACGGTGTCAGCAAAGTTTGTTCGTATGAGCGCAATAAAGTGTGCACAGCGGCTTGTCGATTTAACGCCGCCGATGGCTTATCCGGGAAATGGTGTTCAAACAGCGCATCGAAATAGTCTGCAATTCCAGCGGCTGCGGCGACTTGTGCGTGATCAGGGCCGGCCGGAATCAATCGCTTGCGAGGTTCCTTGTCATTAAAATAATGGCCTTGATTGGCCAAAGCCGTTCGAACTGGATCGCGAACCACCATCAGCCCCTGATGAGGACCATAGGTTTTGTACAATGAAAACAGATAGACATCACAGCCCAACATCGGTACATCAGCAAAACCGTGCCCAGCATAAGACACACCATCCACCACCGTCACCACACCAGCAGCTTTAGCGAGTTTGCAAATCTGTGCCACAGGGTTGATGTGCGCTACGACGTTGGAGCAGTGTGTGAACGCAAGCAAACGAGTACGCTCGGTCATCAACTGAGTTAAGTCGTCCAACATAAGCTCGCCAGAATCTGGGTTCACTTGCCACTCTTTTACTACGATGCCAGTCTCACTCAATCGTCGCCACACGCCACTGTTGGCTTCGTGATCTTGGTTTGTGACGATGATTTCGTCCCCTTCTTTCCATCCCTGTCGAAAGGCTTGCGCCAGCACGTAACTGTTTTGAGAAGTTGAAGGGCCAAAATGTATATCTTTAGCATCAACGTTTAAATAGTTGGCTAAGCGACTGTACGATTCATCCATTCGTTCGCCCGCTTGTGTGGATGCGGGATAGGCGGCATA
Source organism: uncultured Granulosicoccaceae bacterium (assembly GCA_937930305.1). Taxonomy (GTDB): domain Bacteria; phylum Pseudomonadota; class Gammaproteobacteria; order Granulosicoccales; family Granulosicoccaceae; genus Granulosicoccus. The sequence goes on along the minus strand of CALGLE010000019.1, from coordinate 90,754 downwards.
GGGCTGCACCTTAGTTTTATGATAGTAATCGGTCAGTCTTTGAATGACTTGTTTACATGCATAGGAGCCACCAGCGTTTTCAAAGAACGCCCAACCTTCAAGTGAGGGGTCAGAGAATGCGGGGAACTGTGAACGAACGAATTTGGAGTCAATCATGATTAGCATACTTGGTTAAATAGCGGTCCAGATGGTTGGCAAATTGTTGCCGATCCCCTGCGTTCATGGGGGGTGGCCCACCAGTTTGAACCCCACTGCTGCGCATCGAATCCATAAAATCCCGCATATTAAGTTTCTGCCGAATCGTATCAGGGTCATACATTTCACCACGGGGGTTTAAAGCATGGGCACCTTTTTCCATCACCTCCGCAGCCAAGGGTATATCGCCGGTGACAACAAGATCATCAGTATTGACACGTTTAACGATCTCGTTGTCAGCCACGTCAAAACCTTGTGGGACTTGAATGGCGGTGATGTTGGCATTTCGAGGCGTGGCGATATGTTGGTTGGCCACCAAGGTCAAAGAAACACCTGTGCGCCGGGCTGCTTTGAATAATATCTCGCGAATTAAATTAGGACAGGCATCTGCGTCCACCCAAATAGTCAAAATTCATTCCACCGGTTAGAAGTTTACAATCACTGGGTATACTGTACGCCAGATTTCGTCAAAATTTTCCTAAACCATTTTACACGAACAGCTATTTGCAGAAGTCTCCACAAAAACGCCATGAATAAAACGATCTACAAAATATTAACCACGGATCAGTGGGAAACCCTGCAAGCAGAAAAAACATCGGTGGGTGCCCCAATTGATGTGCAAGATGGCTTTGTGCATTTTTCGAATGCAAATCAACTGCAAGAAACCGCTGATAAGCATTTTAAACAGCAAACTGGTTTGTTTCTTATAGCGATGAGTGCGGATCAATTGGGGGATGAACTTAAGTGGGAAGTGTCACGTGGTGGTGATTTGTTCCCGCATTTGTACGGCAAATTAGCTTTAGAGCAGGTGCTTTGGGCAAAGCCCTTACCGCTGCATAATGATCGTCATCAGTTACCTGAACTGTAAAAGCCATTCGGTAACCGCATAGTTATAATTCAGTGATGCTCAGATGTTTGGGCGTTGCTTAAGTTTTTGGTTCCATGTGTTCAACCGGCCCATTATGTTCTGAAGCCCAAGTTGAAAACCCTTCTTTCAAGTGCGAGGCGTTGAACCCCATATCTTGCAATGTGGCCACCGTTAACGCCGATCGCCAGCCCGATGCGCAGTGGAAAATAAATTCCTTATCTTTTTCTTGAGTAAAAATCGGTTTAAAGTACGGGCTATCGGGGTCTACCCAAAATTCAATCATGCCGCGTGGAGCGTGAAAGCTGCCGGGGATAAATCCTGAGCGCTGCCGTTCTCGAACGTCGCGAATGTCCACCACAACGACATTGGGATTTGACAATTTAGCGATTAGTGTTGCGGATTCCACCTCTTCGATGCGTGCTCTGGCAGCTTGTACCATGGTCGCAGAACTCATCTTCAACTGGGTCATGGATTTCTCAATGGTTAGGGAACGCTCTCGTTGCCTGAATGTTGACATCGAAGCGCCTCACATGCAACAGTCTGCGCGTCGACTGATTAGAGTATTTTTGATGACTAACAAACCCCTAGCGCTCATCACGGGGGCCGCCCAAGGCATTGGCTACGCTTGCGCACAAGCGCTGAAAGAGGATGGGTTCGACCTTATATTGGTAGATATCAATCAAGACGGTGTGGAGTCGGCAGCGAAAAATATGAATGCGACAGCCGCTTACACCTGCGACATGGGCAATGTGGCTGAAGTGCAAAGCCTGTTCGATCAAATTGAGAACGAACATCAGCCCATCCATGTGTTAGTGAACAATGCGGGTATTGCAAAACCCTGTGCTTTTCTAGAAACACCGATTGAAGATTTTCAAGAGGTGTTAAACGTGAATGTTGTCGGTGTTTTTACAGCGTTGCAGCGCACGGCCAAAATAATGGTTAAGCACAATGTCTCTGGCTGCATTATTAACATGTCCTCTATCAATGCCATCGTCGCAATTCCAAGCATACCTGCGTATTGCGCCTCCAAAGGGGCTGTCACGCAAATTACCAAATCGGCTTCACTGGCGTTAGCCCCTCACAACATTCGAGTCAATGCGGTTGGGCCAGGTTCAATCGATACCGCAATGATGGCGGGTGTGAACTCGGATGAGGCTGCAATGCAGAAAGTGATGTCCCGAACGCCAATGAAACGCGTCGGAGAACCGAAAGAGATTGCTGATGTGGTTGTGTTTTTAGCCAGCAATAAAGCCAGTTACATCACCGGTGAAACCATCAATGTCGATGGCGGTCGTTTAGGAATGAACTACACATGTTAGCCAAGTTCGTCGATACGCTGGTGATAGGTGCTGGACAAGCAGGCATAGCGATGAGTGAGCACCTGCGCAATGCAGGCATCGAGCATCTGGTGATTGAGCGGCATCGTATTGCGGAACGCTGGCGCTCTGAACGATGGGACTCTTTGGTTGCCAACGGTCCCGCCTGGCACGATCGATTTCCCACTTATCCCTTCGACTCTGATCCAAACGGATTCCCAGGTAAGGAAGCGGTTGCTGATTATTTCGTTGATTACGCAGATAAAATTAGTGCACCAGTTCAGTGTGGGGTTAATGTTGAACAGGTGGAGCGGGAAACTGGCCAGGCGCAATTTAAAATCTCAACCAGTGAAGGTGTGATTCATGCGAACAACTTGGTAGCAGCTACGGGGCCGTTTCAAGTGCCAGTCATTCCTCCAGTGTTGCCTGATATAGCGGGTGTGCAACAGATTCATTCCAACAGCTATAAAAATCCAGAACAGTTGCCAGCCGGTGCCGTCATGGTGATTGGGGCAGGATCCTCCGGCTCTCAAATCGCCGATGAATTAAATCGATCCGGGCGTGATGTATATTTGTCCGTGGGGCCGCATGATCGGCCACCCCGATCGTATCGGGGTCGTGATTTTGTTTGGTGGTTAGGTGTGTTAGGAAAGTGGGATGCAGCCACTGTAGATCCAGGAACCGAACACGTCACCATTGCAGTAAGTGGTGCGCGCGGTGGTGAAACCGTGGATTTTCGGCGCTTTGCCAACGAAGGAATGACGCTGCTGGGCATGACGGAATCATACAAAGACGGTGAGTTAACGTTTGCCGATGACTTGGTCGCCAACGTAAACCGAGGTGATGAAAATTACTTATCTTTACTTGATGAGGCGGATTCTTATGTAGCCAAACACGGACTGAACTTGCCTTTAGAACCGCAAGCTAGAGAATTCCCGGAAAATGCTTTGTGTTTGACTGATCCTTTACGTACATTGAAATTAGAAGACGCTGGGATTCATAGTGTTGTTTGGGCAACAGGTTATCGCAGTGACTACAGCTGGTTAACCCTTAATGTGTTTGATGATAAGGGCGTGCCGAAACATCAACGCGGTGTAACAGCGGAGCCGGGCTTCTACTTTTTGGGTTTGCCCTGGCAATCACGACGAGGTTCTTCGTTTATATGGGGCGTGTGGCACGATGCAAAATACATTGCCGACCAAATTGGCATACAGCATCATTACTTGGCTTATCACCATGCCATGTCTACTCCAGACGCATCACTATAATCAACGCTTTTAATTAGTCACCGCCTTGAATTGGAATGAAATAATGGCTCACACACGCATTCGAAAATTTAATACTAAAGAGACATACCCGGAACAAAACTTAGATAACGATCTATGTCAGGCGGTGGTTACTCAGGGTGGAAAAACGGTTTGGTTGCGCGGTCAGTGCCCACAAGAGCTGGACGATGCCACAAACATTGATAGTCATAATCCGATTGAACAAACGCATAAAGTTATGCAGAACATCCAGCAGTTGATTGAAGAGGCGGGTGGCAATATGCAGCATCTGGTGAAAATCGTTGTGTACATAACCGATGTGCGCCACCGTGAAGATGTGTACCGCACCATGGGTGAGTACTTGAAAGGTGTTTACCCAGTTTCTACCGGCTTGGTTGTGCAAGCACTCGCCCGACCGGAATGGTTGGTGGAAATAGACGGCACCGCTGTCATTCCTGATCCTTCAACCTAGGCTGGATTTCCTTGTTATGACCTTCTCGATTGTTGCTCGCTGCAAAACCACAGGCATGTTCGGTGTGGCGATTACCTCATCGTCTCCTGCGGTCGCTGCCCGTTGCTCTTTTGCTCGTGCTCAAGTAGGGGCTGTGGCCAGTCAAAATGTGACCAACCCTGCCTTAGGGCCGTTGACATTAGATCGGATGGAGCAGGGTGAGAGTGCGACGGATGCGATTAATGGTGTTGTAGCAAATGGTGAGCACATGGAGTATCGCCAAGTGTTGGCGGTTGATAATCAAGGCCGAACAGCCATTCATTCTGGCGCGCAATCGTTGGGTATTTGGACGCAAGCTCAAGCACAGAATGTGGCTTGTGGTGGCAATCTGTTAGACAACGATTCCATACCCCAGGCTATGATCGATGCATTCATATCCTCCAGTGGTCACTTGGGTGATCGACTGGTGCAGGCGATGAATGCCGGGTTAAAAGCCGGTGGTGAAGCCGGACCAATACACTCGTCTGGGTTGAAACTTGTCGATACGGTATCTTGGCCGATCGCTGACCTTAGAGTGGATTGGACTGATGCGTGCCCAATCGCTGAATTGCGGTCACTTTGGGCATTGTACGAGCCACATCTTAATGATTATGTGCAAAGAGCACTCGACCCCAGCCAAGCTCCGTCCTATGGGGTGCCAGGTGATGAAGCCTGATTATCACACCGGCTCTGGCGCTATGGCCTTGTGTTTATCTACGGATTAAAACGCCGTTGGCCAGTACAAAATAACAACGACATAACTTAATGCAGCAAACACCAAACAACCTCGTGTGAAACGGTTTTTGAATTGTCGCCAAAGATAGACAATTAAAACAGCGGCTATGAGCCACTCAAAAAAACTCCACTGCGTACCGAAATGGTTGGGGTCCCAATAAGATACCGGGGATGAAAATACCCAATGACTCAGTGGCCAAAAATGGGGGTGGCCGTCATTGTGATGCAAGGGTAAATCCGTCAATGCGTGCAAAAGCGCAGCGATTGCTCCAATAAAAACCAAAGCAAACCATCCACGCACATGCGTGTGTTCTTGATGAATGGATTGACGAATCGCTATAGAGAATATGGCGATTATTAAAAATACGGGGATGGAATTCGTCATAGCCCCGATGTGTTGCCACTGATCGGAGTAGTACCACTGGTTCCATATCACCGACTCGGGTACTCCCTGCAAATTAGCCAGCCCCCACATAAAAAATAAGCTGGCGTCTGGCAGCAGCGCACCGATCAAAGCGGCAATTGTTGCGGCTCGATATTGGAATGTGGGCCTCCAGTTGGCCAGTAACATAGGTGCGCTGGGGACTAAAACTGCGCAAGCCAGCAAGAGATGAGTTTGGGTGTTCACAGGAGTCGCTTAGCATCGAACAGCTGCGCAGAATAAACCAAACTGTCTGCATTGAGTGATATTGGCGAACAATAACGGTAGTTGGGGTGAATGCATGCTTAGGGTTTGCCATATTGAATACAATATGCATACAATGTTTGCTTGCCCCATCACCCGAAGACCACCTAATATGAAATCCAACCGCAAGGAAAGCGCGGCCGCAGACCTTAAACGCCGGGTGTTGACCTTGGAATGTCCGCCGGGCATGCCGCTCGATGAAGTGGAATTGGCACAACGATATGGGCTGTCGCGCACGCCGCTGCGAGAAATTCTGCAACGCTTAGCAGGGGAAGGTTATTTAACGGCGGCCACTAACCGCGGTGCTTCTGTGACGTCAATGGATTTAGCCACCATGCGTAATTTCTTTCAAAGTGCACCCATGATTTATGCCGCCATTGCTCGGCTGGCAACTGAGCAAGCGACGCCATCAGGGATTGTTTCGCTAAAGAAAATTCAAAAAAAATTCACGGCGTCGGTGAAAAAGCACGATGCGGGTGAGATGTCTTTGCAAAACCATCATTTTCATGCCCAGCTCGGTGAGATGGCTAATTCTCCGTATCTTGCACCCAGCCTTGAACGGTTGTTGATAGATCACACACGCATGAGTCATCGTTTTTATCGGATGTCACAACCTCCTTCAGTTACTCGTATAAACCAAGCGTGTGCACAGCATGACGCCATGATCGCTGCTATTGAGCGTGGTGACCCAGCTGCCACGGTGGCTGAGACCATTGATCATTGGGAACTATCACGTGCAGAAATGGATAAGTACGTAATACCGGATGCGTTGCCATTCGATGACTTTGCCCACAGTACAAATCAACAGGTGTGATATGAAGTTTGAAGGCATTTATACGCCGTTGGTGACGCCGTTTGATAAGGAATTTGCCATTCGACGTGATGAATTTGCTAACACGATTGAGTTTCTGATAAACGCAGGTGTGCATGGATTAATTGTTGCCGGAACAACGGGGGAGTATTACGCGCAAACGATGCAAGAGCGAGTGATGTTGATGCAACTCGCCAGTGAAATCATCGATAAGCGCGTGCCTTTGATTGTTGGTACGGGAGCGATTCGGACTGAGGACAGCGTGTACTTTGCGGAGCAAGCGAAAGCGATTGGCGCGAATGCCTTGTTAGTAGCAACTCCTCCCTACGCTTATCCCACATCAAGAGAAATTGCCTTGCATGCGCTAGCTATTGATCGAGCGGCAAATTTGCCAGTCATGCTTTACAACTATCCAGGCAGAATGTGCGTGAACATGGATGCGGAAGTACTTAATCGATTGGGACAAAGCCCAAATTTTTGCGCCATTAAAGAAAGCTCAGGTGATATCAATCGCTTACACGATTTAGCGCGCGATTACCCCCACATTCAATTGTCGTGTGGCATGGATGATCAGGCTCTAGAATTTTTTGCTTGGGGCGCACGTAGCTGGGTTTGCGCCGGGTCAAACTTTGCACCCGAAGCGCACATCGCGTTGTATCAAGCCTGCGCGGTGGACGGAGATTTTGATAAGGGTCGGCGCATTATGAGTGCCATGCTGCCTCTGATGCGAGTATTGGAGCAAGGTGGGAAATTTGTTCAATGTATCAAGCACGGGTTAACCCTTCGAGGGATTGATTGCGGGCCGCCACGTAAGCCGCTGCAGCCGTTAAATAAAGACGATAAACGCACGCTGGCAGAGACTATTCGAACCATGAACACCACCATCGATCGCATTACTGCGGAGTCCAAATCATGAGTGATCTGCTGACACAGGAAGAATACCAAGCACTTGCGCAGTCCATCGATTTCCCGCGCGCCGCGTTTATAGATGGTGGCTTTCGAGCCGGTTCAGGTCAGACGTTAACAACTAAAAATCCTGCCACCGGTGAAACCTTATGCGACATTGCGGCCTGCAGCGCAGCTGACGTGGACCTGGCAGTGCAAAAAGCTCGAGAATCGTTTGATCAAGGTCACTGGCGTGCGCAATCGCCATGGCATCGCAAGTCTGTTCTGATCCGTTTAGCTAAATTGATTAATCGGAATCGGCGTGAACTTGCGGTGTTGGAATCACTGGACAGTGGCAAACCCATCGCCGATTGTGAAACGGTGGATATTCCAGAAGCCGTACAAACGTTGTTGTGGCACGCGGAAGCCATTGACAAAATCTACGATCAATGTGCACCAACAGGTGAAGATGCGGTAGCGATGATAGTGCGCGAACCGGTGGGTGTGGTGGCGGCCGTTTTACCGTGGAATTTTCCGCTTCTGATGTTGGCATGGAAAATCGCGCCTGCGTTGGGGGCTGGCAATTCAGTGATCGTAAAACCGGCCGAACAAACCACATTAACCGCATTGAAAATAGCCCAACTGGCCTCAGAAGCAGGTGTGCCTAACGGGGTACTGCAAGTGTTACCAGGTACAGGAGAGGCGGTTGGAGAGCCTTTGGGTCGTCACCATGATGTGGATATGGTGAGCTTTACGGGCTCCACTGACACAGGCCGTCGGTTCCTGCACTACTCAGCAGACAGTAATTTGAAAAAAGTTGTGCTCGAATGTGGGGGGAAAAATCCTGCCATTGTTTTAGAAGACGCTGAACACTTAGATTTAGTGGCTCAACATGTGGTGAATGGGGCCTTTTGGAATATGGGCGAAAATTGTTCTGCCAGCTCTCGTTTAATTGTCCATAAAGCGGTAAAAGAAGAACTGCTTAAACACATTGTTGCGCGGTGCCGAGAATGGCGAACTGGGGATCCGTTAAACCCAGCCAATCAAATGGGCGCATTAATCGATAGCGAACACTGTAAAAAGGTTGCCAGCTACTTAGAGCCTAAAGATCCGATAAAAACGCTAGTGGGTGGAAACTTTGATGGCCCCTTTTTATCACCCACGGTGTTTGATGAGGTACCGGCAAATCATGCATTAGCAGTAGAAGAAATATTTGGTCCTGTTTTAGCCGTAGTCACTGTATCGTCAACTGATGAGGCCTTGCAGGTTTCAAATGCTTCCCAATATGGGCTAAGTGCCAGCGTGTTCAGCGCCAATGGAAAACAGGCTCTGAAAACGGCTAAAGCTGTGCAAGCAGGAATGGTAACGATAAATTGTTATGGTGAGGGTGACATCACTACACCTTTTGGCGGGTATAAGCAATCTGGCTTTGGTGGTCGAGATAACAGTTTGCATGCGCACGATCAATACACTGAAGTTAAAACCATATGGATTGATTTGTCTGACACCGCGGTTCAGGACACCGTGGCATGAGCACAGAAAAATCCAGACCTGAATTAATGGAAGGTCGGACTCGTCGCGGTGGGCGAGCGGCGTTAAGAAAAAAACGCCAGCAGCGTGATACGAAGATGTTGCCCGCACTTAAGCGGCAGTTACCGTTAACAGAACCGCTTTCAGCGGAACAAATTGAAAAAATTGATGCCGCTTCTTTGGATATTTTGGAAGAAGTGGGTGTGGTGTTTCGCGATGATGAAGCGATTGCGCATTGGAAATCCGTTGGCGCTGATGTTCGCGACGGAGACCGAGTGCATTTAGACCGAGCACTGGTGCGAGAACTTATTAAATCAATTCCTTCAGAATTTACCTATCACGCGCGGAATCCACAGCATAATTTGCCGTTTGGAAATGAGCACAGTATGTTCATTCCAATGACGGGTGCCCCGTACTTAAGAGATTTAGAGGATAAACGACGCAACCCAACACTGGATGACTTAGCGAATTTTCATAAGTTATCGCACATGTTGCCAGCAATGCATTCCAGTGCACATCACATCGTTGAACCGATGGATCATGTGGTATCTCATCGGCACTTACGCATTACCTATTCATCCATGAAGTATTCTGATAAAACGTTCATGGGCATGACGACATCTGGTAAGAATGCAGAAGATGTACTGGAAATGTGCGGTATTTTGTTCGGTGACGAATTTCTAGAAACTCATCCGGTGGTAACAGGTAACTGCAATGGCAACTCGCCATTGGTGTGGGATGAAACCATGCTGTCAGCTATGCGTGCATTCAATCGGCGCAACCAACCGGTGTTGTGTTCACCCTTTGTATTGGGTGGAGCAAACACACCAGCGTCCACGGCTGCGGCTGTGGCGCAGCTTAATGCCGAAGCATTGTCTGCACTGGCATACACACAAGTGGTTAGAAAGGGATGCCCGGCAATTTATGGACACTACTTATCGACGGTGTCGATGGCCTCAGGTGCACCCATGGCAGGAACGCCTGAAATCAGTTTAATGAATTTTATGATTGGGCAAATGGCCCGTTACTATGATGTACCGTGGCGTACATCAAACACATTAGGCGGTGCGAAAACCTTCGACGCGCAAGCCGGTTACGAAAGTGCCACCACGCTAATGGCCGTCATGTTGTCCGGGGCTAACTATCTGTGGCACTCTGCTGGTTGGAACGAAGCGGGTATGCATTGTTCAATGGCAAAGTTTGTGGTGGACGCTGAACAATGTGCCATGGCATACCGCATGAGCGAGGGGGTTCAGTGGGGTGACTTTGACGAAGCGTTGTCTGCGGTACGCGACATTGGACCCGGTGGGCATTACTTGGGGCATAAACACACCTTGGAAACCTTTAAAGAAGCGTTTTTTATGCCGCGATTGTTTGATAATAATTCGTACGAACAATGGGTGGCTGATGGCAGCAAGGACATTACAGAACGTGCGCTAGCCGAAGCCAAGGGGTTACTAGACAACTACGTTGAACCCAAGTTGGATGAAGCGGTGAATGAGGCTTTACTCGACTACATTGCCCGGCGTGAGCGGGAAATTCCGGCGATCGATGCTTTGAACACCGAACACTGATTGATGAGTGAATTCATACGCCGAGTCGAACGCTTGCCATTGGACCCGGGCCCTGCGGCCTGGAACGAGCTATTGGTTCGTGAACAACCTAGGCCTTCTTTGTGTGATGCAGTCACAGCGGATTGGGTGATTGTTGGCGCAGGTTTTACCGGTTTATCCGCAGCTCGAAGATTGTCAGAATTGCACCCCACAGATCACATAGTGGTGCTGGAAGCCGGCGGTATCGCACAAGGTCCTGCGGGCCGAAATTCAGGCTTTATGATTGACCTGCCGCATGTTCTAACATCCAACAACTACAGTGGCGCGATCAACAGCGACAAATCGGACATTAAACTAAACCGTGCTGGTATTGATTATGCGATGGCGGCGAAAAACGATTTTAACTTTTCGGATGAAACCATTGCCCTGTCTGGGAAAATTAATGGCGCTGTCACTCAGAAAGGTCGGGCGCACAATGAAGACTATGCAAACTACTTAACCCATCTTTCTGAGCCGTTTGATGTGCTTGATCGTCGCGCGATGAAAAAACTTACTGGGTCTGATGTGTATCTTAACGGCATATTTACGCCTGGCACGGCAATGATACAACCTGCTTTATTTATTCGAGGCTTGGCACAGGCTATAGAAAATCAGAATGTGGTTTTGTATGAAGGTTCTCCAGCGGTGGAAGTTCGTAAACAACGTGGGGGTTGGTGTATCCAATGTCCGAACGGGCGAGTGTCCTGTGCAAAAGTCATTCTAGCGGTGAATGGACATTTGGAAAGCTTTGGTTACTACACCAATCAACTGATGCACATTCATACTTATGGTTCGATGACGGAAGCGCTGACGCCTGAACAAATGCAACGACTAGGTGGGCATTCACGCTGGTCTTTGACACCGGCTGATCCTATGGGCACGACGGTGAGGCGAATCAGTGGTACTGGAGGAGACCGAATCGTGGTTCGAAATCGGGTGAGTTTTGATCCCACCCTACAAGTGCGCCGTTCTTGGCTGAGTTCTGTATCGCGCACACATGACCGTTCTTTTGCTTATCGATTTCCTATGCTCAGTGATGTAAAAATGGCTTATCGTTGGGGAGGGCGTTTGTGTTTGAGTCGAAACGATGTACCTGTGTTTGGTGAAATTGATGATGGACTCGTTGCCGCCTGTTGTCAGAATGGTCTGGGTACTGCGAAAGGTACCATTGCTGGAAAACTTGCCGCGGAAATGGCCAGTGGCGAAAGTAACGAACTTATCGATGACTTGAGCGCGCGTGCTGAGCCGATACCGCTGCCGAGTAAACCCTTCGCGTCCATGGGGGCAAACGCGTTTATTCGTTGGGGCGAGTGGCGTGCGGGAGATGAACTCTAGTTAAAAATGGGACGATTTTGGTGTGTTCTTATACACGCTACACATCTATATAAGTCGTTTGAGGCCCGTCGAGCAGTTCTAATATGGCATCGGGCGTTTTCAGGCCTTGTTCCACTTCGGCATCCAGTGTTGCTTCCAACGTTTTTATCGCATCAATTCGTACAATCACCGCATCAATTTTTTCATAGGGCACAACAACCACACCGTCGGTATCTGCAACAATTAAGTCGCCACTACACACTTGCTGCCCACCCAGGTTGACGGGCAAGCCAACGGTCGCCGGGCCGGAAGAGAACGGGGATGCGGGGTTCAAGCCAGTACACCACACGGGTAAACCCACATCCACGATGCCAGCGTAGTCTCGGACAGGACCGTCCGTCACCAGCGCCGCACCGCCCGCATTTTTCAGCATACCCATAACGCGATCGCCGGCAGCCGCGCAGCCTTGGTGTGCGCTAAACCCAGCTACCAGTACGTCTCCAGATTGTATTTTTGTAATAGCTGCTAGGGTACCCAGCACATCACCAGGCCCGTTATCGGTTGTTACCGCAGGGCCTGCTGCACAGCGAGGAAAATCATTCGCATCACCTAAAAGTTTAATGCGCATATCCATCGCACCGCCTCCGCCCAAGGCGTCCGCAATGAAACTGGTAGGCACACTGCTTAGCGCACGCACTTGATCGCTGCTTGGCCTGGGCCAATGCTTTCTAATGGTTAAAGCGGTGGGTTCTTCAATCATTGATATCTCGTGAGGCTTTGAATCGGTCTGGCATATTGCGGTGCCACTGCATATCCTGACTTACTCGCTGCCCCTTTCACCAAACGTAGGTTCACGCGTGAACACTTCTTCCAACATCGGTCGAAAATAATCAAGGGATTCACTCTCGTAATTCGGATCAAAGCAATTTTCATCGTATTTTTCGCAAAACTCCACCGCCTCGTCAAACCAAGGATTGCTTCGGAAACGTTCCCGTGTGTTTTTATCCATCCCGCATTGGTCACCGTAGTAATACATTTGAAAAACGCCGTGGGTTTTTATGATCCAATAGAGTTTTTCACTGACGTAGGGGCGAATAATTGAGGCCGCCATTTCACTGTGGCTGAACGGGGCAAGCTCATCACCGATATCATGAATTAAGGCCGCGACCACATAATCGACGGATCGATTATCTCGGTATGCGCGAGTGGCCGATTGCAAAGAGTGTTCTAAACGGTTTACCTGATAACCACTAAAAGAATTGGCTAAGTTTGCTAGCGCAGATTCTATTCTGACCGGTAGGCCTTTGGCGTATTCCACTTCCAGTGTTTCAAGTAACTCATAGTCCTGTGAAGTACCATCTTGCATGCGAGTAAAACTGACGGTTTCCATGAATGCCTCTGTTTTGTCATGTTTTTTTGGATATAAGGCGTGGTATGTGTGATTCACACCATTCGAGTGAAGTGTAAAAATTGATGCTATGTGCACAGCACGCACTTATGCGCATAGTGGATCATTACGAAACTTTTCCCAACGCTCATTGAACACAGCCTGGGTGACACCGTTACCAATATTTTCTCGCGCTGTTTGCCAAAGTTTAACCCATTGGGAGGGGTGAGAAATTACCCGTTCGGGGTGATGTTTTGAGCGCGCGTAAAATTCTGGAAAGCACTCGCGACCGGTGGCGTAGCTGGGGGGCTGATAGCGTAAATCAAAGCTCCAGCGTAAGCGATCGGATTGGTTTGGACCTGCGCCGTGCCAGGTGTTTTTATGCAGCAGGACAACACCGCCTGCACGGACGGCTAAATTTTCTACTTCGTATTCTTCCACTAAGGGCTTTGGAATGTAAATTTCTCCAGCGCCAGATTTGCCCGGGCAGTGTTGGCCCAATTGGGGCCAGCGGTGACTCCCCGGTACCGCATGCATGCACCCCATTTCAGAAGTGGCATCGCTCATTGCCACCCAAACAGTAAGAATGGGGGATTGTTCGGCGTGTTCTAGCAAAACCGCAGCATCTTGATGCCATCCGGTACGTGCCATATTCGAATTGCCACGTCCTTGATCATTCAGCGCATTTTCCGGTGGCTTTATTCGCACATGTTGCACGGGGTTAGAGACCACGTCGGGCCCAACAATGGACTCTGCGATGTCAAGTAAATTTGGGTGTGTGATTAGGTTGAAAACGGCCGGGCCGGTGTGCATTCCTGATGCCTGGGTCAGCGCGTTGGATAGGGGAAGTGAAATGTCTAAGAATTCATAGGCTGCTGGGTCTGTCGCTATTAAGTGCGTAAAGCGTTGTTCAAAGGTCAAGGTGTGCCATTCTGAATGGATATGGTTTCTATCCCTAGCGATTTGATCCACCAAGGCTTCGTATTCTGCGTAGATAGGTGCGCGATCAGATTCTGACAACACATCGTTGAGAATTAAAAACCCATCACGCTCAAAATCGTTTATTTGACGTTCGCTTAGTTTCAAAGCTCTTACTCTCGTTTCCGAAAATGCCATTAGTTAAGCGTTCTGTTTAGCACGATAATTGTTCAACGGGAATATCCAATTGCGCTATTTATGCCCTGAAGAGATGAATAGGCTAAATCTTTGCTGACTCGTGACTTAATAGGCCCATATTGAGTGCTTTTCCTATAAACTTTTGCCTCAGTTAAACCACATGGAACTGTCATTGCCTTATGAAAAAATTAGTGCTAACGGGTGCTGCGGGCCGACTCGGATCTTATCTTCGCGAGCCTTTGTGTGATATGGCGGAAACGCTGGTCTCTACCGATATAGCCGATAACGTGGGAAACACCTATAAAAACGAAACCTACGTGAAAGCGGATCTGGCTAATCTAGAACAAATCTCTGCGGTGCTTGAAGGTGCGGATATGGTCGTGCATTTTGGAGCTATTGGCGATGAAGCTCCGTTCTCAAATATCTTACAATCTAACATCGTGGGTGCTTACAACGTATGGGAAGCCGCACGCCAGCATCAGTTGCGCCGCGTAGTTTATGCCAGTTCAATTCATGCAGTCGGCATGCACCCTAGAATGGAACGCATCGGCACCGACGTGGCACACAAGCCAGATACGTTCTACGGCTTAGCCAAATGTTTTGCCGAAGATTTGGGTTCACTTTATTGGGATAAATTTCAGTTGGAATCGGTTTGCTTAAGAATTTTATCTTGTGCTCAGGTCACCAGCGCAAGGGCGCTGGGTTCTTGGTTGTCCTATGACGATCTTATTCAGTTGGTTGAGCGTTCTATCGACACACCCACAACAGGTTTTAGTGTGGTGTATGGGGTGTCCGATAATGATCGATCGCCGGTGGACAATACAAACGCGCAATTTCTGGGCTACCGTCCAAAAGACAATGCGGAGCAATTTGCCAAAGAGATTTTAGCCAAAGAACCGCTGCAAAATTTAAACGACCCTACGTTTTTGTATCACGGTGGCCCCTTCGCTGCTGTTACGCCTGGCGATAGCGGCTTGGCGCACATGGACATCGTGCAGGATGCGAAGAAAACGTGATCAGATATTTTCTTCGCTGTGTCTCTTTAGGCAGTTAAGCAGTTACGTTATCACGCAAGGATCACGTGATAACTCTGAAAATATTTCAGGGCCATCGGCTCTAAGAATGACGATATCTTCCAAACGAAGTCCGAAGCGTCCGGGTAGATAGATGCCGGGTTCAATTGAGAACACCATGCCTTCTTCTAACATCGTTTGTGATGTTGCGGTGATGTAGGGAGGTTCATGAATTTCAATCCCTAAACCGTGGCCTGTACGGTGCATGAAAAATTCACCGTAACCGGCTTGATCAATGACCGCCCGGGCGGCCAAATCTACGTCGCAAGCCTTCACGCCCGGTTTAGCAGCTTCTAAAGCGGCCTCTACGGCGGCATTGACGATTGCGTGAATCTCATCATAGTTTTTGGGTTTGTTACCGATCACGGCGCTGCGAGTGATGTCACTGGGATATCCATTCAAGGCCGCGCCAATATCCATCACAATGGCATCGCCTTCCGCTACTGCGCTGCTGCCGGTAGTGTGGTGTGGAAATGCGCCGTTTGCACCTGTACCCACAATAGTAAACAACGGTTTTGCTGAGCATGATGTGAAGTGCGTTCGAATGGCATCAGCCACGTCAATTTCTGTCATGCCCGGTTGCATTAAGGACCACGCTTTTTGCATGGCGGCATCAGCAACCAAAGCACTTTTTTTCAGCAGGGAAAACTCTTCGTTACTTTTAATCAGGCGTAAGGCACCCACAGTGGATTCACAGAATTGACGGGAGGCATTGGGCAATAAGTCTTGTATCAACGCAGCGAAATCAGCCCGCATGGTCTCATCCAACACTAAGGATGTGGCCTCTAGCGCATTGGCTTCATGCAATAGCTCCTGCAACGCCCGCTGAGGCCCTTCGTCATCCGACCAAGTATGAAAGGGAAGTTGGGTGTGTTGACGGACGCTATCGGCTTCTAGTGACGGCATTAGGAATCCGATGTAGCTTTGAGACACCAACAACAGCATGGGACGTTCATCAGCGTGAGGCCGAATGCCTACCAGCCATGCCAAGTGCGCGCCGGCGCCCAGAGCCACAAGATCGACGCCTTGCTGTTTCATGTTAAGACGCAACTGTTGGAGCCGATCCATAAAATACCCTGATTAATATTCGTGAAAACCGTTTGCAGCTGCGTAAACTTTGGCCAGCTGGCTTATTATAATCGCAGATACTGAGCCCGGCGAATCCATTTTGGAGCAAATCATAGCGCTTTACCTGCCGCTCACCGTGGCAGCGTTTTGCATTGGCCTATCTAAAGGCGGTTTACCCGGTGTTGGGATGATTGCGGTGCCGCTGTTGGCGTTGACAATGTCGCCCATTAAAGCGGCTATTTTGGTATTGCCCATTTTTATACTTTCTGACTTGGTGGCGGTTTATCTGTACCGATCCAGTTTTGACAAATCCAATTTGATGATTTTAATTCCCGCTGGCCTCATAGGGGTCACCATCGGATGGCTCACGGCCAGTATTGTGTCTGATTCGATGGTCGCTTTACTGATTGGGCTACTAGGTGTTGGTTTTTGTTTAAATGCTTGGTTTTCAAAAGCCTCGAACACTGTGGCTAAGCAGCCGTCGGTAAAGGCTGGGTTATTTTGGGGAACGCTCTCTGGCTTTACCAGTTTTGTCGCCCATGCGGGTGCGCCGCCCTATCAAATATACACTTTGCCTCAGAAGATGCCGCGCATGGTGTTTGCGGGCACAACCACGCTATTGTTTGCGACGATTAACTTCGCAAAGATAATTCCTTATTCATTGATTGAACCTTTCACGTCCGACATGCTTAAAACATCGATTGTTTACCTGCCTGCTGCATTACTTGGAACGGTGATTGGGAAATATGGCATTCAGAAACTCAGTGATCAGTGGTTCTATCGATTAGTACAACTGGCTCTGTTTATTATATGCCTGCGCCTAATCGTACAATCAGGGCTGCAGCTCTGGGGGTAAACAAAAACTCCCTGCGACTAATTTACCTTGGCGAGGCTGGTACAATTAGTCTAGGTGATGCATACCCAATTACATGCGTTGCGCCAGGTTAAGCCTTGCCAAGCGGTTGCGTCGCAAAATCATGTGGCCGAGTAGTGTCCTGGGCGCAAAGAATCCAACGAAATATATAGAACGGGGTAGGAGATGAGCAAGAACTACGATATTGCGGTTTTGGGCTTGGCGGTCATGGGGCAGAACTTGATTCTCAACATGGATGATCATGGGTATAAAGTCGTCGCGTATAACCGAACCCTGTCTCGCACTACAGAATTTTTAGAAGGCCCTGCTAAAAATACAGACATACTCGGTGTTGAATCGTTGGAGCAAATGGTTTCCGCGTTATCTGTTCCTCGAAAAATTATGTTGATGGTGAAGGCTGGTCAGCCGGTAGACGCGACTATTGATTCATTGATTCCGTTACTCGAACCCGGTGATGTCATTATCGATGGCGGAAATTCTAATTTCCCGGATTCTGAGCGACGTGCCAAGACACTGGCTGAGCATAAATTATTGTTTATCGGTACCGGTGTTTCTGGGGGTGAAGAGGGCGCTCGTAATGGACCATCGCTTATGCCAGGTGGACACGTAAAGGCTTGGCCTTTAGTTAAAGATATATTTCAATCTATTGCTGCTAAAACGGATCAAGGTGAGCCGTGTTGTGATTGGGTTGGCGACGGTGGTGCAGGACATTTTGTCAAAATGGTGCACAACGGAATTGAATACGGTGATATGCAACTCATATGCGAAGCGTATCAATTCATGAAAGATGTGTTGGGTATGGATAATCCTACCATGCAGGCGATTTTTCAGAAATGGAACGCGGGCGAATTGGAAAGTTATCTTATTGAGATTACCGCTGATATTTTGGGATTTCAAGAAAACGGTGAGTACGTGGTTGATACAATTCTGGATAAAGCTGGTCAGAAGGGTACCGGAAAATGGACGGGAATTAACGCGTTAGAGTTGGGTATACCTCTCACCCTCATTGGTGAAGCGGTGTTTGCGCGCTGCTTGTCGGCTTTGAAAGACGAGAGAATGCTTGCATCAAAAACTTTGCAGGGTCCAACCACATCTCATTTGCCTCCCGAGGAGTGGGTGACGCCGCTAGGCGATGCACTGTACGCGGCTAAAATCATCTCTTATGCGCAAGGTTATATGTTGATGAAAGCGGCAGCAGAAGAATATGGTTGGACGTTGAATTACGGTGCCATTGCTCAGATGTGGCGTGGTGGTTGTATCATCCGATCCGCTTTCCTTGATAACATCAAAGAAGCGTTTGATAAAAAACCTGAATTGGCTAACTTGCTTTTGGATTCGTTTTTTGAACAATCCATTGAGAAGGCACAATCCAATTGGCGTAACGTATTGGCGGTGGGCATTACGCAAGGGGTTGCCATGCCAGCGATGAGTTCGGCGCTGAGTTTTTATGATGGCTATCGAAGTGGTGTCATGCCGCATAACCTGTTACAGGCACAGCGCGATTATTTTGGTGCTCATACCTATCAACGCGTCGATGGCGGAGCGGAGCGATTCCACACCAACTGGACTGGAACGGGTGGTGATGTGTCGAGTAGCACCTACACCGTTTAATTGAACCAAAAGCCCTTGACCGGAGGGAGAGAACTCCGGCCAAGGTTTGGCTGATAGATTAGTTAGAGCGGAATAAGTGGTTGACGACTTTTGCCACACCGTCACCCTCGGCAGCTGAAACGGCTTGAGCCACAGCGTATGAGTCTTCAGCGTATCCAGTTAAAGTCACTGTGTCGCCATCAATCGTGACGTGCACGTTGCTGTTTGCACCGGCAGCGGAGCGAACATCGTGTGCCAAGTTAGGACTTACCATGGCTGAGGCTGGGCCAGCAATCGCAAGAATTAAAGTAGAAATGGCGATAGATTTAGTTAAGAGTTTCATAATATTGATCCTTTAAAAATTAAGTTGTGATAAAAAATTAAGTTGTGGTAGAAAATTAAGTTTTGTCGCTTGGGGCGTGTTCCCCTTGCTGATGTGATCAGTATCGGTTGGTCAGCTATCCGCTCGTTTGCAGGCGCTTTACAACGGTGTATGGTTTGTCGATCGGCCTCAAAAACGAGATGAAATGCACAATCTCTTTGTTTGTGTTTTCTGAGAAGCTGATTACCCGGCTAGATGAGGGCTTTTTTTTGCAAACGATCAGATTTGTCAGAATTCGTCTCAACCGGTCCGACTCTGCCCATGAGTTGAGTCACTTTCTCTTGTTTTACTCAGTCCTTAATTTATTCACAAGGACACGATATGGGTATCGCAACGAGTATTCGCACACTACCTGTAACGCTTTGCAGCATTGTATGGGTTTTTGCCATGACGCCTCTATGGGTGTCAGCACAAGAAGCACAGGCGCTTGCCCGGCCGAATGTAAATGAAGTGACAACTGGCACTCTGTTTTATACAAATCAAAACATGTCAATTCCAGCACCGATACTAGACACATCAGTGCATATTGATATAAGCGGAATTGTTTCGAAAGTCACGTTTGAGCAAACGTTTGAAAACACCAGTAATGACTGGGTCGAAGGTTTATATACCTTTCCTCTACCAGATGAAGCCGCTGTGCATTCCTTAGTGGTTAAGGTGGGTGAGCGAACTATCGTGGGTAAGGTTCGAGAAAAGCAACAAGCCGCTCGTTTGTATGAGAAAGCAAAAAACGAAGGGCAGGTAGCGAGTTTGGTTGAACAGCAAAAACCGAATTTGTTTTCATCCAAAATTGCCAACATCGCTCCACAGGAATCGGTTTCAATAACCCTGGAGTACATCCAAACTACTGTGCAAAACGATTCCAAATACGGGCTAAGGATTCCGCTGACTCTGACACCGCGTTATCAAGGTGCCTATGCTCCGTCCTCTGGATCGGTTTCAGCTGTGCAACCTGCCGTATTCGCCGCATTGGATGCGCACAACGGTATAGATTCTACATCTCACCAAGTTAAGATTACCGGCCGTGTTCACGGTGAGCACAGTGCCAACACTCTGGTAAGCCCCAGTCACTCACTTTCTATTGTACGTTCTGAAAAGGCAACAGAATTCGAAATAACCAAGGGTGCGCGGCTTGATCGCGATTTCATATTGCAATGGACCAATGGCCTGGAGACTACGCCGGCAATCAGTGCTTGGCGTGAGACGGTCAATGGACACGACTACGTTCTGGCGTCAATCGACCCACCAACCCATGCTGCTGGTATTCCAGAACGGACTCGTGAATTAATTATAGTCATCGACACCTCGGGATCGATGGCCGGTGAATCTATTGAAGCTGCAAAATCGGCATTGCTAGATGCTTTGTTAGGTCTACGGCCGAACGACACATTCAACATCATTGAGTTTAATAGCTCCTATACCGCAATTTTCCGTGATCCATTACCTGCTAGCCCTGATAATTTAGACGCAGCTCGTCGATTTACGCAACGATTACTGGCCGATGGCGGAACTGAGATGATGCCCGCCTTACAACACGCGATGTCTTATGCACAAACTGATTCGCTCAGACAAATTGTGTTTATTACCGATGGAGCGGTTGGCTTTGAAGAGAACGTTATGCAATTCGTGACGCAGCGGCTTAGAGGTGCGCGACTGTTCACGGTGGGAATTGGTAGTGCTCCCAATCAATGGTTTATGCGCAAGGTTGCAGAAGCCGGTCGTGGCACGGCCAGTTTTATATCTGACGTGACACAGGTCAATGCCGAAATGGCACGCTTACTCAAGGTGTTAGAAACACCCGCTATGACGGATTTGGCGGTGGTGTTTGATGACACTGACGTAGATTTTACACCGAACCCTCTACCGGATCTTTACGCGGGCAGCCCTGTGGTCGTAGCTGCAAAGCTTGGCCCCAACACAAATACCTTAAAGGCCAACGGGCGTTGGGGGGATGAAACGTGGAGCCGAGAAATTGATGTGAAAACCATACCTGTCGTAAACACCGGATTATCTAAAGTTTGGGCTCGGCGAAAAATAGAATCATTAGAAGATCAACAGCGGCATCACCGCGATCCAGAATTCTTCCGATCGATCATCACCAGCGTGGCTCTTGAACATCAGTTACTTTCGCGCTTTACCAGTTTTATTGCCCTTGAGGAAACTATTGTCAGGTCTCCAGAGGACGCCTTAAAGTCAGCGGTTATTCCTAATGCCTTGCCTGTGGGCTCTCAGTTTGAATCGGTTGCTTTTCCGCAAGGGGGCGCCGGTACCGATACCTACGCTTTGATCAGCGCAATACTGGCATTACTCTCTGGCCTATTGTGGCGGCGGCAACGACGGTCAACACGGATTGATTCAGATGTCTAAACAACGTCTGTTACCGCTATCTTTACTAGTTGTATCGTTGGTGTTGATGTCCCATGTGAGCTGGCTACATCTAAAGGCATATGTGGGTCAAGTGTTACTCGAAAATGCGTGGCAGCAAACATTAACATCACAGCGAACCCAGAAAGCCTGGTCGTGGGCAGACACTTGGCCGGTTGCGAAGCTGACCGTGCCTGCGTCTGATCAGTCACTGATCGTGTTAGAGGGCACATCAGGTGAGGCCATGGCTTTTGGGCCCGGTCGCATATCAGGCTTGTCGACAACGGCAGGCCAGGGTGTGTTTGCTGTTGGTGGCCATAGAGACAGTCACCTACAGTTTTTGGAGCATATCGAACTCGGGGCGAAAATTGAATTGCAAACCCGCGATAGGGTGACACAGCAGTTTAAGGTGACCCAATTGTTTGTTGCCGATTCCGCCAGTGACGACTTGCTAATCGCAAAAAATCAGCATGCGTTAGTGTTGATCACCTGCTACCCCTTTAATGCACTTCAGACCGGTGGGTCTCAGCGGTATGTTGTCATTGCAACGCCAGATAGTCAGCCAAGCTAGACTCAGTCAAGAGAATGAGTCGTGGTTGGGCATAACACGGTAAACTAGCGTACACCGTATTTTATGCCCAATCTGTTTTTAGCGTCGCGTTATTCTCCATGCCAATTCTAGAAAAATCAGCGTCTACTTCGGTTCTTTCACTCAATAGCGACTGGACCTTAATTCACCCGAGTGCCAGTAAGAGCACGCCAGTTGACATTCCTTTTGATGTCCATTCCACGTTACTCAAAAGTGGGTTAATCAACGACCCCTATTGGCGTGACGAGGAATTGAACTTGGATTGGGTTCATGAATCCGAGTGGATGATTCGTCGTCAGTTTGATTGGCAACCGGAGCCAGGCTCGGAAACTCATACCACTCTACTTCAGCTCAGCCAAGTGGACTGTTGTACCACGATCCATCTCAATCAGCAGCGGATAGGGCAAACCGAAAACGTATTTCTTACCCACCGAATAGACGTGACTAAAGCTTTAGTCGCTGGTGTAAACACACTAGAGATTACATTTCATTCTAATTCTGAAGAAGCCATAAAACGCGCTGAAATATTTCCCTTTGAGTTGCCTTATCAAACCGGAAATAATCGTATAGGTCATGTTAATCACCTACGTAAAGTTCCGTGTGATGCCGGTTGGGATTGGAATATTGCACTGATGCCGTTGGGCGTGTATGGGGAAATTTTGTTAACTCGTTTTCAAACCCATAGGTTTGATGACATGAAAATAGTTCAACACCACAGTGAGCGAAGGGTGGACTTAGCCGTTACGTTGCATCTCTTTGCCTATCAAACGTGTGAAGTACCTGCCTGCATTCAGATATGCGGGCATAAGGTTCAAGAATCGGTTGTTTTAACCCCTGGGCACAATGCGACTGCGCTTAAGGTCGAGATTCCTGATCCTGAACTTTGGTGGCCGTGTGGCTACGGTGCGCAAACCCTACACGAGCTCAAGGTAGTTGTAGGCGATGAAGAACGAGTTACTAAGATCGGTTTTCGGAAAATAGAATTACTAACAGAGCCTGATGCACGAGGGGAGAGCTTTGTTTTTGTTGTAAACAATAAACGCCTTTTCATTCGAGGGGCGAATTGGATTCCTGCAGACGCCTTACCCCAACAAATTAATCCTGAACGAACACAATCCTTACTGCAGTCGGCAGTTGACGCGCACTTTAATATGATTCGGGTCTGGGGGGGCGGGCGATATGAGTCGGAGGATTTTTATAAGCTCTGTGATGAATATGGTTTGCTCGTGTGGCAAGATTTTATGTTTTCTTGTAATCATTATCCAGCTGCGAATCGTGATTGGTTAAATTCGGTACGCGCAGAAGCAACCCAGCAAGTTCATCGGCTCTCCGCCCATCCATGTGTGGCGCTATGGTGTGGCGATAACGAACTCATTGGGGCACTGAGCTGGTTTGAAGTAACCCGTCAGAATAGAGATCGCTATTTAGCTAATTACGTCATATTGAATCATGCCTTGGAAGAGGTGGTGGAACAAGCTGCATTGGACATACCATTCTGGCCATCATCTCCATCCTCGGGGCGGTTGAATTTCGGCGATGCTTGGCATGATGATCGATCTGGGGATATGCATTTTTGGGATGTGTGGCATGAGGCAAAAAGCTTTGAACACTATCGAACTGTGATTCCCAGATTTTGTTCTGAGTTTGGATTTCAGTCGTTTCCATCGATGTCCTGCATCGAGCGATTCACTGAAACCGAAGACCGAAATGTATCGTCCCCAATTATGGATATACACCAGCGTAATGTGGGTGGGAATGCGCGCATTGTGGAAACCATCAGTCGCTATTTTCGATTTCCTGATAGTTTTGAAAAAACAGTATTTCTCAGCCAGGTAAGCCAAGCATTGGCCATGCAAACCGCCGTCGAATGGTGGCGTTCGAATAAGCCGATCAACATGGGAACCTTATTTTGGCAACTCAATGACACATGGCCCGTGGCAAGCTGGGCAAGCCTGGAGCATGGCGGGGCTTGGAAGCTAGTACATTACGCAGCCAGAAAATTTTACAACCCGGTTTTGGTTTGTGTTCAACCGGATCCGACGACGGATGGCTGTTACTTACAGGCGGTGGCAGATTGCCCCGAGGGCGCTCAAATCATCGCCAATTATTCGATTGTAAGTTTAACGGGTGAGGTTCGATTTGAAAACACCGTACGTGCAACAATCCCAGAAGACAAAGCGATTGAATTAATTCGCTTGTCCTCTGAGCAGTTGGGTTCGGATACGTTTGTCGTTATTTCTTGGCAAGATGAAACGGGGCAACATAGCGGAAACTCCACTTACTTTCATCAGCGCTTTAAAGCATACGATTTGCCTATTGCAAACGTGCGTTGTGAGTGGGTTGTGGGTGTTGATGATGTGGAACTCGAATTGGTATCTGATGCGCCTGCGTTTTTTGTTACTGTCGATTTAGGCGGTAACAGCGTGTATTCGGACAACATGCTGACCTTGTTACCGAATCAACCGATTAGAATTCGAAAAATTCGGCAACTGCACGGCGAGCCGGTTTCAGCAACTGTCCACGATCCAATACCGAATATCCAGCATCTAACGGGCTGAAATTTCGGTTTACATTGGGTAGAGAATTGTCGGGCAAGAAATCCCTTATGCAACTTGTTCTTTCTTGCATTCTGTGGTAGCCACTTAAAATCAGCGGAATCGCTCGCAGTATTTGGGGAAATAACGCGTTTTTTGTATGCTTCCGGCCGAGTTTTTACTGACTCTCGGTATAGGATAAGTCGTCGGGATAATTCAGCCCCCAACCCCTAGAAATTGAGGAGAACAACAAAATGATAAAAATATTTAGCACGGCGCTACTGGTGACTTCGTTGTCGGTTGCATCATCTTTCGCGCAGGCTGATGTAAAGGTTGGCATGATCACCACGTTGTCAGGCGGCGGTGCAGGTCTCGGGATTGATGTGCGCGATGGCTTCATGCTTGCCATAAAGCAATCGGGCCGAGATGATATCGACGTGATAATCGAAGATGATCAACGCAAGCCAGACATTGCCGTTCAGCTGGCTGACAAAATGACCTTGTCAGATAAAGTGGACGTTATGACTGGGATCATTTGGTCAAATTTGGCCATGGCTGTTGTGCCATCGGTTACCGCTCAAGGAAAATTTTATTTATCACCCAATGCCGGGCCTTCTGCGCTAGCCGGCAAGGGCTGTCATCCAAACTACTTTAATGTGGCTTGGCAAAACGATAACTTGCACGAGGCAGCAGGCGCTTATGCCAACGGGGCAGAGTACAAAAAGAGTTTTATTATGGCGCCAAATTATCCTGCGGGTAAAGATGCGTTGACCGGTTATAAGCGTTTCTTCGAGGGAGAACTGGCTGGGGAGCTCTACACGCAGCTTGGCCAAACAGACTATGCCGCCGAAATTGCACAAATTCGTGCATCGGATGCTGACAGTGTTTTCTTCTTCTTACCTGGTGGGATGGGCATTGCCTTCCTGAAGCAATACGCCGATTCAGGCATTGATCTACCCGTTGTGGGCCCAGCTTTCTCGTTTGACCAAGGCATCTTGCAAGCGGTGGGCGCGGCAGCCCTGGGTGTGGTGAACACTTCGCAGTGGAACAAGGATATCAGTAACGATACCAACACGGCATTCGTTGAAACCTTTCAAGCCGAATACGGGCGCTTACCGTCGTTGTATGCAAGCCAAGGTTTCGACACTGCAAACCTACTCATCTCGGCGATGAATTCGGCCGATGTCACTGATGCGGAAGCCTTTAGAGCAGCGCTTAAAGCCGCTAACTTTAATAGCACTCGAGGGGACTTTAAATTCGGTAATAACCATCACCCTGTGCAAATTATTTATGCCCGTAAAGTGGTCAAAGAAGGCGATGTTTTTACTAATGAGATTATCGCTCCTGCTTTAGAAGACCATGCAGACGCATATGCGGTGGACTGTAAGATGTAATCTATAGCCAATGAACTGGGGCTCTTGTCAACAATTTGAGCCCCGGTTCTGTTGTACTTTATTTGGCTGGGTTTTAACTAGGTTTTTTCAGATTTATTGCTTTGCGATTTAACCACTTTCTAATTTGGATTTATCGCATTTTGAATCTAATAGAAATTGAACGAACAAATCGGCTTTCGTTGCAAGATGTTTGGTGGGCAAATGTTGAATATAGGCAAAGCCGCGATACGCCGCACTGAGTGACCAACCCGGCAACAACGGGACCACTTTTTTCGATGCTAACTCGGCTTCTGCAGTAAAGTCGGGCATGGCCGCTATGCCTTGATGGTTTAATACGCAATCGAGTCGTAAATCAGTGTTGTTCACGCTGTAACGTCCTCGACCACAAATCGTGATTCGCTCTGACCCTTTAGTGAACACCCAATCGTTGCGTTCTCCTAATTCTCCTAGGGTAATGCATGCGTGCTGGCGCAAATCTTCTGGGTGTTTTGGTTTTCCGTGCAACGCAAGGTATTCGGGTGAGGCGCAAAGGCATTGTTTCACTTCACAGATTGTGTGTGAGATGTATCCTCGTCGCGGCATCTCGGTTATGTCAATTACAAGATCCAGCTCATCGATAACTGGGTCGACATGACGATCCGTCAGAACTAACTGCACATCAATTTCTGGATAGGTATTTAAGAATTCATTTATTAATGGGTGAACCACTCGGGTTCCAAACGCTCGGGGTGCGCTGACGCGTAAGACCCCTTGAGGTGTTTCTTGCACGTTCTGCGCAAGATCAACCACTTCGCCCGCAGAATCTACTATCCGTCGACACAATACATACGCATCACGCCCAAAGTCAGTTAACCGTAAATTTTGCGTGCTGCGTTCCAACAATTGGTGCGATAAAGCGTCTTCCAACCGCGTCACTTGGCGGCTTAATGCCGATGGCGTCATGCTCATGGTTCGAGCCGCTTTTGCAAAACTACCATGATCAGCAACTTGTACAAAAACTGCCATATCCGCAAGCAATGAATTAAGAACCCTCGTGCGCATTAGGAACGAGGCCCGTTCGTAAATAGATCGTTCATTTATCAAAATCTCATCAATATACTGAAAGTCACATGCTTAACGACCAGAAGCGGCATTGAGCGATCCGTCGATAGTAATTCATCGATAGATAGCATGAATGAGGCTGGCAGGTAACTGGTACATAGCCATGGTGTTCGCGCCATCTTTCAACACAGAGTATGGAACGATTTTGATGGAAATGAACAAACCTAGCATTTTTAATTTTTCCGCGATTGAATCTGCCATCGATTACAACCCTAATGTACTAACCCTATTTAGCGGAGGTTTAGACAGTAGCTATCTGTTATACCGATTACAAAAGTATGGCTGTAAAACCATTGCATTGTCAGTCGACGTGGGCGAGTCGGAACCTCCGGAGAAACTCGCCAAAATAGCGGCCCATTTTGGTGCAGAATTTGTTCATTTGGATGCGAGAGAGGCCTTCGTTAAGAAGGCAGTGCTGCCAGCCATCAAAGCCCAAGCTCGATACCTGGGGCACTTTCCTATCAGCTCATCATTGTCTCGTCCGATAATGGCCGAAGCTGCGGTAAAACTTGCGCAGGAAAGAGGCTGTGGGTGTTTGCTGCACACAGCAAATACATCGCAAAACAGTTTGCGACGACTCAATGGGGCGATTTCGAACCTGAATTATTTTGGATCTTTTGGTTCGCCGTACGAATTGGACGTGACTTCTCGTGAAGAGAAAACCCACGCGATGTGTCGCGCATCTTCACTGGCATTTGATCAACGGATTCGTAGCGGCGATGCCAATTTATGGTGCCGGGAATTCGAATCCGGGGACTTAGATAATCCGGAATCAGTGTCGCTGAAAGAGTCGATGTATTCCTGGACAAGACATAAAAAGCACGCCAGCGAGGACATAGAAATTACCTTTGAAGCAGGTGTCCCGACGGCTTTAGACCAGGTTCCGTTGGCACCAATAACACTTATCGATCAGTTGAACTCACTTGCAGGAAGTCATGGTATTGGTCGTTTTGAAGGGCTGGAACATCTGGCTGGTGGCGAAAAAGTGTTTGAAGTACGAGAGGCGCCGGCAGCCCATGTACTGATGTTGGCGTACTTCCACTTATGCACTTCCATAATCGACTTTGAGGCGCAAAGAGAAAAACAAGGTTTAGATCAGATCTGGGTGAGGGAAGCGGTGGAAGGTCGATGGTTTAGCCAATTAAAGTACGCCAGTGAAGCCTTTATCGACAACATCAGCAAAGAAGTCACTGGGTGTGTTCGCTTCACTTTGCGAAACGGAGATTTATCTTTGTCTGGGATTCAAGCTGCGAATCCCAAGTACCTAACTAATCGAGACTTATGGGAGGCCAATAAAGCTGCGTCTCACAAAAAATCGCAAACCCTTCAACCCTCACTAGAGTCCGCCTAATGCAAGTTCTCGATTGTGCAGATCCGACGCATCAACTGGTCGATAATTTTTCTTATAAGCTCAAGCGCCATAAATACGGGTTTTTATCCGGGCAGGTCTTACGTGATGTATTCGAATTTAGTGAAGCGGAGGTTCAAAAATTTTCTGACTATTGGAATCGATTGAGTCTGGATCAATTCATGGGGGATGGTGGCTTGTATCGCTACCGACGTTACAGCGCGTTGCGTGTGAAAGATTCTTACTCCGATTATGAAGTATTACCCCACCACGCTTATGTTCAACCCAAGCACGTTAACCCGCTAAACGGCGATGTGAAGCGTGAGTTTGATCCTATTGAACCGGCCATGTTGAAAGATCCAGTTTTTGTAAAGCTTATTGAGCTTTTGACTGACGCCTTCAACGAAATAGAGCAATCCAGTAAACCTTGGGTTGTGCGATTACATCCTTATCGAATTCACGCGACACCGCAGTCTCCGGGGAAGCCGGCCCCGGAAGGGTTGCATCGAGATGGTGTTAAGTACGTTACGTCTGTTTTGATATCTAGAAACAACATCGTAGGTGGTGAGACGACGGTTGCCAATTTAGACCGGCAGGCTATCCACTGCCTAACGCTGGCGGATGCGCTGGATGTCATGTCCTGTGATGATGAGTCGGTGTTGCATTCTGTGAGCGAAGTCAATCAGTTAAATCCAGAGAAACCGTCGTGGCGTGATGTGTTAGTCGTGGCGTTTTCGCGTGATTGAGAGCTCCGGTACGGCCACGACAGCGCCCTATAAGCGCCCCTATCTAGCCAATGATATGTTATTGCTCGCAGTGGCTGCTGTGTGGGGAACCAGTTATGGTTTAACCAAAGAGGTTTTGTTGGTTTATCCGGTATTGGCGTTTCTGGTACTGCGTTTTTCGCTAACAACCTTGATGTTGTCGGTGCCACTGATTTGGGAATTGAAACGCGACGCACACCGACTACTGCGTGTAAGTGTGCCTACCGGGTGCATTTTACTGGCCATATTTTTATGTGAAATTTATGGAGTACTTCACACTCAAGCCACGAACGCAGCAGTTTTGATCAGTTTGTTTGTTGTGTTTACACCGCTTGTGGAGTGGTTGCTGCTAAAGAAAAAACCGCCCAAAGAAGTGTTTACCCTAGCCATAGCGTCGGTTTTTGGAATATACCTGTTAACTGACGGTTCGCAGCTGTCCTTCAACATAGGGGATGCGCTAATTTTATCTGCGGCTTTGCTACGTGCTTGTATGGTGACGGTTACTAATGGTTTAAGCCGAAAGTATAACGGATCAACAACAGCCATGACGGCGATGCAATCACTGATCGTCGCATTAGGTGCCTCGATACTTTTCTATTTGTTTTCCGCTGAAGAATTCTCTTTGCCTAGCACTAACCGAAGCTGGCTCGTCATCGTTTATCTGGTTGTGTTTTGTACCATATTTGCGTTTTTCGCGCAAAACTATGCCAGCCGCCGTTGCAACCCGTCGCGAGTTTCATTGTTGATGGGCAGCGAACCGGTGTTTGGGGCCTTATTCGCGATGGCATGGCTGAATGAGTCTATTCATTACCAGGGCTGGGCAGGGCTTACCATCATCATACTTTCCTGTATCGGAATCACTCGAGTCCGGCAGTATTAATGTTCGCTAGAAAGCCCACAGGTGAGTATTGGGATAAAATTGCGACCAAGCGAACCAGAACGCCTGGTGACTACCGACGAGATTATTTTTATCCGTTTTATCGATAGCCCGTATACCACCGCCATCGAGTATTAACTGAATGTTCTCAAACTCCACGCGTTCGCCTTTTTTTAAGGCGAGAAACGCGTCCGCGCGCGGAAACGCCACGGGAATGCCAGAGTGAGTCACAACTCCGACAACATCTTCATGCACAGATAATCTCGGATCAACGTCCCCAATCGGAAAAATTGGGCCGTTCGCATCTCGGTTGTTTCTAAAATCAAAATTACGACCCAATGCCAGCGATTCTTTTAATACGGTTGTACTGGGATGCGCTTGCTTCCAGGTGCCCCAGTCGGTGGTGACCACGCTGGCCTGTTTTAACTGAAGAGACTTTTCAGCCAATGGCCCGGTTACCGCATTGCCCAGAAAGGTATCGAATACTGAGTGGGTAGTAATGTCGTACATGACTTTGTTTGATCGAATCAACAAGCCCGAAGTTCTGAGTACTGGTCGTTCGATACCCTCGGGTAATTGATCGGTGAAATACGCTTGCGCCGCACCACACAAAGTGCAGTAAGGAATGGCGAGGTCGCGCCCACCCAAGGTGTCGTTCACCATTTCACGCACTTCCATTATTTGTCTTGGATAGGCTCGGTATTCGCCATTGACTTCGACACCAAAAACGATGTCTTCGTCTGTTAACCATTCTGCGGCATCGGCTTTGATCACCGCTGGGTTATCAGCTGCGGGAATGCAATTGCATTCGTCATCGGTTGTATCGTAGGGGCGATCGTCAATCAGTACACCACCCCAAGAGACATGACGCCAGTCGATATCACCTGGCACAAATATTTTTTCCCAACCCGGTACAAGGCTTGTAAAGACGTTGCGCTTATAGGTTAAATAATTGGGCGGGGCTGGAACATTCCACGCGATAAGATGGTCGGTGGTTTCCCCCCAAACCCGGGCACCCTTGTATTCAATACCCAGTAATTCACCGGCCGTATCGGCCAATAGTTGGGACAATCCGTCCGGGCCAGCGAAACGCATTAAATCGCTAATTGGCCATACCAGTCGCGCATCACCGGAATTTTTTATCGCCTCCAGAGCGTCAGTTTGTGCGGTTCGCCATCCGGATTCAAGAAACCCATCGATGAATACCGTCTGCATGGCCGCTTGCAATTCTGGGCTCAGTTCACCATTTGGAATGGCGGGAGGGGATCCAAATTTTTCCAGCACGTGAGTGCTGAGCGTAGACGCTTCTAACTTCGGCTCTTGAGCATTCGCGTGGACCGTGACTAAAGCCAGTGTGAGCGCTACACCCACCATCAAGGGTTTTGCTTTGCTAAAGAGGCGACTCGATTCGAATTTTCCCATTTACCCGCGACCTAACTACTTGAATAGCCAGTTAGGACTGAGTTTACGAAGAAGAGTTCGATTCTCTCGCTAAGTATTCACCGTTCCGCGAGCGGGTTTGCCGTTTTCAATGGTGAAAATCATTCCATCCAGCAGTGCTTCCAGATCGGGGCGTGCTGAGGGGCCGTTGGATATAGCGGCAATTTGTACGGTACCGTCTGGGCGAAGGCAAAAAACGGCAGGTTCTGCAAAGCGGCGATCGGTTTCATCGGGGGTGAGTGGATCACTGATGTACAGACCC
Source organism: uncultured Granulosicoccaceae bacterium (assembly GCA_937930305.1). Classification (GTDB taxonomy): domain Bacteria; phylum Pseudomonadota; class Gammaproteobacteria; order Granulosicoccales; family Granulosicoccaceae; genus Granulosicoccus. The sequence continues at coordinate 58,905 of CALGLE010000019.1, read as the reverse complement.
AGCGCGCTCATATCCGATTCTGATAAATCCACACCGACTGGAAAACTCCAACCGTATTCTGCGATGTCGGCGTTGGCTTTTTCGGCTGTATCAGCTGATAGTGCCATGACATCGAAACCGGCTGCTTGCCAGCGTGGCAACATGGATTCAACTTGATTTAAATAGGGTTTACAACGACCGCAATGCTTACCGCGGTAAACCACCACCAATTGCCAACGTCCGCTCGCTTCACCAATGGTCATCGAGCCTTGGCCCGATAGGGGGACATTCACGATGGGGAGTTGCTTTCCAGCTGCGGGTTTATGTGACATTACTTGATTCCTTAAAAACTGATTTCGACGTACCCAAAGGGTCCGAAGTCGGCCCCAAAGTGGCTGTTCGGTGGCGCTTCAATCGGGCGAATGAATGACCCGGACAAAACCACATCACCCTTTTGTAAGCCATCATTATAAGCTGCTAATCGCTGAATTAACCAAACCACGGACGTGACGGGATCATCCAAAACACCCGCACCTAAGCCGGTTTCTTCAACTTCACCGTCACGTTTAACAATGGCCCCAACGTTACGCAAATCAAAAGCATCGACCGCATGTTGTTGCTCACTTAAGACGACACCTGCGTTAGCAGCATTGTCTGAAACCGTGTCAACAATGATTCGCGCCTGCCCGTTGGTAGGATCTTTGCGCAATATACGGGTATCTAATATTTCAAGTGATGCCGCGACAGCGTCGGTGGCTGTGAGCACATCGTCGCGGGTAACGTTTGCACCTTCTAAATCACGTCCCATAATAAACGCAATTTCGGCCTCCACTCGGGGTTCGATAAATCGACCCTGAGTGATGGTTTGCCCCGATTCGAAGTGCATGTCATCAAACAGCACACCGCTGTCGGGTGTTTCAATGTTAAGTGCGCGTTGCATCACTTTTGAGGTTAAGCCAATCTTTCGCCCTGTGATGGATGCACCGGCAGCTTGTTTCAAAGACACAAGTTTCGCTTGAACAGCGTAGGCATCATCTAAGTCCATACCTGGATAACGTTGACTCAGCAAGCCCATCTGGATGCCGGATTTCTCCGCACCATAGAGTTGTTGTGCAGCGTCGTTAACCTGTTCGTCGCTTAAGATCATGATTCGTCCACTACCCCATTTTGCAATGTGCCAATGCCTTCACCGGTTACTTCAATTTGGTCGCCGGGCACCAAAAATTTTGGCGGATCAAAACGCGCGCCTGCACCAGTTGGTGTGCCGCTTACAATGATGTCGCCGGGCATTAAGGTGGTGAAGGTGGAAATGTATTCAATTTGTCGAGCAACAGGGAATAACATGCGCCCGGTTTTATCGGATTGACGTTGTTCGCCGTTAACCTTAGTTTCCAGAGCGACGTCGAGTATTTGATCGTGCTGTGTAAACGGTACTAACCAGGGGCCCATTGCACCAGAGCCATCAAAATTCTTGCCTTGTGTGACGTTGAACTTGGCATGCCGAACCCAATCCCGTAAGGTGCCTTCGTTACACATGGTCAGCGCTGCAATGTGATTAAGCGCATTTGCCTGAGTAATGCGTCGCCCACCTTTGCCGATAACCACGGCAATCTCCCCTTCATAGTCGAGTTGCTCGCTTTCCGGTGGTCGAGTGAGTGGGGTTTCATGACCCACAAAGGAACTTGGGAAACGAATGAACAATGACATATTGGGTGGCGCTTCTGCACCGTCTTTATACTCGGCATTGCGATCAGGGAAATTCACACCCACACAGATTATTTTACCGGGATCAGGAATCGGAATTTCCCAAGTAAAGCTTCCCATTGGGTGTGACACGGCTTTGCCATCAGCGGCTTTCACTAATTGATCCAAAGCCTCAGCGTGAATAACATCACGCAACGTTTTCCATTGCGGGAAATCGGGAGATAAGGCGATAAAGCCCTCATCTACGACTACGCCATAAAAGGATGAGCCTTGCGCAGAAATGGTGGCGATTCTTGGTTTTGCCATTGGTTTAATTACTCTAAGGGGCGATAATTGGGGAAGCGGTTAGGTCAGCATCACGCACAGAAGCACCGTGAAATAGGGAGCCGTGTTCAAACCAACTCTTAGGTGCAGGTGCACCCCATAAGGTTTGTCGTTGAGGATCTTTAAGATCCCATCGAATGGCTTCAAGATCAGGGTCGATGGTTTGATAATCGGAACAGTAGATTTCTGTGCGATGCCCGTCGGGATCGAGTATGTAGAGAAAGAACGCATTCGATATTCCGTGCCTTCCCGGGCCTCGCTCAATGTTTCCGACATAGCCTGTTGTGGCCATCAAATCGAGTAAGTCAATGATGTTGAGTGGGGTGGGCACCCAAAAGGCGAGGTGATGTAATCGCGGACCACGCCCATTGGTAAAAGCGATGTCATGCACACCACCTTTACGGTGTGTCCAAGCTGCCCACAAGTTTCCCGTTGCTTCGTCTTCCGTGTATTCCGTTACTCGAAAGCCAAGCTGGTTATAGAACGCTACGGACTCGTCCACATTGGGACTGAAGCAATTAAAGTGGTCGATACGCAGAGGCTTGACGCCTTTGTACAATGCGTATTGCTGATGTATGGGTTGAAGCCGATCCATTCTGGCGTAGAATTCCAGTGGCACACCATGTGGGTCGCGAGTACAAAATGTTTTTGACTGATACGGGCGATCGACCCATTCCACCGGAAGGTCTTGCGATTTGAACCAAGCCGCTCCTTGTTCTAGGTGGGCTTCATCAAATACCTTGAACGCCAATTCACCCACTTGCGGTTTAGCGCCTTTTTTTAATACCAGGCAATGGTGTCCGCGTTCTTCCATCGCACGCAGATATATGCGTTCATCGGTTTCATCGGTCACTTGCAGACCTAAGGTATCGACATAGAAGGATCGGCTGATAGCCAGATCTTTGACAACGAGTTCGACGTGACTCAAACGCAGAATATTAAACGGCGGATCAAAGTTGGGTGCGGGGATTGGCATAGCTCTTAACTCCTAGCAACAGTTTTGATGGACTACGCGCCCAATTGCGGTATACGATGTTCGCCCAATGCTAAGGCGACGTTCTTCGTTTCCATATAAAAATCAAATGACCAGTCCCCACCATCTCGACCAATGCCGCTGGCCTTAACGCCACCGAAAGGGGTAGGCAGATGTCGTACATTTTCTGAATTCACCCAAATCATGCCAGCTTCCATCGCATCAGAAAACCGTAACGCGCGTGACATATTTTCAGTCCATAGATAGCCTGCTAATCCGTACATCGTATCGTTCGCGATTTCTAATGCTTCCTCCTCGGTATCGAATTCGATCATCGTGAGTACTGGCCCAAAAATCTCTTCTTGACTGATGCGCATGGTTGTTTTTGCGTCAGTAAATAATGTCGGTTTTACAAACCAACCGTCATTGCCCAAGCGCTCACCACCGGCGGCCACGGTAGCGCCGTCTTGTCGGGCTACGTCCATATAGGACATGACTTTATCAAAGTGCGTTTGATGAATCAGTGGACCAATTTCTGTGGTGGGGTCAAGTGGGTGCCCCACACGCAACGCGTTAACGCGCTGAACTAACTTCTGTTTAAATTCAGCTGCAACCGATCGTTGTATGAGCAAACGGCTGGAGGAAGTACATCGCTCACCATTTAACGAATAAATCATAAAAACAGCGGCATCCAATGCACGATCTAAATTAGCGTCATCAAACACCACCACAGGATTCTTGCCGCCTAATTCCAAATGCAAGCGTTTTAGGGTATCAGCGCCTTGTTTCGTTATCGCTGAACCTGTGCGACTTTCACCAACGAACGACACGGCTTTGATATCGGGGTGCTCAGTTAACGCGCGCCCGGTATCTTCTCCCATGCCGTTCACCAAATTCCATACACCCTTTGGCAAGCCCGCCTCGTGTGCAATTTCCGCCAGTATTCGAGCGCTCAGCGGTGAAAATTCTGCCGGCTTATGAACCACCGTACAGCCCGCTGCTAGAGCCGGCGCAATTTTCCAAGTGGACAACATGAAAGGGGTATTCCACGGTGTAATAACACCGACCGGCCCAATGGCACGTCGTGTGGTGATATTCATGTGCGCCGCAGTGGGTAGGGATTGTCCGTTTCGTGCATTAGGTGCTTGATCTGCAAAGAAACGAAAATTTTCAGCGCCTCGAAGGGCTGCCTTTGACATAAAACGTAATGCCTGACCGGTATCCCAACTTTCGCAAAAGGCAATCTCTTCTGCCCGCTCAACAATTAAATCGGCTACAGCATGCAAAATTTCACGCCGCTTAGCACCAGATGTATTCGTCCAATCTCTAAAGGCACGCTTTGCCGCTTTCGCTGCTGCATCGATATCGTCAACAGTGCCTCTTGCAACCGAAGCAATGAAACTTTCATCGACAGGCGAATGCGTATCAAACACCTGTCCACTGGACCCTTTTAATGTTTGACCATCGATGAGATTCAGAATGCCGCTGTCTTTATAACGGGCTAGGTAGCCGTTTAGCCGATCAAGGTTTTCATTGAGTGAGTCTGTTGTGTTTGTATTCATGCTGAGTCTTCCGGAAGGTAGCGACGGATAGAACCGGTTTTAGGGCTCAATTCAGGGTCGATATCGCGCATCTCCATTGATAGCGCAAGTGAGGAATTCTCCAGTAAGTCGGCACACTGAGTTTGTGCAGCTTCAAAGAGGGCGGCTACGGCACTGCGGCGAGTGTCTAAGTCTCGTCCACCACGTAAACGCACGGAAATATCGATATAGGCGTGCTGTGGGTTCCCATCGGCGATTAACGCATAGTCACATTCGATAACACGAATACGCACACCGGCTAATGGGAAAACGCCCGTATCCACAGCAACATCCCGTAAGGTACGGCAAAGCAGTGGGATGTCGAGTCGTTGCCCAAGACCCGGCGAATGATCAATATGTATATGCGGCATGGCGGGTTATCTTCCTAGACAGTCAGCGGATTCAAAGGGCTTGGGATGAGGCACTAGGCAATGGAATACGCAAACCATCTTGACCGATGAACAGCTTTCCTTGCCAATGCGGGCTAACGGCTTCCATCCAGTGTTCGTCTGAATAGTTGGGGTCATCTGATGGAATTAAATGGTGCAACGCAAGTGCTCCGGCGTTAGCCTGTGTGGCAAGTTTTGCCGCGTCGTGAGCGAACGTATGTGAGCGTAGCCAATGCGCCATCAAACGATCATCCGCATTACCGATGCGTTCAAACAACGCGGGCAAGGCCGACTCAAGCATGGCTTCATGTATCAATAAATCACATCCTTGTGCCCATTCAGCTAAGGCAGGCAGCGGGGCGGTGTCCCCGGAAAAAACGACGTGCAAATCATTGAGCTTAAACGATAGCGCAAAGCAATCCACCAGCGGTGGATGAGCAACTCGAAGCGCTTCAATGGTTAATTCATCGTGCTGCACAACCAATCCTTCGTTGATGACATGAATGTTTAACAGCGAATGTAAATCGGGTCGCCCTTCATCTGCCATGCGCAGTTCAATGTCGGCTTGCATGGATTTGATGAAGCCATCCCAGTAATCAGCAAGACCGGATGGCCCGTACACATCTACCGGTGTTTTTAGCCCGGCGGTCCAGGCTGTGTGTATCAGCGATCCGAGTTCTAAATAATGATCTGAATGCAAATGTGTAATAAAAATTAGCGACAACGTGCGTAGTTGGACTGCTTGATCAACTAAGCCTTTGGTTACACCTAAGCCGCAGTCAATCACAATTCGTTGTTCGCCCACACTGAGCAAACTTGACGTGGGCATAGACGAACCGGGCCGAATAGCGGGACCGCCTTTTGTTCCCAAAAGTGCCACGAAGTTGTCCGAGAGTGAAGTCATTGTGCGGCGCTGAACCCTGCATCTAAGGCCGTCAATATCGTATTCACGTCAGCTTCTGTTAATACCAATGGGGGCGAGAGAATGACATTTGGCCCCGATACCCTAACCATCGCACCGGCGTCATAGGTGCTCTCTTGAACGATGCTGGCGGTGTGTGGATCGATGGGTTTTTTTGATTCGCGATCACTGACCAGCTCCATTGCTGTCATTAACCCATGCCCGCCGCGCACATCGCCAATCAACGAATATTTTTTCTGTAAGGCTAAACAACCCTGGTACAACTGCGTGCCTCGTTGGGCTGCGTTTTCAATGACATTCAGTCGCTTAGTTTCTTCTAAGCACGCTAGGGCCGCTGCTGCTCCCACAGGATGACCTGAGTAGGTGTAGCCATGGCCAATCTTAGCGGCGGGATTCCCTTCAAAGACTTCCACCATGGATTCACCCAACATCACCGCACCGAATGGGAAGTATCCGTTAGTAATCGCCTTTGCTGTGCACATCATGTCGGGTTTTACACCCCACAAACGTGCGCCTGACCAAGCGCCAGTTCGACCGTAGGCTGTGATCACTTCATCGGTAATAAATAGAATGCCGTGCTGGTGACAGATCTCTCGTACCTTCGGTACAAAGCTTTCATGCGGAGGAATAACACCACCTGCGCCTAATATGGGTTCCATAATCATGGCGGCGATGGTGCTGGGGCCTTGGAAATTAATTTCATCCACCAGCGCTTGTACACAAAGATCGGCTAACTTTGCCGGATCGGTTTCGTTGAACGGGTTGCGATAGGTATAGGGGGCGGGTATATGAAAACAACCGGGTAAAAGCGGTTCATAAGCTTCACGAAAATTGGCATTACCGTTAACACTGGCACCTCCCATATGTGTGCCGTGATACCCCTTTTTTAAACTTAGAAATTTGGTTCGGCCCGACTCGCCGCGCAACTTATGGTATTGCCGTGCTAAACGCAGTGCCGTCTCGACTGAATCTGAGCCACCGGATGTGAAGAACGCTCGGCTTAATCCGTCGGGTTCGAAAAATTCGGCCAGTTCATAAGACAATTCAATGGCTGCGTCATTCGTTGTGCCCCGAAACGTTGAGTAGTAGGGCATTTTGTCTAATTGGGCGGCGATGGCATCTTTTATCGGTTGGCAGGAATAACCTAAATTGACATTCCAAAGCCCACCGACGCCATCAACCACTTCATGCCCATCCACGTCCGATATTCGGACACCATTGGAATGTGTAATGATCTTTGGCGGAGCGGATTGACTATCTTCGGGGGATGTCATTGGATGCCAAAGAAAACGTGCGTTGTTTTCCTTGAGGAAATTCAAACCCTTCATGGTCAACCCATTGAAACAATGTAGAAGATAAGTTTGACAAATATTACTTAACAAAGCAAGCTTTTTTCCTGCATACTCATTTCACCCCTGACTATGGCTAATATCGCGGCAATTGGAACCACATGAATCAATCGGAAATCGACAAGTTACGGCAAGTACAAGTGTCTGCTCAGAACCATCTGATTGACGGCCAATCGCGTCCGGCGTCCACCGCTGATAGGTTGGATGTGGTGTCACCCATTGATGGAAAAGTGCTCACGAGTCTGGCCCGTGGCTCGGCAGACGATGTGAATCACGCTGCTAAGGTCGCTCGAAAAGCTTTTAATGATGGTCGTTGGTCAAAGCTTGCGCCTGTTGCTCGAAAAAAAATACTCATGCAATGGGCAGCTCTCATTGAACAGCATGCGTTAGAGCTTGCGGTTTTAGGTGTGCAAGACAATGGCACCGAAATCGCTATGGCCTTAAAGGCGGAGCCAGGTTCAGCGGCCGCAACCATTCGCTACTATGCGGAAAGCTTAGATAAAGTTTACGGTGAAATTGCACCAACCGCCGGTGATGTGTTGGGCCTGATTCATAAAGAGCCGGTGGGTGTTGTTGGGGTTATTGTGCCTTGGAATTTCCCGTTGATGATAGGCGCTTGGAAGCTTGCACCGGCGTTAGCGATGGGAAATTCTGTGGTTATCAAGCCACCCGAGTCTGCATCCTTAGCGATACTGCGCCTGGCTGAATTAGCGCACGAAGCGGGCCTGCCTGATGGCGTGCTCAATGTGGTCACAGGCGTTGGTAATGAGGTGGGGGAGGCCATTGGTTTATCGATGGACATCGATGTTTTAGTGTTTACCGGTTCCGCCAACGTTGGGCGGCGCTTACTGGAATATTCAGCGCGTTCTAATTTGAAACGTGTGTATTTAGAACTCGGCGGTAAGTCACCCCATGTAGTCTTTGCCGATACGCCCGACTTATTAGCCTCTGCAAAGTCTGTGGCGCACGGAATTTTTAGAAATTCAGGGCAAGTCTGTGTGGCCGGTTCTCGCTTATTGGTAGAGGACAGCATTCACGATGAGTTAGTGGCAGCGGTGGCGGCGGTTGCTGAATCCATGAAGATTGGTGACCCTCTGAGTTTGGACAGTGATATCGGGGCCGTGCATTCGCAGCAACAGTTGGAGAAAAATTTAGAATTTGTTGACACGGCTACTCAGGAAGGTGGGGAAGTCATTACCGGCGGTTCGCAAATACTGCAGGATACCGGTGGTTATTATATGGCACCAACAGTGATTACACAGGTTGCCCAAGAAGCCAGTTTGACTCAAAAGGAAGTGTTTGGTCCAGTCTTAAGTGTTACCTCTTTTCGTTCGGAAGAGGAAGCCATCGCGCAGGCAAATGGCACGGTTTATGGCTTAGCGGCTGGTGTTTGGACAGCGAATTTATCGCGTGCACATCGCATGATTCGATGCATTAGATCTGGCGTGGTTCACATCAACACCTATGGTGGGGCTGATAACACCGTGCCTTTGGGGGGTGTGGGTCAATCAGGTAATGGGCACGATAAATCTTTGCATGCTTTGGATAAGTACGTTGATTTAAAAACCGCGTGGATAAAGCTCTGAACTGCCCTTACTGTCAGCGATTACTTCGTAAATTCAAACTGTCGCATCGTCACCCCATATTTTTTTCAGTCGTTTGTCTCTGCCGCAGCCATGTCGATAAAGTTTATAACGAACCGGTCTTTTCTTGTAAAAGTCCTGGTGGATGCTCTCGACACCTTTTATAGGATAAAACGTTGAAGCATCCAGTATTGGGGTTACGACTGTCTGATCTGGGAACCGGTCCACTACCTCTGCACGGGATTGTTCAGCCAGTTCACGTTCTTCCGCGTTAGCCACAAATATCGCACCTAGGTAGCTCGGGCCTTTATCGCAAAACTGCCCTCGGGCGTCGAACGGGTCATGATTAACCCAGAAATGATCCAGCAGTTGTTTATAGGAAACAACTTCGGGGTCGTATGTGATCAAAACCGCTTCGTAATGACCCGTATGGTTACCCGAATACGTTGGGTCGGGATGTGTGCCACCGGTAAAACCCGAAACGGCCTCAGATACACCGTTGAGGGATTCAAAATCTTTTTCTACGCACCAAAAACAGCCACCGGCGAATAGGGCGGTTGCCGCCATGGCCGGTGTGGCCAGAGTAGTCCACGAAAAAATGATACTTAAAAGGATACGCTTCATAGGTTCCACATCTGGCCGCTTAGTATTTTGATTTAGTTTGTTAGTGGTTCTCTGGCGGGTTTAGTTCCAGAAATTCGAGCCTACTTTGCCTAGACGCCAACCTGTTTTTCTAGATTGGCTAAAAAGCGGTGCGACCAAATCAATCAACGGCCCGTTCTCAGCCCATCATAACTTCACAATGCTTCATCAACAAAGTTTTGCTGATCGTTATTTAATTTGAACAAATATGATGGAACAAGACGAGCCTGAAATGACGATCCAGTCCGATTGCGCTGCTAATAGGCGCGCACTGAACTTTTACTCCATACCACTAACAAAGCAGTATTAATGAAGCGACCAATCTTTCTTACGAGACAATTTAATCCTTCTGCCAATAAACTATAAACGGATAACATACCGATGAAATCAGCAAAACAACTAATCGTTATATTTGCATTACTATTCGCTGGTAATGTTTTTGCAGCCTCAAAAATCAACACCTTGGACAAAGAGGGGCTATTGAGTTCGTATGAGGAAACTGGCATAGCGATTCGAGGTTATGACACGGTTGCCTATTTCACGCTTGGCAAGCCTGTAGAAGGAAGCGCTGACTATGCCGTTAAATGGAATGATGCAACGTGGCATTTCTCCACACAAGAACACGCTGATTTATTCGAAAATGATCCAGAAGCCTATGCACCACAATATGGCGGCTATTGTGCTTACGGGGTTGCGCAGGAATATCTGGTGAAAATAGAAGCCGATCAGTGGAGGATTGTTGATGGAAAGCTCTATCTTAACTATGACGCCGGTGTGCAGAAAAAGTGGTTGCAAGACGTACCCGGCTTTATTGAGACCGCTGACAATGTGATCCTGGACTTGTTGAAAAAGTAAGCAACTTACTTGGATGAGACGCGGACATTGCTTTGCGCAATGGGCACCCGCGACTTTCATTGAGATTCTATGGGTTAGATGCTGAGAACATACCGCTTATCCCCAACCACCCCACTAGTACGGACAAGATAGCACCCAGCGTCAATAGGGAACGTAGGGTTAAGAACCAAGGTGGTGTGATGTTGTTTTTAGTGGAACGATAGTCAATAACATACTGTAAAGAGAATCCAACGAGCAACATTGGCAAACCCACTTTAGCGTGAGTGAGCAACGCGGCCCATGCTACTAAGCTGGGCACCATGGCAAAAGCGACCACCTGCCAATCATTGATCAAGCTGGGGTGCTGCATGGCGACGCCCCAGCGAATACCGCCTAAAAAACTTAAGATAACAGCGCTATAAGTGGTTAACACGAACGAGCCGAGGGGTAAGCTTGTGTTCGTAACGGTCGCATCGGTTGCCCAGCACAAAGCAGCACCGACAAAAAACGGAATTAAGCCAGCAAAGCCGAAGACACGTGCGGGTGCTGGAATCGCCTTGAAGCTATTCATGTATCGGCCTCCAGCAACGACAAAAGATCTAACAACTGTTCATAATTATCGGCGCCTAATCGTTGTTTTATTCCATTAACAATCGCGGCTGCCTCGTCCATATTGTCGTCAACGATACGTTGACCCGCTTTTGTGAGGGCAATGGTTTGGCGCCGCTTATCAGTATCATCTCGGGCAAGTGTGATGAGCCCGTTGTCTCTCATTTTTTGCGCTATGCGCGTTAAGCTGGGAAGGAGTAGGCAGGCGCGCTGCGCAATGGTGGAAGTATCTTGCGGGCCGTGTTCTGCTAACACACGCAGCACTCGCCACTGCTGTTCAGTGATTCCAGATTCTGCCAGCATTTCCCGTATCGGCGGCATGATGCCCTCGCGAGCTCGGATTAAACAAATGGGCAATGAGCGCGAGGTCGGAGGCAGAGTTGTTTTTTTTGGGTGCTTGACAGACATTGTTTTAGGTCGGTGTATTAATATTTCCTTGCCGGCGCGAACCAAAAATTGACGCGTTGACAAAAGCGCATTCGAATCCTTAGTATACGCATAGTTAACATGTTAAGGAAACGTTGCGTGTTAACGGTCAATCACGCTCCCTGGGAGATGGAAACATGCCTGCACCACAAAACCCCTTCAAAACAGCCATTAAAAAGAGAGAGTTACAGCTTGGCTGTTGGCTAGGCCTAGCCTCACCCTACATCGCTGAAATCAGTGCACACGCAGGTTTCGACTGGTTGTGCGTGGATTCTGAGCATGCGCCCAACGATTTGCGATCGATCGTGGCACACTTGCAAGTCATCGCAGCATCAAATGCTCATGCCATGGTGCGTCCTCCCATTGGTGAGGTTTGGATGATTAAACAATTGCTGGATGCTGGTGCGCAAACGCTGTTAATTCCTATGGTTGAAAGCGCTGAACAAGCCCAGTTAATGGTGGATGCGGTTACCTATCCACCGCATGGCGTGCGCGGTGTGGGCTCTGCCTTGGCTCGTGCATCCAACTTCGCTGCCATCCCAGATTATTTAGAAACCGCCCGCAATGAAATTTGTTTAATTGTGCAAGTAGAAAATCGCAAAGGGTTAGATGCGCTAGATGACATTCTGGCGGTGGACGGCATTGATGGTGTTTTCATCGGGCCTGCAGATCTAGCGGCTGACTTAGGGTACGTGAATCAACCCGGTGCTAAAGAGGTGAAACAATCGGTACTCGATGCCATCGGGAAAATAACCGCTAGCGGTAAAGCGGGAGGCATTCTCACCTTAGATAAAGAACTGCAAACCCAATGCAGAGAATTGGGCGCTTCCTTCATCGCCACAGAGATTGATGTAACCCTGTTCGCTAAAGCGATGAGGCTGGCAGCCAGCTCAAGTTCAGTGCACTTAAAAGATACCAAAATTCGGGGCGCTTAATGAGCGTTGCGGCGATACCTTGCCTTTGGATGCGCGGCGGCACCTCAAAAGGCGGTTTCTTCCTTGAGTCGGATTTACCCACCGATGAAGCGGCTCGCGATGCGCTTTTGTTAAAGTTAATGGGCTCTCCCGATGAACGACAAATCGATGGCATGGGCGGTGGCACCACCTTAACGTCAAAAGTCGCCATCGTTAGTGCATCGACTCGTTCTAATGTGGATGTTGAGTATTTATTTTTGCAAGTGTCGGTCGATGTCGCACGCGTATCAGGTGCTCAAAACTGCGGCAATATCTTAGCTGGTGTTGCACCCTTTGCGATTGAACGTGGGTTAGTGAAAGCGCAGGGAGATAAAACTTGCGTCACGATATTTCAACGCAACAGCGAACAAATTGCGATTGCCACCGTCACTACAAAAAACGGCGTGGTTCAATACGAAGGGGATGCGGCTATTGATGGCGTTCCGGGAACTGCTGCCCCGGTGTTATTAGAATTTAAAGATACCGCAGGATCCAGTTGCGGTGCTTTACTGCCAACGGGTAACCCTGTCGACATGGTGAACGATACCCGTGTGACCTTAATCGATAATGGTATGCCGTCGGTTGTGATTGATGCAGCCGAGATGGGCGTTGAAGGCCATGAGAGTCCTGAAAATTTAAACAACAACGACGCGCTTAAAACTCGTCTTGAAACGCTAAGACTGGCGTGTGGCCCACTCATGAATCTAGGGGATGTGACTGAAAAAACCGTACCTAAAATGGTTTTGGTCTCACCGGCCCGTCGTGGGGGTTCTATTCAAACCCGTTCGTTTATTCCTCACACTTGCCATACCGCCATTGGCGTTTTGGGCGCGGTGAGTGTGGCGACCGCGTGTGTGCTCAAGCAATCGGTCGCTGGTGCCCACGCACACACTTCGACAGATAATTCCATGGCATCCCGGCAAACTTTATCCATCGAACACCCGAGTGGGGAGCTCTCTGTAGTTTGCCAAATTGATAACGGCAAAGTGGTATCTGCTGCTGTTCTGCGAACCGCCAACAAGTTGATGGACGGTGTGGTGTTTGGATAACGGCGTGGTTGCGAATTGACCAAACTATTCCCAATTCTTGACAGTGTAAAGAATTGGGAATAGTATGAAATTGTGATTGAATCCGAAGCTAACTCAAACGCATTAGACGTGTCAAAAGCGCTGCGAGCGGCCGGTCTTCAAGTCACCGCGCAGCGCTTAGCCGTGTATGAAGCCGTTCGATCCATGCCTCATGCCATTGCAGACGATATCTGCCAAGCCGTTAGAGGTGAGCTGGGTGTCATATCCCGACAAGCCGTTTACGACTCATTAAATGCGATGTCTGAATACGGAATCATTCGGCGAATTCAGCCAGCTGGTTCGGCCGCTCGCTATGAAGATCGGGTCGATAATCACCATCATTTAGCTTGCCGTCAATGCGGTGAAGTAGTTGACATCAACTGTGCGGTAGGTAAAGCGCCTTGCTTGGTTGCCGAGCACGATCACGGTTATGACATTGACGAGGCCGAAGTTATTTATTGGGGCGTTTGTCCAACGTGTCAATCCATCTCTAACCGCGACGATTAAGTCGCATTTAATACGCATCATTAACGACAACAACCAAACCTTAGGAACTTAGAATATGGAAGGTGAAACTGGTGGGGGTTGCCCCTTTGCCCATGGCGGTAATACGTCAACGGATAAACCCGTTACTAAGTGGTGGCCTAAAGCGCTTAACTTAGATATTTTGCATCAGCACGGTGCACGCACTAACCCGATGGATCCAGACTACGACCATCGTGCGGCCGTTAAAGCCTTAGATCACAACGCAGTAAAAGAAGATGTAAAAGCCTTACTGACTGATAGCCAAGATTGGTGGCCAGCGGATTGGGGTCATTACGGGGGTTTAATGATTCGCTTAGCCTGGCACTCAGCCGGGTCCTATCGCATGGGGGATGGCCGGGGCGGTGCAGGTTCAGGCAACATCCGTTTCGCACCGCTAAATTCTTGGCCCGATAACGCCAGTCTTGATAAGGCTCGTCGACTGTTATGGCCGGTTAAAAAGAAATACGGCAATGCATTATCCTGGGGTGACTTAATTATATTAGCTGGCAATATGTCCTACGAATCCATGGGTTTGAAAACCTTTGGCTTTGGTTTTGGTCGCGCCGACATCTGGGGGCCGGAAACCGATATTAACTGGGGCTTCGAAGACGAATGGTTAGCCGACAGTGCCAACCGTTATGAGGATCTTGATGATCCGTCTACGATGTTTAATCCGCTGGCATCGGTGCACATGGGCTTAATCTATGTGAACCCAGAAGGTGTCAATGGTAAGCCAGATCCAGCACTAACGGCAAAGCACGTTCGTGAGACTTTTGCTCGTATGGCGATGAATGATGAAGAGACCGCAGCGTTAACTTGTGGTGGTCACACGGTTGGTAAAGCGCACGGTGGGGGCGATCACGCCAACATCGGTGCGGAGCCTGAAGGTACTGGCGTTGAAAGCCAAGGTTTTGGTTGGGCCAACCCAGGCCATGATGCAAAAGCCACGAACGCATTCACCTCAGGTATCGAAGGCGCATGGACACAGCACCCCACTCAGTGGGATATGGGCTACTTTGATTACTTGTTTAATTATGAATGGGAACTCACAAAATCTCCTGCCGGTGCTAACCAATGGAAGCCGGTTGATATGCCGGAAGAGAAAATGCCGGTGGATCCATCCGATCCTTCGGCGAAGCGTCAGCCGATGATGACCGATGCGGATATGGCGATGAAGGTTGACCCGATTTATTATGAAATCTGCCAAAAATTTATGGCAGACCCTGCGTACTTCGCGGATACCTTTGGGCGGGCTTGGTTTAAGCTCACCCATAGAGACATGGGCCCACGTGCAAATTACTTAGGCCCTGATGTGCCGGCAGAAGAACTCATCTGGCAAGACCCTGTTCCAGCCGGTGCCACATCGTACGACGTGGATGCGGTCAAAGCGAAAATTGCGGATTGTGGATTGCCTGCATCTGACCTGATTGCAACCGCGTGGGACAGCGCTCGAACGTTTCGTGGTTCAGATAAGCGCGGTGGTGCGAACGGTGCGCGCATTCGATTGGCTCCACAGAAAGACTGGGCAGCTAACGAACCGGTCCGTCTTGCTGCTGTGTTAAAGGCTCTGGAACCGATTGCTGCAGATACCGGTGCATCGATTGCTGACGTGATTGTTTTGGCCGGCAACGTGGGTGTGGAACAAGCCATCAAAGCGGCCGGTCACAGTGTGAACGTTCCTTTCACAGCAGGACGTGGTGACGCCACCGATGCGATGACCGATGCCGAAAGCTTTTCTGTGCTTGAACCTCTAGCCGATGGTTTCCGTAATTTTCAAAAGGAAGAATACGCAGTTAAACCAGAGGAGCTCTTACTCGATCGTGCTCAGTTACTCGGTATTACGGCCGCCGAAATGACCGTATTGTTGGGTGGCCTGCGCGTACTCGGTGTAAACCACGGTGGTTCAAAGCACGGTGTGTTTACCGATCGTGAGGGTCAGTTGACGAACGACTTTTTCGTTAACTTAACCGACATGGCTAACAGCTGGCACCCGGTTGAATCCGATGGAACCTATGAAATTCGGGATCGTAGCAGTGGGGCGGTTAAGTGGACCGCGACCAGCACCGATCTTGTGTTCGGATCGAATTCGATCTTACGAGCTTATGCAGAGGTGTATGCTCAAGACGACAACAGCGAAAAGTTTGCTCGTGATTTCGTTGCCGCATGGACTAAGGTCATGAACGCCGATCGCTTTGATCTGCAAGCCTAAGAAATAAGGTGAGCCGCCTCGAGATTCGAGGCGGCGATCTATTGGTATTTAAGACCTTTTTGTTCCAAACTTTCCCGCATTTTGTACATGTCTAACCCCAGTTCCCCGCCTGCCAAACGTTCTCGCTTGGACGCTTCATTGGCTAATCGTTCACGCGCTGCAGTCAATACGGTGTTTGCTTGTTCCCGTTTAACAACGCACACGCCGTCATCATCTGCAACGATGACATCGCCAGCGTCGATAGCAGCTCCCGCACAAACGATAGGAACATTCACAGAACCTAAGGTTTCTTTGACGGTGCCTTGCGCACAAATGGCTTTTGACCAAACTGGAAAATTCATCTCAGCCAAGTCTTTAACATCGCGCACACCCGCATCGATTATTAAGCCACGACAACCACGCGCTTGAGCTGATGTGGCTAGTAGATCCCCAAAATAACCGGCATCCGATGGCGAGGTGGTGGCCAACACAAGCACGTCACCGTCTTGCAGTTGTTCGATGGCTACATGCAACATCCAGTTGTCACAGGGTGGGGCTAATATGGTTACTGCTGTTCCTGCAATGCTGGCACCAGGATAGATGGGCCTTAGGTAACTGGCTAGTAAACCGGTTCGATCCTGCGACTCGTGCACGGTGGCCACACCACATTCTGCCAAGCCATTAATAACCGATGTCTCAGCCCGTTCTATGTTCTGATTAACCACGCCCATCACAGTTCATCCACGCAACGTGGGTAAACCGATTGGAAACCTTCCGCATATTGAGCGGCTCGGCCACCGGCTTGCCCACCAGAATTACGACGAAAATGATTGCCTCGATTCTCGGCCACGTTGGTGTAGAAGTCCCACAAATGATGTTGTCCTTCCATGCATTCAATCGCTGCGCGTTTTTGATCCCACACATCGGTAATGTCTAAGAAGGTGTCTGGTTTCCAACCCATTTGCTCGGTTTGGTGCGGTTCAAACAGATAAAGCTGCGGTGCGCCCAGCACTTTTTCACCCGGGTTGTGGCCCCAAGCCTGAGCAATCATTCGCACCTCCATGGCCACTTCCGTGGTGTACATATGATCGGTGTTATACGGATCGTACTTCGAATGGCTCATCATAAAATTGGGTTGAATGGAGCGAATAAGATCGACTAGTTGAAATTTAGCCTCTCGATCTACCGTTAACGGGTAGTCGCCTAAATCCAAGAATTGAATGTCATGCACATGCAGGGCTTTTGCTGCATTTTCGGCTTCCTTTCGGCGGATTGTTTTCACTTCTTCCAGATTTTTACCTTCTTTCCACAGTCGGGCACTTTCTCCGCGTTCTCCATAAGACAGGCAGGCCACCGTAACCTCATAACCCAGCTTTTGGTGCAAAGCAATGGCACCACCACAACGCCACACAAAATCTGCGGCGTGGGCAGAAATAATCAGCGCAGTTTTTTTATCAGTCACGGTAAAATTTCCTTAAGTCAAAGCGAAAGTTGACAGAGCGCAAGGTTAAACTTTGAGCGCACCCATTTGATCCTCCAGCAACTGCATCACTTTCATGGCAGCTAAACCTTGGGCAAAACTGGAGTTGGGTTCTCGATTTTCTTGAATGGCGGCGATGAATTCTCTATCAATGAGTTCAATGCCATTGCTGCTAACAGCGACTTGTGAAAGGTCGATGGGGTTTTCATTTCCGTCGAACAAGTCATCGTATCGGGCCAGATAGGTTCCGCTGTCACCAATGTAGCGAAAGAAAGAGCCAAACGGACCATCGTTGTTAAACGATAAGGACAGTGTGCACAGTTTCCCGGAAGGCGTTTTTAAGCCAATGGTCATATCCATCGCAATGCCCAACTCGGGATGAGCAGGGCCCTGAAGCCCCATCACTTCACTGGGTATTTCTCCTGTCTGGTACAGAAAAAGATCGATGGTGTGGCAGGCGTGGTGCCATAACAGGTGATCCGTCCAGCTGCGTGGCTCGCCTTTGGCATTGGTGTTGGTGCGGCGGAAGAAATAGGTTTGTGCATCCATTTGCTGAATATTGAATTCGCCTGCATCAATGCGTTGTTTTATCCATTGGTGTGAAGGGTTGAATCGTCGAACGTGCCCCACCATACCAACGACCCCACTTTGTTCATGCACAGCAACCATTTCTTCGGCATCCGCCAAGCTATCGGCCATCGGGATTTCTGCAAAGGTATGTTTGCCCGCTTGCATGGCTTGAACGGATTGGGTGCAATGCAATTGTGTGGGTGTTGAAAGAATGACGGCATCAATATCTTGTTCAAGAAATGTTTCGTAGTGGGTACAGGCCTGAGCGATGTTTCGTTCAGAAGCTAAGGCGTTAATCTTACTTTCGTTTGGACCAAATACAGCGACCACTTCGGCTTCAGGAATGACATCTAACGCATCCAGATGCTTCAGACCAAATGCGCCATAGGCACCGGCTACACCAATTTTTACCATGCTAGTTGTTCTCCAAAATTAAATGCCCCACCGCGGTGTTTGATGCGGGTACATGATAAAAGCGATGGATTTCGTTCACTTTGTCATTTAACGCCCCACGCATGACGTACCACATCACCAATTCAATGCCTTCAGAACCGGCCTCCCGCATGTATTCGATGTGTTCGATTTGACTGCCTTTCTCTGGTTCGTTAACCAATAAGTTCATAAACCGTTCGTCCCAGGCGGAATTGATAAGGCCAGCTCGTTGATGTTGCAGTTGGTGGCTCATGCCCCCGGTACCGAACACACACACCTTTAAGTTCTCAGGGAATGATTCAATAGCTTTACGAATGGATTTACCTAAGGCATAGCACCGACTGCCAAGTGGGGCAGGGTATTGCACCACGTTCACCGCTAAGGGCACCACAGGACAAGGCCATTGTTCCGGTTGACCAAACATCATGGTTAATGGAACAGTAAGCCCATGATCGACTTCCATTTCGTTCATGATGGTGATGTCAAAGGAATCCAGCACCAATGACTGTGCAATGTGTGCCGATAAATCGCGGTGCCCATTTACAGTAGGTACCGGTCTTGGCCCCCAACCTTCATCGGCAGGTGCGTATTCTGCGGCACACCCCAGCGCGAATGTTGGGATGACACGGGCATCAAAGGCGGTGCAGTGATCGTTATAAACTAGAAAAATGACGTCCGGCTTTTCCTTCGCCATCCAGTCTTTAGAAAATTCGAACCCTTTGAATATCGGGCCGTAATAATCATCGTTCGATATTCCGCTGTCTGAGGCAACACCCAGCGCGGGGACGTGTGAGCACGCAACGCCAGAAGAGATATAAGCCATTATTTATCGTCCCATTCAGATTGGTATCGATTGCCTTCAATGGATCGACCCCCGCTGATCATCATTTCTCGATACGCTGTGGAACCTTTGCCCGTCATAAGACCTGCAAGTTCTTGAAAATTAATTCCATGGTACGCGGCAAGCTTTGAGGTGTAGTAAATGTTGCCACCTAATTCCAATAAGCGATTCCAATCTTGATTCAGCGCAGCATGGCGTTGATCTGATGTCATGGGAAATTGATCAATGTAGTTTTCAGGGTCGGCTTTAAACGCATCACGATTGGGCGCTAAGCGTAAGCTGATGCAAAACTGATTTAAGTGATAGCCCTTAGCTGCTTGTTGGCTATCGAAGATGATGGTGCCAGGAATATCGTCGTAGGGCTTTTGGATTGTCAACTGAATAGCTCTCCCATTGGTTTGAGATGATGGCATCAAATCGGTCAGCGCCAGATGACAACTGAGGTGTTGATGCACCACCGCATCAAATTATTTGCATGCATTTTTAGAAATAAATCCTCAAATCGAGGTACAATTTACCCTAAATGCATACAAAAGTGTCGTATGACTGATCTTCAATGGCAATCCGCTTTATACGATCTACGCCGCCAAATTGTGGCCGGTGACTTGCCAGGTGGGACCAAGCTACGGGCCAGCCATTTAGCCGTTCAGATGGATATTTCTCGAACTCCCATCAGCGAAGCGTTGGTAAAACTTGAAGGTGAGGGCTTGTTGGTTCGGGATAAGTCCGGCTATACCGTTCGCACCTTCGATTTGCAAGAAGTGTATGACGCCATAGAGCTGCGTGGTTTATTGGAAGGGGCGGCCGTTAGAAAAGCGGCTGAACGCGGTGTTAGTGAAGTCGAACTGCAAAAATTGAATGAGTTGTTGCAGGCCTTAGATGACGTGCTTACGCGCGATCAACTGGCGGACTACGATGCCTTAAACCATGATTTTCATTTGCAGTTAGCGCAAGCATCCAACAGTGACATTCTAGTCGCCGAAGTGAAACGCTCCTATCGCTTTCCGTTTGCAGCCCCTTCAGCGTTTCCCACCCACGCCGGTGACGCCAAAAGATTTAGAGCGTCGTTAGCGATTGGTCAACACCACCATCAACAAATTCTATTGGCTATTACTCGACGAGAAGGCACACGCGCGGCTGCACTCATGAGTGAGCACGCGCTATTGGCGCATGAGAATGTATTAGTGGCAACCCAAAAGCAAGAAGCCATTCCTCAGCTTGCGTTGGTTAGAACACCCGTATGATAAATGAAAAAATTGATGTCCTAATTGTGGGTGCAGGCCCTTCTGGCTTACTTCTAAGTCAGTTACTGCATCTTGAAGGGATTGATTCGATCATTGTTGAACGCAGCAGCAAAGAGCGGGTGTTGTCGCGAATTCGAGCCGGTGTGCTTGAACGTGGAACCGTGAACGCTTTGCGAGACGCCGGGTGCGCCGATCGTCTTGATGCCCAAAAAATTCTTCATGACGGTGTGATTCTTAGCTTTGATGGTGAACAATTCAACGTGCCAATCAAAATGCTAACCGGTTATGACGTTACGATATATGGGCAAACCGAAATTACCGCTGACTTGATCACCGCCTGCGAGTCGAGAGATCAGCGTATTTTTTGGAGTTGCCCGGATGCGGTGTTGGCGGACCTAAAAAGCGATGCACCCAGTGCCATGTTTACTCAGCCCGACGGTGAGAAAGTCACAGTACATGCCAAACTTATCGCAGGTTGTGATGGGTACTATGGGGTATCCCGGCAATCCATACCGAGTAAACCATCAGACAATTTTGAACGGGTTTACCCCTTTGGTTGGTTAGGCGTCATGGTGGATGAGCCACCGGTTGCCCACAATGTGGTGTATGCCAATCACGTTGATGGCTTTGCGCTGGCCTCCATGCGTTCGCACACGCGCTCCCGCTATTATGTGCAAACCGCACCGGGCGACACCGTTGAGGATTGGCCCATTGAGCGGTTTTGGACGGCCTTTAAAACTCGATTAGGTGCGTTGGGTGATGGGGTGAAAACAGGCGAACCGTTAGAGATGTCCATAGCGCCCCTGCGATCCTTTGTGACTCAAAAAATGCAGCATGGACGATTGTTTCTGGCTGGTGATGCCGCGCATATCGTGCCGCCCACCGGTGCTAAGGGACTGAATTTAGCGGTTGCCGATGTCCGGCGTTTGGCTCGTGCGATGTCGGCTTGGAAAAAAGGGGATTCAAATGGATTAGAACGTTACGCAACTGAAGCTCTGGAACGTATTTGGAAAGTGGAACGATTCAGTTGGTATCTGACATCGATGATGCACCAGTTTGACGAACACAAAGCGTTTGAGAAAAAAATGCAGCGAGCAGAATTCGACTATGTGGTGTCGTCAGAGGCGGCTCAAACTATGATTGCTGAGAACTATGTTGGGCTTGCGTTTTAACTTATGCATTCTTCTGTCTAGAATCTGCGACATGGTAAACTCCACTGCATGCCACCTGGGATAGCCAAACTGTATCAGCGATTGTCGCGACGACTCTCTTTTGACGTCACCTATGTGTTATCGCAAAGCATCCCCGCCAGCGGAGTGACTGAATCACCGCAACAAAATCCTGCCTGTTGCTGCCGGGTTATTTTAGCAGACGCTTTGTTAGCAACAGCGCATGATGAGCAATTTAGTGTGACTCATCAAACTGTTGAGGCCATGATAAACGATGGATTGGTGGCAATTGGTGCTTTCGTCGATGACCAGTTAGTGGGTTTATCTTTCTTCGCCACTGACCGGGTTGATCCCATTTACAATCGAGGTAGTGATCGATTCAAAGGGATTGGTATTCAACTCCCAAAAAATGGCTGTTATCAATTCAAAGTATTTGTTTTACCAAGTTATCGTGGATCTGGTATCAACGGTTGCATGATCGATCACGGATTATCGCATTTCAAATGTGGTGAGGTTGACACAGTCATTACCACCACAGACATATCAAATCGGGCGTTTGTAAACAGTGTGCGTAAAAAAGGCTTGCGTGTGATTGGGTACGCGGGCGAATGGGTTATTTTCGGCCGTTCGTTTTTCTGGATACCCAGGCGAATTCAAGCTGCAAAGGGTGAATACATTCAGCTATTCAGGCCTAAACAATCTTCATAAGCGCAAATTTCGAGTCTTGCCATTGCCTTTAGGCAGCTTGGGCTCGTTAATCATTCCAATACAAGCGCATTGGATTATCCACCAACAATTTGCGTCTTTTATCTACCGTATCCGCAATGAGCGGAATCAGTTCCACCAATTGTCCGTCATCGGGCATGTGAGATTTCATGTTGGGATGCGGCCAGTCGGTTCCCCAAAGCACGCGATCGGGGAATGCATCGACTAATCGCTTCATAAAAGGTAATACGTCCGCGTAGTTTTGATGGTTGCCGCCTTGTTGCGTTAAACGTTCAGGGCAGGACACTTTTGTCCAATACTGCTCATTCGCCATGACTTCTTCAAACTGCGAAAAATCTGGATGAGATACACCGTTTGCAACATTAGGTCGTGCCATGTGATCGAAAACCACGGTGACGGGAAGACTATTTAAAAAGGGCAGTTGCTCTGCAAAATCAGCGGCTTCAATGTAGACGATGATGTGCCAACCCAAAGAGGCTATCTTTTCAACAATGCGTTCGTAGTAGGCGTGCGGTTTCGGGTCGACTAATCGACGAACAAAATTAAAACGAACACCACGCACGCCAGCGTTGTGCATAAGCGATAGTTCTTCGGTGGAAATAGTGTCGTCAACCACGGCAATGCCGCGTGCTAAGTCGCCGGCACTTTCTAATCCATCCAACAACGCAGCGTTATCACGGCCATGACACGACGCCTGCACGATAACGTTACGAGTGAACCCTAAGCTATCGCGCAAAGCAAACAGATCGTCTTTCGAACCAGTGCAAGGGGTGTATTTTCTTTCGGGCGCGTACGGGAAAATCTCTTCTGGCCCAAAAATATGGCAGTGCGCATCAACCGCTCCAGCAGGGGGGGTATAGCGTGGTTGGCGAGGATTTTGGTGCCAAACCATCCAATCGGAATCCATGGGCATAGTGGTGCTCTTTACGGCAGTTACCTAGTTTCCATGGAGTATAAATGCTTGGACAACGTAACGGTTGGCTGCTGACAGGTTGTTTGTGCACGACCAAATCAGCCGTTCGTATCCTCAATGTGACATCCCTGGAAATCGATGCGTTGAATAGAGTTAAGCTGCGGCGTTATTAACTGACTCCATCTTTAACCGACTCCATCGATACATAAGTTGATGAACTGGCAACATGCGGCAGACCGCTGATACTCTCGCCCAATACTTGGCGATAGTTTTCAATGTCTTTTGTGCGCACTTTTAATAAGTAATCGAATGCGCCAGCAATCATGTGGCACTGTTCAATTTCGGGAACACCGGCCACCGCTTCATTAAAAGCTTGTAGCGCGGATTCTTTTGTGTCGTTTAACTTCACCTCAACAAACGCGACATGATTTAAATCCAGTTTTACCGGATTCAATATGGCTTTAAAGCCAAGGATGAAGCCATCATTTATCAATCGCTTCAATCGAACCGCACAGGGGCTTTTCGATAGGCCTAAGTTTTTTGCCAAATCGGTTACCGGCATTCGGCCGTCTTTCGACAAAAGGGTGAGGATTTTTCGGTCAAATTCGTCTAGATGGCCGTCTTTCTCTAGTTTAGCCATATTAAAGCCTGATATTTGAGCTAAATACAGGGCGTAGTTTACTAATAATGTGCTCAATAAGGAAATAACGCTTTCTCATAACCGCTATTCTTCACACGAACGCTATTGACCGCCACATTAGAGAGGGCAGCCATTGTGAGCCAACTTGAATCAATTCGCGCGCGAATGCGTGCGCTTCACCGTGCTGATGAAACATCCGTTTTGGATTCCTTATTAGCGATCCACAACCCCGATTCAACCACTCGGTCTACCGTCTCTAAGATGGCTGCGGCCTTGGTGACTCAAGTTCGAGATCATGGCAACCATGGTTTGATGGAAGTGTTTTTAGCCGAATATGGCCTATCAACGGATGAAGGCGTTGCGTTGATGTGTTTAGCCGAAGCGCTACTTCGGGTGCCAGATAACCAAACCATTGATGAATTGATCGAAGACAAAATTGCGCCCTCTGAATGGGGCACGCATTTAGGGCAATCCAGTTCTTCCTTAGTAAATGCATCCACTTGGGCGCTGTTGTTCACAGGCAAGGTATTACAAGATTCGGATACTTCAGGTGTTGCAAACATTTTGCATAACGCGGTTCGGCGTTTAGGTGAACCCGTAATTCGTACTGCGGTTAAACGCGCCATGCAGGAGATGGGGCACACCTTCGTGCTGGGCCAAACTATTGATGCGGCCACCGAACGCGCCAAAGGGCAAGAGCAGCTGGGGTTTACGTACTCCTACGACATGCTGGGCGAAGCGGCGATGACCGCAAATGATGCGAGCACGTTTTTTGACGCCTACCGTGATGCTATAGAAACCCTTTCTCAACAGGCGACTCAAAAGCACACCCAGGACAATCCGGGTATTTCTATTAAGCTTTCGGCGTTACACCCACGCTATGAAGTCAGTCAAAAAGAACGCGTAATGCAGGAGTTGGTTCCAAGGGTAAAACACTTGGCACTATTAGCAAAGAACGCGAACATGGGATTAAACATTGATGCGGAAGAGGCCAATCGGTTAGAACTTTCACTCGATGTTATTGAAGCGGTAGTTCGCTCGGATGAGCTAGAGGGTTGGGATGGTTTTGGTGTCGTGGTGCAAGCTTATGGCAAGCGAGCATTGGCTGTCATTGAATGGCTGTATGCCCTAGCAGAAGAAACACAGCGGCAATTTATGGTGCGCTTGGTGAAAGGTGCTTATTGGGATATGGAAATTAAACAAGCGCAAGTGGATGGGGTATCCGATTTTCCAGTTTTCACGGAAAAAGAGGCTACGGATGTGTCTTATCTTTGCTGTGCTCGTAAACTGTTGGATTTTTCTGATCGGTTATACCCACAATTTGCCACCCACAACGCGCATTCTGTGTGTGCCATTTTAAACATGGCGAAGCCGAATCAGTCCTACGAATTTCAGCGCTTGCACGGCATGGGTGAAGTCATGCACAAACGGGTTATGGAAGAACACGGCACGCGATGCCGTATATACGCACCCGTGGGAACCCACCAAGATTTACTGGCTTATTTGGTTCGCAGATTGTTAGAAAACGGCGCTAATTCCAGTTTTCTGAATCAAGTGGTGGATGAAAGTATTAGCCCAGAATCCATCACCCAAGACCCCTTTACCTTGGTGGCTGAATCCGTTGATAGCACGCATCAGTTAATTATAAAACCTGCGAATCTGTATCAACCGATGAGAGAAAACTCGGCGGGTTGGGACCTTGATTTCTACGATGACCTGAATCACTTTCATCAGCAACGCGATGCTTTTAAGCACCATGAGTGGTCGGTTCAGCCCATGTTGGCCGCATCGAGTCAAAATGAAACGGCCACCGCGATTACCAACCCCAATGATCCTACTGAGCGAGTTGGCACCGTGTCGTTGACCACAGCGGCGCAATTGGAGTTGGCATTAGAAAACGCAACACCGTGGACTGACGTCAGTGACATTGATCGGCAAAAAATCTTACTTAGGGCGGCGCTATTGTACGAGGCACACGCGGGCGAGTTGTTTGCTGCGTTGTCACGGGAGGCTGGAAAAACGGCTCTAGATGCGATTGCCGAGATACGAGAAGCGGTGGACTTCTTACGATTTTATGCCGCCGAAGGTTTGCGACAAGACCAGCTGAGGCCACGAGGCGTAATCACGTGTATTTCACCCTGGAATTTTCCTCTCGCTATTTTTAGTGGACAAATTTCAGCGGCCCTGTCGGCAGGCAATGCGGTTTTAGCAAAACCGGCTGAACCTACGCCCATTGTTGCCTCTATTGGCACCCGCTTATTGCATGAAGCCGGGGTGCCCCGTACCGCTTTGCAACTGTTACCTGGGGACGGTCCATCGGTTGGGCAAACAATCACTACCGATCCTCGAGTCCATGGCATCGCTTTTACGGGATCCACACATGTGGCGCAAACGATTTACAGAAATTCCGCGGCCACCTTAGCGCCAGATTCTATGTTTATCGCGGAAACGGGCGGGCTTAACGCCATGATTGTGGATTCCAGTGCCCTGGCAGAGCAAGCGGTGAAAGATGTCATCGACTCAGCGTTTCGTTCTTGCGGTCAGCGCTGCTCTGCGCTGCGCATGCTCTACGTTCAACGTGATGTCAGCGAAGAATTTATGACGATGTTATTGGGTGCTATGGACGAATTGCAGGTCAGTGATTCTTGGCAGATGGATACCGATGTGGGCCCAATCATTAACGAGGCTGCACAGCGCCATATCGTGAATTACATTGATGCGGCCATTGCCGAAGGGCGTTTGTTGAAACAGATGAATGCGCCAGCTTCGGGGCATTTCGTCGGTCCTGCAGTCATTCAAGTCGAAGGAATTGAAAGTTTAGAGAAAGAGATCTTTGGGCCCGTGTTGCACGTGGCTCAATTTGAAGCTAGTGATATCGATGCAATTGTTCATGCCATCAACGCCAGTGAATACGGACTGACCTTCGGTTTGCACACGCGCATTGATGATCGGGTGCAACAAATTTCCAGTCAACTAAATGTGGGCAATCTCTACGTTAATCGAAACCAAATTGGTGCAGTGGTTGGTACTCAACCGTTTGGGGGTGAAGGCTTATCGGGGACTGGGCCAAAAGCCGGTGGGCCGCACTACGTGCGACGTTTTAAATCCAATACATTGCCCTGTCATGAACTCGAAACGGCCAACGAGGCGATCAGTGAAGTGGATGCTGATCAAGTGCAAGTGTTACTCAACGCTGCAAGCACTAACACGCATAAAGCCCTGGAATCGATCGATATGCCAGGACCAACCGGTGAGTCGAACCGTTGGTCAAGTTTTCCAAGAGGAACCGTGCTTTGTTTGGGGCCCAGTGCAGAAGATGCGAAGCAACAGATGCTTAAAGTTAAGGCGTGTGGGTGTAACGCGGTGGGTGTGGCGCCGGGCTTAAACGAAGAGAATTGCGTTGCTGGGCGTTTGGCCACTCAGGCTCTGTTTGAATTGCGGGGTTTTTCCGCCGTGGCCTTGTGGTCAACTCAGGATGCATTGATGGAAACTCGGCAAGCTTTGGCAAAGCGAGACGGTGCGCTGCTGCCTTTGATAGCGACCGATGAAATGGCGGAGTTCTGTTTGATTGAAAGACATTTATGTATTGATACCACCGCGGCAGGCGGCAATGCGCATCTTTTGGCGGGCGAATCTGGTCAATAGCGTTACAAAATTGCATTCATGGGCTATATTTTGTAACATAAAGGGGCAAGCTACACTCCTAACAGTTGGCTTGCACCGTTGCTCACCGAGCAGAAAGAGGGTGAATTGTGGCTTCAACAGAAAACACCGAATTATCCGAGCAGGAAATTGCATTCCAAGCGCGCATCGATCGTGGCGAAAAAATAGAGCCCAAAGATTGGATGCCCGATGCCTACCGGCGCAGCTTGATTCGCCAAATTGGCCAGCATGCGCACTCTGAAATTGTGGGTCAGTTACCCGAAGGGAATTGGATAACACGCGCGCCCACACTCGAACGCAAAGCCAATTTATTAGCCAAAGTACAAGACGAAGCTGGGCACGGTTTGTATTTGTATTGCGCGGCTGAAACGCTGGGCATCACGCGCGATGAGATGTTCGAGATGCTGCACAACGGTAAGATGAAGTACTCCTCTATTTTTAATTATCCCACATTAACTTGGGCTGATATGGGCGCTGTGGGCTGGTTAGTGGATGGGGCAGCGATTATGAATCAAGTGCCTTTGCAACGCACCAGTTATGGCCCCTATGCGCGAGCTATGGTTCGAATTTGTAAAGAGGAAAGCTTTCATCAGCGTCAGGGCTTTCACATCATGATGACGATGTCCAACGGCAGCGGCGAACAAAAGCGCATGGCGCAAGATGCATTGAATCGATTCTGGTACCCGGCACTGATGATGTTTGGTCCTTCAGACAAAGACAGTGTGCATTCCGCCCAGTCGATGGCATGGAAAATAAAAATGAATTCCAACGATGAGCTGCGACAAAAATTTGTGGATGAAACTGTGCCGCAAGCTGAGTATTTAGGGCTCACTATTCCAGATGACCAGTTGTCGCTGGATTCCGATACCGGCCACTATCGGTTCTCTGAACCGGATTGGGAAGAGTTTCATCAAGTCATCAACGGCAATGGGCCGTGCAATGAAGAGCGCTTAAATGCTCGCATTAAGGCATGGGACGATGGGGCTTGGGTTCGAGAAGGCATGATGGCGCACGCCAATAAACGCTCGGCAAAAAAACAAGTGGCCGTGGGATAAACAATGAGTGCATCTAACGAATGGCCGCTATGGGAAATATTCATTCGAGGCCAACATGGGATGAGCCACCGGCATGTGGGGTCTTTACATGCACCGGACGCCGAACGAGCCATTAAAAATGCACGCGACGTGTATACCCGTCGCAATGAAGGGGTGAGTTTGTGGGTGGTGGAAGCGAAACATATTTCGGCCTCCAGTCCATCGGATAAAGGTCCGCTGTATGACCCTGCCAAGGACAAAATTTATCGCCACCCCACGTTTTACGACATTCCCGATGAAGTGGGCAAGATGTGATGATGACGGCAAACGAGGCTTTGTTCCAATTTTTATTGCGACAAGGTGACAACGCTTTAGTGCTAGGGCATCGCACATCACAGTGGTGTGGCGTGGGGCCAGTGCTAGAAGAAGACATCGCCTTGGCCAATACGGCACTCGACTTGATTGGACAAACGCAACTGTGGTTAGCCTATGCTGCAGAAGTTCAGGGTGAAGGAAAAAGTGCAAATGATCTGGCTTTCCTTCGGGATGCCTACGATTTTCGAAACTTGTTGTTGCTGGAAGTACCCAATGGGAACTTTGGTCAGGCCATTATGCGCCAATGTTTGTTTGATGCGTTTCAAGTGCCTTGGTTAACTGAGCTACAAACGTCCAGCAATCAACAGGTCGCTGATATCTCGGCGAAATCTCTAAAGGAAGCGTTGTATCACTGGGAACGTTCATCTGAAACCGTGATTTCTTTGGGCGATGGCACTGAAGAAAGCCATGCGTATATGCAAGCGGCGGTGGATTTTTGTTGGCCGTATGCGGGTGAGATGTTCTGTGATGATGCGGTTGATGAAGCCATAAACACGGCCGGCATCGCACCGTTACCTTCATCCATACGACAAACGTGGATCGACCAGGTGGAATCGGTATTGAGCGAGGCCACATTGACTAAACCTAACAGCGACTTTGCACAACGAGGGGGCCGGGATGGAATTCGGCACACCGAACATTTAGGGCACATGCTGGCAACCATGCAGGTTCTGCAGAGATCCTTCCCAGGGGCCACCTGGTGAGCCCGGAGTCTATAACTGCTGACCAGGTTTGGACATGGTTAGAGGGGGTTCCAGATCCTGAAATTCCTGTTATATCCATCGTGGACTTGGGAGTGGTGCGGGACGTGGTCTGTGCAAATGAATCCGTCACGGTGACCATCACGCCCACTTATTCAGGCTGCCCTGCCATGGCTGTAATAGCCGAAGACATTAAGCTGGCTTTAGAGAAAAGGGGTGTGGTTAGTGTTGAACTCGTTACGAAAATTGCACCCCCTTGGACAACCGATTGGTTGTCAGAGAAGGGCAAAGCGCGTCTAGAAGATTATGGCATCGCACCCCCACGCCAAACCGGTGTGCCGGAACGTTGCCCGAATTGTCACGCGACGACGGTCACCAAAGTCAGTCAGTTTGGTTCGACACCGTGTAAAGCACAATGGCGCTGTGATGATTGCTTGGAACCCTTCGACTACTTTAAGTGCCTTTGAATAGACGCCCTTATGCCATTTCATCAACTCAAGGTTACACACTTATTGAAAACCACACGGGACGCCGTTGTGGTTACCCTGAAAGCTAAAGAGCCTGACCAGTTCGCTTTCACGCAAGGTCAATACCTAACTTTTCGCAAAAAATTTGACGATCAGGAATTACGTCGATGTTATTCCATTTGTTCAAGCCCACATGAAGAGGTTTTGCAGGTGGCCATCAAGCGAGTTGAGGGCGGGGCCTTCTCCACTTGGGCGAACAGTGACTTGCAAGAGGGTGACACGCTGGAAGCCATGCCTCCTATGGGGAAGTTTTATTCAAATCAATTCGAACAAAACAAAGATCACCCAGCTCACTATGTGCTTTTCGCCACAGGATCTGGCATAACCCCCATTCTATCTATTTTGAAGGCCGGCCTAAAGAATCAAACAGATGCCCGATTCACTCTGGTGTACGGTAACCGAAACCCGAACACGATTATGTTTCGTGAAGCTTTAGAGGATTTAAAAAACCGATATCTAGGCCGCTTAAGCTTACTGCACGTATTAACCGACAGTGCGCAAGACATCGATCTGTTTCATGGAAGAATTGATCGCAATAAAACGGATGCGTTATTGAAAAGTTGGCTAGACCCCAATAGCATCACAGCCGCCTTTTTGTGCGGGCCTGAGCCAATGATGCACTCTGTTAAGGCAAGTTTAGAGTCCAATGGTGTAGGAAAAGAATGCATTCGTATGGAGCTGTTTACGGGCGGGCAGCAAGGACAAGTCAAACAACGTGTTCCGATATCTAAAAACCTGCGTTCAAACGTTAACGCAAGGGTTACATTGGGTGGTGATACTCATGCCATCACAACCGATACCCGTAAAAGTTTACTGGACGCAGCACTTGAGCATGATATTGATGCGCCCTATGCGTGTCGAGCTGGCATTTGTTCAACCTGCATCGCGAAAGTGCTGGAAGGGGATGTGGAAATGATTGCCAATCACGCCCTGCAAGATGATGAAGTGAACGCAGGCTATGTGCTGACTTGTCAGTGCTACCCCACCTCCGATACGACGACCGTTGTGTGGGACTACGACCAAGCGGGGCACTAAATGAGCCAATCAACATTGACCCCAAAACAACGGGCTACGAAATCTGCCGATGTGATGTGGCGTACCGATGCGGCCTCACAGTGGGTTGGCATGGACATCGTCAATGTCGATGAAGGAACAGCCCACTTATCATTAACGATTGAAGCCCATCATTGCAATGGTTTAGGTAATTGTCATGGCGGTGTTACCTTCGCTTTGGCAGATTCCGCCTTTGCATTTGCCTGCAACAGTCGTAATCAACAAACCGTAGCGCAACACAATTCCATTACCTACATTGCTCCAGCTGGTGTTGGGGATACGTTGCATGCTCACGCTAGGGAAGTGAGTTTGGTTGGGCGATCGGGTATCTATGATGTAGAAGTGCGCAATCAGGACAACTTGGTGGTTGCTCAATTTCGTGGTGGTTCACGAACCATCAAAGGTCATTTGTTCGAAGAATAAACGTGGAAGGCAGCCGATGAAAGACTTAACCCCGGATCGCAGCACATTAGATCCCATTGAAATCGCGTCATTGGATGAAATTCGCAGCTTGCAATTGCAGCGAATGCGATGGTCCTTAACCCATGCCTACGATAATGTTCCTCACTATAAGCAGCGTTTTGATCAGCACAGTGTTCACCCAAATGATTTAACTCAGCTATCGGATTTAGCAAAATTTCCTTTTACCGAAAAAGAACATCTACGACAGAATTACCCGTTTGGCTTGTTCGCCGTGCCTAAAGAAAAAATTATTCGTGTTCACGCATCCTCTGGAACCACGGGCAAACCAACCGTGGTGGGTTACACACAAAGGGACATCGATAACTGGGCTGACTTGGTTGCCCGATCGATGCGAGCCAGTGGCACTCGATCCGGGGATACCGTACATGTCGGTTACGGTTATGGGCTTTTCACCGGTGGCTTAGGTGCGCACTACGGAGCGGAGCGATTGGGTTGTACCGTGGTGCCGGTCTCTGGTGGCATGACGGAGCGCCAAGTGATGTTAATTGAAGATTTTAAACCGACCACCATCATGCTCACACCCTCGTATATGTTGAACATTCTTGAGCAATATCAGGCATTAGGATTGGACCCCAAAGCCAGTTCACTGGAAGTGGGAATCTTTGGTGCAGAGCCTTGGACCAACGCGATGCGGCAAAGCATCGAAGAGGCGTTTGATATGCACGCGGTGGATATCTATGGTTTGTCAGAGGTGATGGGGCCAGGTGTTGCCAACGAATGCGTGGAAACGAAAGACGGTTTACACCTGTGGGAAGACCATTTTTATCCGGAAATTATTAACC
The DNA here is from genome assembly GCA_937930305.1 of uncultured Granulosicoccaceae bacterium. Lineage (GTDB taxonomy): Bacteria > Pseudomonadota > Gammaproteobacteria > Granulosicoccales > Granulosicoccaceae > Granulosicoccus. Next base: position 26,225 of record CALGLE010000019.1, on the reverse strand, counting down.
CAGACACGGGAGAAGTGTTACCGGATGGGGAAATAGGGGAATTGGTTTTCACCACCTTAACCAAAGAAGGCCTGCCTATTGTTCGTTATCGCACGCGTGATTTATCGCGCTTGTTACCGGGCACCGCCCGAACGATGCGACGGTTGGAAAAAATTACTGGTCGAAGTGATGACATGATGATTTTACGTGGCGTGAATGTTTTCCCCACCCAAATTGAAGAACAGGTTTTAAAGCTGCCTGAATTAGCACCGTATTTCCAAATTGAACTGACCAAAGAGGGGCCGATGGATGTGATGACGGTGATGGTTGAAACCACACCCGACGCCCATCGTTCCGGTAGCCGGACACAAGCAGAAGCCGCGCTGACTGGCCGTATTAAAGAAATCATTGGTGTCAGTGCCAAGGTGGTTGTGGGGGAACCTGGCACGGTAGAGCGCTCGCAAGGTAAAGCCCGCCGTGTCATCGATTCTCGTAACAGATAGAAGAAACCTCTGCCCCATGTCATTAAAATCAGAACACGACATTATTCAGGTTAAAAGCTTTGTGCTAGGGCAGTGGCATGAGGTCGGCACGGATGCGCGCGATATACGATCTGCGATTACCGGACAGGTCATCGCTCACGCAGGTAGTGCTGGGTTGGATTTTGCCGCCATGCGCGACTACGCAGTAACTCAAGGCGGGCCGGCACTACGGAAAATGAGCTTTCACGATCGAGCCCGTATGCTCAAAGCCATGGCTTTGTTCTTAACCGAACACAAACAAACGCTGTATGAGCTTTCATTTGATACCGGTGCAACACAGAAAGATCATTTAATTGATATCGACGGAGGCATTGGCACTCTGTTGGTATTTGCGTCGAAGGGCCGCCGGGAAATGCCGAATTCAACGGTTTACGTCGACGGTGAACTGGAACAATTGTCTCGTTCGGGCAGCTTCGTAGGTCAACACGTCTGTACGTCATTGCAGGGTGTGGCAGTGCACATCAATGCGTTTAACTTCCCGGTTTGGGGGATGTTGGAAAAATTAGCGCCCACATTACTCGCTGGTGTTCCCGCCATTGTAAAACCTGCTACCTCAACCAGCTATGTCGCCGAAGCGTGCGTTCGTTTGCTAATCGAAAGCCAACTGCTGCCTTCTGGCGCTTTGCAATTGATTAGCGGTGGCACGGGGGACTTGTTAAATCATCTAACTGGCCAGGACGTTCTCAGCTTCACCGGTTCGCAAGCCACGGGAACGCAGTTAAGATCTCACCCCAATCTATTAAGCCAAGCCACTCGAGTGGTGGTTGAGCAAGACAGTCTGAATTCAACGGTATTGGGCCCAGACGTTGAGACCAACTCCGTCGAATTTGAGTTGTTCGTGGATGAAGTTGTGGGGGAAATGACAACCAAAGCGGGCCAAAAATGCACCGCCATTCGTCGAATTATGGTGCCTGAAAGTCGTGTTGAGGCGACCATTGCGGCCTTGTCAACGCGGCTAGGAAAGACGGTCGTTGGTGACCCGCGATTGGACAGCACCGATATGGGGGCGCTGGTATCGGCGGCACAACGAAAAGACGTTGTTGCAGGATTAGAAAAGCTTGCGGGTGAAACAGAAACGGTTTTTGGCGATGTGAGCCCGGTTCGAATTCAAGGGCCAGAACTTTGCACGGATGCGTTTATGAATCCAGTGTTGAATTACTGCGCCGACCCAGATAAGGCCATTCATGTTCATGAACTGGAACCGTTTGGCCCAGTTGCAACCCTGATGGGTTACCGCTGTGTATCTCACGCCATTGAAATGACGAATCGAAGCCAAGGCAGTTTAGTTGCCTCCGTCATCACACAAGACAACGAGGTCGCCCGTCAGATGGTCATTGAGGGCGGTGCCTATCACGGGCGATTGTATTTTAACAACAGAGATTCGATGCAAGAGAGTACGGGCCATGGATCGCCGCTGCCACACTTAGTTCATGGCGGGCCAGGGCGCGCCGGTGGGGGTGAAGAAATGGGGGGCGTGCGTGGGGTTATGCATTACATGCAACGCACGGGTGTTCAAGGCAGCCCTGAACTGCTTGTGGGAATCACCCAACGTTGGGTGCCTGGTGCAACGAAAGTTGAAGAGGTGGAACATCCATTCACACAAGCCTTTCACAGTTTAAATCTGGGGCAAACACTAAAAACCCGATCTCGTACCATCACGCTTAGTGATATTGAGCAATTTGCAAATTTCACAGGCGATACCTTCTACGCCCACATGGATCACGAGGCGGCGTTACGTAATCCGTTTTTCCCAGGCCGTGTGGCGCACGGATACCTGCTGTTAAGTTTTGCTGCTGGCTTGTTTGTTGAACCGAACGAGGGGCCTGTTTTAGCGAATACTGGCTTGGACAAGCTGCGTTTTCTAACACCAGTTGAGCCAGGCGACTCTATTGCCGTGCAACTGACGGTGAAAGAAAAGACTCCAAGAAATGATCAATACGGGGAAGTTCGTTGGCATGTTTGCATCCTGAATCAATCTGAAAAAATGGTCGCTGAGTATGAATTGCTGACCATGAATTCCTATTGAAAACAACAGAAGCCATTGCCGCCTTAAATGAGATCGGCGAAATACGCGTTTGGTCTTTACTCATCACCATATTGGGCGATACCGCGCCGTCTAAGTCAAAAGAAGTTTCTGGGCCGTGGCTAAATCAAATATTTCAAACCCTGAATATCAGTGCAGAAGCTTTTCGGGTGGCCGCGCATCGACTGAAAAAAGATGACTGGATTCAATCGCGTAAGCAAGGACGGATCAGCTATTTCTCATTGTCAGAAAAAGCCTTAAGAGAAACGCACGCCGTTTGGGATCTGATATACAACGCTCAGCAAAAAGATACACCAACCTGGGCATTGTGCGTAGTAAATCCGTCGCGACTACCCGATGAATTAGCACCGATAAAACTTTATGCCGGTGTTTATGCGATCAAATCAAATGAGGTATCCGCTGTTCAAGATGCGTTGATCATGCCCTGGGCAAATCAAGTGTTACCGGAATGGGTCAATGAGGCAGACGATTTGGTCAGTGTGATCGCGTTGGCTGAGAGGCTTCTTGCAGTGCTCGCTAAATTAGACATACAAAAGCCACCCCCAGACTTGATTGAGTTGCACGCTTTGCGATTTTTAGCGTTGCATTTTTGGCGAAAAATTTCCCTACGTGATGCTGCCATGTTTCACATGCAGCATGTTCCCGGCAGCGTTGTAATCGATTGCCACCAGCAAATACAAATTGTGCTGCGCGCTACGGCGCATTTAGACTCTGCTTGAATAGGCTCTGGCGAGCCGTAGGCAATCGTGCTAAAGTTTTTGTCATAATTTACGTAGTATTCCGCTGCATCGACGCCTTAGCTATCGGCAGGCAAATCTTTCGTAGGAGACCGCACGATGACCACCGAAAAAGAGGGTGCCTACCACAACATAAGAATACCGCCACGTGTACAACCCAGTGGATGCCCCATTAATCATGAATTCACAACCTTCACGGATGAATACTTAGCGAACCCGTACCCGCAGCTGAAGCAAATTCGCGAACAACAACCCATATTTTATTCAGAAAAGTTGGGTTATCTGGTGGTAACGCGCATGGAAGATTTGACGGAAGTATTCCGTGACCATGACACCTATTCATCTGAAAATGTGCAAGATCCGGTTTTCCCCATCTGCGATCGAGCGGCAGCCGTTCTAGCCGCCGACGACTTCAACCCGGTTGCGGTTATGTCAAATCGCCAGCAACCTGATCACACACGTATCCGAAAATACACTCGCGACGGGTTTTCTGGTCGCAGGATGAAAATCCTAGAACCCTACATTCGTCGGCGCAGTCAAGAACTCATTGATGCCATGATCGAAAAAGGCGGCCCAACTGATTTTGTTAGTGCATTTGGACATCCATTACCTGGGCAAATCATTTTCCGATTCATTGGGTTTGACGAGGCCGATGATGAACAACTGATGGCCTGGACAGGGAATCGTCTAGCCTTTACCTGGGGTAAACCCAGTGATGACGAACAGGTTGAGATTGCGGAAAAAATGGTGAGCTATTGGTGTTACTGTCGAGCTTTTGTAGCGGCTCGTTGGAAGGATAGGCAAGACGACTTAACGTCTGAGCTTTTGAACGCACACGAGGCAAACCCAGAAGAATTAGAGTACCGGGAAGTGGAGTCCATCATTTATGGGCATTCATTCGCGGGTCATGAAATCGTTAGTAATTTTCTCAGTAACGCCTTGCTGTGTTTACTGCCTAAGCGTGACGTGTGGTCATCGTTGTGTGCTGATCCATCGCTCATACCTAATGCCTTAGAAGAAGTGCTCAGATTCGATTCGCCGCAAACCAGTTGGCGCCGAATGACTCGGCAAGATACGCAAATTGCTGGAGTGAACATTCCGGCTGGCACTCAAGTGTTTTTAAGTTTAGCCGCCGCCAACCATGAACCCACGTTATTTGATTCACCTGCGGAATTTGACATCAAAAGAAAAAACGCGCGCAAACACATCTCGTTTGGTCATGGCATCCATTTCTGTTTGGGTGCTCGCTTAGCAAGACTAGAAGCCACGATTGCTTTAGAAGCCTTGTGTGAACGATTGCCTAGCTTAAGCTTGGTGGAGAACCAACCCTTAACCTATTCTCAGAACATTACCTTTCGTGGTCCAGCGTCACTACAGGTGCAATGGGATAAGTAGCGTTGATTAAATGGGTGTTATGCACCGGCGCCTTCTTGTGTGCGCTTGCGGTTGTAATCGGGGCGTTTGGTGCTCACGCGTTGAATAACGTGTTATCAGAAAAAGCGTTGGGCTGGGTAGACACAGCCGTTCGTTATCAAACCATGCACGGCTTAGCGCTAATTGCATGTGGATTCATTCCGAACAAAACCATAGTACGGGCCGCTGTGGTTTTTATCCTGGGTATCTTTTTATTCAGTGGAAGTTTGTATTTTATGGCGTTAACCGGCATCACACAGGTGGCGGTACTAACGCCAATTGGTGGTCTTTGCTTTCTGATTGCCTGGGGTTTGTTTGCTCATTCGGTTTGGCGATCGAACGATTAGCGTAAACCCCTATTCCAAGGCAAGTAGTTTCATCTCAGGTGGCGATGTCATTTAATGGTTAGTGGGTGAATTGTTTTAGAACACAGTAGACAGAACGAGTCCAAGAATGGATGAGGCAAGCAGTATGCGCACAATGGGCCAGTGGAACCGAAACGCTGCCACAGAGCACAAAACAGTGAGCAGCAGTACGATCCAATCAATAGAGGAAACGTTAGGTAGCCACAGTTGCATTGGCCCCCAAGATTCTCTGACCACCTCTGTAAACATAACGTGCAAGGCAAACCATAGGGACAAATTGGCAATGACGCCAACTACGGCTGCTGTAATAGCGGCTAATGCACCTTTTAACCGAGGTTGATCGCTAATCCATTCAATGTATGGCGCGCCAGCGAATATCCATAGAAAACACGGCGCAAAGGTAACCCAAAGGGTTAGCAAAGCGGCGGCAATGGCTACGCTTAAACCACCTTCACGATATCCTGCAAAAAAGCCGACAAATTCGGTCACTAAAATAAGTGGCCCTGGAGTGGTTTCTGCTAACCCCAATCCGTCCATCATTTCGCCGGCGCTAAGCCAACCGTAATTCTCCACCACTTCCTGGCCAAGATACGCCAACACGGCATAGGCTCCGCCGAATGTCACCACGGCCAAGCGAGAGAAGAAAGTGCCAACCTGAAGGAGTAGACCATCAGGCGCAACGACAAGCAACAACACAATGGGCGAGGCCCAGATAAGTAACCAAACCAAGACGGTTTTGCAAGTATTTAGCAGCATATTTCGGTTTGGGGTGAGAACTCGTTGCTCCTCACTGGATGCTGCGTGGATTGTGAAAAATCCAAATACGGCTGCGGCCAATACGATGAACGGATAAGGCAAATTGAAAAAAAAGATACCGATAAAGGATAAAAAGGCGATAACCCAATGACTCACTGAACCTAACGCTTTTTTTGCAACTCGAAATAACGCTTCCAAAACAACCACAATAACCGCAGCTTTAATTCCAAGAAATAGACTATTGACCAAAGCCACTTCGCCATAGAGCGCATATAACCAAGCCAAAATACCAATGACAATGGCCCCGGGTATCACAAACAAAAGGCCTGCGATTAACCCACCAATAACCCCTTGTAACCGCCACCCGACATAGGTGGCCAACTGCATGGCTTCGGGACCAGGTAGCAACATGCAAAAACTCAAACCATTGAGATATTGTTTTTCTGTGAGCCATTGCTTTTCACTCACCACTAATCGATGCATTAAAGAGATTTGAGCAGCGGGCCCACCAAACGATAAAAGGCCCACTTTCAACCAAATCAGGAACGCATCGCGCAAGCTTGGCGATTCTTGTAACTCATCATTCATGGATGATCTAACCGGTGAGTTTAAGCGGATGGTGTGGTGGACCACGTGTGGGATTCATCAACTGCATCCCGCGCCCAACGGTAGAACATGTCATACAACAGCATGCCAGCCTCTAGCTGCTCTAGATCGTTTGAGTACATGCGAGATAACCCAAGGGATGCCGCCAGCAATCCAGCCGCTTGCGGGACCTTGTCTAACTGATCCGTGTCGGCCGCTCGTACAATGTCAGCCAATCGGTTCAACGGTTCTGTTTGTAATTCAAATTCTTGCAACAAGGTGTCGAACGTGCACTGCTCACCTCGATGGCTCCAGAACGCATCATCCACGTCAAACGGGGTTGCATTAAATTTCTCAGCCACGTTGTTCACTTGTGAGGCGGTAACGAATAGAAAACGCGCATTGGGGTCAACGAAACGGCGAATCAGCCAAGGGCAGGCGATTCGATCAACCTTGGGCCGGACTCGAGTTACCCATACAGAATTCCCCTCGCTATTTCGAGTCGGAATTTTTGCCATGGGCACCATCGGAAAGTTGGCATCGCGCCAAGCGAATTGCCCGCCTTTTAGCACTTCAGCATCGACACCACAGCAGCGCAAAATAGCGGCAGAGCCTTCACTGATTTTTAAACCTTTTTGGCAATAAACCACCACTTTTTTGCCGCGCAGTATTTCTGCTTGTGTTTCAACTTGTGTAAATGGGACACGATAAGCGCCCGGAATCAGTTGTGGATCAGCATCAAAATCTTCATCAATGCGCACATCTAAGATCACCGGAGCATTCGGCGTTCCGATTAATCGCAGTAACTGGGAATGAGTTATTTGAACAGGTGAAGTCACGGTTGCATCCTTCTGAGTAGGAAAAAAGGTACTTGAAACAATATTTCAGCACCGGATTCAGATTTTTGGATGCGATTGTTCGACTGTCGTCTCACGAGGCTATCGCTACCCCTTAGCGTGGATCTTGCCGCAAAGTGGCAACGCGGTCAACCGCATCTGCTGTCAGTGGGTCCAATTGAGCTAGCTAAATTTAGTGGATGTGACGATTACCCCATCGGTATCGGCGTACACATAATCCCCGGGTTGAAATTCGGCGCCAGCAAATGACACAGGGACGTCACGCTCACCTTGAGTGACGGGTATGGATTTTCGAGGGCAAGTACCCAGCGCGTACAGCGCCACGGGTATCGTTTTAATTTGCGCTGTGTCGCGAATGTAGCCATTGACGATGATACCCACGTAGCCATTGTCCTGAGCCAGTGTCATGAGCTTCTCACCGACGATGGCGTAGTACTCTTGGTTGGCGTCTACAACCACCACTTTGGCGGTACCGGCGTCTTCCTTGAGTAATGTGATCAGGTCTGCATTGTTTTGGTTTAGCCGAATGGTCACAGCTGTGCCTTGGCACATTGCCGCACCGCCGTAGTTGTGGAAACCTGGCCCAAGCACCGAGACTTGTTCAGGGTAGGTGTCGCAATGATCCGCCGTGTAGTCTTCGGCCATAGTTTACTCTTATTGGGTCGCGTGAAAGGTCGACTGAAGGGTCGCCAGAATGCCCCGTGGGGGGCCAGAAGCCGAAATTCTACCATCTCAGATACTACGAGCCACGGGGGCTTTTGCTACTATAGTGGGTTGAATCTAACGCGCGCTGCCAAATGAAGATCGTAACCGGAGTAATCGGCAATGACATTCATGTCGTGGCCAATCGACTGATGGATTTGTCGTTGAATGCCAGGGGCTACGAAGTGTTCAATTTGGGCGTAAACACCTATCTTGAAGAATTTTTTGATGCCGCTGTGGAAACCGGTGCTGACGTATTGCTGATTTCCTCTCTCAACGGCGAGGCGGAAGGGTGGAGCCGTGAAGTCAAACCGCTCAAATCTACTTATAAAAGCTTAGATAAGCTCATCATGATGATTGGTGGGAATTTAACGGTGGGCAGTGGCAACGCCGAGGACATCGTTCCCCGATATAAAAAATATGGATTTGATTTGGTATGCCATCAGGTCGATTTAAACACCGGGTTGGATATGTTGGAAGACTACATCAAGGAACACCGCGCCGCATGAGTCAGCTGCAAGAAGAACGGGAAATCATTCTCGGCAATGAAAACGTGGATGCGTTTGATTTTGATGAGGTTCGAGAGTTTGTTAAACACGCAGACGAAAATTTATTTATCTCGCATCATTTTGGCAAGAAAGAGAAAATGTTGGTTCAGCCTCGTGGTGGCTTTCCAACCTATGACAAGCAGTTCGCTTTGTATGAGTTCTTTGTTGATGCGAATGTGGATGTGTTACCGCTCACCATTGATTCCAACACACGTTTAAATGATTATTCGACCGCGAAGAAAATGTTGCGCTTAAGTGAGGCGAATGAAGTGGATATGCTCAATGGTTATCCGCTGGTTAACCATGGGTATCGCACCACTCGAAAGATGATGACGCATTTTAATCATCCGGTGAGTTTGCGGCACGGTACACCGGATGCCCGATTGTTGATTGAAATTGCAATTGCCTCTGGAATTTTTGAAATTGAAGGTGGCCCCATCACGTATTTGTTGCCGTATTCAAAAAATTTCCCATTAGACAAAGCGTTTTTGTATTGGAAATACGTTGAACGCGTTTGTGCTGATTACTCCACATTAAATAAGCCCATTAATCGGGAATCGTTCGGCCCGCTTACCGCCACGCTCGTGCCGCCTTCTATAACCATAGTGATCCAATTACTGGAGATGTTGTTGTCGCTGGAGGAGGGTGTGAAGTCATTTTCCGTCTCTTTCTCTCAGCAAGGTTCAATGATTCAAGACATTGTGACCGGTAAAGTGACGCGGGAGCTGGCCAAGTACTACGCCGGCCAGATCGGCTGCGAAGATGCGGAAATTCATTTGGTATATCACCAATGGATGGGAGCCTTTCCAACCAACCGAGATTCTGCCGATCAATTGATCAACATGTCCACAGTGATTGCATCCATGGTGGGTGCCGATAAGATTATTACGAAAACTCGGGAAGAGGCGGTGGGTATACCCACCAAAGAAGCCAATGCGCAAACCGTTGCGAATACACAATACACATTAAATATTCTAAGTGGCCTACCCACCATTGTGGATGAGCATGAAGAGGAAATGCTGACAGCCCAAGTGCACGCCATCATGGAAGCTGTGTTTAATGATCCAGCCGACACACTCTGGCGCAAAGTATTCAATTGCATAAAGAGCGGTATTATCGATGTACCGTTTTCACCACATATCATCAATCACAATAAAATGATCACCATTCGAGATGCTCAGAAAAATATTCGCATCATTGATCGTGGCAACGTACCGATACCGGATAACTGCTACGCCTACGAAAAATCATGCTGTGACTTAGATAAAGACACCAAAGATATTGTTAACGACATTATTCACGACATAGGAATCATGCAGTGAGTTCGAACCCCGACAAACTGTTGATTGATATTGGTAGTACTTACTTCAAAATCAGTACAGAAAATACCATTGAACAGCATTTCCGTGACTTCAATAAACGTATTTTGGATGATTTGACGCACAAATGCGGCGCGACCGTAAATCGTTTTGACGCGAAAGATGTGCACATATGTTCGTCAGCCAATGGGGGATTGAGCACACTGATCATTGGTTTGACCCAATCGTATTCACTTAAGTACGCCACCAATATTGCCTATAACGCAGGCATTAATATCATCGATTCCATTGTCTTCCAGAATATTGAAACCTATTCGGTACCCAGTGACTTGATCGACGTGGTCATCGTCGTTGGCGGCATTGATTCCAATGGCGGGGTATTTGACGAGCGATTAGATAATTATTTGGCTAAGTGTCAGTATTCGAATGTGGTGTTTGTGGGTAACACACAAGACGCTTCAACGCTGAAACCTCGTATTCAGAAATTAACGGTTTTGCCTAATATCATCGATGACCGTCTACACATTGTGGAAAATCATCTAAAAGATTATTTAACAAACCTCTATCAACAGGACATTGAGGGTAAAGAAGACATCAAACATCTATACGACATCACCGATAATCAAATTTATTCCACCCCGTATGTCGTCAATAAATCTCTGCCTCTCATCCAAGGCTCTTTCTCTGTCACCGATCCGTTTATTTTGCTTGATATCGGTGGTGCGACAACGGATGTTCATTATTCCAAGGATCTGGTGAGCGACAATATCGTCACAGAGCAAGGTCATGATCGGATGGTTTTCAAAAAACTAGGTGTTTACAAATCCCGCCAATCGCTCATCTTTACCGCTGAACAAAACGAGTTTTCCTATGAGTTATTGATGCACCTGAAAGTGAATGAAAGCATCTATCAAGAAAATAGTGAGCGGGCGACTAAGATTCTGATGCAGCTAGCCATTTTTCTTGTACTTTGCAAGATGTCTCACTATCGACCCGCTTACGTAACGTTGAAACTGTTGTCGATGAATTCCATTGTTTTCACAGGTGGTATCACACAAGTACTCACAAGCGATGATATTGAAGATGTGGTGGCGTTTTTCTATCGGAAAATTCTAAATTCAGACCACAAGCCAGCCACCGTGTTAGATGGTAATTATGACATCTGGACGTTAGGAGCAAAGGAACACGCCGCATGTCGATAAACTGTATTCGCGTTTTACTGGAAAATGCTGCGGCCTCTCACCCCGATAAGATTGCTCTTATTGATAAAGAGAATGAGCTTTCTTACCAAGAACTGCTGGCTAAAGCGAATCAAATCGCTTTGTATCTGCAGGAGCTGGATTTACCTAAAGGGGCTCGTGTAGGAATCTATTCAAACAAAAGTGCCTCTCAAGTCATTGCCATATTGGCTGTACTATCCACAGGCTACATTTTGGTCCCATTGACTCGGTTACTAAAGCCAGAGCAAGTTCAGTACATTATTGATGACTGCGACATTCAATGCATCATCACCGATAAACTGAAATTACAGAATATTGAAGAGATTAATTTTGATGGGCGCATTGTCTCCATTGAAACAACTCATAGTGACATCCCGTCTTTTGAGGAAATATTCAAGTACTACAACAAGCCCTATCACTGTGAGATCAATGGTCATGAAAACGCCGTTATTACGTACTCTTTCGGATTAACTGGTACGCCGAAAGGCATTGTAATTTCACATAGAAATTTAATCGATTCGGCTCGTGTGGTTTCCCAATACTTAGATTTAAAAGAAAGTGATGTGATATCTGGGTTGTTGATATTTAACTTGGATTACGGCTTGAATCAGATTTTTTGTGCTTTGATCAATAAAGCCACCTTGGCGTTGCATCGATTTATTTTACCGGATGATTTTTTCAATCATTTGGTAAACGACGAAATCACGGTGCTTCCGCTGATGCCGGTTAACATTTCTCAGATGTTTGATGAAGACTTGTATACCCAACCCAATGCCGAGTTGTTTAATCAAGTTCGTATCATTACGTCCTCTGGTGGTAACGTCACTGAGTCGATGATAAAAAACTGCGAAAAGACGTTTAAAAACGCCAAGTTCTATTCTATGCACGGACTGACTGAAGCGTTTCGATCGACGTATTTGGATCCTGCTCAAATTAAGATTCGGCCAGACTCAATTGGTAAAGCTATCCCGGACGTATCCCTATATGTGATTAATGAGGAAGGCCAGGAGTGCGCACCACGTGAAGTGGGTGAGTTGATTCATCGAGGTTGCTACATCTACCGCGGCTTTTGGAATGCGCCGAAAGAAACCAATGAGCGTTTTAAATCCATTCAACTGTTGAAAAATGTGATTAATTTAGAAGGCGAATTGGCTGACGAGATTGTGGTAGCCAGTGGGGACTACGTATACAAAGACGAAGAAGGGTATCTATATTTTGTTGATCGTCACGACGATATGATCAAAACCAGTGGCTTCAGGGTGTCACCGTTCGAAATTGAATCCGTAGTAGAGAAAAATTTGCCTCAAATTCAACAATGTGCGGTATTTGGTTTGGATAACCCGCAGATTGAAGAAGAAATTGTAATGGTGTATTCCAGCGCCAGTGAGTTGTCTGAAAAAGAGATTACGTTTGAATTAAAAAAGCATCTGGCCTCTTACATGGTACCTACACGTATTGTTTATCGTAAATCTCTGCCGTTAGTTCAAAGTGATCAGAACAAAATCAACAAAGACGAATTAAAACAGGAACTGTCAAGAGGCTAGCACTATTCCTAGTTGGCACAACTTGGTTCGATGTTAGAAATCATCTTTTATGTTCTGATTCAGCTTGAATTTCTAAGCCTGATTTTAGCTGGCGATAGCGGATGGATTGTTATGTTGGATACGTGGGCCAGACCTTAATTTTTGCGCGACAACGTTCTTTTTTATCGCCGTTGACGAGGTTCTAGGGTTGTAGAGTATTTGAATGATTTGTTTGCCTTCAGACTTCAAATACGATTCCACGGCAAGATTATGTGGTTTTCTACCCCAATCTTCCCCGACGACAAACACATCCACATTGAGTTCTCGACACGCTGAAACATACTCAAGCTCGTAGTACGGGCGAACTCGATCAACACAACGTAGCGCTTTTAACATTTCCAGTCGTTGATTTAGCGGTATAACTGGCACGTTGGGCTTGTAGGAAACCACAACGTTGTCGGATGCTACGCCAACAACCACCTCGTCACCAAATGTACGGCATTGCTCTAGCAGTGCAAGATGACCTACATGTAGCATGTCGAACGTACCAACGGTATAGACGAGCATAATGATTTTTCCTAGAATTTAATTCGATAAGTGGAAAGCCCACGTCTCATATTTTGAGAATGACTAAGCGAAGAGCTTCAACCCATACACACCACTGATAAATAACGTGTACGCCGCAAGTAAGACGACATTGACTGGGTTGCCGGATAATTTTGGCGTGCTGATGTTTGACACGTTGAGAACTGCCAAGCCAATACAAACCGCATACAACAAAGGCGCAAATAAACCGCGACTTAAAAAAGCTTCAAGAAGAAATAAGAAAACAATAGCAAGACTGTTGTTATCGATTGCAAGGCCTCGGTATCGTGTGCCATCTGCCAACCCGAATATCGAAAAATAGCTCAGTCGCAGCACACCAGCGGCCAGCATAATGAAGGCACCCACTAAATAGATTGGTGCGAATTCACCGTAACTCATCAGCAAGATTGCAGGCGTAACCCCGTAACTGACAATGTCAATGAGCACGTCCAGTTGCCCGCCAAAGCGCATATCGTTTTCCGTACGGCCACGCAATCGTCTGGCAATGAGTCCATCTGCCCAATCAAATGCGACAGCCCAAACCATGCCTATCATTGCGGCATAAAACACACCCGTGATGCTGAAATAAATCGCTGACACTGTGCATGCCAGTCCCGCTAAGGAGCACAAATTGGGTAGGTCTTTGACAAATGATAGAATCGTGGGCTGTACTTCATCCAGTACAGATTTGTCTGTATTCATAGGTGTCTATGTGAATTTTATGAAATTCATTGACTGCACACAGAATCGATGAAGCGCCGTCAGGCCTTCATTACCGATGGTGAAATCGATGCGTAATTATTTCGTGAATTGCCGATAAACTGGCGAGAGTTTAGGCTCGAGAGAGGATCGGAACGTCGTTCCAATGGCGACAGCATACTCCTAATTCATCATAAAAGCGATGTTTTTATCATCTGAACGCTGTGCTAGGGGGCATTGGTGCGCGCGTGTTTATGGAGCCAATGAGTTATGTTTAAGTTCTAAGAATTCGTCAAATGCCGCTAAGCCTTCATCAATACCTTCCCGACCAAATCCTATTCGAAAACGGTTTTGTGGAGATTCCAATAATTCGGAATGATAAATGGATGCCGGTAGCAGAAGCACACCCGCTTCTTCTACAAGCGATTGACAAAATTCTTCCACGCCCCCTCTACCCAAAAATTTGGGGTAAGCAATGCAACCGCCATCGGGTTGTGTCCATTCAAACAAATTAGCGTGTTTTTCAAAGAAGTGTTCCAGCTTGATTAGATTCTTACCTATGCGTGCTTTCACGATATTTAATAATTGCTCACGCACACTTAGAGCGATGATGGACAACTGTTCACTGGGTGCTGAATTGCATATGGACAGGTAGTGCTTATAGCGTTCAAGTTTTTGCAGTAGCGCGGTATCTTGACTGGCGATCCAGCCAATCCGTAAACCCGGTAAGCCATAAGCCTTAGACATCACATTCAGCGACAAGGCTTTTTCATACACGTCGGCGGCCTGCGGTATTCGTTTGGATTCATCCAGCTCCAACAATCGATACACTTCGTCACAGAATAAATACAGACCGTGTTGCCGACAAAAATCAATGAGTTCTTTAAAAATCTCGTGAGAAGGTATGGCACCGGTGGGGTTATTAGGAAAGCAAACAGATACTAACTTGGTATTGGGCTGCAAGACATTTTTCAGTTCATCCAGATCCAGTCGCCAAGCCTCCTGTTCCAGTAGTGGAACCCCCGACACAGCACAGATGTCCAGCGGTACACTTTCAGCGGCTTGGTAGTTCGGTACAACCACGATCGCGTGATCGGTTTTATCGAGCAATACGCGCATTGAGGTATACACGCCTTCTTCAGCGCCAGCGAAGCACAATACATTGCTCGCATTAAGTGAGTCATATGTGCTTGCAATCGCCTCTCGAAGCAGTGGAGCCCCCCAAGTTTCGGTGTAACCTAAGTGCAACTCGCCCAGCTCTTCCATCGGGCGATTCGCTAACGTCATCAGTTCAGCAATACTCATACTTTGAGCATCCGAAGCTGTCATATGATGACGAGCGGAAAATTCCCATTTCGAGAAAAATGTTTCTAGAGCAAAATCACGCATGGTTATGACTACTTAACAGGTAAGTCCGATTTCACGTACCGGATTTGCAAACAAGTCAGCCAGTTTCGGGTGTCGTTCCATAACGGACGCACCATCGGGTAGGCGTTCAGGGTGTAACACGCCATTTTCCCAAATCTCAACCCCATCGAGTGCAACGGTTGCATCCAGTACGTTCCAACAAATTTCACCGGGTGCGTATTGCCCACAGGTATGAAAGTGTAACAATCTCGGACTTCCAAAGGCCGATCCCGACCATCGCATGATATCGGTGGATGCGTCCATTTCAAAATTACAGCCCGGGTGTATTCCTGCATGCCAGGAATCGACAAACCATGGATCGATTGAGAGTTTTTTTGAGACTTGGACGTAGTGATTTTCAACAGCTATTACATCTTCAGCCGAACCTTCAAAACGCACAATTCGGTTGTCTTCAACGCAGGCAAAAACGGTGTTTGGCAACGCTAAGTAGTAGGGTTCATAGTATTTTGAACCGGTGCCTATCAAGAATCGACTCAAAGCCACTTTACCGCGGAAACCCTTCGCTGGAATCGGCTGAGGAACCAGTAACGGAAAGCGCTTTAAGCTCACTTCGACCGGTGAATCCAATCCCCAGTCTGGCCGCCCCGAGTAGTGCGTTCCTAAGGGGCAGGTCACTGTGGCTTCTTCACATTGTTGGAACGCTTGCTCAAGTGCCCATTTGATTTCGCTCATGCCTTGATGGCAGGCAGTGCCAAATTCAGAATTTAATGATTGCTGGTTCAGCGTGTAACACATGGTCGAAGGGGGCATGGCATCCGCATTTGAAAAACGAATTTGATCCCCCACACGCGAGAAGAATACGATGTGGTCAAACCCTCGAAGTGAATCCAGCAGAATGGCTTTTTCATCCTCATTGTCTATAAACGAAGTTGATTGCAGCTCGTATACGGTCATCCCTATACGGCGACCAGCCGCCGCTGCCAATTTAGGTGCGATGCTGTCGTAAACCCCATTCTCTTCAGGTTCACTCACAATGAGCAATCGCTCACCTTTACGTCCGTTCACGCAATCACGGATCAAACTCATAGCGCCATCGAAATCAGAAGGTGTTTCTTGCGAACTCATTGGGGGCGCTCATTCATCTGTCGTACTGCTGGCGTAATAACCGACCGTATCACCTTCGGTGGTTACGCCTAAACCATTTAACAATCGATTGACGTAGTTGAAATACCCGATGATTTGGTTTGCTTCTAGGATTTCTCCATCGTCTAAGCCTGCGTTTTTTAAAGTCTCAACATCGTCAACGTGCATCGCGCCAGGAGATACAGTGAGTTTTTTCGCATAGTTCAATAAGGCCAGCTCTTTACCGTCGAATACGGCTTCAGGCGTATCCTTTTTTAGCGCTTGCTCAACACGATCTGCCTTCACGTCATCACCTATAAGATGCCGCGCATTCGCCCAATGATTGGCCAGAGAATAGGGGCAGTCGTTCAACATAGACACGTAGCTTGAAATAGTCTCTTGTAACCATTCGGGCAATTGGTTCGCGTCGTCGTGCAATGCGGCGCGATATAAAGCCACATGCGCCCGTAGGGTGTTAGGGCGATGCGAATGCACGCGCATCACGTTGTCTACCGTTCCATGAGGTGTGCGCGCTAGTTTTAGTGCGTCTTGTAAATCAGCATCCGCTTCGGTATCGCTGATCATGCTGATCCAAGCGCTCATCTTCGTGCTTCCGCTTGAACGGATAGGAAGGTGATTTCGGGAGTGAGTACTTGCGTGAATCCATGCATTAATTCCGCATCAATACTTAAGGTATCGCCTTCTTTTAGCGTAAGCTTTTGTTTCCCGTAAACGTAAACACCCGAACCATCGATGACGTGAATGAACACAACACCATGGCCGATGTAGCTTGGCGGTTCACCGTCTTGTTGTTTTATCGTGACCTTGTGTGCTTCGAAATTTAAATCCCGTCGCCTATGGGCAGCCAAGTTGATAAAGTGATGCTCGTGTTCACCCATCATGCGAGTGGACACCACGCCTTCACCATGTGGTACATAAGTGAAGTCGGTACGTTCTGTGGCAATGTCTCGAAACAGGCTGACCAGAGGGACATCCAATGCACCACTTAAAGATGTCATGGTAGAAATCGACGGGGATACTTGACCGCTTTCAATGCGACTGATCATCGCTGCTGATACTCCGGATTGTTCGGACAACTGACGAGCAGACAAACTTTGAGTTTCTCGTAAATCTCTTAACGCTGAACCGATGGCGCGATCATTACTTGCCGCATCCGGGGTTTCTGTGCGCGTTGTGACATCTAAGGTTTCCATCAGTCTATGCGCTCTCTTTATCTCTATAGGCGAACGCTTTTGCAAAGCGCCATTGCAAGTAGTCACCGCATGTAATGGGATCTTCTTGGCTCGAAAGCCCTGGCAATGCATTCGCATCGATCAGTGTTTCAGGATTGGGATCGAATGCAAGCACAAGCGATAAGCGCTCTTGGCCTGAAGCATTCACCACTCGATGGGGTGTGGACTTATAGGCACCACCGGTCCATCGGCATAGCAGGTCTCCTACATTGACGACCAAGGTGCCATCAATGGGGGGTGCGTGTATCCAGCGACCGTTTCTATCCTGGATTTGTAAGCCACCCGTATTGTCTTGAGAGAGTACCGTTAACACACCAAAGTCAGTGTGAGGCGCTACACCGAATTGATCGGCACCCAAATTTTCGGGTTGTGGCGGGTAATACACAAACGATGCACGGCTTAATGGTTGCGAACATTGACGCAGAAAATATTCTTCTGGCAGCTGTAGTCCGCGGGCGAAACCTTGCATCAAATACAAAGCCACGGAATGCACCGCATCGAAATAATCTAAAGCCGCGTCTTTTAATGTCGGTAGAGATACCGGCCATTGGTTCGGTCCACGCAGTGGGTGATCGTTTAAACCGCTTGCCGCTATTTGTTCAGATGCCCAAATGAAACTCTCTTTCAGATCCGCCTTAGCGTCATCGCCCATTTTAGCCGCTCCAGGTTTTAACCAGCCTCGATGATGCGGTGAGATTTTTACGTCTGCTTTTACGTTGTCGGGTTGTCTAAAAAATTCAAACGCTGTTTCTCTGGCCCGGGTAATAACTGCATCCGGGATGCCGTGGGAGGAGACGTAAATAAACCCGAGATTTTGGCTGGCTGCATGCAACGCTGCCGCGACGGTATCGGGATCTTCACCTGAGCGCAGTGCGCTCAGATCCACGATAGGGATACTGTCCTTATTGGTGTTTTGGGCAGGCGCGTAGGCCATATTTTCCTATCCCCGTGGTAACAAATTGCATTATAGTCACGAAATTAACTAGCAATCAATACCTGAAAGCGCCCTGTTGGTTACCGATCTCGCTGTTCAGCTAGTGCTGTCGAGGGCTTTCATGAGGGCGGTATAGAAATTCTCGTATTCTTTCAGCCGGCCCCGTATTTCTCGTTTGTCCTTGGGCACAGCATTTCGGGTTTCTTGTATGGTTTTGTGCGCTTTCTCTGCGCGGCGCAACGCCCTTTGAAAAAACGTGTTGTAGGGATCTTCGCTCAACTTGAAGTAATCTTGGCGATCCCCTGGCTTCGCGGTTCGTTCTATCACGCCCATGGCCGTGAGCAAGGAGACACTGGAGCTGATACTGCCGCGACTGACTTGCAACGCTTCGGCAAGTTCACTGAATGAATACTCCTTGCCGTCGAAAATCAGCAATCCCATTAGCCGCCCGGCAATGCGGGGCAACAATTCTGCCTGCGCAATCAGCCCAACTTGTTCAATGAACTCTTCGCGAATCACGGCGATAGAACGGCTCAAGTTAGGGTCTCCATACGGCGTTTGGGTTCCGCATTAGATCAAAATATGGTCTAGTTTTGTCAAAAAACCAGGGGAATCTTGACATCCAGCGGTTAACATCATATTGTTCAGTTATTACTGAACAATATAAACTTTGCGATATGTGCAGAATTTAGCCACCCAGCCTACGGGCGTACTAAAATCTGTTAAGCAAGCAAAGAAGCGTGCGGCTCAGTGCTGCATACACTCATCGTTTTTATCCTCCACCTACAGGGAGAGCTTCGCAAATGGCTGATTTCAAGGTACCGCTTCGTGATATGCGATTTAGTTTGCAAGAGGTGTTCAACTACGCCGATCGCTGTTCTGAATTAGGCGGATATGAAGAAGTAGGCGACCAGCTACTCAACGCGATTTTAGAAGAAGCAGCAAAATTTGTTGAGCAAGAACTGGCACCGATCAATCAGTCCGGTGATCAGCAAGGGTGTCAATGGAACGATACGGTTGTCACTACGCCTGATGGCTTTAAAGAAGCTTACGCGACTTACGTAGAGGCAGGCTGGGGAAGTCTCTCGGCAGATCCTGAATTCGGTGGACAAGGCTTACCGCCTTCCATGGCGACGTTCATGAGCGAGATGGCTGGTACCGCCAATTGGGCTTGGGCCATGTATCCCGGACTCAGCCACGGTGCTCATGCCACCATCACGGCGCACGGTAACGATGAACAAAAAGCGCAGTACCTAAATAAGCTCACCTCGGGTGAGTGGACGGGCACCATGTGTTTAACCGAATCGCATTGCGGCACGGATTTAGGATTACTTCGCACCCGAGCAGAACCGAATGACGATGGCAGTTACGCCATTCACGGTACCAAAATATTCATCTCGGCCGGTGAACACGATATGGCCGATAACATTGTGCATATCGTCTTAGCGCGATTGCCAGATGCGCCCCAGGGAACACGCGGTATCTCGTTGTTCATCGTGCCAAAAATGGTGCCGGATGCGAATGGAGAAGCCGGTGAACGTAATGGCGTGAGCTGCGGTTCCATTGAACACAAGATGGGAATTCACGGAAACGCGACCGCCTTATTGAATTTTGACGGCGCTAAAGGGTGGTTGATTGGTCCGCCAAACCGCGGTTTAAATTGTATGTTCACGTTCATGAACGCGGCCCGGTTAGGTACAGCACTGCAAGGCTTAGCGCACGCCGAATTTGGTTTTCAAAAGTCGTTAGATTATGCACGCGAGCGATTGCAAATGCGTTCTTTGTCGGGGCAAAAAACGCCGGGTAAAGCGGCTGACCCGATTATCGTGCACCCCGACGTTCGCCGTATGCTCCTCACACAAAAAGCGTTTTCTGAAGGTGGGCGTTTGTTCGTGCATTCTTTAGCCATGGGTGTGGACGTGATGGAATCGGACGCATCCATGGAAGAAAAAGGCAAGGCCGATGCTCGTCTGGCGTTGCTAACACCAATTGCTAAAGCCTTCTTAACAGAAACGGGGTTTGAATCTGCGAATCTTGGTTTACAGATTTTCGGTGGCCATGGGTTCATACAAGAATGGGGCATGGAACAAAACGTTCGAGACAGCCGAATTTCTACGTTGTATGAAGGAACCACCGGCATCCAAGCGTTGGATTTACTCGGCCGAAAAGTGGTGGGTTCACAGGGTGGATTGTTACGACCCTTCTTGGCTGAAATCGCCGAATTCTGTGAGCAGCACGAATCCAACCGCCAAATGGCGAATGCGATTGCGAAACTCAGAACACACTGCGCGGAGTGGGAACAAATCACCACCGACATCACCATGCGGGCGATGTCGAATGCCGATGAAGTGGGTGCCGCATCGGTGGATTATTTGATGTATTCAGGCTATGTGGTGCTGGCTTACTATTGGGCGCAAGCTCAAGCCACAGCCTTGGCCGCATTATCAAAAGACGATTGCAGCGAGCCAGACTTTTATCAGGCTAAACTATCCACAGCCAACTTCTACTTTGAGAAGTTATTGCCCAGAACTCGATCCTTGGTGGCCACCATGGAGACGGGGGCGGATTCTCTCATGGCGCTTGATGCCGATCACTTCAGCTTCTAAAGGAAACACTGTATGTTATTCGAAGGTCAATCACTGACGGTTGCAGAAGCTCAAGACGGCATTTATGAATTGCGTTTTGATTTGAACGATTCCAGCGTCAATAAGTTTAATCAAGCCACTGTAAAAGAATTAGGGGAAGCTGTAAAAGCATTGCAGCGTAAAGACGGTGTAAAGGGCTTATTACTTTCCAGCGCTAAAAAAAGCTTTTTCGTAGGCGCTGATATTGGCGAATTTGGTGCGCTGTTCCAAAGCCCTGAAGACACGATTGTGGATGCGCTATTAGAAATTGATGCGCTGTTCTCATCGCTGGAAGACTTACCGTACCCAACCGTTGTGGCTATCAACGGAGAAGCACTTGGGGGTGGCTTAGAGGTCTGCTTAGCATGCGATTACCGTGTGATGGGGAGCAAAGCAAAAATTGGCCTACCGGAAGTAAAGCTGGGCATCATGCCAGGTTGGGGTGGTACGGTTCGGTTACCACGAATGATCGGCGTCGACAATGCCATAGAGTGGATTGCGACAGGTTCAAACAAACGAGCGGCCGCCGCATTAAAAGACGGTGCTGTGGATGCGGTCGTGGCTGAAGATCAATTACAAGCAGCAGCGATGCAACTCATTCAAGATTGCATCGCCGGCAAGTTTGACTATCAAGCCCGTCGAGATGAAAAAAGATCACCTTTATTGTTGTCGACTATTGAGCGCACCATGGCATTTGAAAGTGCTCGGGGTGTGGTGGGTGCGAAAGCTGGCCCGCATTATCCTGCGCCCATGGCCATCATAAAAACGATCGAAAAACACGCAAGTTTAGATCGTGACAACGCGTTCAAGGTGGAAGCGGCCGCATTCGCCAAATTAACCAAGTCGCCGGTAACGGCTTCTCTCATTGGTATTTTCATGAAAGATCAGTCGCTAAAGCGACAGAGTAAAAAGCTTTCTGAAGGGGCCAAAGAGGTTAATAAAACAGCTGTACTCGGTGCAGGCATTATGGGCGGCGGTATTGCCTATCAATCGGCATCCAGCGGTGTGCCTATTTTGATGAAAGACATCAACCAAAAAGCATTGGACGATGGGCTTGCGGAATCGGACAAATTATTTTTTAAGCAAATAAAACGGGGTCGTTTAAAGCAAACCGATGCGACAGCGGCGATGCACCGCATCGTGCCCACATTAAGTTACGGGGATTTCGGCGACGTTGATTTGGTGGTTGAAGCGGTTGTTGAGAACCCAAAAATTAAGCAAGCGGTGCTGAGTGAAGTTGAAGGCATAATTTCAGAAGAGGCGATTTTAACGTCCAACACGTCAACCATTTCAATCGATATGCTTGCACAAAACCTTAAACGTCCGGAGAAATTTTGCGGCATGCACTTCTTTAATCCGGTGCATTTGATGCCGTTGGTGGAAGTTATCCGTGGCGAAAAAAGTGGCGATGCCGCCATCGCATCAACGGTGGCTTACGCGCGCAAGTTGGGGAAGACGCCCATTGTGGTCAATGATTGCCCTGGGTTCTTTGTTAATCGTGTGTTGTTTCCGTACTTTGGTGGCTTTTCTTTATTGCACAAACAAGGTGCTGACTTTACTCGCGTCGATAAACTCATGGAACGTTGGGGTTGGCCTATGGGGCCTGCCTATTTACTCGATGTGGTCGGCATTGATACGGGTTACCACGCTGGTGAAGTCATGGCCCAAGGGTTTCCAGAACGTATGAAGTACGATTACGTTAAAGCCGATGAGTTGCTGTTCAAAGCCGAACGTTTTGGCCAGAAGAATGGCGTTGGTTTTTATCGATATGAAATGGATAAGCGCGGTAAGCCGAAGAAACTGATTGATCCCGCAATCACCGACATCATTCAGCCCGCGGTGACTGAACAACGTGAATTTACAGACGATGAAATCGTTGAACGCATGATGATCCCGATGTGTCTGGAGACTTGGCGCTGTTTAGAAGAGGGCATTGTTGCTAGTGCGGCTGACGCAGATATGGGCTTGGTGTACGGCCTAGGCTTTCCGCCGTTCCGAGGTGGCGTATTGCACTACATCGATACCTTGGGCATGTCCAACTTCATTGACATGTGCGACAAGTATGCAGAGCTCGGCCCGCTTTATCATCCAACCGAAGCCATGAGGACTCGGGCCGCTAATAATGAGTCTTTCTTTGGGAAGGGAGCGTCAGCATGAATTTCAACGCAGATGATGTCGTAATCATTGATTGTGTACGTTCGCCCATGGGCCGTTCCAAGAACGGAGGCTTTGTTAATGTGCGCGCTGAGGATCTTTCAGCCAACTTGGTGAAAGCGTTATTCGATCGACACCCGGAAGTGGATGCCAACGACGTTGAGGATTTGATTTGGGGGTGCGTAAATCAAACGCTGGAGCAGGGCTTTAATGTGGCACGTAGTGTGGCCATTCGTTCAGAATTACCAGAAACGGTTGCCGGCCAAACCGTCAGTCGCTTATGCGGCAGTTCCATGTCGGCATTGCACACAGCTGCCCAAGGCATTATGACCGGCTACGGCGATGTATTCATTGCCGGTGGCGTGGAGCACATGCAGCACGTGCAAATGTTGCATGGGTTAGATCTGCATCCGGGAATGAGTAAACACGTGGCCAAAGCATCGATGATGATGGGCGTCACCGCTGAGATGTTGGCAAAGATGCACGGCATAGAAAGAGCCGATCAAGATGCCTTTGCGGCTCGTTCGCATCAACGCGCCCATGCAGCGACCTTAAATGGCGGCTTTGCAAACGAAGTGATACCAATGGAAGGCCATGATCAAAATGGCTTTAAAAAGCTTATCGAAGTGGACGAAGTCATTCGCGAGAACGTTACAGCTGAATCGCTCTCTGAATTACCTCCTGCGTTTGTGCCCAAGGTGGGTACGGTGACCGCCGGAAGTTCTTCCGCTATTTCGGACGGTGCCAGTGCGATGTTACTGATGTCAGGTGCCAAGGCGCGAGAGATTGGTGCACAGCCCGTGGCGCGAATTAAAAGTATGGCGGTTGCCGGTTGTCCTGCGGCCATCATGGGTTATGGGCCGGTGCCGGCAACACAAAAAGCATTAAAACGCGCAGGTTTGTCGATTGAAGACATTGATCACGTGGAATTGAACGAAGCGTTTGCTGCGCAAGCGATACCGGTATTGAAAGATTTGAAACTGCTGGATTCCATGGATGAAAAAGTGAACCTACACGGTGGTGCGATTGCATTAGGCCACCCATTCGGTTGTTCAGGCACACGTATCAGTACAACGCTCTTAAATGTTATGCAGAAGAACGACGGAGAATTAGGGCTAGCCACCATGTGTATTGGCATGGGTCAAGGCATCAGTACGGTGTTCGAACGCTTGTCGTAATTCGAGCGGTATTTCATTGGGATTTGATCAGTTTCTGCGCCTCGTAAGTTAATGGGGCGCAGTTAGTCTTTAGAAATATAAACTCAACCATAAGGAAGGTATCCAAATGGTTCAAACCTAGTTTTTCTTAGTTCGGACCACAGCCACCATTCAGACTCGGCTTGTCAATTCCCTCTGGTGTTGAGATGCACTTACAATTTGTATTCATCATCATACTTTTGGATAAATATCTGGGCGAATTGCGGCCATGTGGCATGATTTTCGCGAAAATGTAATGTTCACTGTTGTAATAGATTTAACTCTGGCCCCATGTTTAGTTACCGTCTTCCTTGTGCAGTTATAGTGCTTTGCGTGTCAATGCAGACCGCCTGGGCGCAACGCTACACCCCGACTACACTCTGCGCAATCACTAACGACACAACCTATGAAAGTATTACTCTGCCGATTGGTATAGCTGCAGAATACCCGACAAGTTCCGTTGTTTCAGTTACGACAATAGTGGGTGACACTGAGCAGTCCGGTGCACCTACAGCAGGTAATAATGATCCAGAAAATGTGGTTTTTTTTCTCGATACCGATAATGATGGAACGCCAGAGTCGCTTGGCAGTGGTAGTTGTTTGTTTAGCACCACTGCGACTCCTGTTGGTTGTGTTGTTACACAAAATATCACCCTTCCGACAGTGACTGAAGATACCACCTTTCGGGGTAGGCTCATGTTGAGCTACAACGACACTACTCCAGCGAATGGGTGCGGCGTGAACAATTTTGGGGATTCAGAAGATTTTTTAGTGGTTGCCGATGTTCAAGAGCTGATAACCCTTAGCGATGTTAGTGCGCCTGAAGATGGTGGCCCTATCACCGTTACCGCGACGTTATCACATGATGTACGCGATGCTTCGGGGTTTGTATCATTTACTGTCGATTATTTAACTGCTGACGGCACAGCCACTTTGGCCGACAACGACTACACCGCGGCGTCAGGTACACTGACGTTTAATGGACAGGCAGGGGATGCTCAATCCTTTACTATCAACCCAACTGCTGACATAGTGCCAGAAGGTGACCAAACTATCATCGTGCAGTTGCAGAATATATCCAACACAACGCATGGTATTGATATTAGTGATACTGCAACACTCACGTTGATAGATGACGATAGCGAAGTCGCGTTAACAATAAACAAGTCGGTCAGTGACGCTTCACCTAACATAGGGTCAGTTATTTTATTTACGCTGCAAGTAAATAATGCAGGACCTGATGCTGCGGTTGATGCGTATGTGCTAGATACGGTTCCGGCAGGCTTTTCTTCTATCACACCTGTGACAGTGCCGGCTGCGTCGGTGATGTCAGTTGCTGGTAATTCTATTAGTTGGACCGAGATTGATGTTCCCAGCGGCGGTTCTGTCAGTGCAACTTTTTCAGCGGTTGTGTCAGCGTCCTGATTTCTAATCGCATATTGGCAGTTTCGGATGCTGGTTTAACGTTTTCCGCAACTATCATCAGTTCTAGGAATTGATAAACGACCGTCTTCACGTTACTCCCTAAAGATGATTCGTAAAAATTCAAGCATCTTATCTACCATCGAGTCATTATTGTCTCGGCCAATAGCTCGTTTACACAACGAATTATTGGGTGTTGGTCCTCAAAGCTTGAAAATCATGTTTAATTCCTAATCGACACAGTCGTTTGAGTATAAGAAGAGAACACAACTAAAAAC
>CALGLE010000018.1 GCA_937930305.1 uncultured Granulosicoccaceae bacterium | reverse complement strand
CAACAACGCAATTTTGATCGGTTAAGAGACAGTGAGCTTGCGCAACTGCGTAACTGGTGGGTTGACGAAATGCTCACCACCACATCCCCACAAACTGAGCGCATGGTGTTGTTCTGGCACGACCACTTCGCCACGAACTATCGCGGCATCAATCGGCAATCCATGGCCATTGCTCGGCAAAACCAAACGTTTCGCGAATTGGGTATGGGAAATTTTAAGACGTTGCTCACTGCAATGATTCGAGACCCGGCCTTACTGCATTACTTGAACAACACCAGAAACTACAAAGCCAAACCCAATGAAAACTTAGCCAGAGAATTACTCGAACTCTTTACGTTAGGCGAAGGTAACTACGATGAAGCCACCGTTAGGGAGGCCGCCCGTGCACTGACCGGTTATGGTGTATCGCAGAATAGAAATTTAACCGCTCGATTCGATCATTGGCAGCACGATTTTGAAGAAAAAACCTTGTTTGGAGAGACCGGTAATTTTAATGGTGATGACTTAGTTACTTTACTTGTAAAACAGCCTGCACTGGATCGCTTCATCGCCTCCCGTTTCTGGCACCTACTGGTTGCCGATCGTACGCCCAGTGATAACGAGTTACAGCCATTTGCGTCTGCGTTCCGCGATTCCGGGCATGAGCTTGGCGTGCTTTATCGAACCATATTAGAGTCTGAATCGTTCTGGCATGAACAAAACCGCGGTGCGTTAATCAAGTCTCCAGCCACCTTGCTCATCGGCACAGCGCGCACTCTGGATACACCCAAACGTATAAACCAACAATTACCTCGCATGTTGAAATTATCCGGTCAGGATCTATTCGCACCACCGAACGTTTCTGGTTGGAAGGAAGGTGCGCCTTGGATAACACCTGGGCGGTTATTAAACCGTTACACCGCGTTGGAAGAGTTGCTTCGGGCCACTCGCGAGGAAAAAAACAACAAGCCGAATCAGTCTAACGCCATTGAGATGTCTGCAAACACCCTGGCCAACTCCAATAGCCCGAATGGCATGTCAGTAACAAATGGCATGAATGACATGACCATGTCCAATAGTATGAATGACATGTCCATGAGTGATGACAGTGGTGATGGCATGATGGCAAGCGCTAACATGATGAGCGGTGGCATGACAACTGATGCGGGGTCAACCGATGCAATGGCTGAATCCATGGCGCAACCAACTGCGGAAAAGCATCGCAAGCCACACGCCTTGTCAATTAAGTTAGCTTCCGAAGAATTTAACGGGCCAGCGAAATACCGAATTGAATTATTAAGTAACGACGAGAGTGTGGTTTGGAGTGCGGATGAGCAAGAGTTAGTAGGCGGCTGGGACACGGTTCGATACGGCACCATCGACAGTCGTGATCAATTGCCCTGGCAAACCGTGCCTCTAGCGATCGAACCCAGTTTACTCTCACAAGGCAACACGCTGCGTGTGCACTTTACCAACGATGACGCGGGCGACACCGGGGACAGAAATCTTTACGTGGGGTCATTGAGTTCCAACCAAATACGGATGTTTCCTACCGCTGGTTCGCAATCCAGTTTTTGTTCGCCACCCAATGGCGCGGATGCAGGGGATTTGTATTGCGCCGGTTATGTCGATATCAATGTGTCTGCTATCGGCAGTGAGCCTGAAGCCAACCGTTCTGGTGAGACGTTGAAAAACACCTTGAGGTATGCGTCCAATCACCTCGAATGGGCACGACTGAATAACAATGGCACTCTGCATGTCCGATTGGTGTTTCAAGACGTGCGGCTGGGCCAGCGTCATTGGCCGGTGTTGAGTGCCTGGTATCACATTGATGTTGGTGGCGAACCGCATCTATGGCTATCTAACGAGGGTTGCTGGCCCGATTGTGTGGAACAATGGCCACCGTGTGCCTGGGATAATGAACGCGACCCCACCTTGCGCATGCTCAGTTTTTCGGCTTTGGGTAGCCGAGGTGATCAGGAAAAGGCGTGCCATGTGAATGCACTCAATGATGATGAGGCCTTACTGGTTGATGCCTTGCTGCTGCAATCCACTGATATTTTAACGACGGCGTTAGAGCGCGAGAAAAATCAGTTTCCCACCAACCGAAGAAAGATTAAAGAAACGGTTGCGGTGCTTATTGATCGCCTTGAACAGCCCGATGTTCGGCAGAGCTTTAAGCAACGCACCCCAACCGGGCGAAACGCTTTAAGCGATATCCCTACATGGGTCCAAGATGACACTGCCCGCAGGCCTTACCCACAAGACCCATCGGTTCGTACGGTGCCAATTATCGCGAACAGTTTGCTGGAACGCCATGAACAACTGATTGACGCAGGCTTTACTTGGAATACGGCCTTAGCCCCCGGCGTGCCGGTGAGTGATCTTCCCGGTTGGGAAAACCCGCAAGTACAATTTTCCGAACGTGCAGAGCTGTATGAGCACGTACGCAGTTGGTTGTTAAACCCAACGTATCAGGTGTATTAAATGCAACGACGAGACTGGATAAAAGCAACTCTATTGGGACTGTGTGGTGCATCGTTTGGTATGCACGGCCAGTGGCTCAGTGCGAATACCTCGGGCAGGCGTTTGGTGTTGGTTGAACTCTCTGGCGCTAACGATGGTTTAAATACCTTGGTGCCTATGCGAGATGACCACTATCACCGGCTGCGCCCCAGTTTGGCATTAACCAAAGATGAAGTCATTGAGTTACAAGATGACTTTTCTGTGCACAACCAGCTAAAACCCCTGCTGGACACTTGGCAGCGCGGTGAGATGGGGTGGGTCCATGGTTTGGGATATCCCTCACCGAACCGTTCGCATTTTAAATCCATCGCCTTGTGGGAAAGTGGTGGAGACGGGGTGTCAGAGGGTCGTCAGGGTTGGATCACGCACGATATTGAGCATTCACTAGGTCGCCATGTTTCGGATGCGCATGGCATTAGTTTAATCAACGACATGAATCTGTTTAACAGTGAAAGCGGTCGTTGGTTAAGTATGAGTAGCCCCGAGCAATTGAATGTGGCCAGGCAACCGATTGACACGGCAACCGCGGCAGTTAACCCGTCCATCGGCTTGGTGACCGCTCGCATGCAGGAATTGGATTCAACCCTGAATTTATTGCAAGGCAAGCTGGCGAATTCCCCGAAAGCCGCTAAGGTCGGTCGCGGCAAACTCGGTGCTCAGCTGCAACAGGTATTGCATCTGATTCAAGCGGGTTTAGACACGCCTGTGTATCGCGTGCAGTTATCAGGTTTTGATACGCACAATGGGCAGCTGGGTCGGCATAACAATTTACTGGGGCAATTGGGTCATTCCTTGGCGGATTTTCGGCAAGCCTTAATGAAGGCGGGCGAATGGGATAACACTTTGGTGATGACCTATTCAGAGTTTGGTCGTCGTGCCAGTGAGAATCAATCTGGTGGCACCGATCACGGCACGGCCGCGCCGCATTTGTTAATGGGTGGGCAACTCCATGGTGGCCTGTATGGCACACCCACAGACTTGAGTGATCTTGTCGATGGGGATCCAGCCCACACGATGGACTATCGCAGTTTGTATGCGTCGGTACTCTCTAACTGGTTTGGTGTTAACGATAATCAGTTCAGCGCGTTTGAAGACGAGCGGGTTCGCTCTCTGACTCGGTTGGCTTAATTCGGCGACACCATTAAAGTTGGCATGGTACGGAAATTTACGCGCGATATCTATTGAGCGTTTTAAGCGCTCAATGAGAGATTGAATGCGGCGATGGCATTGCAGGCCGACACCAAGTCTTGCGAATCCACCGCTAAACACATTCGAATGAGATTGACACCGGCGGCACCAAAACCATCGCAAGGTAAGACGGATACGCCGGTGTTATCCAGCAATTTCATAGCAAAATCTTTAGCACTTAAACCCGTTTGCGTCACATCCAATAACACGAACATGCCTTGCCCACTGTCGATTAGGTTAATGCCTGATTGATTGGCTAAGTGCGTGTTAACCAGTTGTCGGCGCTGCGTTAACGCCTCTCGAATGAGCTTAGGCGTTTGCGTATCATTATTTAACGCATGAGCGGCGGCACTCATCACAAAGGGGGGCAAGCCATAGTGCATGCACAGGGATAAATCTTTCAAAGTATCGGCCACGCGTTGTGGTGCGACGGCCCAACCGGCACGCCAGCCAGTCATGCGATGTGATTTGGATAAGCTGCCAACGGAAATCACCACATCATCGGCACCGTCGAACCCATGCGGTAATGCCAGCTGATCGGGGTCAACCAATTCGGCGTACACCATGTCTAGTATGAGCCATACGCCGCGATCGCGACAGGCTTGCACGATGCGGGATAAATCTGCTGCGGCATAACATTCGCCCATCGGGTTGTTGGGTGTGTTTAACACGATGGCACGCGTATTTGGTGTGATAGCAGCCAGTAAACGATCCACATTGAGTTGATAGTTATCTTCAGCTCGTAATGCCACGCGTCTTGCCTGTGCACCACTGGCGGTGAAGCAAGCAGGGTAGGTTGTGTAATAGGGTTCGGATAAAACCACTTCGCAGCCTGGTTCTAAAACCGCCTGCGCCACGGCAAATAAACCGTTTTGCGCACCACAGAATGCGGTGCATTGTTCAGCGGATACGCGTTGACCGGTTATTCGATGATGATAGCGCGCGATGGCGTCAAGTAATTCGGGTGAACCTTGCACATCGGCGTAATGATGGTCGCCGGCCTGCAGGCGGTCAACGGCCTGTTGCACAATCGGTTCTGGGGTTGTTTCATTGGCTTCTTGCCCGATGCTTAAAATGATGATGGATTCACCGGCGCGAGCCTTTGCGATGGCTCGGTTATGCACCGCCCAGGCATCATCACCTGGGCTGCGGGTTGCATCGGAGTGATGATTTTCTGGCGCAATACGATCTGCTAACTTCGATAGAGCAGGAAGTGGTTTTGTCACAAGCCAAACCCAGGCACATAGCCCAATGCTAAGAGAATCGCCAAAGAGTACACGGTTATGATGGCAAAGCGTTGTTGCCTGAGGGCGCAATGTTGCGCTTGGCCTGTTCTTGAGGCTTCATCTTTTTGTGACGACGAACCGATAAGGGAATGAGAAATACCGACCCGAGGGGACGCCGGCGCATCGCTCCCGTTGGAGATGCTGGGGGGCATTGGGCGGATTACGTCGTTCATGGGGTGGCTCCCTCGGTTCGGTATGGGCTCTATTTAAGCTCACCGAACCGGCAAATCTTGGACCAAGGTCAGATTCTTAGTGGATCAATTCTGATGAATTCGGACACCTGCGCCTCAACGCACGGCATTCTTGCGCCAGCTTGTTATCCTTGCCCACAACACATCACTTTAAATTGGCTGGCTGGTTCATGATGACATCGTCCAATCCCCGCACCGTTGTTTTGGTAGAAGACGAGGCGGCTTTGCGAGAGAACTACCGGTTCGCGCTGGAAAAAGCTGGCTACCGCGTGATGGATTTTGCCGCAGCCGATACCGCGCTGGATGCTTGCAAGAAAAATTTGCCCGATCTAGCGCTTATCGATATTGGTTTAGGCAATGACAGCGAAGCAGGCTTTGGTTTGTGTCAAGCATTGCGCAATTTATCGCAGCAATTACCCATTATGTTTCTTACTGCCAGAGACAGTGAATTGGATGTGATCTCAGGC
Organism: uncultured Granulosicoccaceae bacterium; assembly: GCA_937930305.1. Lineage (GTDB taxonomy): Bacteria > Pseudomonadota > Gammaproteobacteria > Granulosicoccales > Granulosicoccaceae > Granulosicoccus. Next base: position 137,591 of record CALGLE010000018.1, on the reverse strand, counting down.
CTACGGCTGGGTGCGGATGATTACCTCACCAAAGACATTAGCCTGCAGCAAATCATCACCCGAGTGAACACCTTGCTGCGTCGGGTTGATGCATTAAAAACGCCCACCGAATCCACCGTACAACAAGTGGCCGAACTCACTCTAGACCATGATCGTTTACTGGCCTCGTGGTCGGGGCAAAAAGTGGAACTCACGGTAACCGAATTTTGGCTTATTGCCTGTTTGGCGAAACACCCAGGGCAAGTAAAAAGCCGACAGCAGTTAATGGATGCGGCAAACCTTGTGCTGGATGATCAAACGATCACGGCACACGTTAAACGCATTCGAAAGAAATTTATGCTACTAGACAACGATTTTTCAGCCATTCAAACCGTGTATGGTTTGGGCTATCGCTGGTTGGATACCGATACCGCCAGCTAGTTCGGTGGGTTGACGCGATACGTTCATGCGCTTAAAAATGCAAATGGTGGTGGCTGGGTTAGTCACCTTGGCCATTCCCGTTGTGGGTTGGCACAGCATTCGTCAGCTTGACGATGCCTTGGAAGAATCGCGTCGGCAGGAACAGCAGCTGCGTGTGAACAACGCCGTAGCTTCTCTTGCAACCAACACGCGCTTAGCGCAGGAATTAAAGCGTCGCAGTAACACCACAAGCCGAGGGGACTTATTCGCAGCCCGTGCGCAGTTTCCAGTGTTTATCGATGGCTATGCCGATGACTGGCGTGAGCTAACCGCTCGCACCATCCCATTGCAACAATCGGGGCCAGACAACTCCGACGATAACCCAGTCACAGCATCGGTAGCGGTGCGCACAACAGTTCGCGATGGGGACTTGTTTGTTTTTGTGGATGTGAAAGATGATGAAGTGGTTTTTCATCAACCTCCCAGGCTGGTCGTTGATTACGCAGAAGGGGAGCGCCCCGATCCTTACGCGCAATTAGCCAATGGGGATGCGCTGGAAGTGTTTTTACAACGCCCAACCGGCAGTGCCACGCACGGTTTGTTTCGTGCGGTAGCCCCTGGGCCGTTGGTGGCTCGAGTTGCCTCGAACACCTCACGACGTCGTTTGGGTGACACTCTAGGGTCTTGGAAAGGGCATTGGACCGCCACCGGTAATGGGATGCAACTTGAGTTGTCCATGCCCATTCCACCGGATGGTTCTAGTTTTGGAATTGCCTATGTGGATGTGGATAAGCGCGGCTCGGCGCGTGAACAGTGGGTGGGCAGTATGGATCCTACCGAGATGGCCAGCCAGCACAGCGAATCTTTAATTGCCGATAGCAATCCGCAGCTGCGTCATACCTCGGAAGAAGCCTTTGACGCTCTTGCCTCCTGGGTGACTCCGGCAACCCGCGCACGACTATTTGATTCTCACGGTCGATTGATGGCCGATGTGAACGCTTTGTATGAGGAAGATGATTCCGCAACTGCGTTTGATCCGGCTAATTCCAGTTTGTGGGATGCATTGGTTTATCGATTGGTATCTGCGATGTTGCGCGAACGTAAAGGCGAGTACACCGATGCGCCTCTGTACTCTTTAGTTAATGGGCTGCATTTGCCTAAAGAATTTTTAACAGATCAGAATCCATTACAGCAAGCGCGTCGATACCAAACCGATGAATACGATTTTGTACTGGGTCATTTTAAACGCCTGGATACTGAACTCGAAGGTGGGTTTTTGTTGTTTGAATCAAACGATAGTCGGGCATCGTCTTACGCGGGCAGTCGTTTAGCCCAGCTGTTAAGTTTATTAACTCTGGTCAGTTTTGCGGTGGGTGGTTCCCTGTTGTTGTTTGCCACTGTGTTGTCCTTTCGTATTCGTCGTTTATCCAAACAAGCCTCGGCTGCGGTTTCAAAAGATGGGCGGGTAGCGCAGTTTGCCGCCAGTGGTATGCAGGATGAAATCGGCGAACTCTCGCGTACCATCGGGTCACTTCTCGGGCGAAGCAAACACTACACGCAATACCTGGAAGCGCTGTCGAGCCGTTTATCGCATGAATTGAGAACGCCTTTATCGGTGGTGAAAACATCCATTGAAAATATCGATGTGGATTCGTTAGATGAAGGCACCCAACAGTTGTTAGATCGTGCCAGCGGTGGGGCTGATCAGTTGGGCCACATCATCAAAGCCTTGGTTGAATCCACCCGGCTTGAACAAACCATGCAACAAGCTCAGAAGGTGTCCTTTTCTTTGGAAGAGTTCTTAATTGGCGCAAGAGCCCGGTATCAGCAGGTATACCCGCACATTCAATTTCAGGCAGACAATAATGCGGGTGAAAAAGTGTTTGCTGCACCGGAGTTACTGCAACAAGCGCTGGATAAATTAGTCGACAACGCGGTGGGTTTTACGCAAAACAGCCAAGTGACGTTAACACTGAATCGCCGAATTGAAAATGAACGCGAGTGGGTGAGCTTGGCGGTCAGCAATGTAGGGACTTTGGCCGATGAATTGGATCCAGCCAGCGTGTTTGATCCGATGTTCTCTTCACGCACGGGAGAGGATGGAAATCTGCATTTGGGCTTAGGTTTGTACATCGTTCGCATGGTGGCCGAGGCACACGGTGGTGTGGCGAGAATGCAAGCGGCGAATGGGGTGGTCACGGTCGCGATTGATATTCCTAACAAATCGAGCTAAGCGGTTCGTTTTCGTTCAAAATAGGGGTAATGAAAGCATCAGACACGAGCGCCGAAACTGGCGTGAACGCGATTGTGCAAGTGCGTGGGTTAAGCAAGACCTACGACAACGGTCACCAAGCGCTGAAAAACATCGATCTGGATATTCGAGAAGGCGAGATATTGGCGCTACTCGGGCCCAATGGTGCCGGTAAAACCACATTAATCTCAATTATTTGCGGGCTGGTGAACGCCAGCGGTGGCACCGTTTTGGTTGGTGGATACGACCACGTTAAGCAATACCGAAAAAGCCGTGAGCTCATCGGCTTGGTGCCTCAGGAACTGGCACTTGGGGCATTTGAACTGGTCGAAAACACCGTGGCACTGAGCCGTGGCTTGTTCGGCAAATCGAAAAATCCTGAATTCATCCAGCAGTTGTTGGAAAACCTATCGTTAGGCGATAAAGCCACTAGCCCGGTAAATCGCTTATCGGGAGGCATGAAACGCCGCGTGCTGATTGCCAAGGCACTGTCTCATGAGCCTCGGGTGTTGTTTTTAGATGAGCCTACCGCCGGGGTGGACGTTGAGCTGCGCAAAGATATGTGGGCGGTTATTGATGAATTGCGAGCAGATGGTGTCACCATCATCCTAACCACGCACTACATTGAAGAGGCGGAAGCGATCGCCGATCGAGTCGGCGTCATCAATGCGGGTGAAATCCTGGTGATTGAAGACAAACAAGTGCTGATGGATAAGCTGGGGAAAAAGCAACTCGTTATTGAACTGCGTGAGGCGATAAAAACCATCCCTGCTGAATTAGAAGAGTTCAACCTTCAACTGTGTGAGGTTGGCAATACACTCACCTATACCTACGATATTCGAGCAGAACGCACCGGCATTACCCGATTATTAAATGACGTGCAAAACGCTGGGTTAACCTTGAAAGACATCAGCACCTCGCAATCGTCATTGGAAGATATTTTCGTGAATTTAGTCAAGGCAGATGCATGAATTTTGAAGCGATAAAAGTGATCTATTCTGCAGAGATGCGGCGTACACGAAACACCTTGCTGCAATCGATTGCCTCTCCGGTCATCTCCACGTGCTTATATTTTGTGGTGTTCGGTTCTGCCATCGGTTCGCGCATTGAGTCGGTAGGTGGGGTTTCCTATGGCGCTTTTATTGTGCCGGGGTTGATGATGCTGTCTTTGTTAACGCAAAGCATTTCCAACGCGTCTTTTGGTATTTTCTTTCCTAAGTTCACCGGGACGGTTTACGAGGTGTTATCCGCACCGATCTCGTTTTTTGAAGTTATCGTGGGTTACGTGGGGGCTGCGGCCACCAAGTCGCTCATCATCGGCGTCATTATTTTAATTACAGCCAGCTTTTTTGTTGATCTGCGCATCGCGCATCCGTTTTGGATGTTGGCTTTTTTGCTGATGACTTGCGTGGCGTTCAGCTTGTTCGGCTTCATCATCGGTTTATGGGCCGATAACTTTGAGAAGTTGCAGCTGGTGCCGTTGCTCGTCATCACCCCGTTGGTGTTTCTCGGTGGCACCTTCTATTCCATCGATATGTTGCCACCGCTTTGGCAAAAAATATCGTTATTAAATCCACTGCTGTATCTCATCAGCGGGTTTCGATGGAGTTTCTATGAGGTGGCGGATGTGAATGTGGGGCTCAGTCTCATGATGACTGCCGGCTTTTTAATTGGCTGTTTAATCGTTGTCTGGCTCATGTTTCGATCCGGCTACAAGCTCAAGCAGTAGACAATTCCATGAGCGCTGGCTGCGGGTTGATCACAGGATGTCGCTATGAAGCATCTTGTGTCGCTAAATTTGACTTTTGCGCCGTTTTTCTCTGCTCAGGTGTGGGAAAATTCACGCGAAAAATGTTCGCTGATGCGTCCGCTGATGGTGCTTGCCTGCAGCGAGGCGCAACAACCGCTTTTTATTCATTAGGAAATGTTCAATGAGTGTTTTTTTTACTGGGTCACTGGCTGATACCGATACCGCCATACTCGATTCGATAAACGCAGAGCTCGGCCGCCAGCAGCACGAGATCGAACTCATCGCGTCAGAAAATATCGTCAGTGCAGCGGTCATGGAAGCCCAAGGCTCAGTGATGACCAATAAATACGCGGAAGGCTATCCAGCAAAGCGTTATTACGGCGGCTGTGAGCACGTCGATACGGCAGAGAATTTAGCCATTGAGCGAGCTTGCCAATTGTTTGATTGCTCATACGCTAATGTGCAACCGCATTCGGGTGCCCAGGCCAACCAAGCGGTGTTTTTAGCGTTACTGCAGCCCGGTGATACCTTCATGGGAATGGACCTATCGGCCGGGGGGCACTTAACCCACGGCTCACCGGTGAATCAATCGGGTAAGTGGTTTAACGCGGTGACCTACGGCGTGGATAGCACGACCCATCAAATTGACTACGATGCGTTAATCGAAACGGCAAAAGAACACAAACCAAAACTGATTATTGCTGGCGGCTCAGCCTACCCACGCGTGATTGATTTTGAAAAATTCCGCCAAGCAGCAGACGCTGTCGGCGCTATCTTGATGGTTGATATGGCGCACTTTGCTGGTTTAGTGGCCGGTGGACATCACCCCAACCCACTCGACTACGCCGATGTGGCGACCACCACCACACACAAAACCTTACGTGGGCCTCGAGGTGGAATGATTTTGTCGCGCAGCGAAGAGCTGGGTAAGAAATTCAATTCGGCCGTGTTCCCTGGTTTACAAGGCGGCCCACTGATGCACGTTATTGCGGCGAAGGCGGTGGCCTTTGGTGAAGCATTGCAACCAGGCTTTAAAGATTACTCCAAGCAAGTCATTGACAACGCCCACGTATTGGCCGCCACCCTAAAATCGGGGGGGTTGAACGTTATCTCGGGTGGGACAGACACCCATGTGGTCTTGATCGATCTGCAACCAAAAAACGTCACCGGTAAAGCGGCTGAAGCGGCGTTGGGTCGTGCCAGCATCACCTGCAACAAGAACAGCATTCCCAATGACCCGGCTTCACCGTTTGTGACCTCGGGTGTGCGTTTGGGTACGCCAGCGGGCACCACGCGCGGTTTTGGTGAAGCTGAATTTAAGCACGTTGCCGAATTGATTTTGGAAGTGTTAGACGGCTTATCGGCCAATGGGGAAGAAGGCAATGCAGCGGTTGAACAATCGGTGCACGAGAAGGTGGTTGCGTTAACTGCGCGGTTCCCAATTTACTAGCTCCCAATCTACCAGTGCACAACCGACTAAACGGTACCACCCTAATGGGGTACCCAAGCAGGTTGAAAAAATAGGGTTGATGGGCAGCGGTTTCGCCCATCGGCACTTTACGTTAGTCAGTGATAAACATCAGCGGTAAACATCGCGTGAACGATCGATCGTTGCGCTGAGTAAAATAACCGGTAATAACCCAACCAATACGATGAGTAATGAGAACAAGGCGCTCTCGCCAATCAATTCATCAGAGGCAAACTGATACACCTGAGTTGCTAGGGTATCGAAGTTAAAGGGCCGCAGCACCAAGGTGGCTGGAAGCTCCTTCATGCCATCCACAAACACCACCAGCACCGCGGTGAGTAAGCCGCTGCGCATCAACGGCAGATGAATTCTGCCCAATATTCCTAAAGAGGAATGCCCAAGCGATCGCGCTGCATCATCCATATGGGGGCTGATCTTTTTCATGCTGGCATCAATGCCACCATGAGCCACTGCCAGGAAGCGCACCGTATAGGCAAACACCAGAATGCCCATGGAACCGGACAGCAATAGACCGGTGGACACATTAAAGTATTCGCGCATCAGCGCATCGAGTGCATTATCAAAACGTGAAAACGGGATCATGACCCCGATGGCCAAAACCGCTCCGGGAATGGCGTAGCCTAAACTCGACACTTGCACCGCCGCTCGCAGCACGGTGCTGTTCATCAAACGCTTACTGTAACTGAGTAGTAATCCAACCAGCACGGCAACCAAGGCGGCTATGCTGGATAGAGAAATGCTGTTCCAAGCGATGGTGAGAAAATCGGCATTCCAAGAATCTTCAAAATGGATAATGGAATAACGCACCAGAACGATAGCGGGAATGATAAAGCCTAGTATTACTGGTAACAAACAAAGGGTGGTTGCCAGTGTTGCTCTGAACCCTGTGAGTTGCACGCGTTCAAGGGTGCGAAAACGGTTGTTGCCACCTTGCACGTGTGACTGCGCCCGACGACTGAATTTTTCCAGCCCAACCAAACACAGTACAAACAATAAAATGAGTGACGCGATTTGTGCACCGCCACCTAAGTTACCCATGCCAAGCCATACATCGTAGAGCCCGGCGGTTAAGGTGCGAACCGCAAAGTAGTCCACTGTGCCAAAGTCGTTGAGTGTTTCCATTAACGCCATGGCCAAACCCACCGCGATGGCCGGTCGTGCCATGGGCAGCGCAATGCGAAAAAGGCGTTCGGTGCGAGACAAACCCAAGGCTTGTGCCGCTTCTAAAATGGATGCCGATTGTTCTAAGAATGCCGCTCGGGACAGTAAATACACATAGGGGTACAACACCAGCACCAACATAACGATGGCACCGCCTAAGGAACGGATACTGGGAAAGTAGTAGTCGTTTGCGCGAGTCCAGCCGAAAACATCTCGCAGCAGGGATTGCACAGGACCTGCGAACTCTAATAAATCGGTGTAGACGTGAGCGATGACGTACGCGGGGACGGCGAACGGTAACAACAGGGCCCAACACAGCATTCGTCGACCTGGAAACTGGTAGTGGGTGACAAACCAAGCGCTGGAAACGCCGATGAACAAGGTACCGATGGCCACACCGAGCATCAGTGCCACGGTATTAAAGAGGTAGGTGGGTAAGACGGTGCTGACCAGGTGCGGCCAAATATTTTCGGTTGGGTTAAGCGCTAACCACACGACCGCCAAAATAGGCAAGCAAACGAATCCTGCCACCAAAACACCGAACAGCAGCCATCCGTTGCGACTGTTTGAATGGGTCGGTTTTGCCAGCGAAAGCTTTGCTGGCACAGCTTGTATCGCCGGTGCTGACACTAGCCGTCGTAACCCACCTCGTCCACAAGCTTACTGGCTGTAACCCGGTGTTTAACCACGTCTGACAAAGGCAGGGGATCGTGATTGAATTCCCCCCAAGAACGAACTAAGCCCGAAGCTGGCACCGCCTTGTTTACTGGATATTCATGGTTTTGTTCGGCGTACATCGCTTGCGCTAAATCACTGGATAGGAACTCCATCAGTTTTAACGCGTTGTCTTTGTTCGGGGCCGAAGCTGTCATCGACATACCCGCGATGTTCATGTGGGTACCGCGATCGCCTTGATTTGGGAAAATAATGTTCACTGAATCCGCCCAAGCAAATTGTTCTTCATCGGTTTGCATGGCGCCCATGTAGTAAGAATTGATGATGGCGATGTCGCATTCGCCTTCGGATATGGCTTTGACCTGTGCTCGATCATTGCCTTGTGGTGTGCGCGCCAGATTATCTTTAACACCCGTAAGCCAAGCTTTGGCATCGGCCTCGCCGTGATGCGCGATCATGGAGGAGATCAGGGCATTCATGTAAACGTGTTTGCCACTGCGTGTGCAAATTCGGCCTGCGAATTCAGGCTTTGCTAAGTCTTCGTAGCGAGTGACCTCGCCTTCAGCAATTCGTTCTTTAGAGGTCACGATAATGCGAGCACGATTCGTTAAGCCAAACCAGTGTCCGTCTGTGTCACGGAATTCTGATGGGATGTTGCGGTTGAGCGTATCGCTCTCTACACCTTGTGTGACGCCCGATTGCACAGCGCCGCTTAGGTTGCCCACATCAACGGTAAATATTAAATCGGCCGGGCTGTTTTTTCCTTCGTTTTGTAAGCGCTCTACCAAACCTTTCTTAGCAAAGACCGTGTTAACTTTGATACCGGTTTCTTTTGTGAACTGGTCGAACATTGGCTTGATCAAAAACGGCTGACGATAGGAGTACACATTCACTTCGTCGGCTGCGATCGCCGGTGTGGAGATCCAAGCTGAAGCCACAACAGACAATGCAAGACTGGCTTGCAATAGAGACTTCACTCGAGGTGAGGACCGCATGATCTCAATTCCTAGTAATTTAGTCGGACTTGATGGTAAAGGGAGTTTTTAAACCCTTCAACCACGAATTTAATGGGGATATAAAAAGTAGGGTTTTAGTGTGACCGAGGCATAAACAGCCCCTGCCTGGGTGAGAATAAAAACGCGACGACAAAAAGCAGGGATAGCACCACGACGATGGTGGGGGCCGGTGCGCTATTTAAGTGATAACTGGCCGTGATGCCGATAAAGGTGCTGACGATAGCGATCGGCATGGACAGCCAAACCATCGACTCAAAGCGGCTTACCAGTAAGTAACTGATGGCACCCGGTGCGATGAGCACGGCAATAACCAGAATGATGCCCACCGCTTTTATAGACGCCACAATAACCAGCGAAAGAATGGCCAATAAACCGTAATGAAGCCATTGAATTTTGAGCCCTGCCACGGTTGCGTGCTCGGGGTCAAAGGCAAACAACATGAGGTCTTTTCGGAACACCAGCAACAGGATTAATGCAGGCACCAGAATCGCCCCGGCGTAAAGCACATCAGTCCAAATGACGCCCAACATGTCACCGAATAAAATATCGTGAATATCGAATCCAGGCTGCACTTTGGCAAATAGCACAACCCCAAGCGCGAACATGCCACTGAACACCACGCCCATCACGGTATCTTCTTTGATACGGCTGTTTGAGGATAAATAGCCGGTTGCAACCGCGCACAACATGCCGGTGGCGAAGGCCCCAATGAGTATGGGTATACCGAGCAGATAGGCGATAACCACACCCGGTAACACGGCATGGGATACCGCGTCCCCCATCAGCGACCAGCCTTTTAGAATGAGGAAACAACTCAACACCGCAGAAGTGGTGGCCACTAACAGTCCAATGACCAATGCCTGCTGCATAAAGTCAAAGGAATAGGGTTCGCTTAGCCAAGTCCACATCGTGTTCAGCCCGCCTAGCTAATGCCACGGGTTGCGATGTTTTTACCCAAGCGCTGGCTTGCCATGCGGCGCGATGCAAACAGTCCGTGTACGGGTGCGAACAAGAAGGCGATGGCAAACAAAAGTGTTTGCAAAAGAACAATCACGCCACCGGTTGCCCCATCAAAAAAGTAACTCAAGTACACACCCACAACGCAGGTGAGCACACCAATGGCGACGCTGAGTTGCAGAAGCCGATGAAAACGATCGGTTAACAAATAAGCGGTAGCGCCAGGGGTGACCACCATCGCAATCACTAAAAACGCACCCACTGTTTGTAGGGCCGCAACGGTGGATGCGCTTAGTAGTGTGAAGAAAATAACTTTCAGTCGAGTCACTGGAAGACCCACCGTGCGGGCGTGAGATTCATCGAAAAAAACCACCATGAGATCTTTCCATAGCCACAACAAGGTGGTCAGAGTCACCACGGCGATGATAACGGTTTGCAGTGCATCGAACGCTGAGATGGCCAATATGTTGCCGAATACAATGGTTTGTATGTCCACTGATGTGGGCGACAGCGATGACATAAATAAACCGAGGCCAAAAAAACCGGTGAATATGAGGCCAATAACTGCATCCACTTTTAATGTGGAGCGCGAATTAATAAACAACATCGCTGCCGCCGCTAGTCCACCAGAAATAAACGCACCTAAGGAGTAGGGCAGGCCCAACATGTAGGCACCCGCCACACCGGGTACAACGGAATGCGATAAGGCATCACCAATTAACGACCAGCCTTTTAGCATTAAATAGGCCGATAAAAACGCGCAAATCGCGCCCACTAATGCGCTTACCCACATGGCATTTACCATGTATTGATAGGTAAAGGGTTGGAGTAGGGTTTCAATCATCGGATTGTTCTGTGGCACCGGGGCCGTGCGCGGTTTGCCCAGCATCATCATCGCCGTACAACACCACCGGTCGTTCGTCGTCAGATATAACCGTTACGCGACGTGTGTCGTCATCGTCATGCAGTTGTTTGGGGCCCAGCACATGAAAGCGTAATGTGCCACCAAAGGCGCGTTGCAAGTTACTTTGCGTGAAAACTTGTTCCATGTTGCCGTAGTCCAATACGGTTCGATTGATCAGAACCACTTGATCACAAAAGTGGGGCACGCTGCCCAGGTTATGAGTGGAGACTAAAATGACGTGTCCATCATCGCGCAGTTCACGCAGTAAGGTGATGATCGCATCTTCGGTATTGACATCCACACCCGTGAAGGGTTCGTCTAACAAAATGATTCGGCTTTGCTGAGCTAAAGAGCGCGCTAAAAACACACGCTTTTTTTGCCCGCCCGACAACTCACCAATTTGTCGCTGCGTGAAGTCACTCATGTTCACTCGCGCAAGTGCGTCTGCGACCGCTTTGTGGTCTGCTGCTTTCGGCCTTCGCAGAGGGCCCATGTGACCGTATCGCCCCATCATGACAACATCTTCCACCAGTACCGGAAAATTCCAATCCACCTCTTCGTTTTGAGGCACATACGCCACGGTGTTTTTAGGTAACTTTTTGGCACCTGGATGCCCCAACAGGGAGATGGTGCCGCCAGCAAGTGGAACAAACCCCATTAATGCTTTAAACAACGTGGATTTCCCCGCGCCGTTAATGCCTACTAATGCGCATATGGTGGAGGTTGGAATTTCAAAGTTTGCGTCTTCCAGCGCGACCGTTCCATTGCGATAAACCACCGACACATGCTCGGCTTTGATGCCCATGTTGGCATTCGCCACTTGCGATTGACGTATTCGGGCACGATCTTGTGCCGAGTCCGCGGACGCGTCACTGGATGTGTGGTTGGCAGAGTTTGGGTTCACCGCTGCGCGCGCCGTTGCGCGCGCCGTTGCACGCGCCGTTGATGCGGGTTTTGAAGAATCCTTGGACACGGCTATTGCCCATCAACACTGAGTGCCGACAAAATGGTCTCGGTAGTCACCTGAATCAAATCGAGGTAGGTTGGCACTGGGCCGTTTTCATCGCTGATGGAGTCGACATACAATACGCCGCCGTATTGCACATCAGTTTCGCGAGCTACTTGCTTGGCAGGCTTGGGTGACACGGTGCTTTCACTAAAAACCGCGGTGATGTTTTCCGCTCGGATGGTATCGATGACCCGTCGAACTTGTTGTGGTGTGCCTTGATGGTCTGCGTTCATTGGCCATATATACAATTCCTTCAAACCAAAGTCGCGAATTAAATAACTAAACGCACCTTCACTGGTGACCAACCATTTACGTTCTTCTGGTAACGCATTCATTTTCTGTCTTAACGGTTCGATTAAGGCTTGGATGGTTTGCTTATAGGCGTGTGCGTTGGCTTGGTACACACTGGCGTTTTTCGCATCCACTGACGCCATGGCGGCGGCGATATTGTCAACATAGATTTGTGCGTTGGTTGGGCTCATCCAGGCATGCGGGTTAGGCTTTCCTTTGTAGCTGCCTTCCAAGATGTTCATCGGTTCGACGCCATCGCTAACGACGGCGGCCGGTACGTCTTTAAGCCGACGAAGAAATTTCTCGAACCAAATTTCTAAGTTCATGCCGTTATAAAGCACTAAACCCACATCGCGCGCTTTGGCGATGTCTTTTGGGGTGGGCTGGTAGCCGTGGATTTCCGCACCCGGTTTTGTGAGCGAAACCACATCGGCGGCGTCACCGGCCACATTGGACGCCATATCGGCGAGGATTGTGAAAGATGTGAGCACTTTCAGGCGATCTTCATCGGCAAGCGCTGCGCCTGATGCCAGTGAAAGCACTAAAAATACTAAGAATTGCTTAAACATTCCAAATGTCAAATAAGTTAGCCATGGCTTATTTTACGTACATCGGCTAAAATATCAAGTGTGGGATAAACTCACCACCTCTCAACACACGACAAGAGATGTCCAAGGGTTTGAAAAAAGAGCAACACAATACCGAGGAACGGCGTTGGCGCAGCGATGCGGAGAGTCAGGCGGAAGTGTTTGACCACGTGCGTCAGGCGCATCAGATGGAAACCACGGAAGATTACGCCGAGCTGATTGATGATTTAATTCAATCGCACGGTGAGGCGCGACTGGTGGACTTGGCCGAACGCTTGGGTGTTTCGCAGCCCACCGCGAGCAAAACCATTGCCAGGCTGCAGCGCGACGGATTTGTTACCAGCGAACCCTATCGTTCCATATTCCTAACGGAAAAAGGCCGAGACTTGGCTCAAGCCTCTCGGGAGCGGCACAATTTGGTGTACGAATTTCTTCTGTGCATTGGTGTTTCCCAAGAGGCAGCGCAGCGCGATTCGGAAGGCGTGGAGCACCATGTTTCAAAAGAGACGCTGGAAGCTTTCCAACGCATCATTGATTCTCAGGCAAAGCCTTAAGTCGGTGCCACATCGGTGGTGCAGCTCAGGCTCAGGTGGGAGATAATGGCTTTCTCCGATATCCTGCAACGCTGTCTGCCTTGAAAGAACTCACCTTAATTCGACCCGATGATTGGCATCTACATTTGCGCGATGACGCGGTGCTTGATGCGGTCATCGCGTCCAGTGCCGAGGATTTTTCTCGCGCGATTATCATGCCGAACTTAGTGCCGCCAGTTGTGACCCGAAAAGATGCGGAAAACTATCGGCAGCGCATTCGCTCAGCGTGCTCCAAGCTGACGGGTGCAGCCCAACACTTTGAACCCCTGATGACGTTGTATCTCACGGAGCAAACCGATCCAGTTGACTTAATCGCCGCGCACGCAGCAGGCGTTATTCAAGCGGTCAAACTCTATCCGGCTGGTGCCACCACGAACTCGTCCTCGGGTGTGCACAATATCGAGGCGGTGTACCCAGTGTTAGAAGCCATGCAACGCGCGGGTGTGGTCTTGTGCATGCACGGTGAGGTCACAGATCCTGATGTGGATATATTTGATCGTGAAGCGGTTTTCATTGACCGTGTGTTAACACCTCTTAGAACCGCGTTTCCAGAACTTAGAATGGTGTTGGAGCATGTCACCACTGCCGATGGGGTGGCCTATGTTCAATCGCAAACCCAATACCAAGCGTGTACCCTAACGCCACATCATTTGGTGATTAATCGAAATCATATGCTGGTGGGGGGCATTCGGCCGCATTATTATTGCTTACCCATCTTAAAGCGCCGTGAACATCAGCAAGCGTTGGTGAAGGCCGCCACCAGTGGCGATGCGCGTTTTTTCTTGGGCACCGACAGCGCACCACACGTAACCCATACCAAAGAAAGCGCTTGTGGTTGCGCCGGTGTGTTCAACGCACCCAATACGTTATCGGTTCTGGCAACGGTGTTCGAAGCGGCGAATGCGTTGGATAATTTGGAAGCGTTTGTTTCAAAAAATGGCCCTAAGTTTTATGGTTTGCGTGAGAACCGCGAGCAAATTACTTTGCGCCGTGAGACTGAGGCAGTAACTTTTCCCGACACTCTCACTTGCGGTGATGAAACCATTACCGTGTTTGACCCCGGCATGCCTTTGCATTGGCAGGTTGTTTAAGAGATCCTCTTCATGACTGAATCGTTTACAACACGTGATGAAATGGCGCGTTTGACCGCTCGGATGCTGCTAGAAATTGAAGCGGTGCACTTTCGTGCGGATGAACCCTATACCTTTACATCTGGGCTGAAAAGTCCGGTGTATATCGATTGCCGCAAGTTGATTTCCTACCCTAGAATTCGTCGCACATTGATGGACTTTGCGGTATCCACAGTGTATCGCGATGCGGGGTTTGAGCAGTTTGATGCCATAGCTGGAGGGGAAACCGCAGGCATTCCGTTTGCGGCATGGATTGCCGATCGAATGGATCTACCGATGCAATACGTTCGCAAGAAGCCCAAAGGTTTTGGTCGAGATGCAAGAATTGAAGGTGATATAAAAGAAGGCCAACGCGTCTTGTTGGTGGAGGACTTAACCACCGATGGTGGGTCAAAAGTTAACTTTGCCAACGCCATCCGTGAGGCCGGCGCTGAGGTGGCCCACACGATTGTGGTGTTTTATTACGATATTTTTAAGGACGCACCTCAGCAACTGGAAGATGCGGGCCTGAAGTTGCATTACTTAGCCACTTGGTGGGACGTCTTGGCAGAAAGCCGGGCAGCGGGTCATTTCGATGAGAAAACACACGAGCAAGTCGAACGTTTTCTAAACGATCCAGTGGCTTGGTCCACCGAACATGGCGGGGAATACACCCGTTAAAGCCATTTAATTTAGGGGTCTATACCGAACATGGAGCCGGTCGTCCTGCTCATTGCGTTTCTGGCCGGTGCCGCGTTTCGCCAACTGGGGTATCCAACCTTAATGGGCTACCTCATCGCGGGCTTTGTTGCTCATGCTCTGGGTGTAGGTGATCAGGGCTCTTTGCAGATCGTGGCTGATGTCGGCATCATTCTGCTGCTATTCACCATCGGTTTAAAATTGCGTGTTGATGAATTAAAGCCAATTTATGTGTGGGGCGCTGCGGTGCTGCACATGCTGATTGTTGTGCCGCTTACCGCTGCAGTTATTTTCATTGTTGGTGCGCTATATCTGCCCTTGTCTTTCGACAATGCGTTCACCGCATGGACGCTGGCCTTTGCTTTGTCATTCTCCAGTACGGTTTTGGCCATAAAAATATTCGAAGAACGGGGCGACAGCACCTCGTTCTACGCAACCATTGCCGTGGGTATCTTGGTTGTGCAGGACGTCTTAGCCGTAATTTGGTTAGTGATGGCTTCGGGGCAGTACCCGTCCCCATGGGCTGCCTTGTTATTGCTGCTACCGTTCACTGTCCGCTTTGCTACGGTGTTCTTTAAAACGGTCGGGCATGGCGAATTGTTATTGTTTGGTGGAGTGGTGGCAGCACTGCTATCGGCTGGTGTATTTGAAGCCTTGGAATTAAAAGGCGGCTTGGGTGCGCTGGTTTTTGGCGCGTGGTTAGGGGCTGGGGACCGCGTGCGGGCGAAAGAGCTCGCCAATCAGCTGTTGGGCGTCAAGAACTTATTGCTTATTGGATTTTTTGTACAGATCGGATACTACGGTTGGCCAGATCCTGCGCTTGTTGTAGTGGCCGCAGCGCTTTCGGTATTAATCGCTTTACGGCCTATCGTGTACTTCACCGTGTTGACGCGGTTCAAACTGCGGGCTCGAACCGGATGGTTAGCCGCGTTATCGTTATCCAGTTACAGTGAGTTTGGTTTAATCATCGCAGCGGCTGCTGTTACCGATGGATTGCTAAACCCGGAATGGGTAACCACACTAGCGCTTGCCATGACCATGTCATTTTTTATTGCCACGCCCATTAACAATCGCGCACACGAATGGTATCGACGGCATAAACCGCTTTTCAGTAGTCATGAAAGCGATGAGCGCTTGCCTGAGGAAGTGATCGGATCATTAGGCGGTGGGCGCGTTGCCGTATTGGGTATGGGCCGCATCGGTCGGGCCGCCTATCGCACGCTAGAAGCCAAAGAAGTGGGACCGTTGGTAGGAATTGAAGAGAAGTGGTCACGTCATCTTGCGCTGGAAGAAGAAGGGTTTCAAACTGTACACGGCGATGCCGCCGATATCGATTTTTGGGACCGCACTGGCCTGGCTGAACTTGAACACATTCTGGTGTGTTTAAGTAATCACCGAGAAAATCTAGACGTGGTTACGCTAGCTCGTGAGTTGGGCTTTAAAGGTGAGATCACAGTCGTGTCACGTTTTCCTGATGAAAGCGATGAGCTTCGGGCGCTGGGCTGCGAACCGTATTACCTGTACGAAAACTTGGGTGAAGACTTTGCCAGACACGCCTTGGATAAATCGTTCAGTTAGGCTATGGTGATTCAGCCAAATCGTTTGACCCAGATCGTTTTGGCCGAATCGTTAAGCCGAATCGTTCTTGCGCAGCTCATTTAAGCGCTCAGTTAAATACTCCCCAGCAGTGTAACGATCAGACAACACGACGTCTGGCCTGGGGTGTAAGAACAGAGGGAGAGAAATTCGGCTGCGACCGGCATCCATACCCTCTGGGTTGATCACTCGATGCGTGGTGGATGGAAAGTAGCCACCACTGGCTTCTTGCAACATATCTCCAATGTTGATAATTAAATTACCAAAATCACACGGAACATCTAACCACTCGCCATTTTTGGCCAGCACTTGTAAGCCTGGTTCGTTGGCCGCGGGCAACACGGTCAGTAGGTTGATATCTTCGTGTGCACTGGCGCGGATGGCATCGGGTTCCCGGTTTTCAGGCAACGGCGGGTAATGCAGAACCCGCAATAAGGATTGCTCGCTACCTTGGATCATGGTTGATAAAGGTTCTTTGTAGCGAGTTGCCACGTCAGCGGGCGTGTTTTCTTCCACCCAGCCCAGCAATTGCGCAGCAAAGGTAACCGCTTGGTCGTAGTAGTCTTGATTTGCGGTTTTTAGAGCGTCCGGGCAACGACCCCAAGGGTAGTAGTGAAAGTACTCCTTTAGATCTCTTACGCTATGTCCCTTTGCCGTTTCTGCCAGGCGAGTTGGGAAAAATCCATCAAATTTATCCGCATCGAATAAGAAGGTTTCCTTCTCGTTACCAGCGAAAAAGTCTGCCCAATGCTTGTACATGGCGGTTAGAGTGCTTGATTGGATGGGATGATTCTTGAGCACACCAAATCCGGTGTCGCGCAGCGATTGCACAAACTGCTGGGCAGCGTTGGGCGCTTCGTAATCCACCGCAATCAGTTCTGCCATGACCACATTCCTTCCAATACAATAGGGGGTGATAATACCAGACGATCCCTCGAGACTATTCACTGTGAGCGCAAGCCGCGGAGACGAAGCCACCATTCTTTTTGCTGACATAGGCAGCAGCGTGCGCCTGTATCAGGACGTGGGCGATGTGGCTGGCCATCGATTTGTCAGCGAAAGCTTAGAGCGCATGGCAAACGCCATCGCCTCCGAAGGCGGCAGCTTGCTTCGTACGGTCGGGGATGCATCCTTAGCTCGATTTGAACAACCCGATGCGGCCGTGCGCGCGGCGATCGCCATTCAACTTGCTCATCAGTCTTCGCCGCTGTCGGTTCGAGTGGGGTTTCACTGCGGTCCAGTCATTGAAGACAAAGGTGATGTTTACGGCAACGCGGTAAACATTGCGGCGCGCATTGCCTCGTTCGCTCGCGTGAATGAAATAACCACCTCGGGTGGTACGGTGCATCGCTTAGGCAAAGAATACAAAACCAGCGCCACCTTATTAAAGCAGTCCAGTTCACGTGGAAATGAAGAAGACATTGATATTTTTCGAATCGATTGGCAAGCAGACAGAGAAGCTGCCACACGCATTGCAACCCGCGTGGCATCGTCCACCGAATTAAATGCCGCATCCATAGTTCAGCAGTTAGAAATTACCTTCAATGGGCAGTTGTGGGTTTTGGGTTCAGCACGAACGGTGTTGAATATTGGTCGCACGGAATTGTCGGATGTTTGTGTGGTCAGCGACAGAGCCAGTCGAGAGCACGCATTGCTGGAATACCGAAATGGTCAATTCACCCTAACCGATACCAGCACCAACGGTACCTTCATTCGTAAAGACGGTCAGCCGGTGTATGCGGTGCAAAGAGAATCGGTCATTCTAGATGGGCGCGGGGCCATCGGTGTGGGCATAGAACCAACAGACCCAACCGCCTTGTTAGCTTGCAATGACAGTGGCGAAGCGGATGATGCCGCGGCAGCAACCTTGCGATTTTCCGTCGAATTCGCTTAGCCTAATGTTCGAATACCCACCGGTGTTTTGATTTCAGCGCTTAGTTTCACTCTGTCCGCTTGCATGACTTGGATGCGATCGTTGAACACGGTTTTTTCCAGTACCGGTTGCAGTGCCTGCTGAAGTACGGGTGCATGGGGATGCAGTAGCCTCAGCGACATCAACTTGCAGCCTACCTCTTGCATGCCTGCGCCTGGAAATGGGCGCATCGGCCATTCGATTACCGATGGGAACGCGCCACCGAAAGCAAAGGTTCCATCATCGGGAACCGTCAGTTGCCATGACAGATCACCGCGGGAGCAGGTTTTTGGGGTGCCTACCTCGGCGGGTAAAAATTCCATGGCATCCGCCAGGCTATCGGTTCGTGCAATCCAGTGCGCCAAATAGGGGGCTCGATTGCCGTGGTTGTCTAGGTTGAACCAGCGAGCATGACTGGGTTGGGGGGCATCGGGGTTTATGGCAATAATTTCTAGAAATTCATCATCGCCTAATTTTGCCAAGCAATTGTGTGTGCCCATGTGCGGATGTTCACCGCCGAATGGAATATCGATACCTAAGCAATCTTTAACGTATTCACAGCCCTCAGACAAAGAGCTAGCAACCACCGCTAAGTGATCGATTGTTAAGGGGTGAGAAATTTCCACGGGAGTAAGTTGATCTAAGCGGGTGAATTGCTGATCACGATGCCTTGTTCTACCATCGCTGTCAATCCCGCATTAACAGATCCTTCGATGTCGATGCCGCGGCACCCGGCGGTTAGTAGCACCGTATCAAAGCCCTCGCGTTTGGAATCTTCTGCTGAATACCGAACACAAAAATCGGTGGCCAGACCCACACAGAATACGCGCTGAACGCTGCGCTCTTTAAGGTAACCCGACAGGCCTGTGGCCGTGGTCTTATCGTTTTCAAAAAATGCAGAGTAGGAATCAATCGGTTGTCGAAAACCTTTACGAACGATCATTTGAGCAGCATGAACATTCAGGTCGGCATGAAACTCAGCGCCAGCTGAACCTTGCACACAATGATCGGGCCACAGGGTTTGTTCACCATAGGGAAAGCTCACCGTATCGAGCGGATTCTTGCCGGGGTGTTGGCTGGCAAAAGAGCTATGGCCAGCTGGGTGCCAGTCTTGAGTGAGCACGACAGTTTGAAATTGTGGGATAAGCGCATTGATAACCGGCACCACCGCATCGCCATCGGGCACAGCCAAGGCACCACCTGCACAAAAATCATTTTGTACATCAATAACTAATAAACAATCGGTGTCCGTGATTTTCTCGTCGATCATCAAAGCAATTCTCTGGATGTCGTGGTGTCTCTAGATTCGATTTTCTAATAGAAAATTTATCTGCGGCGCAGACTCTTAACTAGGGCTGATCTGCCACCAACACAACGGTTCGTTGGTCAGCATCTGCTGCGCCGTCGTCGAGCGTCGCTGCCGCGGCATCCTCACCCAGGCCGCTGAGTGATTTGATTTTGGTGAAGTCGAATCCATTTTGAATTAAAAAGGAACGCACTGCCGTTGCGCGCTGTAACGCCAAACGTTGGTTGTATGCTGCATCACCGCGGCGATCGGTGAAGCCGTAAATGTTCACACCCGTTGTTCGGTTTTGCTCTTGTTTGATGAACGACTTCAACACCACAGCCGCATCATCGCTTATCGCGATACTGCCGTTGCCAAAGTACACCTTGTATTCTATACCGTCGCTGTTGTCGCGATCTCGCAGCTCAGCCACCTCAGCTTGAACTTGGTTAAGCGTGCTGAGTAATTTAGGATCGGTCTGTTGGGGTAATGCGCGTAAGCGTTCTTCCATCGCTAAAATTTGTTGTTGCAGCTCGGACTGTGCGACCTGGGCGGCTTCGGCGTTGTCCCCATCCGATGGCAATTCCTGCACGCGACTTTCCAGTAGTTGGATGCGATCGCGTGTAGTGGCTAAAGTTTGATTTAGGGTAGCAATGTCGGTGTTATCGTTTGTATTTTCGATGCGAGTTTTGAGCAACTCCAGCTGTTCATTGAGTTCTGCCTGTAAGGACTCAACGCTAACTTTAGAGCCGGTATTTTTTAACTCAGCGAGTTCATCGCTCAAGCTGGCTAACTTCTCGTTCGCCTCGTTGAGTTGGCTTTCTAAAACAGCCGTTTTTTTCGTATTCGAATCCAGCGCTTTCAGTAAGGCATCCACTCGTTCGTTGTTGCTCGCTGTGTCCGTCTGTGCGGCATTTAGGCTGCTGATCTGATCATTCGCTGCGTTCAGGCGTTCCACCAAACTGTTGACCCGCAAGGCATCGGCATTGGCGGTTGCTAACTTGTTTTCCATCTGTTGCAGGCGCTGATCAACTTGAATACTGAGATTCTCCGACGTGCTGCCATCCCCATTGGAATCAACCGATAACGTGTTAATACGCCCTTCAAGTGCCGACGTTTGATCGGCGATGAGTGTCATTTTTGCGTTTAATTCGTCTAATCCAAGGCTTTTGCTACCACTGAGTTCAGTGAGTCGGGAGTCAATGGAATCGATGCGGGTACCAATATTGGTTAAAGTTTGTTCAGCATCTTGCTCGCTAACCTGGTTTTTTAAGTCGCTAACCTGCCGGCTGAGGGTGCCCAATTGGCTTTTGAAGTCATCCTCTTGTGTGGCGGATGCAGCCACGTTGTCATTTAAATTGCCTAAGCTACTGGAAACTGTATCGATCTCTTCTGCTAAGGCGTCGATGGAATCATTGATTTGGGTGAATTTTTGATCGTTGGCGTCCATGCGCCGTTCAGCATCAGTTAAGCGGCCGTTAATCACCGTTCCATCCAGGTCAAGTGTGCCGGCTTCGATGGCGGCTAATCGATCCTCGAACTTGCCTTCCAGCCCAAGAATGCGATCGTTGATCGCGGCTTGCTGTTCCGCTTGTTGCGCTTGTGCCTCGGCGTTTGCCTCAGCCGTCGTGGATGCATCCGCAGGCGACCCACTACGAAAGGCGGCAAATCCCGTTTTTGCCCGTTCGAGCGTATGGTTAGCGCCCAGCTTCACGTCGTCCAACGTGGCGTCTGGGTGTTGAAGTTTCCAGTAGGCTGCCCCCAGGCCGAGGGTAACGAGCAATAACGCGATCAGAGTTTTCATTGATCTTTAGAGCAAATGCCAATAACAAATGAAGTATACAAGGTTAGTTCGTTGCGGCGAGTGATCTGCGTCGTGCCAAACTAAGTAAACCTTCATCCTGCTCCCTAAGAAGTCAGCTTCGTCATGAATCCGCCACTGCTAGAAGCGATACAGCTTACCCGCCGATACGACGATTTAGTGGCGGTAAATGCTATATCGTTCAAAATTCATACAGGTTGTTGCATTGGATTGCTAGGCCCCAACGGCGCCGGTAAAACCACCACCGTAGAAATGCTGGAAGGGTTGGTGCCGCCCAGCAGTGGCGAGGTGCTTTTTCGTGGAGAACCGTTGGGCGACCAACTGGCCGAAGCCGCAGGCATTATGTTCCAGTCCACCGCACTGCAGGACTACATGACGGTGCGAGAAGCTCTGCTTATGTTCAGCCGCTTTTATGATCAGCCAGTGGCGTTTGATCAATTGGTTGAACAATGCGCCTTGGGCAACTTTCTCGATCAAGACACGCGCAAAGTCTCGGGTGGACAACGCCAAAGGTTGTTGCTTGCGATCGCATTAGTGAATAACCCCGATGTTCTGTTTTTGGATGAACCCACCACCGGTCTCGACCCCGACGCCAGGCAACGTTTTTGGCATTTGATTGAATCGATTCAGGCCGAGGGTAAAACCATCGTATTAACCACGCATTACATGGAAGAGGCGCGGGTTTTGTGTGATGAATTGGTATTCATGCATCAAGGAAATATCCTAGCGCAAGGCACACCCGATGCGTTGTTATCTGAACGATTTCAAGACGCCACACTGACCTTGCCCAAGCAGGTGGTCACACCATTGCTTAACGACTTACGCTTGCGCTTTCCAGAGGCTCATATCGACGAGGATGAGAACACGGTAGGCTTCACTACGTCCGAATTGAACAGTGTGCTGGGCTTTTTGGTGGAAACTGGGGCTAATTTGTCTGAACTGGATGTATCCAAACCCACCTTAGATGATTTGTTTATGTCGTTGGCTGCCGAAGGGGATGCCTTGTGATTGCATTGCGTCGATTTTTGGCCGTGCTAGCGGCGCGGAACCGAGAGTTCATCCGAGATCGTTCCAGCTGGGCATGGAATGTTATTTTTCCTGTTCTTTTGGTTATCGGATTGTCGATTGTTTTCAGTGGGGAAGACCAAACCCGTTTTCGTGTCGGGGTTTTGTCTGATGATGTTACCCACGCATTATCCGATCAACGCTACACCTCATTTGTCACTGTCGAGTCGGATGCGATCGGTATTCGTAAAGTGGAACGTCATCAACTGGATGCGTTAATAGACGGCTCGGCGCAACGATATTGGGTGAATGAAACGTCACCTAACGGTTACGTGTTAGACCAATTACTCAGCAGCGCTGACTATAAAAGAGAACCGGTAACCGGGGACGCGGTGCGATACATTGATTGGGTGCTGCCTGGCATATTAGGCGTGAACATGATGTTTGCCTCATTGTTTGGCGTCGGTTATGTCATTGTGCGTTACCGCAAAAGCGGTGTGTTGCGACGCTTAAAGGCCACCCCACTAACCGCGTTTGAATTTCTTGCAGCTCAGGTTATGTCTCGGCTTTGGTTAATATTGGCGGTTGCAACCACCGTATTTGTTGGCACGCATATCTTTTTAGATTTCACGGTTAGAGGCAGTTACTTTTTGCTGTTTATCGTGCTACTGCTGGGTGCACTAAGTTTAATAAGCCTGGGTTTGCTGATGGCTTCCCGAACTCCCAGTGAGGAGCTCGCAGGTGGCTTGTTGAATTTATGCACGTGGCCAATGATGTTGCTATCGGGGGCTTGGTTCACGTTGGATGCGGCCCCTCGGTGGGTGCAATTGGCCGCAGAAGCGTTACCGCTGACGCAAGTCATTGCTGCGGCCCGCGCTGTGATGATCGATGGCGCAGGGTTCGTGGATATCGCTCCACGGCTGCTTTTGTTGATTGGGTTTACGGTTGTTTGTTTATTTTTTGGGGCGCGGTTGTTTCGATGGGAAGGCAGCTGAACTGCCCTAACTAAGTGTGTCTTGCGATGCTATCTCAGTGGGACGACTCCATCTGTTGGGACAGTACCGTCAGGCTTGAAAAACCAACACCGACAAAGGCGGCAATTTCAACTCCAAAGAATCCGGTTGCCCATGACACGCAACGCCGGTTGATTCAACCGCACCGGCGTGACCCACACCGCTTCCTGCATAGGCACTAGCATCTGAATTCAACACCTCTTTCCAAGTACCAGAGCTGGGCACACCAATGCGATAGGCGTCTCGAACGACGGGTGTAAAGTTACACACAACCACCAATTGTTCATCGTTTACAGTGGATGTTCGTTTAAACGAAATCACACTGTGCTCAGCATCGGCGCAATCAATCCAATCAAACCCTCTTTGATCACAATCGCTCGAATGCAATGCGGGGTTGGTTTTGTATAAGGTGTTTAAGTCTTTTACCAACTGATGTAACCCGGCATGCCCTTCGTTGTTTAACAAGTCCCAATGCACGCTGCCATCGTGTGCCCACTCGGTGTATTGCCCAATTTCACACCCCATAAACAGCAATTTTTTACCAGGATAAGTAAACATCAACGCAAGCAGCGCTCGAAGGTTTGCGCGCTTTTGCCAATCGTCACCGGGCATTTTGTTAAGCAATGAGCCTTTGCCGTGAACCACTTCATCGTGTGAGAACGGCAGCTGGAAATTTTCACTGAATGCATACAACAAACCAAAGGTTAAATTATCTTGGTGATATTGACGATGCGCTGGATCTCGTTGAAAGTATTCCAAGGTGTCGTGCATCCATCCCATGTTCCATTTAAACGTAAAGCCTAAGCCACCGTCGTAGGTGGGGTGGCTAACCTGTGGGAATGATGTTGATTCTTCGGCAAAGGTTAGGCCTCCGGCCAAATGCACCGCTTCATTCATGCGTTTTAAAAACACGATGGCATCGTTGTTGTGATTGCCGCCGTGTTCATTGGGTATCCATTCGCCGTGTTCGCGTGAATAGTCAAGATACAACATGGATGCGACAGCATCGACGCGTAAACCGTCTAAGTGAAATTCTTGTATCCAATACAACGCGTTACTGATCAAATAATTGGCCACTTCATTGCGACCAAAATTAAAAATCAGCGTATTCCAGTCTTTATGCAATCCCTGGCGAGGGTCTGCATGTTCATAAAGGGCTGTGCCATCAAACTGCCCTAAACCGTGTGCGTCGCTGGGAAAGTGAGCCGGTACCCAATCCATAATGACGCCCAGTCCTGCGTTGTGGCAGCAATCAACGAAGTAGCGAAAATCATCAGGCGAGCCGAACCGAGAGGTAGGGGCGAACATGCCGATAGGTTGGTAGCCCCAAGAGGCGGTTAGTGGGTGTTCGGTTATCGGTAATAACTCGATGTGGGTAAAGCCACTGTCTAGAACATAGGGGATTAATGTATCGGCCAATTCGCGGTAGTTAAGCGAATCACCGTTCACGTTGCGTTGCCACGAACCGGCGTGTACCTCATAGACAGAGATGGGTTGTTGCAAAGGATTGGCGTCGGCGCGAGAAGCCATATGCTCATGGTCGCTCCAAACAAACGCCGATTCAAAAACGATGGAGGCATTGCCTGGAGGTTGTTCAAAATAGGGCGCGTAGGGATCATGTTTTAAGGGTAAGCATGTGCCGTGGGCGTCGATGATTTCAAATTTGTATAAAGTGCCTGAGGCTAACCTAGGTATGAAGATGTCCCATAATCCGTTGCCAGGATGAGAGCGCATAACATGGACTCGACCATCCCATTCATTGAATGGGCCGACCACGCTGACGCGTTTTGCATTGGGTGCCCATACCGCAAACTGCACCCCATCCACCCCTTGATTCGAGGTGAGGTGCGAGCCTAGGTGATGATGTAATTCATAGTGGTTGCCTTCGGCAAAAAGGTACCGATCGGTGTCACCGAGTAGGCTTGGGAAACTGTAGGCATCAATCGTGTCCCACTGGTATTCGTCCCTTGAACATTGCAGGCTGTATTGCAAAACCGGTCGTGACACGATGGCTTCGAACACGCCGCCATCGTGCACACGATTTAAGGGCACGGGTTGTTCGTCCGCTCCAATAAACGTAACGGCGGTCGCTTTTGGCTGAAATGTTCGTACTATAGCGGTGTCATTGTCGATAGGGTGACAACCCAAAACCGCGAACGGTGAGCCGTGCTGACCTGCAGCTAGCGCGTTGACTTCATCGGTGTGTAGTTGGCTCATCCAGCCTCTCGGTAAAGGTGTTCGCGGTATTGTTCTGCGCTAGCCGACCAGGTAAAGCGCCGAGATTTTGCTGCCGCCTGCACAGCATGCCAGCGAACGTGATGGTTTGCATGCAGGTCGATAGCTTCGTTAAAACGAGCAACACAATTCTCAGCTTGGGTTTTCGGTGATGTGCCTGTGAATTGAAAGCCATCCACACCATCGACTATGGTGTCACTTAAACCGCCCACCGCATGAACCAAGCACGGTTGGCCAAAGCGCATGGCCACCATTTGACTGATGCCGCACGGTTCAAAACTGCTTGGCATAAAAAATAAATCGCCTATTTCAAATAATGAATCAGCGACGGCGGCGGCGTATCGATTTAAAAATAAACAATTATCGTTAGCTGCTGCAACTTTTTGGCATTGGGCTTCAAGCTTAGGGTCGCCCGAGCCTAGCAGTATTAACACACCATTATCCTCAGCCAGCGTGTCCAGCATATGTTCTAACGCGGTACGGCCATCGCTCATGACGTGCAGGGCAATTGCCATCTTTTGATCGGTAAGACGACCAACGCTGGTAACAATGTGTTTTGGGGTTTTCTTTTCAAGCCAAGTCAGCGTGCGATGATGCGCGACATAGTGAACGGTTGGCATGGGGTCGGTGTTACCTAACCAGTTCAAAGTGACGTCGCGAATCATTTTTAGCTGCGCTTCCCAGCGAGCTGCGCGTGTTTTAACAGGCGGTTTGCTCGTTGCCTTTGGATATTCTGTGCCGTTTAATATTCCTACCAAGCGATTCTCTCGAGCCGCCGCTTGTAGGTCAGCTTCTAAGCCTTCGCCACCATGAAAGCCTCGCAGTACTTCATTGGGTTGTTGAATTTCTTTAGCGTAAGTGGGTGAAACCGTGTGCACCTTATCGCTCAGCCGAATTGCTGACGCCATGGGGTTAACACAAGAAGGCCAACGCGGATCGGAAATTGAGTCCAAGCTGACCGCAACGTCGCCGTACCAGCTTTGCCATGACGAGACATCCCCGGCTAATGGCCGAATGCCTTGCATCGCTAAGTTATGGATACTGAATACGCGTGGTATGTGTTTTATGGGGGCATAGCGGGGTGCGTAGAATGCAAGAACGGCAGCGAATGCGGCGTGCCAATCGTGTAAATGAATTACGTCAACCTCATCAAACACGCCTTCGGTAATAGCGGCAAGAGCGGCCGTCGAGAACAAAGCGAATTTGTTTGCATCGGTAGCAAAGGGTCGATCTGCGCCGTCATTGCAATAGATGTTGCCAGCACCGCAGGCACTGAATAACGGATGTTCTAAACAGATTTGTTGCACACAGGGTGAACTGCCTGAGGTTAGGGTGTACACATCGATGGCTTCGTCTTGGCCCATAAATTCTGCCGTGACGGATGCGATTTTTTTCGCGCCTGCTAACTTATGGAACACGCCATAGCTGGGAACGATGACGGTGATGGTTGCGCCGGTTTGAGCCAGTGCGCCAGGTAAATCGCGCACGACATCGCCGATGCCGCCGACTTTTCCACCGGGCAGTGCATCGTTTTCAGCGGCCAACATGCAAATGTGCGGTTGGGAAGCCATAGGTTTTATTAGAACGTTTTTCTCTAGCGGAAGCGGTGTAGTGATTGACCTAGAAAATCTGGTGTGACTAAGGTCACCCCGTTTTCGGTAACCCGAAAGCCTTTGGCTTCATCTGCTGCACGATCCAAACCAATATCAGTGCCGGGAGGCAATATCACACCACGGTCAATGATCGCACGTTCTATGCGGCAATTTCTGCCGACTTCCACATCCGTCATGATGACCGACTCGCGTACGCGGCTGTAGGAGTTGATGCGAACGTTTGAGAACAATAAACAGCGATTTAGCTCAGCCCCAGACACGATGCACCCGCCGGACACAATGCTGTTAATGGCCATGCCCGTGCGCCCTTCCTTATCGTGCACAAATTTCGCCGACGGTAATTGCTGTTGGTGCGTGTAGATTGGCCACTCATGATCATATAAATCCAGCTGCGGGGAGAGTTCGACTAACTCTAAGTTGGCATCGAACAGCGCATCTAAGGTGCCCACATCCCGCCAGTACGGGCTTTCATGCGGTCGATCTTCGCCTAAACGAAAAGCATACACCCGGTGAGATTTTACCAAGCGGGGCAAGATATCGTTACCAAAATCGTGAGCGCTGCCCGGATCATCTGCATCGTTAATGAGCTCATCGTATAAAAAATTTGTGCTGAATAAGTAGTTACCCATCGATGCCATAACTCGGCCGGGCTTACCGGGAATCTCTTTAGGCTGCGCTGGTTTTTCTTCAAAGCCGATGACACGGCCCGAGTCATCTATCTCGATGACCCCGAAAGACCCAGCGGCTTCTTCCACCGATACTTCCACACAGCAGACGGTCATGTCCGCCTCCAGCGTTGCGTGCCGGGCAACTAAAGGGCCGTAGTCCATTTTGTAGATGTGGTCACCGCCTAAGATCAAAACGAACTCGGGCTTGTAAGTGCGGATTATGTCGAGGTTTTGAAATACCGCGTCGGCGGTGCCTTTGTACCACTCGTCACCTACTCGCATGGAGGCGGGTAATATATCCATGGACTCGCCAAATTCTGATCGAAAGTTAGACCAACCTCTGACCAAATGTCGGACTAATGAGTGGGATTTGTATTGCGTTATCACACCCATGCGATCAATGCCCGAATTCACGCAGTTGGACAGCGGGAAGTCGATGATGCGAAATTTGCCGCCAAATGGTACCGCGGGTTTTGCACGCCAATCGGTGAGTTCGTGTAATCGGCTTCCGCGACCGCCAGCGAGTATGAGAGCTAACGTGCTTTTGGTGAGCTGTGAGATTCTGCGATCACTTGCTTCGGTCATCCAGCTAGCCTGTAATGTGTCAGAGTGTGTCCCCAAGACTAACCTAGTTCGGCACGAGAATCGCGTTGTTGTTTGGGTCCAAGCCCTCTTCGGGCGTACTATTTTGAGAGTTAATCGCTGTTTTGACTGTTCTAGAATCTGGCCAAGCGTACCCTTTGGGGGCGAACCTACATTCCTCTGGCGTAAATTTCGCGGTATTCTCTGAGCATGCTGAGCGTGTCGAGCTGTGCGTTTATGACGCATCAGGGCAACAGGAAATGGCGCGCCATGAGCTCTATGGGCCCACCGAGCAGATTTGGCACGGATTTCTGCCGCAGGCTGGGGAAGGTCTGGTTTACGGCTACCGTGTGCATGGCGAATACAACCCCGATGCCGGCCATCGTTTCAACCCTAATAAGCTCTTGCTCGATCCCTATGCCCGTGAATGGCAAGGTAAGTTGCAGTGGCACGATGCCATTTTTGGGTATCAGCGCGGGCATGCGGATGGGTGCCGATCGTTTGACTCTCGTGACAGCGGCCCCTACGTTCCCAAAAGTCAGGTCACGGGGGCATTACCGCCGCTTATTGCGTTAAAAAATGCCAAACAGCCGATTCAAAACAGCGTGATATTCGAAGCGCATGTGAAAGGCTTTACCCAACAATTTCCGGGGCTGAGCGAGGCAGAAAAAGGTCGTTACTCTGCGCTAACCAATCCACGGGTTCTTGATTACTTAACAGACTTAGGCGTATCCGCTGTGGAATGGCTTCCCATCCAAGCCGGTGTGGACGATGATTTTTTAGTTACCCGTGGCTTAACCAATTATTGGGGCTACAACACCTTAGGCTTCTTTGCTCCCAGCCAACGCTTTGCAACCACTGCTATGGAAAATCCATCAGGTGGGCGAGCCACTGCGCAGTGCGTTGCGATGGTGAATGCTTTGCATGCAAGTGGCATCGAATGTTGGATGGATGTTGTTTACAACCACACCGCAGAAGGCAATGAAGAAGGGCCCACCTTATGCTTTCGCGGCTTAGATAACAAAAGCTACTATCGTCTTACCGACGATAATCGAAACTACTTAAATGAAAGTGGTTGCGGTAACACGTTAGATTTATCTCATCCTCGTGTGCTGCAAATGGTTTTGGATTCGTTACGCTATTGGGTCAATCAAATCGGCATTGATGGTTTTCGATTTGATTTGGCTAGCATTTTAGGAAGAAATCCAACCTCATTCGATCGTCGGTGCGCGTTTTTTTCCACCCTTCGCCAAGACCCAGAATTACAAAACACACGTTTTGTTGCAGAACCTTGGGATATCGGTGAGGGTGGTTACCAGTTGGGTTCTTATCCTGCGGGGTGGTCCGAGTGGAATGATAAGTACCGCGACGGGGTGCGAAGGTTTTGGGCGAATGAGGAGGGCACCTTATCCCCACTGGCCGACATGCTGCTGGGCAGCTACCAATCGTTCTTTGCCAATCAACGAGGACCGTCAGCCAGCGTTAATTTTGTTACCGCGCATGATGGGTTCACTTTGAATGATTTGGTGAGTTATCAAACCAAGCATAACCAAGCCAACGGTGAGAACAATCGCGATGGGCACGGCACGAATCATTCATTCAATCATGGTGTGGAAGGGGCGACGGATGACCCGGATATTGTGGCCGATCGTGATCGTGCTCAACGAAATATCTTAGCCACGCTGCTGTTATCGCAGGGTGTGCCGATGCTACTGGCAGGCGATGAATTACAAAACTCCCAAGCCGGTAACAACAACGCCTATTGTCAAGACAACCCCTTGGGTTGGGTGACGTGGCCGAACAGCCCAAAAAACCATCCGCAATATCAGTTTGTTCGGCATTTAATTCAAGTGCGCAAACGCTTACCCTTGCTGCGTCAGAACTTGTGGTTGCACGGTGGTGTGCGAGATAAGCACTGGCAGTTACCCGACATCAGCTGGTTAAACGAATATGGGCAAATCATGAGCTCCGAGGAATGGGCTGATCCGTATCGTCAGGTAATGCTAATGCTGCTGGTTGATCAAAATTCAGACAATGGCAAAGCCAATGCCGCATTGATAGCGATTAATAATGCAGAAACGACGTTCGATGTGCCGTTGAACACATCGGTTTTACCCGTAGGGCAGTGGAGTCGTTGTGTTGACACTGCCGATCCGGCCTGCACTGATTCACCTTTGAACAACTCGACGACGTTCTTACTAGAAGCCAAAACTGTGGTTCTGCTTCACTGCTATACTGACAAGTAGTTTAAAACGACGTTCAAACAGCTCATGAAGTCAAGTCTTTCTGCCACTCATCTACTGCGCGTGTATGCATTGTTTGCACTTGCCGTTCTATTCTTACTGACGTTAACCAGAGCCGGTTTCAGCTTGTGGCAGTTGAGTCGGGTTGAGTCGGTTGAGGGGTTTAGTCAACTGCAAGGCTTTGCTGATCTTTTCATCATGGGATGGCGCTTTGATCTGGCTTTGATTGGTGCGGTGCTATTAATACCGGTAACCGTGGGCACCTTGCTCGCTATGTTAGGGCCACTTCGAATCTTAGCTCGATGGATCATCTTGCTGTTTCTGATTCTAGGTATGCTGTTCATCTTGGTAACCGAATACGTGACACCGTATTTCTTACACGCCAATGATTCGCGCCCTGATCTTGCCGCCATTCAAGCCATTAAAAATCCAGTCGAAGCGGTTGCTGGGTTGTGGTCTACACAAATGATTCCAGCGGTTGTGGGTCTTGTTCTGTTGATTCTGATCTTTATCGCGTTCATCGCCCGGTTAGAAACATCGCGTTTTTTACGTTACCGAATCTCACCCGTATCAGGCATACCCTTGTTAATTGTGGGCGGCGCGTTGTGCTTGTTCGCCATCATCTCCAACATTGAGTTTGTTAAAACGCCTGATCAATTGCCAAAGGCGCTGCACCCCAATGCATCATTAATTTCGGCCGATACCTTGGTGAATGAGCTTACGTTGAACAGTGCGTATAAGGCTGCGTGGTCGCTTGTACCTCTGGCAGCGGCGCCTTAACCTATAAGTTAAGAACAGCTGCCGTTGGGCACCATTGCGCGCACATAGTCAATTTTGTACTCCGCCGGGAACTGAGTTTGGGCGTTGGGGCTACCGGGCCAAGAACCTCCCACCGCTAAATTCAATAAGAAATGCTTCGGATGATTGAAATCCTTTGGGCTTGGGTGTGTTGCCACACGTTTACCGTCCAAATACCAACTGACCTGTTGCTCAGTCCATACCGCACTATATAAGTGAAACCCTGCGGTTAAATCACCCAAGCGATTATGATCGTACGGATGCGAGGTTAATTTACCGGTTTGGTTGGTGTGCAGCGTGGTGTGATAAGTGCCGGGTTGATGGCCAAGCTGTTCCATAACATCCAATTCTGGCAGAATTGCGATACCTTCAGGCCATTGCGCGTGTGTCGGCAGCATCCAAAACGCAGACCATAGCCCTTGGCCTTTGGGCACCTGTGCACGCACTTCAAAACGTCCATATTGTTGTTCAAACCAATTGCGACTGGTCAGCACGCCCGATATAAACGGTTGGCCTTGTGTGCTTTGCAGTAAGTCTTGCGGTGTTTCCGTTGCAGAGATGGTGAGTACGCCATCACTTACACTGAACGGGTTAACCGGGTGTTCATTAGGATTAACGTAGTACTGCATTTCCTGATTGATAATGGTGTCTCTATCCCAAATGTATTGGGTAGTCCAGCCATTGGGGTCTTCATTTGATGCCAGTGTTAATGCATCGAAAGGTTCGAAGAATGTCGTTTCCCAACAGCTGTCGTCTAAGGTGCGTTGCGACGCAGCACCCAGCGAACTGGTGCCGAGCAGGGTAGCTGTGATAGTGGTTGCTAGTAAGGCTTTGTGAAATTTTGAAATCATGAAATGGGTTAAACCGACTCAGGTGGATGCTCAAGGTACCACTGCCAAGCGTGCTCGATCGCTGCCCTGACGTTCGGGTAATTTGGGGTCCATTGCAGTTTTTGCATTGCAGCAGAGGCATCTGCCACCAATTCTGCCGGGTCTCCTGCGCGTCTTCCCACTAAGTCATATTGAATATCAATGCCCGTTACCTCGCTGCAGGTATTAATGACTTCTAATACGCTAAAGCCTTGGTTTACACCGAGGTTGAATTGCTCAGCTCCTGCTTCGGGGGTTTTGCACATGCGTTCAAAGGCTTTGATGTGCGCTGAGCATAAATCCTCGACGTGAATATAATCTCGAACACAAGTGCCATCGGGCGTGGGCAAGTCACTACCAAACACGCGCAAATTCGTGCCTTTTGGGTCGCCGCCGTTTTTCACTCGTAAAGCTTCCCACAATATTAATGGAATTAAATGTGTTTCTGGATCGTGGCGTTCGCCTAAACTGCCATCGCTGGCAGAACCGGATGCATTGAAATACCTTAGCGCTATGCTCCTTAATCCGTAGGCCACTGCATAGTCTTTCAGTACGTGTTCAACCATTAGCTTTGATTGTCCGTACGGGTTGATGGGCGCTTGCGGTGTGCTTTCTGTGATGGGTAAACTTTCCGGCGTGCCGTATGTGGCACAAGTGGAGGAAAACACGAGTTTGTTAACACCGTGTTTTCGCATGGCATCGACCAAGTTCAGTGAACCCATGACGTTGTTACGATAGTACAGGTCGGGTTGTTCAACCGATTCACCCACATAGGCCAGGGCGGCAAAATGCATTACAGCATCAAAGTTGCGCCCTTTGAAAGCGGCATCGATATCTTCAGCTTGGGTTAAATCCCCTTCAATTAATTCTACTGTTTCCGGTATGGCATCACGGTTGCCGCGCGACAAGCTGTCGAACACCGCCACATTGAATCCGCCTGTGAGTAACTGACGCACCATGTGTGAGCCAATGTAGCCTGCACCTCCAGTCACGAGTACCGTCTGTTCAGAAGCGCTAGCGCTCATGGTTTGCTCCTTTTATGGGTCGCTTGACCGTCTATAACTTGGCCCGGTTCGGATGAATCGGGTAATTCAGGATTTATCTGACGTGCGCTTTTCAATCGTGATTTCATTTCTCGATTGCGGCTGCGTTCAGCCACACGCTCTTGTGTTTTTACACGCTGCTTATCGTTAAGCGGAACGGGCAGAGGGTTAAGCTGACCATCGCGCATCACAACGCTGACTTGTTGCAACATACTTATCGGCATCGCGATAAAGAAAATCCAGTACATTTCGCGATTGACAAGAAATCTGGCTTCAGAATAATTGCTCAGTAGCAGCGCGGCACTAAAAGCAATAACGAAAAGCGTGCCGCTTTGTTGTCGTTGGTATTGGCAATACACCACTTCAATCATTTGCTGCAACACCATTAACAGAGCAATGCATGCCAGGGGCAAACCGATTTCTGAGGCGACCTGTAAGAATCCATTATGGGCGTGATATACCAACCACGTGAAGTCCAATAACGATTGCTGAATATACTGCGAACTTTCGGTTGGGTACCACAGTGTTCCGTAACCGTAGCCGGTTAACGGGCGATCTAAGATAATCTTCCATGTTTGTTGCCACACGTCACCACGGCCGGTTAAATCGCCTGAACGTCCAATTAATTCTGCGGTATTGATTTGCTGGAACATAATGACCACCACTCCCACGGCAAGTAGGGCCAGTGCCAGTGTGGAAATTAAGCCTAAGCGAAACCGGTGAGCAATGACGAGTCCTGACACAATCACACCGGATATGCCCAATGCCAGTAATGAGGTGGCAGATTCACTTTTATACAAACATAACAATGAAAGGCCAAGGCCCAAACACCAAAGCATCGTTTTCAAAAAGACCTTTGATGTTCGCCACATCATAGCCACACACAACATGCAGGAAATACACGACCAGAAACCTAAGGTATTTTTGGCAGTCATGACCCCACGCCAAACAATCGAGCCTTCATAGCTCTCAGTGCCGTATTCGGGTAAACCCAGTGCCATAGCCACACTGGCAGCCATAAGAATTGAAAACACCAACGCACTGATGGATACGATACGAGACAGCGGCACGGAAAAACCAATATAAAACGCGATCATTGTTGAGCCCACTAAGTGAACGGAGCGCTCAAGCGTTAAAATATTATCTAAAGACCATAAAGTGGAGGCTATGACACCGACCAGCAATATCATGAGCAGTAATCGGTAGCGAAATAACCACGTAATCCAGTTGATACCAAAACTGGCAAACAACCCAGCGGTGGCAAGCACGTATGTGCCTAGCCAGACGACATTGACTAAAGATTCAAGCGGGCGTGCAAAATGATAAGCCAGAGACAAAGTCGTGCTGGTGCCTTGCACTAACGCAATCAACAATACCAACAAGGCTAATGCCGGTACGCGATATGCTGAAAGATAGTTCGGCAACATAATTTATCGCTGAATTTCGCTCAAAGCTTGGCCGCGTAGGCGGACATACTGATCAACCAAACGCCGGTAGTAGGTTGGGAAAAAGCACTGTAGCCCTTGGCGAATCGCGCCCTTCATGCTGATCGCGCCGGCACGCTTTGCGCGCCACAAAAGCCGCAACGTTTTCATGGGTGATTTACGCGCCATGGCCACGCTTTCAAAGCGAGCTAAATATCCTGCCCAGGCGCGCTCACTCATGTGAGACTTCTGCGTTGCCATCCAATCAAAGAAATTAGTGTGAGCTGATGTGTCACCACCGAAAATCGGTAGCTGTGACAAGGCATCAGGGCTCATGATGTCGGCGTAGAGTGTTAAAGGTTTGGGTAGCATCGCAAACCGGGTGCCGGTGTGCCATAGATCAATAGCAAATTGATCGTTGTCGCCGAAGGTGACCGCTTCATCCCAGCGCACTTTATCTTTCAATGTGGCAGGCATCACGATGGTGCTGGTTTGAATGAACATGCCATCCACATACAAATAGTCGTAAATCGATTCGTCGGGTTGAATGACTCGATCGGGCTTGACCCAATATCGGCCTACGCCCCGATCCACAATAATTTGACCGTAAAGAA
Source organism: uncultured Granulosicoccaceae bacterium (assembly GCA_937930305.1). Classification (GTDB taxonomy): domain Bacteria; phylum Pseudomonadota; class Gammaproteobacteria; order Granulosicoccales; family Granulosicoccaceae; genus Granulosicoccus. Next base: position 101,979 of record CALGLE010000018.1, on the reverse strand, counting down.
TTTGCTTGGGGTCTTCGCTTAGCATGTGATCTGCGCATGCTAAGAATTCTGGGTACCACACATCATCAGAATCCAAAAAGGCTATGAACTCGCCACTGGCGTTGTCCATGCCGGTATTGCGCGCCGCCGCCGGTCCTGCATTAGCCTGAGTTATGACTTTCAAACGCGGCTCGTCGATGTCTTGGAGCACAGCGACGGTGTTGTCTTTGGAGCCGTCGTCAACCACCACAATTTCGAAATCTTCGAACGATTGTGAGAAACAACTCTCCAGCGTATTGGCAACCGAATCGGCTCGGTTATACGTTGGAATGATGATGGAGAAGCGTGGCATCAGTGCCCCTCAGGACGCGTGGTTTTGCGATTTAAATGAGCGCTGAATTTCCCCAAGAATTTCCAACGCAATTGTTCAGCTTCGTTCGCCAAGTTCGGTGATGCCAAGCCTATCAGGCTCATTAATCCCGCTTGTCCAAACAATGCAACGGTTTTAGCGCCGCGAATTAATGAAGGTATCACTCCGGGCTTTAGCATTTGCATCACGCGTACGCGCGAATTTGCCACACCAATAATGCGAGTACGTAACCAGGCTTTTGTTAAACGATTCTCAGGCACCTCTTCATGCACAACAGCGGCGCTCGCCCAAACCATGTTGGCACCTGCTTGCGCGAGTTGAGTAAAAAAAGCCAAATCCTCGCCACCGCTTTGAGCGAAATCTGGATGAAAGCTGGTTGGCGCAGTGGAAGCGAGGGTGTCGGCTTTGATTAAAAAATTACCGGCCGCCTGCAACTCGCAACGTTCCCCATCGGTTAACTTCATATCGGCACCAAAATAGGGGTTGTTGACCAACTCCGTTGGCGCACTTTTGGGAAAAACAGATCGGGTGGGCCCACCGACCACATCGGCTTCGGCTGATTCAATCACGCGGACTAATTCAACCAACCAAACACGTTCTGGCCATTCGTCATCGTCTAAAAATCCGATATAGGTGGGGTCAACTGCCAAGGCCATTTCAACGGAAGCATTGCGTGCTTCTGAGATGCCATTGCCAGGTTGGCAGATGGCTCTCAGTGCGAAGCGATAATCAGGGGCCACTCGCTCGCAGACATCCACGCCTTCACCGTCTTCGTGGTTGTCAACCACCACAACGGCGATGTCTCGATCAGCGACATTCGAAGGCAGCTCCAATTGCGCGATATGCTCGAGCAATCGATTCAGCCCAGCAGGTCGTCGGTAGGTGCATATGGCGATGGCTGTGTGCATGATTTTTATGCGCTGCTGGCACAATAAGGCAGCAGCTGATTCGAACCCAATGATGAAGTCGAGCTTAGTCGGCTAAAAAAAACGATACGTAAAAGATAGACCGCCATAAGCGCTTCAGCAGCCAGAATGCCGAGTAATCTATACTCAGGTGCTGTGAAACAAAGCAAAACACTGACCATAATGGCACTTATTGGGATGCCGTATACGCAGCTTACGACTAACCCTTGGAAATCCTTGAAAGCCTGCCATGTGGCCGCTAGAGCCTGTTGGAGTTTCTTCGCAACCGTTAGCTTAGGCTAAGTTCAGCGTAGCCAGATTCACGCGGATCTGCGCTGGAATTTTTCAATTAGCCATCTTTTGCCAAGAATGCCGGCAAGTAAGAGGGGTTCGATGAGATAGCGAAACGCAAACCGGCGCGGGTTTTCCCCGAGTCGAAAGAGCCATTCGAGCCCGGTGCGACCCATCCAACGTGGCGGAGTGCTGACGGCGCCAGCGACGTATTCCATACACGCGCCACAGGCAAAGACGGTTGAAGCAGTAATTTTTTCACGGTTTGCAGCTAGCCACGCTTCTTGTTTTGGTGCACCGAATCCTACCAGGACGATGTCCGCTTCGAACTGATTCATTTCCTCGATCACGCGCTGGCTCTCAACGCTGTCCGAACTTTGATCGAAATATCCGTCGTGGCCCGCAATCTCGATACCTGGAACCTGTTCCCGGATCCGGTTCATCGCCTCTTGCTGAATTTCAGCTTTCTGGCCCACATGGAACACTTTCAGACCTTCATCGCGGGCCAGTTCCATCATGGGCATGATGAAATCGACATAGGTCAGACGGTGATCGCGAGTGACAGGAATGCCATTGGCCTGCATCAGCCAAATGACAGGCATGCCGTCGACTAAGACGGTGCAATTTTCATAATCTGCCTGCAGTTGCTTCGAGGTGAAGTAGCTGTAGAGAGAATGCAAATTGTGGTACAGCACGGTGTAGCGCTGTTCGTGCGCTACACCGTGTTTTATCAGGTTCAGATACTCTTGCAGGGTACCGGGGTTTACGTCAAAGCCGAGCAGACGATAATGCGGAAGAGGTTGCTCGCTCACACTCAATTCAGTATGCGTTTTCGTGAGTCCAGCCTTTGAAAACTGTCAACACTAGGATACGTAAGTCTAACCACACACTCCAGTTACGGATGTAGTGGCGGTCGTGTTCGATTCGGCCGAGCATGTCTTTCAGCTGACGAGTTTCGCCACGATAGCCGTTAATTTGCGCCCAACCGGTGATACCGGGTTTTACGCAGTAGCGTGAATTTAACGCTGGAATAACATGGCGGAAGTCTTCGTCCAATTTCAGCGGGTGAGGCCGTGGACCCACTAAAGACATAGAACCTTGAATGACGTTAAGCAGCTGAGGTAATTCGTCCAAGCTGGTGCGACGTAGGAATCCGCCAATGCGTGTGATGCGTGGATCGTCTTTTTGAGCTTGAACAAATTTAGCCGATGGGTTGGATTGGTACATGGTGCGAAACTTATACACCTTAATGACTTCGCGGTTACGACCACTGCGGGGCTGACAAAACAACGCTGGTCCCGTGCTGTCTAGCTTGACTGCGATTGAGATGATGACCATTACGGGAAATAACAGAACCAAGGCAATAGAAGCAGCCACGAAATCGAAGCCGCGTTTCAATGCGCACCCGATGCCTGAGAGTGGGCGCAAAGACGTATTATCACTGGTCGCAATTGAGCGCCAATGAGAATCACCGACAGTTCTTAGAACTGTTGATGCGTTGGCCGACTCGTCACTGAATAGGCTGACGGGTTGAGGATTGTTGTTTTTTTCCAACTTTACGCCTGACACAGACTTCTCCTAAAGCTAGGTAGCTTTTTTCGCCACCATCCATTTGATCTAATTTTAGCCTTCGTCTGTGATTTCATGTTGTTAAGTTGGTGTGATTTTTACCTAATAGGTAATCCCTTTCACAAATGTTGACGATTTGACGGCCGCTGGGATGATGGCTCGGTCTTACTTGTTGTTTTTTGGGTACTAAATCTCATAGTTTAGTGTCTGGTCAGTTTTTAATCAATCTGTTCTCTGTAGTAGGCGTAATGCCTAGGTGTAGGGGTCGATGAGCCATTTAATATGCAACCGTTGACCCGAATGCCTGAGAAACTTAATCGTTTCAAGGATTCTGCCAATTGTGGCTCTTTGATTTCCCCTTCCTTCACGACCATTAGTGTTGAGCCGGCTTGCTTACCCAAACTGGCCGCTGTGGAAACACTCAGCACCGGCGGTGTATCAATGATGCAGATATCAAAGCGGTGTGCGACCACGTCCATAAATCGGCCGAATTCTCGATCCCCGGGCATTTCGCGGCCGCTGCCATCGCCCATGAACCCTCGTGGAATCAAATACAAATTTTCCACCTGAGTAGCTTTTACGGTTTCTTTCAGTTCAGACTTGCCGCGAACCACCTCGGGTAAGCCGGGGCCCATTTTCAATCCAAATTGTTTGTGCAGCTGACCGCGCTGGTAATCGGCATCAATAAGCAGCACGCGTTTGCCGGACTGCGCCAGCAGTACCGCAAGGTTCAAACTAATGAACGATTTGCCCATGCTGGGTAATGGACTGGTGATCATCAAGATGTTGTTCTTGGCACCGTCCATGACGTCTTCCAGCATGGAGCGCAAGCCGCGCAGGCTTTCAACCGAATAATCGTCGGGCTTACCCACGGCCAAAACATTGGCGAGCGCTTTGCTGTCGCTCTTCTCGGTGCTGCCTGGTAGTAAGCGTCTTGGGTCAACCGTGGGGGCTGAGGCCAAACGTTTTTGCGCATTACTCTTAGGTATGGTCATGTACACCGGTAAACCTGATGCACGTTCCAAAGATTCTTGGTCAGAAATCAGCGTAGACAGAGCAGAACGTAGCGTTAGGTACAACATATATAAGAACAGCGTGCCAAGCGTTGCACCAACCAGGGCTAATAACTTGTTAGGCGACATCGGGCGTTCGGGCACAATGGCGGTATCCCAAATTTTTACACTGCCCGAGGTGATTCCTTCTCTTAAGCGAATTTGCTCTAAACGTTCGGTGCGCTCGTTAACAATCTTTCGCTTCGCATCCACTTCCTGCTGCAGTTGCTCTAAATCGCGTTCGTTGTTTGGCGTGGCGCTGACACGTCCGCGAAGCTGCCGTATTTTACGCTCGATGATGCCAATTTCTTTGTCGAGTCGTTTCGTACTGGGGTGAATATCGGTGTAACGCTCTTTCAGTTCGTCACGCTCGATTTCTTGTTTTGTAAGTTGGCGCTGCAATATGTCGATTTGGCCCAGAATGTTGCTGGCTTGCAGTGAGGTATCGATTGCACCGGTGCGTCGACGAAACGAGGCGAGTGCGTTCTCAGCCGCTTCCAGTTCCGTGCGTAATTCAGGCAAGCTGGATTCGAAAATCTCGCGTTCTTTGACCGTGTCACCTAAGGCGTCAGCAAGTTTGACATCCTTATACACCTGAACGATCTGATTGGTTATGTCGGTAGTTTCTACTGGGTCAACGCCCAAGTACTTCACAGTAATCATGCGGGACTTAGAGTCGGAGGTTTCGGCCGCAAGGCTGGCCTGTACCCCTTTAATTGTGGATTCCAAAGAACGACGAAGAACAGAAAATTCCACGCCTTCGGGTGCATCCATTTCTGTCACGGTTAACACTAACGGGGAGGTGTCGCCCACATCCAGTTGTAAGTCTTCACCCACCATGGCCGATTCCACCAAGGTGCGGCCTTCGCGCGCCAGGTTGTAACGACCTTCGCCCAATGAGGTGAGTGTGAGGGGATTGTCTTCCCAAGCGCGAGGCACAGATAAGTTTGAAATCTCCAGGGATTCACCATGCCAGGCGTAGGATTTCGCAAAATCCAGCCCGGAGATCCAACTGCCCAGCGCCGGGACGCGTTCGGTTACATCGCCCAATACTTTGACTTTTTTCGCCTGAGTTTCGTTGCGCAGTTGGTACAAATCCACGACCGGCTGCAACACCCGACGCGAGCGCAGGATATTGGTTTCTTCTTTGATCGTCGGTGCGGTCCAATCCACCACAGTGCTGTCATCGAGCGGGTTTTTTGAATCCACCTCGATCAGAGCTTCGGATTGGTACACAGGCGTTGTGCTGATCAGATACAACGTGGCCAGGCCGACGCCCAATAACAGGGTGAGCAAAATGCCCAACTTATGCCGCAAAATGAGGCGCAAATATTCCTTTGCGTCACTGGTCGCTGGGACAGTGGCATAGCCCTGGAGTCCGGCGCCGGGTTGCATGTAATTGACTTGTTTCATGAATGTATGATCTTCTTTCCGTCCTGTTAGGCGTCGGCAGCACCACATTGAGCATAGTTTCGCTACCAACGAAACGCCGGAGTACTTTGTTCTTATTCTTATCGGCGGAATTCTAACAACGTAACCTCCTTTATTTGTGACGTTGTTTTAATAAAGGTAAACTTGTGCGGCTTGAGCCATCCCGCTCATACCGGTTTTCACCTATGAATTTTGTCTATGAAGCGTGGTAAACGGGTACTTGTCATTTGTTTGCTGTTTGTGGCTTCAGTTTACGCGGTACGTGCCGTTATACCGCCGCCAGATGCGGTGGAGAATCGCACTTCATGGCACCCTTTGTCCGATGCCAAACTGTTAATTGACAGTAGTTGGCAATCTCAGCCCGGAGCTCGAGTGCTTGAGCAATCGCTATTCGATGCGGTATTGACTCAAATTGACAACGCTAACCGGTTGATAGTGTTGGATATTTTTTTGTTTAATGATTGGCAGGGCCCCACGCCTGAAACCCATCGAGCGCTCACGTCTGAATTAACGCATGCATTGGTGGCGGCAAAATCGCGCGAACCCTCCATGCCCATCGTTGTTATCACCGACCCAGTCAACACGCTGTACGGTGGGGTCGAGCCAGCCCACATCCGGCAAATCAAGGCCGCAGGCATTCATTTCATCACAACACCCTTAGTGGAATTGCAAGACAGCAACCCGGTGTATTCAGCCATTTGGCGAGGGCTGATTCGTCCTTTTGGTAATGAAATTAACCAGCCTTCGGTGCCACCGCCGTTTGGTCATGACAAGGTTTCGGTCCGTAGTTGGTTGGCGCTGCTGAATTTTAAAGCGAATCACAGAAAACTATTGATCACATTCAACGACTCAGCTGCACCGACAACGAGCTCTCAAAATTCGGACAACCCAGCCCTAGCCGGTTGGCAAGCCATTGTGAGTTCGGCTAATCCACACGACGGCAGTAGCGCCCATAGAAACGTTGGCCTGCAGTTCTCAGGTAGGGCCGTGACTGATTTACTGCTCACCGAATTCCGGTTACTGGCATTGGCTGCCGGTACTAAAAATAAAGGAATCGCGGATGCGGCCTCGGCTGCCATTGCAGAGATTCAAAACGTGATGGCGATGGATGCAAATTCGGCGGTGGGGGATCTTAGTGAACGCACCCCCGCGGAGCCCACTCAAAGGCAAGCGGAGCAGTTCGCTAACAATGCAATGAACACCGCCTTCATTCGCATTCTTACTGAGACGGCAATTTTGGATGCTGTGTTGGCCGCCATTGATGCGACCAACGAGGGTGACGATGTGAATGTTTTGATGTTCTACTTATCGCATCGCTCCATTGTGAACGCATTAACCCAAGCTGCCGATCGCGGCGTATCAGTTCGTGTACTGTTGGATGCGAACAAAGACGCGTTTGGGCGTTCTAAAAACGGGGTGCCTAATCGTCCTGTGGCACATGAATTAGTGCAAGCGGGAGTCCAGGTGCGTTGGTGCAATACATTGGGCGAGCAATGTCATGCCAAAGTGATACACACCAAGCGTGGGGAAATGCAGCGTTTAATTTTAGGCTCGGGCAATTACACACGGCGCAATTTGGATAACCTTAACCTTGAAACGAACGTAGACATTCAGGTTCGTGGCAACACTCAGTCGATTGCACGATTTGTTAACCACTTTAATGATCAGTGGTCAAATGAAGGTGATCGACAGTACAGTGTGGATTATTCAACCTTTGCCGATGAATCCTTTTTTAAGCGTTTGCAATACCGCTTTTTGGAAAGTTCTGGTCTTGCAACCTTTTAAATTTCTACTGACTCTGTTCGCGGGTTCATTTTGCATCACCGCTTGTGATGTCTCTACAGATTCTGGGCATCAACTCAATAAGCCGTCACTCAATTCAGCAAACGCATCGTTGTTGTTCGGTGGAAATGGTGCGTCTCTGATGGAGCTATTGAACGCTCCACAAGCAAAGGAAATTGCGGCAAGTTTCCCTACGCCAACGCTTCCCGCAGCGCCTCAGGCGTTTAAGCCTGAACCCGAACAACGCTTTGAACAGTGGACGTTGTCTGCATTAACTCAATCTAACGACACCGACGAGTGGCGCTGGATTGAGCAACAATTTGTTCGAGTGGCATTGGCGGCAGAAGCGAATGTGGAATCGAATTGGGCTTTTCGTGATGTCATGATGCATCAGTTTCAACGTTATGATTTTCAAACGGAAGAAAGAGAAACGCTGCAAGCTGCTGAACGCAGAGCCTTATCGCTTTCGGATGTCACAGAAGAATCCGTGTTCGTCAGAGGGGTAAGTGCGCAATTTCATAGCCAGGGCTGCTCTTCCAAAATCACGCTGAAACAGCCATCTGAACATTTCACCTGGAATTTTGATCAGTGTCCGCAGCGAACACAAATTGGCAGTACGGTCATCGCCAATGCGTTCACTCAGTTTGAAAATGGGGTCGGTTGGGTGACACATACTTATGGTCAACTGCCTAAATTGACTGGCCCCGTTATCATCGAAGAGTTACGTGTTGTGATGCCTGACAATCAGCAGTTACGCATCACTCGCAGCCGCCGGCGCAGTGGCACAGGGCCGGTAACGGTTTCCGCGGCACAGGTTGATGAAGGTCGTGAAACCTCACTTCGCGATGCGCTTTGGGAGGAGGAAGCCCAAAAGCTGTCTCCCTTTCCCGCATCGATAAAAATTTCCTTACCGACGTTATCGCGTACTTTGCTAGTTCAGTTGCCTAAGCAATGGACAACGAATGCGAATGATTCACCCTTAGGTGTTCAGCACGGTGTGCTGGTTAAGTCACTGGGCAATGATGAATCGGTTTATCCCGGGCTCATTCGTTTATTTCCACGTCGATAGGAGTTTTAATATATGCGTCGTTTGGGGTGGTTCACGTTCTGTGTGGTGTTAACGGCATGCGGCAACAATGCAGAGCAGAACACAATCGATAAAAACACGGATTGGTTATCGCAAACAGGGCCAATACCTGCGTTTACGCAACGCTCGGGGGATGTAGAAAAAGGGCGACACGCACTGCTGCATGCGCCCTATGTAAATTGCGGGACACCCGAGCGTGTTTTTCGAGAACTGCAACAATCGTTCGGTAATGATCAAAATGCAGCGATCGCTGTGGAACGCGATGCTTCCATGGACGGGCTGCCGTATTTTACGAATCGTGTGATCGGCAAAACCGGGATTCCCGTGGTCAGTTCAAACTGCTTAACGTGTCATGGCACTGTGTTGTTTGGAGAATTGGTTATCGGCTTGGGTAACGAATTTGCTGACTTCACACAAAACCCGTCGGTTGCTGTGGAACGCGCTGGTGCTTTGGTGCAAGGCGCTGATGAAACGGCTGAATGGGAACGCTTTGCTGATCGTGTGGCTGCCATCGCACCTTACATCCAGTTAAAGACGGTTGGGGTAAATTCTGCAAATAATTTAACCGCCGCTTTAATTGCTCATCGCGATGTGGACACCCATACCTGGCTTGATAAGCCGCAAAATCCTTTACCGCCAACCGATCCGCCTCCGGTTAGCGTACCGCCTTGGTGGCGAATGTCGAAAAAGCACGCCATGTTCAATTTAGGTGAAGGCCGCGGTGACCATGCGCGCATTATGTTGGCAGCCTCGATGCTGTGTGCAGATAGCGTAAGCGAGCTAAATGAGATCGATCAGTATGCACCCGATATTCGAGCCTATTTAGCCAGCATTGAGCCGCCGCAGTATCCGTTTCAAATCGAGAAAGACTTGGCAAACTCGGGCCAGGACGTGTTTGAAACGCACTGCTCTGCCTGCCATGGCACCTACGGGGACACGCCCGACTACCCCAATGTGGTCATTCCCATTGAAACCATAAATACGGACGCCCGATTAATGGAGGTGGCGACGGGTGCGTTTGGCCAAGCCTACGCACAGTGGTTTAACGATTCCTGGTTTGGTGAGTTGTCGCATGCGGCGCCGGCCAAAGGCTATGTAGCGCCGCCACTGGATGGTATTTGGGCCACCGCACCGTATTTGCATAATGGGTCAGTACCCAGTATCGGATTGTTGCTGCAAAGCGATCAACGGCCTACTCGTTGGCGGCACCTGGCAGCAGATGCGAGTGATCCAGAGAGTTATGATACGGGCCAACTAGGTTGGAAATTTGAAACCGTGGGACAGGCTGAGCAAGATCCCAATGACACCTGGGTGTACGACACCACGCAGGCTGGATATGGCAACGGCGGGCATGCATTTGGTGATCAACTCAGCAAAGCGCAGCGCCGCGCGCTACTTGAGTATTTGAAAACGCTTTAATAGACAGATTCTGCAGGGGAGTCGGTGGTACACTCGCCCGCGTTTTTATGAGGTTTGGCATATGATCATTCAATCTCCTTATCTCCTGTTTTTAGGGGACGCGGTGGATCCGCTGGCGGCCAAAGTGGCCCAAGGCATTAAAGACTGGCGTCCTGACGCTTGTGTGGGGCAGTTGCGTCAGCCCGGCTGTCAAGCCGATTTGGGCATTCCCGATATGACGGTGCAAGAAGCCATTGATGCCGGGGCAAAAACCTTGGTTGTGGGTGTGGCCAATCGGGGTGGCGTCATCAGCGAATCATGGCTCAGTGTTTTCGTGGAAGCCTTAGAGTCGGGTCTTGATATCGCCTCAGGTTTGCATAACTTGCTGACCGATGAATCGAAGTTAGTTGAAGTGGCCAATTCTCGAAACCGACAGCTGATAGATGTGCGGATTCCGCAGGTGGAATACCCCATCGCAAACGGCAAACCTCGCGCGGGTAAACGTTGTTTAGCTGTTGGCACCGATTGTTCTGTTGGAAAAATGTATACCGCGCTCGCTATGGATAAAGCCATGCGCGATGCGGGGCGAGCGTCCAGTTTTAGAGCCACCGGTCAAACCGGTATCTTGATCACAGGCGACGGTGTGCCATTGGATGCGGTTGTGGCAGATTTCATGGCAGGAGCGGTTGAATATTTAACCCCAGACAATGATGAAAACCATTGGGACATGATTGAAGGCCAGGGCAGTTTGTTCCATGCCTCCTACAGTGGTGTAACGATGGCATTGATTCATGGCGGGGCCCCAGACGCTTTGATTTTATGCCATGAACCTACCCGCACACACATGCGAGGATTACCCGAATACAGCTTGCCCTCACTGACTGAACTGCGTGAGCTTGCGTTAACGTTGGCCAAAGTCGTTAACCCAGAATGCAAAGTGGTGGGTGTGTCGGTTAATACTGCCGCATTGGACGATGCTGCGGCAACGGCTTTATGCAAAAGCATCGAAACGGAGTTGGGCTTACCCACGGTCGATCCTTTCCGTCACGGTGCCGAAAGGCTCATTGCTGAACTGAAGTAGGGGCCGAATCTTTTGCAGCTAACCATCACTCGAGATGCGTTTAAACTCAAGCAAACGTTCACCATATCTCGAGGCTCTCGAGATGTGGCCGAAGTGCTGACGGTTCATATTGGCGATGATTCACAGGTGGGTCGTGGGGAGTGTTATCCCTATGCTCGCTATGGCGAGTCTTTGGATAGCGTGACGGCTCAAATTCAAGCCATCCAGCAAGACATACTGGCTGGTATGGATCGAGAGACTCTGCGTCAAACTATGCCAGCGGGTGCCGCTCGTAATGCACTAGATTGTGCCTTATGGGATTTAGAATCCAAACGCACAGGTCAGCCCGTTTGGCAGTTAGCCGGCTTAACCGCACCGGGCTCGATCACCACAGCCTATTCTTTGTCATTGGATACACCCGACGCTATGCGTGAAGCGGCTGCCCAACATGCGGCACGGCCGTTACTAAAAATAAAACTGGGTGGCACTGGAGATTTAGAACGCCTGACTGCGGTTCGAGAAGGGGCACCGAACGCCACTCTCATTGTGGATGCCAATGAAGGTTGGTCAGCTGCAGACTACGATTCATTAGCGCCGGTCATGTTGGAACTTGGCGTGTCCATGGTTGAACAACCCCTGCCGCAATCAGATGATGCTGAGCTACTGGGTCGTGAACGCCCGTTAGCGGTTTGTGCTGATGAAAGCTGTCATGGGCTCGATTCACTGGACGCGTTAGTCGGCAAGTACGACATGATCAACATTAAACTGGATAAAACCGGCGGCTTAACCGAAGCACTGCATGTCAAGCGTGCCGCGATTGAACGCGGATTTGACATTATGGTGGGTTGCATGGTCACCAGCTCACTGGCGATGGCTCCGGCGATGCTCGTCGCTGAAGGCGCCAAGGTGACGGACCTGGATGGGCCGCTGTTGCTTGGGGAGGATCGAGAGTCGCCGATTCAATACGATGGCAGCGTCATGCGCCCAGCGCCCAGAGCGTTGTGGGGCTAATAAATTCTCGGGTAAAAAGAAGGGGCTGAGCGCAACACATTGCGTTCAGCCCCGATACTGCGTGAATACGGCTTCTTAGTAAGGAAACTAATCCCTATTAATTACGCACGTCTTCGGCTTAGTTACGCATGTCTTCGGCACGTGATCGGGCCGCAGCTCCAGCGCCTTTAATTTTCTCACCCGCACCTTTGGTTAGGTCTTTGGCTTTGTTGACGTAGTCACCTTCGCGAAGTTTTTGCTTCGCTTTACCTAAAGCACCATCGTCTTTCATCGCGTCCTGTGCTTTTTGCTTGGCTTTGCCTAACAGTCCGTCGTCCTTCATCGAGTCTTGCGCTTTTTGCTTGGCCTTGCCTAACAGTCCATCATCCTTCATCGAGTCTTGCGCTTTCTGTTTCGCCTTACCTAATGCGCCGTCGTCCTTCATGGCATTTTGAGCGTGTTGTTTCGCTTTACCCAAGGCGCCATCTTCCTGAAAAGCGGCTTGAGTTTTTTCTTTAATTTTTTGTCCTGTGCCAGAGAGCTCGGACATTTTCGGAATGATGCCAGGGTCATTGGCAACTTCTTCATCGTGAAGGTGGGCTTGAACCCAACGCATCTCGTTGATGCCGTTTAAGACAAGCCAAACAATTAGTGCAGCGAATAGAATAATAGCCAGGATGAAGAACATGGGATACTCCTGATATGAAAGGATACTGAAGACGAGAGTTTAACAGCAGTGTGAAATGCAACTCGTGAACCATCTGAAAGCCTCTGGTGCGTATACAGCTCAGGCCAGTTTTAATTTGGTAAATTTTTGTTCAAATATTGTGCTGATATGACCAATAACACCCTGTTTTAGGCCTTTTTGCGGAAAAATCTTACGAATAGCTTGTTAAAACCGCAAATTGTAAACTTGTGTAATGAGACGGCCCGATTGGCTCATTAACTCGATTCTATATCGTTTAGTCGTGGTAAATCCGCTCCGCGACGAGTACAGGTTACCGCGGCAGCTTTTATTGCAAAGCTTACGCACGCCGCTAAATCCAGCTCCCCGGTCAACTGAGTGCGGCCATGGTCTAACGCACCTATATGATGATTTGAAACTAACCAATGCAACGCCGCCGCTTGAAAGGTATCGCCGGCACCTACCGTGTCTTCCACCTCGATTTCCAAGCCGGGCAGCGTGACGGTTTGACCGTTGGCGTCTGCCGCCATGGCCCCGTTAGGGCCCCGAGTGACCACCGCCACTTGGGCACCGAGTTGCAGGCATTGTTGCAAAAACTTTTCATATTGGCCTTCGCCTACTAGGGCATCCACATCTTCATCACTGGCTTTTATAAAGAAGGCATGCTGGCCGATGTTTTTAAAAGCTTGGCGCCAAAGGGTGAGGTCAGGTTCTACCATTAAGCGTAAGTTTGGGTCAAAACTGATGGCGCGATGTTGGCTTTCACGTTCCACTAAAGCTTGTAACGTAGCGCCCGTTTCAGGCAGCACGGTTGAATAAGAGGCTACGTGCAAGACCTGAATGTCTGCTGGAAGTGTATCGGGTATGTCGGCCGGATTTATCGAGGCATCAGCGGTGTTATCGGTGTAGAAAACGTATTTTGCTGAGCCATCATTTTGCTTTTCCACAATGGCCAAGGTGGTGTTTTGGCCGGTTTGCACGCACAACGATGTATCGATTTGATTGTTATCCAAGTGCCGCTGCATGCGCTGTCCGAACGGATCGGTGCTGAGCCGTGTTAAATAGCGGCTGTGGTGCCCTAAGCGTGACAAGCCAATCGCAACATTAAGTGGGGAACCACCGACGCCACCGGACAACGCAATATCGTTGTCCTGGGAGTCTGAGTCAACAAACAAATCAAACAATGAATCGCCACAGCATAAAAACACAGGTTTTTCCTTATCGTTTAACGAACGTTAGTTTCGGCAACGGCTGCCGCAGGCGTTTGGCTTCGAACGTTGAGTCGATGTTCGCGCCAGGTAATATAGATACCACATCCAGCGATAACGGCTGCAGCCAAGCAAGTTATCACAGTGGGAATATCACCAAACAAGAGATAGCCCACCAGCATGGCCCAAACTAAATAGCTGTATTCAAACGATGCGATGGCGCTCGCTTGTGCTGATCGATAGGCGACGGTAATCAACAAGATCGATATGCAAAAAAGCGCAGAAGTGAAGCCTACGAAAATCAGGGATTGCGGTTTGAGCATCCTCCACGGTTGCGCTATCGCGGAATAAAAGTCTGAACTGTTCTCAGTGGCTGGTACGCTGTGCACCAGCACGGCCGACAAAACACAAAGCAGCCAGTAGGCGACGGTGGTGTAAAAGGTAATGGTAAAGGCGCTTTCTGTGGATTTAATTTTACGCGTAATGATAGGAATGAATGAATACACTACCGCGCTAATGAGTGGCAATATCATGATGGCCCGAAAAACACCGGTACCCGGCTTTAGCATAAACAGCACTGCAATAAAACCGACACACACCGCAATCCAGCGATGAATGCCAACCTTCTCACCCAGCAAAGGGACCGACAGCGCCGTAACAAAGAGGGGCGCGCTCATTAATACCGTCGCACCTTCTGCCAGCGGTATTTTTTGCAGCGCCAAATAATACAAAGTGAATGCGGTGAATGCGAGGCAACCTCGCAGCATCATCGGTTTCCAATGCTGAGTGCGCAACTGTAATTTTCTTCTTTGAAAAACAAAGACGGCTAACAACGCACATACCACTAGCGACATCCGCACCAGTAGGAGTTGTAACACGGCGTAGTCTTGTACAAGGTGTTTGAACAACGCATCTTGAATGGCAAAAAATAACATGGCGAGCGACAGAGACACGATCGCTCGCATGGAATTTGTCATCAGCTGCGCAGCAAGGTGCCAGGCACTTGTTTCGGAAAATAATCCTCGCAGCTGCCTTCCCGATGTACATCTCCAGTGGCACAATGCAGCCCGCCACCAAACGGGTAGGCATCCCGAAAGGGCACTGGAATAACGTTCATGCCCAGCTTATCCATTTGCTCTTGTTGATACACCTCACTGGCTTCAACCACCACCGTTTTATGATCGATGATCAAACAATTCATTGATAACCAAATGCTTGAATAACACAGTGGAGGGGGTTGGTTGTGAGAAGGCGGTGCCGCATCCACAATTTCCCAATCGTTCTCTGCGAAGATCTTACGCTGAGCCTCTGGTAGTTTGCGATTCGGGTTGTTTATGATGAGTCCAGGGCGCAGTGGGACGAAGGTGGCATCAATGTGTATGGGGTAAGGGTCACCTGGGAAATTCACGGCATGGACCCGATGGTTTGGAAAATGTCGTTGCAACCATTCCATGCCGCGCCGATTGGTTGTTAAACCGTGTTGTATGAACAGATCTTTACCTAAACGACAGACATCGGCCGCATCGAATAAGGGTTCTTGTTCTGTGGTTACAAAATCTAAGGCGGCCGTGCGACTTAAGCGTTCATCAATCGTAATTTCATCAAAGTAGCCGGATTGGTAAGAGCGATCATCTAATCGGGGACGAGGGGCTTGCTCCCAGCGGAAATTAGGGTCTTCATCGAAGTAGCGCTGCATTAAGTCGTGATAGGCCAGGTACTCAAAATAGCGGCAACGAAACGACATGGGCGCTGACAGGATTTCACTGCCGATGGTGAGTAAAACGTCCCGCGGTGGCATACACCCGAATTGGCTAGCGGTTGAAAAATCTGGTGTGTTAACAGCTTGGTTCCATTGAATGGGCGTCGGTCGATCCACCTTGATACCACGATCTTCAAGGGTTTTCGCCAGGTTATCCAGTTGCGCATTTGCTCTTTCAACCGTCTCGAGAGGACGAGGGCCCCACATGCCGCGCATGTCGCTGTCTTCTGGAACCTTGGCTTCGGTTGCTGGCTCACTTGGCGGGATGCAGGTGTGATCCGCGCGGCCCACAATGACGTGTTTTAGCGGATCAAATTCGTTCCAAGAATTGACTACGGTGTTGCTCATCGCCCCAAGCTCTCTAGAAAATCGACAATATTTGCTCGCAGTGTAATCGAGAACCGTGAGGAGTTGGCGATGCGCCTGGATTTTTAAAAATCGTTAGCCCGAAGCTTGCCCGAATGCCTTGGCATCCACTAAATAGTTTTTCTCAGCATCAGTAGATTCACGATTGAGTACCGCGTTGCGATGTGGGAAACGGCCAAATCGCTCAATTATTTTTTGATGCTCGATCGCTGACTCCATGCCATATTCAATGTCGTATTCAGTGAACAGTTGCACACAGCTCGCTTGGCTTTGCTCACTTTCAGCATGCATATGAGGCATCACTGCGAATTGAATTTCATCCGTTTCAAATTGCTGCAGCGCTCCTGTGGCAATTAAGTAATTGGACAAGGCCAAACCCATGTGATCGGTAGCAAAAGCGTCTGCTGAGCCGCGATGAATGTTTCGACTAAATTGATCTGTGATGATAATGGCGGCCAGTACTTCATGAGCGCTGGTGATGCCACAAGCCAATAAGGTGTCATCGTTTACCGGCGGTAGATACGGATTAGAGGCGAGTGCTTCTAGGGCGGTTGCGTATTTTGATGTGATGGTGTTGTCCAATTCAGCGGACGATCGAAACCATTGCAGCGGTTTGAGTTCTTGAAACCAATAATTAAGTACCTCTTCCCAAAGCTCAGGCCCCAGTGTGGTTGAGCTCAAACCGTTTTCTCCTTCTTTTGGTAAGCCCCTTTACCCAGCTGCTTAACACCACCATCGCTGTCAATGTCATTCACTGATAAGCCACCGGATGCGCCACGACCGAGTTCAGCTGCGTTGGCTTCGTCGGTATCAATGTGCATCTCTAGAACGTAGCTATCTTTTACTCGCACTAAGACGTCACCAAAAATCAGACTGCGTTCTCCGTCTAGAATGGACACCGACACCTCATCTTTATCGTTAACGCCAAACTGAGTCGCGTCGTCGGGGTGCATATGTATATGCCGGCGAGCGCAAATTAAACCCTCTTTAAGTTTCACGGTACCCGCAGGTCCTTCAAGCGTGATGGGGGCGGAACCAGATACTTTCCCAGAGTCTCGCACCGGTGCGTCGACACCTAAACGAAACTCATCGGTTCTCGCCACCTCGACTTGATCCACCGATCGCAGTGGGCCCAGTACCCGTACGCCGTCAATGCGATTTCTTGGGCCGATTAAATTCACGCGTTCTTTGCACGCGAATTGCCCTGGTTGGACGAGCGGTTTGTCCATTGTCGGTTCAGCACCAGCGCCGAAAAGTTTCTCAAACGTCTCTTGAGTGAGATGACAATGGCGAGCGCTTACAGCGATGGGAATACTGGGCACATCCGACGGTGTTTCAGTGCCAACAACCCGTTGAGTTTCACGCGCAATCATGCGCTCTTCGTTGGTTTTAACCACGATCACATCCACTCTGGAATGCGGCTCAGAAATAACGGCGTACTCTTCGTCTTTAGCAATTTGGCTGCGCCGGTTTCGATCTAAATCTAATTGCACGCCTAAAAATTCTAAGCGCTGCAATATGCGCTCTCTCATGCTTGCGCTGTTTTCGCCGATGCCGCCGGTGAAAACGATGGCGTCAATGCCGCCCATTGCCGCGGCATAAGCACCCACATATTTTCTGGCGCGATGCGCAAACACATTAATGGCCAATTGCGCGCGATCGTGACCTTGCGCGGCCGCTTCTTCAATATCGCGTAAGTCATTACTGATCCCCGATAATCCTTTCAGTCCGCTGTTGCGATTGAGCAGTGTGTTTAATTCTTCAATGCTGTAGCCGCCCGACTGGCACAGACCGAGTAAAACACCGGCATCCACATCGCCAGAACGCGTGCCCATGACTAAACCTTCCAGTGGTGTGTTTCCCATACTGGTTTCTGCGGAGCGCCCGTATTCAACCGCGCAGGCGCTGGCACCGTTGCCTAAGTGCAAGGTGACCAAGCGCAGAGAGTCCAATGGCCTTTGTAGAAAACCAGCGGCCACGCCAGCTGCGTATTCATGAGAAATGCCATGAAAACCGAATCGTCTAATGTCGTGTTTTTGGGCCACATCATGATCAATTGCGTAGGTGGATGCGCGGCGTGGCATACGCGCGTGAAACGCGGTGTCGAACACGGCCACATTGGGTAAGTCGGGAAAACGTGATTGTGCATCCTGTATGGCCATTAAGGCGTAAGGATTGTGCATGGGGGCCGCAGGACACCAACGTTCTATCGCGGAAATCACATCGACATCAATGGGGGTCGGCGCTCGAAACGCGTCGCCACCGTGCACCACACGATGACCAATGGCGCTAATGTCAAACGCTTCGAGTTCTTTGAACAATTCGTTCAAAGCGTCTTGATGGCTTTTGCCTTCATTTGCCGATAGGCGCTCGCGCTTACCTTGGAGTAATACCGATTCATGAGCATCGAACAACGCATATTTCACGCTGGAGGAGCCGCAATTTATAACCAATGTATTCATGGCAACACTATAACGTTTGTATTTGATCTAAGTATGGCCCAAAGCGGACCACACCGCGTAACTAGGCTCTGGTGCGAAGTGTGGTGGACACACGCATCAACGCTATGGAGCCTAAGAGGCAGCAAACGGCCATAACCAACGTTTGTGAGGGAAAGTCCACGCCCTGATCAATGAACCAACCTGTCACGCCTGGGCCTAGGGCAGAACTGAAAACCATGCCTGCCATGACGAGGCTACGAATGGAACCTAAATGTTTTGTGCCATAAATTTCGGGCCAAATTGCGTTCAGTAGGGTATTAGCGGTGCCACCGGATGCTCCGAGCAGGATCATGTAAACCCACAATGCATTGGGGTGATTAAATTGATACATCACAAGGCACGCGCAGGCCAATGGCAGCAAGTAGATTGACAGCAATCGCGTGGCACAGAATTTGTCGATGAGTACGCCAGCGAGTAGGGCAAAAAGAATGTTCGACACGGCCATGACAGAGAACGTGGTGGCTATGAAGGTGTAGGACCAATCTTTTACGTCGCCAACGTGTTGTTGGTGGAAGAAAAAAGAGGTGCCGATGAACGCCGGCATTAAAGTGGTGGAACACAGCACCCAAAAAAGGGGATCACGTAAAACTTCCGATCGAGTGTATTGACGCTGGCTCGATGCCTCGCTTTCGGGGGCTGTGCCGCGTGGTAAGCGTTCGACTCGCATAAGCAGCACAATAAGCGGCAAGGCGACGAGTAACATCATGAGGCTGGCCCCTTGCCAAACCTGGGTCCAAGCCACCACTGACAACAAAGACACCACCAATAAGGGCAGCACTCCTTCGCCGATTTGATGCCCTAGCCCGGTTAAGGATACCGCCCGCCCGCGTTCTTGAGCGTACCAGCGTCCCATCGCGGTCATCGCAGTGTGTGTCATCAAGCCTTGGCCAAATAAGCGCAAGCCGAACAAGGTCAGCACCAATCCGAACACAGAATCCACCCAAGCCAAACTGAAGCAAACGAGCGATAAGCCCAGGCAAACACCGCCGGCGACAACAGCCACGGGCGCATGGTCAACGACTTTACCCACAAAGATGAGGGTAGTCGCGCTCGCCACTGTGGCAATCATATAAACCCAGCCCAGGCCGCCGTGAGACAAATTGAACGCCGCGCGAATATCACTGGCGAACAAGGCGATAAAGAAGGTTTGCCCAAAACTTGAGAAAACAGTCAGCAACAAACCACCCACCAACCAGCGCAGGTTGTGTTTAATAAAATGTAAGGTGTTGATGATGTGTGATCGTCAGGCGTGGCCAATCAAGATGCCAGCAGCAAACACTAAAGAGCCGCCAAGCAACACTTGAAACATGGCTCGTCCCCAAGGGGTCTCCATGTATTTGTTTTGTATCCAGGTGATCAGCCACAACTCGACGAACACAATGGCAATGGCTACCGTGGTGGCAATCTTAAAATCGGGAATGAGATAAGGCAAGGTATGCCCTAGACCACCAATTAGCGTCATGATTCCTGATGAAAATCCGCGTTTTATAGGTGAGCCGCGACCGCTTAATACCCCGTCGTCGTGTGCAGCTTCCGTGAAGCCCATGGAAATACCAGCGCCCACCGATGCGGATAAACCAATCAGAAAGGTTTCCCAGGTTCTGCCGGTGGCAAAAGCAGCAGCGAAGATGGGCGCTAGCGTAGAAATTGAGCCATCCATCAACCCCGCGAGCCCAGGTTGAACATAGGTGAGAAGAAATTGTTTCTCAGCCTTATCGTCCTCCTCCGCACGCACATCATCGGGTAGAAGCTCGGTTTGCAGGTTGACCGCCATCGATTGATGGTTGCCTTCGGCATGGGCCAAGTCACCGAGCAGCTTGCGGGTGGAGGCATCGCTGGTTTGAGCGGCGGCGGCTAAATAAAAACGTTCCGCGTCGCGTTCCATTTTTTCCACTACTTCGCGCGTTTTTTCCAGTGATAAAGGCCGCATTAGCCAATCGGGGCTGCGTTCATAGTAACCACTGACGTGCTCACGCCGAATTAACGGAATCGTGTCGCCAAATCGCTCGCGGTGCAGATCGATCAGGAGCTGACGGTGGTTGTCCTCTTCATCGGCCATCGCATCGAAAACGCTGGCACTGGCAGGAAAATCGCCCCTTAAGCCATCCGCATAGGCGCGATAGATTCGACCATCGTCTTCCTCTGACGATATGGCTAACGCCAGTATTTCTTGCTCACTTAAGCTTCGAAATCGGCGCCGACGTGAAGGTATCCAGCGGGTTTGTGTCATCATTCAGACTTCGTTACTCAACTTCCAACGACAAGTTAACATGGCAGGCTTTTCGGGTGCCATCGCTGAGGCGGTCCGGCTCATCACAGAGTTTGACGCCAGCTTGGCCGAAATCATCATACTCTCGCTGCAGGTTAGCGGAGCAGCCGTACTCATCGCAGCGATTCTTGGGCTGCCACTGGGGGCTTGGTTGGCGGTGCATCGATTTCCAGGCCGTGGGGTCGTGGTTTTGCTCATTACGGCTCTCATGGGTTTGCCGCCGGTGGTGGTTGGCTTAGTGGTGTATTTATTGTTGTCGAATGCCGGCGCGCTTGGGCCCTTGCAGTTGTTGTACACACCCACTGCGATGGTTATCGCGCAAGCGTTGTTGGTCACCCCCATCGTGGCGGCCCTATCGCGTCAACACATCGCTCGCTCACACGAACAATTGTCAGACCAGCTAACGTTGTTTGCGGTTAACCGTTGGCAGCGCATGCTGACATTGTTGTGGGAGACACGGGCGGCTTTGGCCACCACACTGTTGGCAGGGTTTGGACGCGCCATTGCTGAGGTGGGGGCAGTGATCGTTGTGGGTGGCAATATCAACCACGTGACGCGCGTGATGACAACCACCATTGCGTTGGAAACCTCTAAAGGGAATCTGAGCTTAGCTTTGGGTTTGGGCATGGTGTTGGTTTCCATCGCCATCATAGTGAATATTTTAGTCATGCTCGGCACGCGGGCGGTATCGCGAAACAGTACATCGGTAGATGTTCTGTGATGGCTGAATCGGTATTGCCCATTGAGGCCTATGACCTCTCGGTTAAGCGGCAAGAGCGCCAGTTACTCTCGGTAGAATCCGTATGCGTTGGAACCGCTCCATGCACCGCGATCATCGGGCCGAACGGTGCGGGAAAATCGTTGCTATTAAGAATTTTAGGCGGGCTATTGCAACCAGACACTGGACGTGTCACTTGGGGCGGCAAGCCAGCATTGAGTCCAACCGCGGCAGTGCATGCCACGCAACAAACCACCCGCTTAGCGGTGGGGTTTGTTAGCCAGCGACCGGCTTTGTTGGCTCGGTCGGCTACAAACAACGTTGTCTATGCCCTCAAAGCCCGCGGATACGAACACAGAGAGGCCAAGGAAAAAGCGCTCCAGGCTTTGGAGACCGCTGGATTAGCCGCTATTGTCAACACCCCAGCACAGCGTCTTTCCGCTGGGGAACAACAGCGGTTGGCTTTGGCGCGTGCATTAGTGCTTGAACCTGCGATACTGTTCTTGGACGAACCGACTGCCAGCGTAGATCCTGTTTCTACGGCCCCCATTGAGGCGATGCTAAAACAAGCGGCGAATCAAGGGTGTCGAATCGTGATTGTCAGTCATGATTTAAATCAAGTTAAGCGCTTGGCTGACGAGGTGTTGTTGATGAATCAAGGTGCGCTGGTAGAGCAGCAAGCCGCCGCGCCGTTTTTTGAAACGCCAAAGAGCCTTGCTGCACAACAGTGGTTGGCAGGGGAGTTGTTGTTGTAACCTGCTGCAGCAGTCTCATTAAATTTGGCAATACGTAACGAGGAATCTCATGGCCCGCGATTTTGGCACACGCTTCATGCCTGAAATGACGGTGAGTAAGTTCGACGGCGATTGGAGCCCCATCGGCGTGCAACTTTCCGATAGCATTTCTATGCATCCCGGAGCGCATGTATTGCACTATGCCAGTACCTGCTTTGAAGGCTTAAAAGCGTTTCGTCATGACGACGGGAGCGTGAAAATATTTCGCATGGATAAAAATGTCATGCGTTTTTCTCAAAGCAGCCAACTGTTGTATTTACCGGCCTTCTCGAACGAACACGCCAGCCAAATGATTACCGATATCGTGAAACGCTTTCGCGATGAAGTTCCGTCGCCACCGGCATCCATGTACATTCGCCCAACGCACATTGGCTTGGAGGCCGCTATCGGAAAAGCGGCTGAGCCCACTGACACTTCATTAATGTACGTGTTGTTATCGCCAGTGGGTGACTACTTCACCGGTGGTGAAGTGTCGCTGCGTTTATTGTTAGACGATGTGGGTATGCGTTGTGGTGATGATCACGGCATGGTGAAAGGCGGCGGTAACTACGCCAGTGCTCTTAAACATATCCAACGTGCCATTGCAGACCACAATGCACAACAAGTACTTTTTGCTAATGAGAAGGGCGTGAGTGAAACGGGCGCTGCAAACTTTGTTCTCATAGACGGTAACGAAATAATCACCAAGCCTCTGGATGAATCCTTCCTGCATGGCGTAACTCGCGATTCTATTTTGACCTTGGCCCGTGATAATGGAATGCAAGTATCCGAACGCGACATCACCATTGAAGAATTATTGCAGCGTGCCGAAAACCCTGAGTGTGAAGCCGGGCTTGCTGGTACGGCTGCCGTATTGGCAGCGGTAGGCACTTTTATTCATAAAGGTCGGGACTACGCGGTCGGATCGGGGCAACCTGGGCCAAAGATTCGAGCTTTAC
The DNA here is from genome assembly GCA_937930305.1 of uncultured Granulosicoccaceae bacterium. Taxonomy (GTDB): domain Bacteria; phylum Pseudomonadota; class Gammaproteobacteria; order Granulosicoccales; family Granulosicoccaceae; genus Granulosicoccus. The sequence goes on along the minus strand of CALGLE010000018.1, from coordinate 78,827 downwards.
GCGAGCAACTCAACGCCATCCAATGGGGCAACGCACCCGACCCGTACGGTTGGTTAACTCCGGTTGAATAAGCGTTGATATTTTTTTTGAACACAACTTCTGATGCGGTATGAACAAAGATTTTCATAACGCGGTACTGGTTTTACCCGATCAACTTTTGAGCGGGGCCTTGTGTGTTCGCGATGGTGTCATCAGCGACATCATTGAATCCGCTCATTTCGCGAGCTCTTCAGCACCCATTGCTGGGCTCGATTGTGAAGGTGATTACCTTCTGCCGGGCTTGATAGAGCTGCACACCGATAACATGGAACGCCATGTTATTCCCAGGCCCAAAACATTTTGGCCAAACGTAACGGCCGCCGCCGTCGCTCACGATGCCGAGATGGCGGCCAGTGGGGTAACGACCGTGTTTGATTCAACACGCGTGGGCGCCATTCCGCATGAAGATAAGCCGCAAAACCGATTGTTCATGGAACTCCAGCAAGCCATTCACGATGCGCACAATGCCGGCGTTTTCCGAATTGATCATCGTTTACACTTTCGTTGCGAATTAACCGATCCCAACATCATGGACGTACTTGAACCGGCGGCCGATGCCCCTTTATTAAGTTTGGTGTCGTTGATGGATCACACCCCTGGGCAGCGGCAATGGCGTGACTTAGACGAGCTGCGTCGTCACAATAGCCGCAGCGAGCGCGCGGACAGTGAAATCGAACATATGATTCAAGAACGGATTGCATTGGGTCAAAAGCACGTGAGTATTAATCGTGAAATGGTGTTGGAGCGATTTAAAAATCACCATCCCCTGGTGTTAGCCAGTCACGATGACACAACCGAACAGCATGTGCTTGATGGGGTTAGAGATGGTGTGCAAATTTCTGAATTCCCCTGTTCTTTGGAAGCGGCTAAAACCGCGAAACAGCATGGATTATTCACCATAGCGGGTGCACCTAACGTGGTCAGAAGGGGGTCGCATTCTGGCAATGTGAGTGCATTGGATTTGGTGCACGCGGATGTACTCGATGGCTTAAGTTCTGACTATGTGCCAGCCAGTTTGCTGCAAGCGGTGTTTGTGTTGGCCGAGTTGGAAGGATGGAGTTTGCCTAAAGCGGCTGCCCTGGTTACCTGCAATAACGCGGCGATGGTTAATATGGACGACCGGGGTCGCATCGCTAATGGATTGCGAGGTGACTTAATTCGAGTGACTGTTATCAACAACACGCCCATCGTTCGTGAAGTGTATGTTGGTGGGCAACGCGTCGCGTGAGTCGCGATCAATCCGCAACAGCAAAAGCCCGCTACGCGCTGTATTTTTCTCCAGCAGACAACACTGAGTTGGCTGAATTTGGCCGTCGAGTACTTTGTGCCGATGGCTTAGATGATGACCATTCGCAGCGATTGAGCGTTATTCAAAAAGCGGCATATTATGGTTTTCATGCCACACTCAAAGCCCCCATGGAATTGGCTAAGGGTGTGAATGAGTCAGCATTGATTGATGCCGTGGCTCAGTATGTCCAAACCCAACAAGCAACCGATTTGACAGGCCTTGCACCGAGGGTGTTGGATGGATTCCATGCGCTCACCCTTCCTGCAGGCGCGACTGAGATCAATGCGTTTGCTGCTAACGTATTACAGGTGTTTGAGCCCTTCCGTGCCGCGCTGGGCAAAGATGATCGGGATCGTCGTGAGCCGGAAAAATTATCACCGCGGCAACGAGAATATCTGGATGCCTACGGCTACCCGTACGTGCTTGATGACTTTCGTTTTCACATGACCCTGTCAAACCGCATGAGCGATAAGAGTGCTTCAGACAGCTATCACGATTGGCTGGTGCAGTTGTATTCCAACACGGTCACAGAATTGCCGCGGCTGGATCGAATCGCGGTATTTTGGCAACCGGATCGATCCACCGCTTTTACTCGACTGGCAGAGTTTCCAGTAAACTAGCAGCCCTCGCGGTCGCCGCCGCATTGCAATTTTGAACACCCGATATGACGTTATCTCGATTCCCATGGGTTTATGTGCTGGCCATGGCGATTATTGTTGCCGCTTCGAATTACCTAGTTGAAATCAAAATCACCGAGTGGTTGGTTTGGGGGTCGTTAACTTATCCAGTCGCGTTCTTGGTGACGGACTTGACCAACAGAATCTATGGCGCCAGTACCGCGAGAAAGGTCGTGGCGGTAGGGTTTGTCGTCGGCGTTGTCGCCTCATTGATCTTGGCCGATCCACGCATTGCATTGGCCTCGGGCACCGCTTTTCTCGTCGCACAAATGCTGGATGTGTCCGTGTTCAATCGTTTACGCCAGCATGCATGGTGGGTTGCACCAATTGTCTCATCAGCACTGAGTTCATTTATCGACAACACGCTGTTCTGGGTGCTAGCGTTTTTTGGGCAAGGGGATTGGTGGCACATGCCCATGGTCACCGACTTATTGGTGAAATGGGGTGTTGCTTTGGTGGCTTTGGTACCTTACGGCGTTATTGCGAAGAACTGGTCAGGCAAAAATGGCGGGGACTCTCAAGACGCGTTTTCGTAGCTGCTCAATAAGCCGCGCGAATGCGCTTCTCGCACGCATGAGGTGCGGTTTTTCACTGACAACAGCTTGAATAACTGAGAGGTGTGGTATTTCACCGTGGCTTCACTGATACCCACAATTTGCGAGATCTGCTTGTTGGAATTGCCATCTGCCATTAAGCGAAGAACCTGTAATTGTTTCTCACCTGGCTTGCGAGTAAATCCATCGGCGGCGGTACGCGTGCTGTTACGCGATTGACCTACGGAGGAGCAGTCTTCCATTGTCATGCGTTCTGGAAAGCATCGTTTACCGGCTAGAACACGCTTTAGGCCATTGACCAACTCAACGCTAGGCATACTTTTACTAAAAAAACCGGCTGCGCCATTGTCATAAGCATTGCGAATGGCACGCTCATCGTCCACGCCCGAGATCATGACCACAGGAACGCGAACCCCACGGTTGTTTAAGCCAACCAATAAACCCAAACCATCAATGCCCGGCATGATTAGATCGGACAATATAAGATCGAAACGCGGCTGCTCGTCCAGGAGAGATAAGGCATGCTGCGTGGAGTAGCAGGCTGTAACTGTGACATCAGATCCGAGCTGTTTGAGCATGATCTGCATAGCGTCAGCGACCAAGCGGTGGTCTTCAACGAGCAGGATATTCATCAACTTCCTTCCCTAGCGTTTACAACAGTTTACAATCATTGACGAACATTGCTTAATAGTCAATGATCTAAAAGGATGGTTTTTAATGCATAAGCCGATGTATTCGGAGCCCAAAGATGCCGCGGAAAGACGTACCAAGCCCGCCAAAATATGCTACGAAATCAGTCAGTTGCCAGTTTACAATGCGTCATTTTACGACGCCGTTCGAAGCGATTTGGAATTGGTGAACACGGTCACAGTTCCTCCCCGAGATGCGCGAACCATTTCTGTGCCTGCTGGTCATATTGCGCGAATTGTGAGTGTGGTCGGACCACAAGTGGGAGACTTGAACCTGTGGAACGCGACGAATTTATCGGAACGCTTCTTCAGCGGCAAGACCAGACAACTGCACGCCACACACGTCACCACTGGAGACCGGCTGTGGAGCAATGTGCCGTATTTACGGCCCCTTGCCACTCTGACTCAAAATACCCTGGATTGGTATGGTTTCGATGACGATGGCGGTGGAATTCACGATGTTATTGGAACACGTTGTGACCCTTACACAAACCGAATGCTAAACGGTGTTGATTACCACTATTGCTGCCACTCCAATCTTACTCGGGCTCTGGCTGAGTACCTTCAAGAAGACCCCAAAGATGTGGAACATCATATTCATGATGTTTTAAATGTCTTCATGTGCACCGGTTTTACGCGAACCACACAGCAATACTTTATGAAAGCCAGCCCGGTTCGCCCAGGGGACTATTTAGAGTTTTTCGCTGAAACTGATCTGCTCGGTGCCTTGTCTACATGCCCAGGTGGCGATTGTGGCAGCAGCCATTCCGACGACACCACGCCTTGTTATCCGTTGCAGGTAGACGTGTATCGATCGAAGTCAGCCGTGATGTCTGAGTGGAGTGCGGGTGGGGTGAATGGGTATTCACGATCCCACGGAATATGAAATTCGAATGGCTAAGAACAAAGAAATAAAAGCAAGGCTTGCCGAGTAACTATTTGCTCGCAAAATCCACTGGAATGCGATAGTCAATGCTCTTGTATTGTCCGCGTTGCCGTTGATGGGTTTTAATTTGAGTATGGTGAATATCAAATTCTTCCGGAAGAACAATTGGCCAATGTTGCTCTGCATATAAGCGTTGGCTGGGCAATGACTGGCACACGTTCTTAGATTCGTCGCACACTTGTAATTTGGTTAGCAGGGCGTTGGTGGTGCCTTGATTTTCAAAAGCCACACCTTCATGGGTTTTTATCAGTCGAACTTTCGGTTCAGAGTCTGCGGGTCGCACCAATAACATCAGGTCATAGTTCAATAAAATATTCATCCCAGAGTGTTGGGATGTCGTCGTCGGCTGTATCAACAATCGATACGCCTCATCGTCTTGCAGGGCTCTTACTGAGTGATGTATGGCAACGGTTACTTTATCGTTGGGTGGCAGCTCGAAATGATTGGGCTCTATTTGTAGAATGGAGGGCTGAACCGGTATCGTGACTTCGTCCAGCGGGCCAAAGGTGCCGGGCGCTAACACTTCTTGTAAATCAATTGACACCTGAATAGGCGTTGAGCCGGTATTGCTCATCTGAATGGACCCCCTGGCTTGGTTGGCATCCATTTCAATCACTGACTCATTCAGTAAAAGCTGTGCGCTGGCAGACTGAGCGGCTTGCAACAACAGCAGTCCCAGCGCCGGGATAACCATCTGTAGACAGCGGGAGATCAATGTTTGTTGTAACAAATACACATCGAGTCCATTTTTTATTGGGGCAATGGTCACAAAGCACGAGACACGCCATCCTGAATGGAATAACTAAAAATTTCGGATGCGGGGCCTATTCGAAGTAAACTATTCGGTATGCGTAATCCAATCTATTCCATCGACGATGCCCGAAAACGAGCGGGTAGGCGAGTGCCCAAACTCATGTTTGACTACATCGATGGGGCGGCCGGTGAAGAAAGCGCTGCTGCGAACAATACGCAACGATACCGTGACATTCGGCTGTTGCCGCGTTCCTTTAATGACATCAACCAACGAGATCTTTCCACGTCGTTGATGGGGCACAAATACAAGTTGCCTTTTGGAATTGCGCCCATGGGTATGTGTGCGCTGTCTTGGCATGGGGCGGATCGCTTATTGGCCGAAGCGGCTGTACATCGAGAAATTCCAATCGGTGTATCCACCGCAGCCTCTGCATCGTTAGAGGACATGGCGCAATGGGCGAACGATAATGCCTGGTTTCAACTTTATGTCGGCCCCTCTGTCGACGAGGCGATGAAACTCGTGGAGCGAGCAAAAACAGCAGGCTATAAAACGCTCATTCTGACGGTGGATGCTCAGAAAGTCGCACGCCGTGCACGAGACATTCGTAATGGTTTCCAAGCGCCGTTGAAAATTGGTCCTCGCCAATTTTTTGATTTAGCACTGCACCCGGAGTGGTCTCTTACCACTTTAATTAAGGGGAAGCCTGAACTTGCGAATTTTTCGAATGATCCGAACGATGCCTCATTTACCCGAACCGCCACGCGCGGCTTATTGGATGAAGAATTTTTGAAACGGCTGCGCAAAGCTTGGCCAGGCCAGCTAGTCATCAAGGGAATCTGCACAGTGGACAACGCTTTGCATGCCGTGGAACATGGCGCGGATGCGGTTTATCTATCCAATCATGGCGGTCGACAACTGGACAGCGCGGTTGCCCCCATTGATCAGCTGCCACATGTGCGAGACGCGTTGCCGAGCCATATTCCAATCATGATCGATAGCGGCGTACGAAGCGGCGATTCCATCGTCAAAGCGCTTGCTAAGGGAGCGGATTTTGTATTTCTGGGTCGTCCGTTTCTTTACGCTATTGGCGCTAATGGTGCTCGTGGTCTGGATCAGGTGTTCGATATCTTAGAAGACGAAATCAGTACGGTTATGGCGCAGGTGGGTTGTGCTTCCATTGCTGAGCTTGATGAACGTATTATTTTCAGAGATTAAAAATTTCACATAAAAAAGTTTTCACATAGGAAGTTCAGAGCTGATTCCGCCTTAACACTCCATCCAGAGCTCTACCAGTTCATGCTGGATACCGCGTTGCGAAAACACGCAACGCTAGAACTACCCTAAAGCAACGACTAAGCGCTAACCACAGAAGGTAATCGGGTCGCAGGTGGCGTGTTTCTGCTGCGATGAGAACGCACTTCACCATCAATCACGGTCATTCCAATACCCGGTAGATTGCCTTGTTCGATGCTTTCAAGCATGTCTTTTCCGGGTGAGTGCTGCGCTTGATCTAATAAGATAAAGTCTGCTGACATACCCACTTCCAATACACCGGTATCCAACTCTCGCATGCGCGCGGTGTTGCCGGTAGCAAAACAAAATGCAATTTCTGCGGGCACATTACCGAGACTAGACAACATCGCAATCATGCGCAAAATCCCAAGCGGTTGCACGCCAGATCCTGCCGGCGAATCGGTACCTAAAATGACGCGTTCTGACTGTTCTAATTCAAATGCGGTGCGCATTGCTAAAAGACCGGCGCGCTCATTACCGTTATGCACAATTTCAATACCGCGCTGGCAGCCTTCACACAAACACATGATTTGGTCATCGGGTAGGGCAGTATGGCCTCCGTTGATATGGCCGATGATGTCAGCGTCCGCTTCTAGAACGACATCCTTATCGATTAAACCAGAACCGGGGATTGACGGGCCACCGGTATGAATCGTGGATTGAATGCCGTATTTACGAGCCCACTTAACCATTTGCGCTGCGGTTTCACCGGCTTTCACAGACCCTAAACCCACTTCGCCCAGGAGTTTTACACCGGCTTCAGCCAACTCTTTAAAGTCGTGCTCTTCCATGCCTTCTTCAAGCACGGGAGCCCCTGCGTGCATTTTCACCCCGCTGGGGCGAAAATTTTCATACCAACGTTGCGAGGCAATTGCCATTGCTTTTAAACCAATGATGTCTTTTGGGCGACCAGGCATGTGCACTTCGCCTGCTGAAATCATGGTGGTTACCCCACCATGCAAACAGGAATCAATCCAATGAATTTGTTGTTGTCTTGGTGTGTAATCACCAATGACGGGGTGTACGTGGCTATCGATTAGACCGGGTGCTACCCAAACATCATTAGCATCAATTTCGGTTGTTGCTTGATCTGTGTTTAGGGTTTTATAGTCACCAATTTCTGTGATCTTGCCGTCAATCGCCACAATACAATTGCCGTCAATTAGCGGTTCTTCGAGCTTGCCCGATAACATACGACCAATGTTCTTAATGACGAGTTTCTGGGTGGCTTCGCTCATACTGGTTTTTCCACAAAAGTTAACGGTAAAGAATTAATCAGATTTTAATCGGTCGAGCAGGTTTAGCAATTGGTTCTGCTCAGCGTTGTTTAAGGGCTGCAACGTTTTTTTCGTGATGTCAGCGGCCGCAACTATGGCGTATTCTAAAAATTCGTGGCCGCGAGCCGTTAATGAAATGTTCCTGCGCCGTTTGTCGGTTTCGCTGGGGCGGGATCGTAGCCAGCCTCGTTCAATCAATCGATCCACCACACCTTTCGTGGTAGCAGCATCCATTTGCACTAATCGGCCGAGTTGGTTTTGAGAGACATTTGGCTCATCGCGCAGGCGCACCATAATGCTGAATTGCATTGGGGTTATTTCTGGCAAGCGCGCTGAAAAAATTTCCACATGTCGCTGCTGCGCCAAGCGCAATTTGTAACCAATTTGCTTGTCGAGTTGGTACATAGAATTCGGATTCTTGCAAAAAAAGGTTGACCCTAGAGCAACCAACGGTTTCAATAAGATCATTCGTACACCAATGATCGATGAAACGCAAATATGAGCCCCTCCTCACCCAGCGAAATAGAAGTGCGAAAATTTGCCCTGTCTGTGGAAGAGATTTTCCACGAAGGCGGCCCTGTGGCTGCATCGCCGCTGCGAAAAGCGGCCTGTTTGGCGGTTATAGCGAACCCTTTTGCGGGCGCCTATACGGCCGATATTGAGGGATTTATGGACACGCTTAAGCCGTTGGGCTTAACCATGGCCCAACGATTAATTGATGCCTTAGGTGGGCCGGACAAGGTTCAAGGCTTTGGTAAAGGTGCGATTGTGGGTGGCGCTGGGGAACTGGAGCACGGCGCGCTATGGCATGTGCCTGGCGGCTACGCCATGCGTGAATTATTGGGCGATTCCAAAGCCATCGTGCCGTCCACCAAAAAGGTGGGTAGCCCGGGCACGCAGTTGGACGTGCCCTTAACACATATCAATGCCTCCTATGTGCGCAGTCACTTTGACACTGTGACCGTGGGTGTGAACGATGCACCCCGCGCCAACGAGATGTTATTAGCCCTGGTTATGAGCACCGGTGCGCGTGTCCATGAACGCGTGGGCGGGCTGAAAGCGGCTGAGATTGTCGGTGCCGACGGTTTGCGCTAAACCCAAGCCTCGTGGCTGGGCGCCTGTTGCCACAAAACTGGCACCCAACTCGCCATCGCAGTCCAGGCTATGCGAGACACCATCGCAAACACGAGGGCGCGCGTCACAATCGCGCGAACGTTTACACCTTCACTACGGCCCCATCGATTTGTTGATCGATGTGGATGGCACAGCTGCAGAAGTTGCGCTGGCCCATCAAGCGGCGACGGACGTCTTTGAAGGTGTGTTGGAAGATTTAGTTAGTGAATTACCTGACTTAAGGCGTGCGATAACGAGCGCGTCTACAGTGCCTACTGGTGTTGTGGCTTTTTCGATGTGGCAGGCGTGTTTGCCACACTCAGCACGATTTGTGACTCCCATGGCAGCGGTCGCTGGGGCGGTGGCCGATCATGTTTTAAACGGTATGGTGCAAACGGTGCCAACGTTAAAACGGGCTTGGGTAAACAATGGCGGTGATATCGCTTTCATGTTGTCAGACGGGGCGCATACAAAACTTACTGTCTGCACGCATCAAGGAACACCATCGGCGCAGATCCGAATACGCTCTGGCGACGGAATTGGTGGGATTGCCACCAGCGGTTGGGCCGGCAGAAGTCACAGCTTCGGTATCGCCGATGCGGTGACGGTGTTGGCACCCAACGCTGCATCAGCCGATGTTGCTGCCACACTGATCGCGAATGAAGTGCAATTACCCAGTGACGAATTAGACAGAACATTCGTACGTCGTGTGCAGGCGGTTGAGTTACAGCCAGACTCAGATTTGGGTGACGCATGGGTTACCACGCACGTTGATAAATTACCCAAACAACATCGTCACGCTGCATTGCAGCGAGGGTTGAAAGCGGCGAAAACGATTATGCAAGAAGCCACCATCAAGGCGGTGTTCATCGATTGCCAAGGGCAGCGTATGTCTATAGGAGAGTGTGCATGAGTCGCGCAAAAATACGAAAAATCGCGGTGTTTGTTGATGAAATACACCAGGAAATGGGCCAAGCCATCAACCCACCAACGCGGCGAGCTGCGGCGGTGGCGGTGATTGAAAACCCCCATGCTCAAGAATATGTTGAAGACCTTGAAGCACTCATGGTGATTGGCGAGGAACTGGGGGACTTGCTGGGTCGACGCGCTGTTGAAGCATTGGGCATAGAACCTGAAGCGGCGCAAAGCTATGGTAAGTCTGCGATGGTAGGTGAAAACGGAGAACTTGAGCACGCCGCCGCCATTCTTCACCCGCGCTTAGGAAAACCGTTACGTGCAGCGGTGCAAAAAGGCGCAGCTTTAGTGGCTTCCAGTAAAAAAATGGGGTCGATGGGACAAGTCTTGGATGTGCCGCTTGGGCATAAAGACGCAGCTTATGTGCGCTCACATTTTGATGGCATGGAAGTGTCCATAAATGATGCTCCGCGAGCCAATGAAATTCTGGTGGCTGTGGCGGTAACCGATTCGGGTCGACCGTTACCGCGCGTAGGTGGGCTTACACACGAAGAGGCAGAGGGTAAGGACGGCTTGCAATGAATCTGCAACACGCCCTAAAGCGCCTATCTGAAAATCCACTGCCCATCATTGCAGGCGGTACAGATTTTTACCCGGCGCTGATGGATGAACCTGCACCCCTTGATGCGATAGACATCATGGCTTGTGATGAGTTGAAACGTATCGAGTGCGTTGATGGGGTGTGGACGATTGGTGCTGGGGTGACGTGGACTGAAGTGATAAACGCTGATTTACCCCCCGCGTTTGATGGCTTGAAAGCTGCAGCTCGTGAAGTGGGATCGGTGCAGATTCAAAATCGAGCCACGGTTGTGGGCAATTTGTGCAATGCATCGCCTGCGGCCGACGGTGTACCGGTTTTGTTGGCTTTGAATGCGTCCGTGGAACTGCAAAAAGTGGGTATGACACGCACCCTTGAATTATCCGAGTTTATTCTTGGTGTTCGCAGCACTCAGCGCCAACCCGATGAATTGATCACGGCCATCAAAATTCCTGCACCCACTGTGTCGCAATGCAGTGAATTCATCAAGTTGGGTGCACGCAAATATTTAGTGATATCCATCGCCATGTTGGCGATTAATATCGATTGTGATGATGAGGGACGAATAAATCATTGCGCGATCGCCGTGGGGTCTTGTTCTCCTGTTGCAGAACGTCTTAAACAACTAGAGCAATCGCTCATCGGATTGGCTGTGCGTGACGTTGAATCGTTGAAAGCCTGTGTGGCCGCTTGTACATTCCAGGAATTATCACCCATCGATGATGTGCGCGGTTCAGCGGCCTATCGATTAACCGTCGTGCGATCGATTGTGGAACGTACGTTATTGTCGCTTTGTGATTCTTTAAGTCAATCCAGTCGAGCCTAAGTAAGTCATGAGCATCGAATTTACACTGAATGGTCAAGTGACGTCAGTACAGCTCCCATCAACGCATCGATTGAGTGATGCATTACGAGAGCACGCCCATTGCCAAGATGTGAAAGTGGGTTGTAATGCGGGCGATTGTGGACTGTGCTCAGTTCTGTTAGATGGTGAAGTGGTGTGTGCCTGCTTGGTGCCGGTGGGTCAGGTCTCTGGGCGACGAGTGGACACGGTAGCAGGCTTAATGGAATCTGAGACGGTAACCCAGCAACTCGCTGCATCGTTTTTGCAGCACGGTGCCTCGCAATGTGGGGTTTGTACGCCTGGATTATTGGTAGCTGCAACACCTTTACTCAGAAAAAATCCATCGCCGTGCGAGCAAGCTGCCAAAGATGCACTCGGTGGGGTTCTGTGTCGCTGCACGGGTTATCGCAAGATTTTAACAGCGGTTTGCGAAGCGGAAAACGCACCGGCAAATCCAAATGCGTTGCTGAATTCGCTCGGTGCCCATCCTGAGGCTGACAGTGTCGGCACGTCACCCATACGACTCGATGGTGTACCCAAAGTGATCGGCACCGAACGTTTCGGTGATGATGTGGCGCCGCATAACGCTTTGGTGTTAAAGGTCATCCGTGCACCATTTCATCGAGCCAAATTTTCGTTCGGAGATTTGACCCGTTACCTTGCAAACCATGAGGGCATTCTGCGTGTATTCACCGCCTCGGATGTGCCAGGAAAAAACGCCTTTGGTGTGATTCCGCCGTTTTTAGATCAACCGGTGTTTGCAGAAAAAGAAACTCGCTTCAAAGGTGAGGCGGTTGCGGCTGTAGTGGGGGAGGCCGAGGCCATGGCGGCTTTTTCTGGCGAAGACTTTCCGGTTCAGTTTGAGGAATTGGAATGCGTCTTAACCGCTGCATCTGCGTTGGAACCCAGCTCTCCGATCTTGCATGAATACGCACCGAACAACGCGATGTGTGAAGGCTTAGTAAAACGCGGTGATCCTGAACAGGCGTTGAACCAGTCGCGCTACACGGCGCAAGTGAGTATCGACACGGGCTTTGTTGAACATGCCTACTTGGAACCTGAAGCCGGCTATGCGGTGCGAGACGGCGAACGCTTGACCATGTTCGGTTGCACGCAAGCGCCCTTTATGAATCGCAACGCGGTGGCTGATGTGCTGGGGTTAGAAGAATCGGCTGTGCGCATGGTGTCCAGTGCAACCGGTGGCGGATTTGGATCGAAGTTAGATTTGTCTTGGCAACCCTTGGTCGCCATCGCCGCTTGGCATTTAAATCGTCCCGTGCGCGTGACGTTCACCCGGCGTGAATCGATGCAATCCACCACTAAACGACATCCGGCAGCTATACAAGTGCGCTTTGGTTGTGACGAAAATGGCACACTGACCGCCGCTACGTTTAACGGCCTATTTAATACCGGTGCTTACGCCTCTTGGGGGCCAACAGTGGCGAATCGCGTGCCCATACACGCGTCCGGCCCCTATTTAATTCCCCATTATCAAGCTAATTCCAAAGCGGTCTTTACGCATTGCGCGCCCAGCGGTGCCTTTCGTGGCTTCGGTGTGCCGCAGGCAACCATTGCACAAGAAAGCGCGTTTGATGACTTAGCTATCCAGCTTGGTATGGATCGTTTGGCGTTCCGAAAACACAATGCGTTAAAAAATGGGCAACCCACAGTGACGGGTCAAATATTTAAAGACTCCGTTGGCATTACCGAATGTTTGAATGCGGTGCAAACGCATTGGGATAGCGCAATAAATAATGCCAAACAAGCCAATGCAAACGCTGCGCAAACAGGTTCTAGTGTGCGATACGGCGTCGGTATTGCCAGTGGTTGGTACGGCTGTGGGAATACGTCATTGCCCAACCCATCTACCATTAAGGCGGGTGTTAAATTGGATGGCAGTGTTTGTTTGCATCAAGGTGCGGTAGACATCGGGCAAGGTTCGAACACGGTTATTGCACAAATCTTTGCGGATGCGTTTGGTGTGCCGCTGGATCAAATTCAATTGGTGAGTAGCGATACCGACATCACCCCCGATGCGGGTAAAACGTCGGCTTCACGTCAAACATTTGTGTCGGGCAATGCAGCGCGTCTTGCAGGGCTTGCTCTTCGTGAACAAATGGCTCGTTTTGATAACACAGTCAATCGGGCGGAACTGCTCGTGGATGAAGAAGGCTATATCGCGTGTGTCAGTGAGACCTACGATCCACCCACCTTACCACTGGATGATAATGGGCAAGGTGAACCCTATGCCATGTACGGCTATGCCGTGCAAATGGTGGAACTGAGTGTGGATGTGGCTATTGGTAAAGTGGAGTTAACTCGATTTGTGGCCGCACATGATGTTGGCCGTGCGATCAATCCAGATCTGGTGGAAGGGCAAATTCAAGGCGGGGTGGCCCAAGGGATTGGACTGGCTTTAATGGAGCGTTATATTCCCGGGCGCACAGAGAATTTACACGACTACTTGATTCCCACCATTGGTGATATTCCGCCGATTGAATCCATCGTTGTTGAAGTGGCGGATGCTGAAGGCCCTTATGGCGCTAAAGGCTTAGGCGAGCACGTGCTCATCCCCACAGCCCCCGCTATCTTAAACGCGATACGAGACGCATGTGGTGCGCGTATCTCACGATTGCCTGCAACACCCGATGCGGTGCTTGCGGCCATAGAAAAGGGCTGAAGCTATGGTTCGTCAATCCGTGGTTCCCGAACCGAACGGAAAAATCCGTTGTGATGCCTGTCCTGTGTTGTGTTACATCAAGGATGGTCGAACCGGTGCCTGCGATCGTTACGCGAACGACGGTGGCGACTTAGTCCGAGTGGATCCATTTACGGTGTTGCAACATCAGCAGCAGCAAGAAGATGCTCAGGTTGTGGAGTTTTTGCGCAAAGACACCTCATCGGATAACTGGGATGGTCAATGGCTGCAACCGAGTAAACCGTTTGTTACGGCCATTGGCGCGGGTACGACTTACCCCGATTACAAACCCGCACCGTTTATTGTTAGCCAGCAAATCGATGACGTCGATATGGTGACTGTAGTAACCGAAGGCATTTTTAGTTACTGCGGTGTAAAAATCAAAATTGATACTGACCGTCATTTAGGGCCTGAGCAGGCGTTGGTGCGAGTAGAAGGTGAGGCGGTTGGGCACGTGACCACCGGCGAATACGGCTCGCAAATGTTGTCGTTGGGTGGGGTCAATCATTTAACGGGTGGTTCCAAAAAAGAGGGCCGAATTACTTGCGAAGCCTTACTGGCTTTATGTAATCGTGAAGCTGTAGAAATGAACATTGATGAGGGTGCCACGGTGCAAGTTCAAGCCGGTTGCGCGCCGGTGGTTAATGGCATTACCGAAGAAGTGATGCGAGTGGGTTGTGGTTCAGCGACCATTGGCATGTTCGCTCGTCAATGGGCGCCCTATGTGGATGAGGTGGTTGTGGTGGACGATCACATCACGGGCGTGTTATCCGAACACCAAGCCGGGCGCATGTTGGGGATGGAGCCCAGTGGCATTCGAATTAAGGGGCGACGTTCTACCCCGGGGCGTTACTTTCAAGTCGCCGAACCCGGTAGTGGTTGGGGTGGTACCGACATTGATGATCCCTTAGCTTTAATTGAAGGCTTTAAAGAACAAACAGCGCAAGCGGGATTGCGCTTGTTAATGATTTCCACCACCGGGGAACAATACGCCTACTTCGAATTGGATGAAGCCCTGGTGCCGCAACCGGTTGCCATGCCCGAGGCGTTGCAACCCTCGGTTGAACGTATTGCTGAAAACTGCGAACCCTCTTTATGCACGGTGTTGTTTATGGGTGGCGCTGGTGGCAGTTTACGAGCTGGGGTCACAGAGAACCCAGTACGATTAACCCAATCGGTGCAGCGACGGTTAACACAAATTACTTGTGGTGGCGCGCCCGTGTATCGTTGGCCTGGTGGCGGCATCACGATTATGGCGAACGTGTTAGATATGCCCCGTCATGCCTTCGGCTATGTACCCACTCCGGCACTGGTCGCCCCCATAGAATTTAGCTTGCGCCGTTCGGACTTTTTAGCGCTTGGTGGCTATGAAGACGCCATCGTGGAATTGGATAGCATCCGGGCAGAATTTGAACGTTCTGTGAGTAACGAAACCGATATCCCTTGGGCCTTGGCGGCTAAAAACTATTCGTGGAGTTAACTTGCATCGTGACTGAACATGATCTTGAACGAGTTCGTTCGCAGTTGTGCCCAACGGGGGTTTTACGTGCCGCCATCAATATGACCAATGGTTTGTTGGTCACTGGTGAGTCGGCAGCTGGAGATCCGGTTGGGGTGTCCCCTGATATGGCTGCGGCCATTGCGCAGGCGTTGGATGTTCCGGTGAAGTTGTTGCCCTATCCCGGTCCCGGTTTTGTCGCTGATGCGCTTGACGAGAACGCCTGGGATATTGGTAACATCGCGGCCGAACCTGAACGTGCGAAAACCATCGCGTTCTCACCCAGTTATTGCGAAATACAGGCAACTTATCTGGTCTTAGAAGACAGCCCGTTCCAAACACCGGCGGATGTGGATGCTGCGGGTATTCGCATTGCGGCTAAGGCTCGTGCAGCCTATGAATTGTGGCTGCGTGACAATTTACAAAACGCGCAAATTGAAACCACCGACAGTTTTGAAAGTTCTGTGGAATTATTCTTAACGAAGCCACTGGATGCACTGGCGGGCTTGCGTCCGCCCCTGTTAAAAGAACGGGCAGCACGACCGGGCACCCGAATAGTGGAGCAAAGTTTTACGGCAGTGCAGCAAAGTATTGGTTGTCGTCATGGCCTAAGCGAGGCTTCCACCTGGCTGCATCAATTTGTGCAACACAGCATTGCTTCGGGTTTTGTTCAGCAGCGCATTGATCATCACGGTGTAACTGGGCGCTTATCGGTTAGCCCGCTGAGTGACTCAAGGCCAGCCACGTAAACACGGCGTATCCGCCAAGAAACGCTAGCCCCAACCCTTTACCAATAGACCATTTAGCCAGAACGATTAATGCCAAAATCGCGCTGATGCCGACCAGCATTACGATGTCAATTCTCACTAAAGCCGATTGAGTGGATAAGGGCGAGATTAGGGAGGTGATTCCGATGATGGCCAGTATGTTCATCAAATTGGACCCAATCACATTGCCCATGATGACATCGGTTCGCCCGCGCATGGCGGCTGCAACACTAGCCGCCAATTCAGGAAGGGAGGTGCCCAGCGCGATAACCGTTAACCCCACAGCGCTTTCAGATAGGCCAACCGCGAGCGCGATATCGCGAGCGCCTTCAATCAAGCCCTGCGCACCAATGGGTAAGCCAATAATGCCCACGAGCAAAAAGCCGAGTAATTTTAGGGTGGATTCATGAGCTGTGTGCGGGTCGATTGAATCGGCCGTGCTGGGCGTTTCATCGCTGCCGGCGGTGGACTTAGAGAAATGCAGGCTAAGCGCGATAATGGCAACCAGTGCGACTAAAAAACCGACTCCTGCAAGCCGATTGATGGATCCGGTCCAAGCCACGGCAGCGAATGCCAGCGTGGCAGCTAGCATCATCATCACATTGCGCCGATGTTCCGTTGCATGAGTGTGCACGGCCAAGATGAGGGCGGGTACCCCGAGAATTAACAGTATGTTGGCTACGTTGCTGCCAATTACGTTACCGAGTGCCATATCGGGCGAGCCGCTTAGGGCCGCTTGCACACTAACTAATAATTCTGGCAAGGAGGTGCCTAAGGCGACAACCGTTAGACTGACAAAGGTGGCTGACAGGCCCGATCGTAAACTGATGCCCATCGCCCCGCGCACCAAGGCATCCCCGGCGAACATTAAAATGATCGCGCCTCCGATTAGGTACACAAAACTAACGGCAGTCATGAATTTAAGCCTGTGATTATTTGTTAACAGTATGGCTTAAACCTTTGGATTACTAGCCTGTTATTCTGACAAAAAGCTTTTCTGCAAATACCCTACGGCGGTCTCCAAGTGCCAATGTTTTTACCTGAGTGGTTTTCTAAATGGGCGCCGGTGCTGTTTGTTTTTTTGTGGAGCACAGGCTTTATAGGCTCAAAATTCGGTGCACCCTATGCAGAACCACTCACATTTTTGTTTGTACGCTTCGTCATCGCGGCGGTTCTGCTGTCTTTGCTGGTGCCACTGTTTAAAGAGCCGTGGTTGCAAACCTGGTCGCAGGTTTGGCACGCAGCCGTGGTGGGTGTGTTGCTGCATGGGTTTTATTTAGGCGGTGTTTTTATTGCTATCGACCGAGGAGTGGATGCAGGCTTCAGCGCATTGATTGTGGGTTTACAACCCTTACTCACGGTTATGCTTGCAGCGCTGTGGTTACGAGAAGTCATCACTCGATCAAAAATGATGGGAATTGTTGCAGGCTTAGTTGGCGTTGTTTTGGTATTAGCCGATAGTGGGCTGAGCGTCACTGGGCTTAAAAATCTCGATTCGATCGGGTTGGTTTTTTGTCTGTTTGCGCTGATCGGTATCACGCTGGGCACGTTATATCAGAAGCGATTTTGCCATGACATTCCGTTGGTATCGGGTGCTGTTGTGCAATATGCAGCGGTGGCACTGGTTTTGTTTCCACTCACCAAACTGTTTGAAACTCAAACACTGGTTTGGTCGCCCACGTTTGTATTCGCATTGATGTGGCTAGTGATTGTTTTGTCACTCGGGGCTGTGTTGCTATTGATGCAGCTACTGCGTCGCGGAGAGGCGGGTCAAGTCGCCAGCTTGTTTTATTTGGTTCCACCGATCGTCGCCCTTGAGGCCTGGCTACTGTTTGACGAACGTTTAACGCTGATTGGTGTGTGTGGGTTTATCCTGTGCGCCGCTGGCGTTGCATTGGTTGTGCGCGAACCTCGCCAGCGGGCTCGGTGAATTCTTAGGCTGCGTGCCCGGGTGGTGATAGAGAACACTGACCGCGATCCATATTGGGTTCAACGGGAGATTGAATGATATCTTGCAGTTCATTCGCACCGCCTACGTATTTCCCATCAAACCAAATTTGAGGAACGGTGATGGGCGTTTTAGGCCCCACAATGGGTTTCACCCGCCCCAGCATCTCATATAACGATCCTGGCTCTTTCACCACATCGTGGTAGTCATACTTAAAGCCTGCTTTGTCTAGATAACCTTTTGCGCGCACGCAATGAGGGCAACTTTCTTTACCAAATAAATGCGTGCCAGATATATCGGATTGTTTGACGTGCTCAGCGATGACGGCTTCCGTTAAAACACCCCGGTTCAAGGCGTGACCTTGGCTAACCACCCGGCCACCGACGATGACGATGGGCGCGTGCCAGCCGCCGGCTCGTAATGGGCGCCACCACTCAGACAACCAATCATGGGTTTCGAGCTCCACTGGAATCTCTGCTAACTCCGATGCGAAGGTATCCTTAATTACATCCACAGTGAGTGAGCATTCACCACAGGGAATGTTGACTTTAAATGGGCCCCAAGCGCCGGCCCAGCGATAGAGAATGACTTTTACGGGGTTCGATGACATGATGATTCCGAGAGAGTTGTTTTAGCCCGGCTGGATGACTTGTTATTGTGATCGTTGCTGGCTATTTTCAATGAGAGTGCCTTTGTTAAGGCAAAGTTCCCGCAAATAAAGCGCGAAAAAGTCCAAACCGCTTCGTATCATTCTAGTAGAACGCCTATTCATGATCAACTCAGTCACGTTTTCCCAAGTCCAAGAAGCGGCAGCACGACTCGATGGTGTGGCTCGACGAACACCTTTAATTGAAAACGATGTCTTAAGTGCGATTGTCGGTAAACGCGTTTTGGTCAAGCTGGAGTGTTTGCAGCATACCGGCTCGTTTAAATGGCGTGGGGCGTGGAATGCGGTTAAATCTGTGGCACAAACCGCACCTGGCACGGGTGTCATTGCTTACTCTTCAGGGAATCACGCACAAGGCGTTGCACGGGCCGCAAAAATTCTTCAGTGCCCGGCTGTGATCGTCATGCCAAGCGATGCGCCGGCCATGAAAATTCGCAACACGCGCAACTTCGGAGCAGAAGTTGTCCTATACGATCGGCCAAACAATGAAAGCCGAGAAGCGGTTGGGGAGGCAATAGCGCAAGAACGCGGACTCACGCTTATCCGTCCCTATGACGACGAACGGGTGATCGCTGGGCAGGGCACCTGTGGTTTAGAAATTGTGCAGCAAGCTAAAGCGATGGGCGTGGAGAAGGGGTCGGTATTGGTTTGCTGCGGCGGTGGGGGCTTGAGTTCGGGCATTGCTCTGGCGTTTGAAGGATCTGAATCCGAGTTGGAAGTGATTCCTGTAGAGCCAGCGTGTGCCGACGATGTCTGTCGTTCGCTGATCAGTGGCCAGCGAGAAAGTGTTATCGGTGTGCCAGATACGGTCTGCGATGCCATCATCACGCCATCACCCGGAGAAATCACCTTTCCGATACTCAAGCGATTGTGCGCGCGCGGGTTAACTGTTAGCGATGATGAAGTTAAGCAAGCGGTGTGTTTGGCTTTCGATCAACTTAAAGTCATCGCAGAACCGGGCGGGGCAGTGGCATTAGCGGCCGCCATGGTGCACGGGTCTCATGAGATTGGGGATTCCTTGGTGGTGGTTATCACCGGTGGTAACGTTGACGCTAACTGGTTTGCCGCCACTTTGGCAGAAGTTAGTGCTTAGCTAGTTTTGAAAGCGTTCCCTGTCGATACCGTGGCGTTGCAGTTTGTCGTTAAGGGTACGTCGCGGAATGCCCAGTTCATTGGCGGCATCCGCCAAAATGCCTTGGTGATTCGCTAACGCGTGTTCAATCACAGAACGTTCAAACGCTTGTACTTGTTGGTGTAGTGAAGGCATTACATCAATATCCCTCGACTCATCAATCAGTTGATCGATTGATTGAGTTTGATAAAGCACAAAACGTTCGCCGATTTTTTCTAATTCATGCACATTGCCTGGCCAGCTGTGAGTCTGCAATGTGGCGATATCGCTAGTGCTCAACTCGGGCAGTTCCATATCAAATCGCAAAGAGGCCAATGATGAGAAGTGATTAAATAATAAGATGACGTCATCAGATCGCAGCGTTAGTTTGGGCAGATGTAAGGTGATCGTACTTAAGCGATGTTCCGCATGTTCAAGCGATGCCAAATTTTGTTGAGTTGTGGTGCTTACTAAACGCGCATTGTGTTCTTGGAGTGCCGCTGGCAGTAGACCCAGCGAAGGTTGCGGTAGTTGGTCGATGTTTTCTAGTACTAGAGTGCCATTTGCACAATCACTCATCATATTTTGAATGAATTGAAATTCTTTCACGCCAGAACAGTCCACCCTCACCAGGGTGCTTGGGTCCTTCTCGCTGTGCGAATGAAGGCATTGAGCCACCACAGATTTTCCAGTTCCGATCTCTCCGGTAATCAGCACATTCACATCGACATTGGCAAATTGTTTGATTTCTTCTCGAATGGATATTATGGCTTCACAATCTCCCAACAAGCGATCATTTACATCTTTAGAGATTCCCAGTGAACTTCGCAGTTGTCGGTTACTGAGCACCAACCGACGTTTGTCTTGTGCTCGTATTACAGTGGCTAGAAGCCGTTGGGGTTGAAAAGGTTTTTCAATGAAGTCATAAGCACCATCGCGCATGGCTTGCACGGCACTGTCAATATCACCATGGCCGGTAATCATAACCACAGGAATTTGAGGGTCAATAAATTTAACCGCATCCAGTACGGCCATTCCGTCCAATGTGGGCATTCTTAAATCCGTCACTACAACACCTGAAAAATCTGCATCCAATACATTGATGGCGTCTGCTGGATTAGCGAAGGATTGAACATGGCAATCGGAAAGCGATAAGAACTGGCTTACCGATTCGCGCATAGCAATTTCATCGTCAATCAATACGACATTGGATTCACTTGACATCATCATGTTGGGTCTTTTGAATCGGTGACTTGTGGCAACAGAACTTCAAATACAGCGCCTTCAGTGTTGGTACGATTTCGTGCTCGCAATTGCCCCCCCATTTCTTCAACAATGCCATGGGCAATAGCTAACCCCAAGCCTAAACCTTCACCTATGGGTTTGGTGGTAAAAAACGGTTCGAATACATGGTTTATGCCGCTGGCATCGATGCCAGTACCGTTGTCTAGCACTTGAATTGTAGCCATGGAATTTGCAGCGCTTAGTTTAATGATTACATGCCCATTCAGTTGTTTTTCAATAGCATCCACCGCATTTCTAAATAGGTTAGACACCACTTGTTCAATGCGGGCCCGGTTGCCTTGAACATAGATTTCATAGTCTGGCGGTGAATACTCGAGTCTAATATTGCTAGAGACCAGGGGCGCGACTAAGTGATCAATTAGTGAATTTATACAACTGACCAAAGCAACCGATTCTTGCAAACTGTCAGATTTTCTTGCAAAAACTTTTAAGTCACCAGTTAAATTTGCCATTCGTTGTGTTACTGATTCAATAGCTTCCAAGTTTTGAATAGCTTCTGCATGACGGTCGCGTTCTATGAGGAGCCGTGTGCTGGCACTGTAGGTGCGAATTGCCGATAGTGGCTGATTCACTTCATGTGCGATCGCTGCAGACATTTGCCCAAGTGCGGCCAACTTTGAGGTTTGGATGAGTTCGGACTGGGCTTCTCTTAAATGGGTTTCGGCACGTTTACGTTCCACAATTTCATCGTTGAGTTGATCATTTAAAGATTGCACGCGTTGGGCTTCTTCAGCGATTCGGCTTAAACCTAGTTTACGCCGGCGCTCTCGAAAATATAAAAGACTAAACAACGCAAATCCGCAAGTTAGCAATACCGTTAAAAATGTCCATAAGCCGGTGCGATTCACCGGTGCGGTATTCGATAAATGTATTAATCGCCAGTTGAGGGCATCAAGTGGTGTGTGGCTAAGTAAATATTGCTTACCGTTATGCTCCAACGGCGAATTGGTGTCAATTAACGCATTTTGAAGGCCTGGCATTTCTGTTAAAGGATGATCCGCGTATTTTCTTTGTGTGTCAAAGACATCCCTTTTAGAGGGGCCAAATTCCCTAGCAGTTTGATAGAGTTCAGACTCATTGCTGGCTAAAATAATGACACCGTGTTCATCTAAAAGTAGCCATTGATCTGGGCCATTTCGCCATTCTTCTTGTATAGCATCCAAACTGATTTTTACCACGGCCACACCGTGTATTTCCTGGTCAAGCAGTATGGGCTGCGCAATATAGTAGCCCGCCTTGCCCGTCGTCACTCCAATAGCAAAGTATCTAGCTTCCTGGTTTTTCATGGCGTTAAAAAAATAGGGGCGAAATTCGTAGTACTTGCCGAGTACGGGGTTCTCTCTTTGCCAATCACTTGATGCAACCGCCAATGCGTCTTTGCGCAGCACATACAACAGATTCGAACCGGTGGCCTCAGCAACGTTTTGCAAATAAAGATTGACGCGATTTTGCAGCGTCGTATTCAATGGTTCGCTGACCAACTGCCGAACCTCAGGTTGTTGTGCCACGGCAATGGGCAACCCGCTCAACCGCTCTATTGAGCTGGTGACTCGAACGCGCTCAACATCCAATCGTGCGCTGGCCGTATCGCGGATGCGCTGGTCTTGAACACGCATGGCGGTGATGATGAGCGCGGTGCCGAGTAGGGCAGCACTGACTAAAATCAGAGGCCACAAAACCTGCGACCAAATTGTTCGTTTAGCGGGCATTCTTGAAACCGAGGCAAAGGCCGTGCGGCAATATCGCCGGGCAATCGCTGGCTTGGCGAGAATCCGCCAAGGATTTAAAGGCTATAGGCAAAAATCTGCTCGTGCGAGGGGCTGACGGTCATGTAATATCTCGACATTGCCAGGTATTGTTGGAGATCTTGAATAACTTGGCAAGTCCTGATTTTGTGAAGTACCACTAAACGAGGAATATCGAATAATGAAATTGAGAACACAAGCCCTGGTAGCTGCTGCCTTAATGATTGGCGGAATTGGTCACGCCGCTGCCAACTGCGATAGCGGCGAGATGAAAATCAAGTTCAGCCACGTCACCAATACGGATAAACACCCCAAGGGCATCGCTGCCACATTGCTCCAGCAACGTGTTAACGATGAAATGAACGGTGTGGCGTGCATGGAAGTGTTTCCAAACTCCACGCTTTATAACGATGACAAAGTGCTGGAAGCCATGCTGAACGGCGACGTTCAAATGGCTGCGCCTTCGCTGTCAAAATTTGAAAAATTCACTAAGCAATTTCGTTTGTTTGATCTGCCATTTATGTTCAAAGACATTGACGCTGTGGATGCGTTTCAAAACTCTGATGCAGGCCAAGCAATGAAAGACTCTATGCAACGTCGCGGCTTACAAGGATTAGCCTTTTGGCACAACGGTATGAAGCAAATTTCTGCTAACAAAGCCTTAGTTGATCCGAGTGACGCGAACGGTCTTAAGTTTCGCGTTCAAGCATCAGATGTATTGGTAGCTCAATTCGAAGCACTGGGTGCAAACCCACAGAAAATGGCGTTCAGTGAAGTGTATGGCGCCTTGCAAACCGGTGTTGTTGATGGTCAAGAGAATACTTGGTCAAACATTTATGGTAAGAAGTTCTTTGAAGTGCAAGATGGCGTAACCGAGTCGAACCACGGCATTATTGATTACTTGGTGGTGACTTCAGGTGAATGGTGGGAAGGTTTAGACGCTGCGGTTCGTGATCAGCTTTCAACGATCCTAGCTGAAGTGACTGAAACCCGTAACGCTGAGTCATTCGCTGTGAATGAGAAGAACAAGGAAGCGATTATTGCTGCAGGTGGCGAAGTTCGTACGTTGACTGATGAGCAGCGAGCTGCCTGGGTAGCGGCACTTAAGCCTGTATGGGAGCAGTTCGAAGGCGATGTGGGTGCTGAAATGATTGAAGCTGCGCAGAGCTTTAACTAAGCCATTGCGTTAAGTCGAACAGCCTGTCTTCCGTTTGGCACTTGGGTCAACGGGGGCAGGCTTTTTTTTCTTCAAAGGATAGCGATGAGCGCATCAAAACAGGCAAAACGTTCGTGGAGTGATTCTATCGAGGAAACACTTATCGCGATTTTTTTGGGCGCTATGACGCTAATCACGTTTGCTAACGTGATTGCTCGAATACGGGACTCCAACATTCTTTGGGCCTTAGAGGCCACCGTTTTTTTGTTTGCTTTTTTAGTCCTGATGGGCGCCTCTTATGCTGTGAAACATAATTTTCATATAGGCGTTGATGTATTGGTGCGCTTATTTCCAATTTCAGTGCAACGAAAAATTGCGCTTTTTGCTGTGGCTGTTTGCATAATATTCGCGGCATTGTTACTAAAGGGAAGCTGGGATTATTGGTACGCGTTTGTCAGTAAGCGCGCTTTCTATGAAGTGAACGACATTCCTATGCCTGAAGTTCTACAGTTTCTTGCGGATTGGTTAAACGAAGGTGAGCGCTACGAGAAGATACCGCGCTTCATGCCATACATCATTCTGCCCATCAGCATGTCGCTGTTGTTGCTTCGTTTTATCCAAGTCGGCCTGCGGGTATGGCGCGGTGAGCAGCTGTTATTAATTGAAACCCACGACGTGGATGATGATCTAGAAAAATTGGACAATTCAGAAATTGAATTTCCAAACGCAGCTGACACGCAGGGCGAGGTGCGCTGAGGTGGATTCTTTACTGCTATTTGTTTTTATCATAGCCCTCATGCTGACCGGTGTTCCCATATCGGTCTCTTTAGGCGTATCGAGTATTGGCTTTTTGCTACTGCACTCTGATGCTTCGTTAGCATCGGTTGCCCAAACATTGCTATCGGCCTTCACCGAGCATTATACGCTGCTGGCCATTCCGTTCTTTATCTTGGCATCAGGTTTCATGTCCACCGGTGGCGTGGCCCGACGCATCATCCGATTTTCAATTGCCGTCGTGGGGCATGTTCGCGGTGGTTTGGCTATCGCTTCAGTCTTCGCTTGCATGATGTTCGCTGCCCTGTCCGGTTCGTCTCCAGCGACCGTGGTGGCAATTGGTACCATCGTCATAGCGGGCATGCGCCAAGTGGGATATTCCAAAGAATTTGCAGCCGGCGTTATCTGTAACGCGGGCACCTTGGGAATCCTGATTCCGCCATCTATTGTGATGGTGGTGTATGCCGCAGCAACTGATGTATCGGTTGGGCGGATGTTTTTGGCAGGTGTTTTTCCTGGTTTACTCGCTGGCTTTATGCTCATGCTTGGCATCTACGTCATCGCCCGTGTAAAAGGCTTGCCTAAACAAGACTGGAAAGGTTGGGGAGAAGTGGGCGCTTCTTTTCTTGATGCAGCCTGGGGGCTGTTGCTCATTGTCATCATTCTAGGGGGAATTTACAGTGGTAAATTCACTCCCACAGAAGCCGCTGCGGTGGCTGCGATGTATGCGTTTTTCGTGGCTAATTTTGTTTATCGAGATATGGGGCCGCTGTACATCAAAGACTCCTCACCACTGCCGATTTGGAGGCGTCCGCACAGTGTTTTAACAGTTTGGTTTCATCAGGACACTCGAAAGGTATTGTTCGAATCCGGCAAATTAACCATCATGTTGATGTTCATAATCGCCAATGCGCTGATCTTAAAACATGTATTAACCGAAGAACAAGTGCCTCAAGCCATAGCGGAAGCCATGCTGGCAGCAGGTCTTGGCCCTATTATGTTTTTGGTGGTTGTCAATTTGTTGCTGTTGGTGGGCGGGCAGTTTATGGAGCCTTCTGGGCTACTCATCATTGTTGCCCCGTTAGTGTTCCCAATTGCAATCGAGCTGGGTATTGATCCGATTCATCTAGGCATCATTATGGTAGTGAACATGGAAATCGGCATGATCACTCCGCCGGTGGGTTTGAACTTATTTGTCACCGCCGGTGTAGCCAAACTCTCGGTACTGAATGTGGTTAAAGCGGCTTTGCCGTTTGTCGGCATCCTATTTATATTTTTGATCATCGTGACGTACTACCCACCTTTGTCCACTTGGTTACCCACAAAAGTCATGGGGCCGGAAATTATCACGAACTAATTTTGTTAAGTCTGGGTGCAGCGGATACCGCAGGAAAAAAAAAGGCGATCAACTGATCGCCTTTTTTCTTAGTGTGTTGGTTAGTTAATTAACCAAACTGATTCATGGTGTTGTCTTTACCAGAAGCTTTCAGAGCTTGAGCACCGGAGAAGTACTCTTTATGGTCATCGCCAATGTTTGAGCCAGCCATGTCTTGGTGTTTGACACAGGCTAACTGGTTGCGAATTTCACGTCGTTGCACTTCCCGAACGTACGCCAGCATGCCCATTTCACCGAAATAATCTTTCGCTAAGCTGTCAGTAGACAATGCCGCGGTGTGATAGGTCGGTAGGGTGATCAAGTGATGGAAAATACCTGCGTGCTGTGCTGCATCGCTTTGGAATGACTGAATTCGCTGGTCCGCTTCAGCAGACAGATCCGATTCGTCGTACTTCACATCCATTAATTCATCACGGTTGTAGGCAGAGACGTCCTTACCTTCTTCCGACCAAGCATCAAAAACCTGTTGGCGAAAGCTTAACGTCCAGTTGAACGATGGGCTGTTGTTGTAAACCAGCTTTGCGTTCGGAATAACTTCACGAATTCGGTTTACCATGCCACCGATTTGCCCAACATGAGGTTTTTCTGTTTCGATCCACAGTAAATCTGCGCCATTTTGTAGCGAGGTAATGCAGTCCAGTACGCAGCGATCTTCGCCTGTGCCCGGTTTGAATGCGAACAAGCCGTTTGGTAAGCGCTTAGCACGAAGCATTTTGTCGCCACGTGGAATGATCACATCGCCCGAATTTAATCCGGCAGCGTCGGTCACTTCTTCACCGTCTATGAAGGCGGTATAAAGGTCGGCCAAATCACCTGGTGACGCGGATACTGGGATTTTTTGGGTTAAACCAGCGCCTAGTGAGTCTGTACGGGCAACGATAACACCGTCTTCTACGCCCATTTCTAAGAACGCGTAACGCAATGCATTAATCTTGGCAATGAAATCTTCGTGCGGCACTGTAACTTTACCGTCTTGGTGACCACATTGCTTTACATCGGAAACTTGGTTTTCGATTTGTAAGCAGCAAGCGCCCGCCTCAATCATTTTCTTAGCTAATAAATAGGTCGCTTCCTCATTACCAAAACCAGCATCAATGTCTGCAATGATGGGCACAACATGAGTTTGAAAACCGTCGATCTTTTCAAGCGCGGCTTTTTCACCGACTTCATTGCCAGCGGCTCGAGCTTCGTCAAGCTCTGTGAATAGATGGCGAAGTTCGCGAGCATCGGCTTGCTTTAAAAAGGTGTACAGCTCTTCAATCAGAGCAGGTACGCTAGTCTTTTCATGTATGGATTGATCGGGCAGGGGACCAAACTCAGAACGCAGCGCCGCTACCATCCAACCGGAAAGATACAAGTACCGACCCTTTGTGGACTCGAAGTGCTTCTTAATGCTGATCATTTTCTGTTGACCAATGAAGCCGTGCCAACAACCTAATGATTGCGTGTACTGAGATGAATCGGCGTCGTAGGACGCCATGTCGTCACGCATGATTTTCGCGTTGTATTTCGCGATGTCTAGGCCGGTTTTAAATCGGTTTTGTAGGCGCATACGCGCTACAGATTCAGCATCAATTGCTGACCAAGGGTTACCATTTGCTGCAATTACATCTTGGGCTTCACTAACAGCCTGCTTGTAAGTACTCATTTAGATACTCATTCCTGTCTATATAGAGGTTATTCGTTCGGAAAATGGTGAAGCGGCAGTTAACAAGCGCTCAATACTGTCTCAATGCGTACATCGTCGATACACGGATGTGGTGCATTGCTAGATGCGCAGTTACGTAATCGAATTTGCACGGATGTGTCGCCGTTGCTCAATACAATTGCGTTAGGCCCATCAAGAGAGCCGTCAGCATCTTGAAACTGCGATGGTGTGACCAGGCTGGTTGTCGTGCCATCGGTCTTGATGGCCATCAGGTGGTCGAAATATACGAGATAGGTAGACACGTCTTTGTGTGTGCCGGAAATTAGCGGAAACTGTCGGTCCAGGATTTCAGTGGCCGGAGCTTGAGTGAAGTCAGCTGTGCTAGTTGTTTCTTGAGTGCCCATATTCGTTCTACCTTTAGTGAAGTTACGAGGTACTTCGTCGTATAGGTATTGCGGTTACGCAGTATCTATTCCGTTAGCGATAAGTTTATGGAGAAATAAACTAGAATTGCACAAGAAAAATTTCACAGTGTGAATTTTACAAACATGGCTACTCCCAGCAAGATAAGAAACGCACATTTCCTAGGTACTAAGATCCGTAATCTTAGGAAAAACAATAACTTAACGATGGAAGATCTGTCCGCACGTTGTGTGAAAATAGACGCAGAATCGGCTCCTTCTGTGTCCTATTTATCCATGATTGAGCGTGGAAAACGTCATCCGAGTGAAACTATGCTGTCCGTTATCGCGGCAGTTTTTCAAAAAGATGTGAAGTGGTTCCTCGATGACGTACCTGAACAAGAGGCAATTGTTCCCGATAAGGGCAATCGAGGCGGCATCGCCGGCATGGCGTTAGAGCCGAGTTTTCTGTTTTCTAACGATATATTGCAGATCGCAATCCCTGAGATGTTGTCTCAAACAGGGGTTTCGGGGCGTCAGTTTGCGCATCTATTAATAAGAGCGCACCAAGAACACCATCAAAACCACTTTCCCGAGATAGAGCGGGCGGCTGAATCCATTGGTAAAAAGCAGCTTCCCCTATCCGCTGAGGCGTTGCTGGAAATTTGTTCTAACCTAGATTTACGCATTGAATGGTTTGATGACTTGTCACCAGAAGAGATGCTTAGTCTGGGGGCTCGGCAGGATGCGATCGTTCGGTCTTACTTCAAGGTGCCTAATACCATTCGCTTGAACACCGCGCTTCAAGCACACCCTAGACGATTGAAATACGATCTGGCTGTGTACATTGGTCACCATGTCTTGCATGCCGGTGATGGTGTGAAAAGCGCTATGTACGCAGGCAGCCGCGCTACGGCGACTGGTCGTGGAATAAGTACCACCAACGATCAATCCAGTGCGGTAAACGCGCAAGACATCGTGCATGCGTGGCGCGACTTTGAATGCAGTTTTTTTGCGAGTGCCTTGCTCTGCCCTAAAGTACCTTTTCGTCGTTTGCTTGAACGCCATGCGCATGAAGTCAGCGTGGCTGACATCGCGGATGTGTCTTCATCGGTTAGCATGCGGCGTATGACCGCTGTGTCATCCTATTCTCATTGGCATTACTTTGATGCCTACCCACCTGGACGTTTAACCGCTGTGTATCGCGGTAACGGAATACCCTTGCCTTGGGGAAACATGCGCTTAGTGCAGGACCCGTGTCAGCACTGGGCCGTATTTCGCATGATCAGTTCGGCAGAAGCAGGGACCTCAGCGCAGATATCGGTATTGGACGTGGGCGATGAATCTCGCATCTATTGTTGTGAATCCGTGAAAGTTGAAGATATGGTTGGCAAAAAACACGTGTTGTGTGCAGGGGTGGATTTAAATCCAGCCATCGCAGCACAAGGCACAGATGCGCAGGAAATGGCCACTGAATTAAAGCAGGCCTGTATTGAAAACGGTGGTTCTGTATCCATCCCCGCGTCGATAAAGCAAGAATTCAGTCGTGTGTCTCGTATATTAAATATTGCGTGGTTGGAGCGTGGCATAGACAAAGATGCTCGTCTAATTTGCCCTAGAAGTGGCGCATGTCCAAGGAGCCCTAAATGCCATACCTCTCTGTGATGCTGCGCTTGCCCATTTGGGTGTGTTTGTGTGTTTGGCTAAGTGCCTGCGGTGCCGTTGTACCGATTGACCGGACAAGTCTAACCACGCCCGGGCAATTTCCAAAACGCCATGCCCCCATCGATTTGTGTGCCGCCGCTGTTACCGATCAATTGCCTCGGGTCATGTCCGACATGCCGAAACCTAAATACTTACAACCGATTGTTGATCCTGCATTCGGGGCTCGTGTTATCCGAGTCACGAACAGTGCGTCTGGGTTTGTACAGAAGCCGTTATACAACACCATTCAAGCTTGGAACGCCGATGAGTCATTGATGTTGTTGTATCGTCGCGGTTTTCGTAGCACAGACTATGTGTTGCTTGATGGGCATACTTACAAGCCCGTTAGCCGATTAGATATCAGCCCAGCAGACTTTGAGGAAGTTTTTTGGAGTCGTCATAATCCCGACCTATTATTTTATGTCAGTTCCAGCTCGCAACGTGAAAGTCAGTTTTTCGCATACAACGTTCGAACTCGTGAGCGCGGGTTGATTAAAGACTTTGCACCTTATTGCCAGCGCGGTAGCGTTGCCCGTGGCGGAACCGATGTGCATATGCAGTCCCTTGACGACGATCTATTCGGTTTTCGTTGTAAGGCACCTGAGGGGGGCTTCCACTTAATGAGTTATCGCATCAGTTCGGATGAATTGAATGTGGTGAAAGCCGGTGACGGAAATGATTGGGGTGATTGGCGAGCACCCATGGCTGGCCCCAGTGGGCAGCAGATGTGGCTGCAAGGTGATGTGGTTGATCCCACTTTGCAAACCATAAAGCATCGGCTGGATATGGCGAATGCTGGAGAGCACGGGGATATTGGACTTGACCACACCGGCCAAGATGCGATTTTCCAAACCGTCTTCGATCCCTCGCCACAAGGCTGCGATGGCTCTCCCGATCGCGGCGTGGGGCATCTGGGCGCACACAGCTTTGTTAATGGTGACTGCCGATCAATGATCACTGAAAGCGAAGGTTGGCCTTATACCACCAGTGGCACTCACGTATCCGCCGGCGCTTATAAGCAACCGGGATGGGTCACTCTATCGAGTGTGGGGTATCGTGAACAATTGCCGTTTCACCAAAATGGAAAGCCCGCCACACCATTGTTCTCTGAAATCTATTTGGTGAACACGAATCCGAGTTCGTCCCAGGTTTGTCGCTTGGCGCATCATCGAAGTTATGGAAAATTTGCCAAAAACGGAGGCTATCCCGCGTATTTTGGGGAGCCTCATCCTTCCCAAAGTCCTTCGGGGACCCGCATAGTCTTTGGTTCAGATTGGCAGGACTCAGGGACTGTCGATGCCTACGTTATCGAACTCCCTGGCTATAAACGACCGGAACAATAGTCGGCTAGCTGTTTGCCAATGTGCAAAGTTTGATCATATGTTGTGCGTATTTTGAACAGGTAACGAGTTTGTTTGTAACGACAGTGCTTTGACGGGGTGTGCACCGGTTGACACACCGGCATTTGGTGCCGATCATACAGTCCCGAGAAACATTTCAAGGCAACGAATCATGAAAAGGACGTTAGCAGTTTGTTTGTTACCGCTGATGGCGGCAGCATCCACACACGTCGCAGCTGACAGTGGAGCAGGGTGTGGCCTTGGCCAACAAGTCTTTGCTGGACAATCAGGACTGGGCCCGCATGTTTTAGCAGCAACAACCAACGGTTCTTCGTACAACCAGCTGTTCGGTCTTTCATTTGACAGCTTGGGCTGTAACGGCGAAACGACAGTGACGGCTGAATTCCAGCGTAACGTATTTGTTGCCAGCAACTTTGACAACATCGCACGTGATGCAGCACAAGGTGGTGGTCAGCATTTGCAATCGTTGGCTGCTCTGATGGCGATGACTGATCAAGACGCTGAGCAGTTCTTCCGTTTCACCCAGCAACAGTACGATGCGTTGTTTGGGCAGCCGGTAAGCAGCCACGAAGCCTGGTTAATTCAACTAGACACTGCACTCATGAACGAGCCCACATTATCGCAGTATGCGATGACACGCGTTTAATCGAAAAGGAGACGAACTTATGAATAAATTGACCCTGATCGGCGGCGCGGCCCTATTGGCATGCAGCTCATTTGCGCATTCTGCAGAAGAAGGCGCAGGTTGTGGCATCGGTGCGCAAGTGATGAAAGGCCAGACTGGCAAAGGCGCGAACATCGCTGCAGCCATCCTGAACAACATCGTCATTCCAAATACATTCTTCATGACCACCGGTGGTGGCATCATGGGCTGTGATCCGACTCAAGTTGTGCAGCGAGACGAATTCACCGAAATTTTCGTAGCGCAAAACTTGGATCAGCTGACCACTGATACAGCCAAAGGCAGTGGGGATTACTTAAACGTATTAGCCACTTTGTTGGGTGTGCCTGAAAGTGAATTGCCGCATTTTACTGATTTGGCACAAGCACAGTTCGACACCTTGTTCCTAGAAGGCAACAACGCTGCTGAAGTCATTCAGTCTTTACAAGTGGCGATGGCAAACGATCAAAAGTTGGCACCGTTCGCAGTGAATTAATCTCATCGGTTGTTTAGAGCGCTCCAATTCCGCGATACACTAATCCGATGTACCGACTGAATTGGACAGCAGTAAGATTTTTCGGCCCGCAAATTTGCGGGCCGAAATTTTTAGTGCAATGTATTTTTTTCGTGTTCGTATTGGCCAGCTGGCACCCGGCTATCGCAGAGCAGGGCTCGCCATCCACACTTTGGCAAGAGGCGCTAAAGTCTGGGGATTTCGATAGGGCGGTGCAACTTGCGCGCGGTGGGCAAACCCCCTTAGGTAAACTTATCGAGAATGCGAAGCAGCAAGCGCTGCATAAAGACCCGCTGTGGAGAGCATTACTGCACTACCAGTCAACGTTTGGCGGGGTAAAAAGCCAAATTGACTCACCGTGGTTTTTTCAAAGTGAGCAAGGAAAAGTTGATAGTGAGGCAGAATTAAACGCAACGCTTGCCGCGTTTTTCCGCTCCGATGCGAAAGCGCCTCTTAGACTAAGCCCCTATTGTCGTTTTATTGCTCGGCGTGATTGGTTGGCCGGACAATTGGGGGCACTGTTCGATGCGGTGCCTGTGCAAAGTTGTCCGGAGAGCGAGCAGTTTTTTAGCTACTTAAACGCGCATACCCTTACCGTGGTATTCCCCACATCGCATCCGAATAGCCCAGCTTCTGCATTTGGCCATACATTAATAAGGGTGGATCAAGAAGGCCAATCTGCAGACGCGAAGTTACTCAACATGTCCATAAATTTCGCTGCTGAGGTGCCACTGGGCGTATCGCCGATTGGCTACACCTTGGGTGGATTAGGTGGCGCATTTCCAGGAACCTTCAGATTATTGCCGTATCACATGAAGTTGCGAGAGTATCGTCAAATAGACAATCGGGATACTTGGGAATACCCATTAAAACTAAGCCAAGAGCAAGTAGATTTAATTCTTCGGCATACCTATGAAATGCTGATCGCTGAATTCGATTATTTTTTCTTCAGCGAGAACTGCTCATATCATTTACTCGGGCTACTGGATGTGGCTTTTGCGAACGACCCCTTAGCTCAGCAATTTTCGCTTTGGACGATACCGGTCGATACCATTAAGGCGTTGGACAAACGTGGCCTCGTTGAACGAGAAGATTTTGTCCCCTCCACGATTCGCACCTTAAAGCAGCGAGAACAGGGATTAAGTGAATCCGAACAGGCATTAGCATTCAAAGCTTCAACTGATGGCCTGGAGGAAATTTCTCAAGAATTAGATGCATTAGCACCAGAGCGTGCAGCAGAAGTTCTTGACACCATCGGCGACTACTTTAGATACAGTCGGCTTAAAGAAGATAATTCTGCTGGGGGCTTAAATACCGCTGAACGACAGGTACTAAGCCGTCGCAGTAAACTGGGGATACGCACACAAGCACCAGCAGTGCCGGTACCCAACCTAGCGCCTCAGTTGGGGCACGACACCTCCAGACTTAGCCTTGGGGCTCGACGTGTTGACAATGACGCATCGCGTTTTGAGCTAACCTATCGCGCCGCGTATCACGATATGCGTGACCCGAGCATTGCCTACGGCACTCGTGCTGCGATTGAGATGCTTAAACTCACCGTGGCCCGTGATAGCGATGATGAGGCGATTTTCTTGCGCCGTTTCACGCTGCTTAGTATCGATTCCATAGAACCGCGAAGAGGTTTTTTTAAACCCTTTTCTTGGCGCACTCGAATTGACTGGGAACGCGCCAGCGCAAACAGCAATCATCGCTTTAGCTTCACCGCCGGGGGAGGGGTGGCGTATCGCGGGGTGAAGGATAATTCGCCGGTTGTGTTTGCATTTGCCGAGTTCGATGCTCTGGATGATCCTGCGTTGCCAAAACGCAGCGCATTGCAAGTTGGCACACGAGTCGGCCTGCATTGGGAGCCGCGTCAACGTGCCAGGTTTGGGCTGGAGTGGGAACATCGTGAATTAGTAGGCTCACGACGTTACGACAGCCAACTTTCTGCGTGGGCGAGCCTATCGCCTTCGCGCAACGCAGCTTTAGTGTTCGAAGTAAAACAACGAACCATTTCAATGCAAGATGCTGTGAATACCATTGGCGCAGAATGGCGTTGGTATTTCTAATGCGACAACTTCGCTTTGTGGTGCTAAGCCTGTTCTTTGTGTTGAGTGGATGCACGCAATTTTTCTTTTTTCCAGAACGTGCGTTTGTGCAAACCCCACAAGATTTTGGCTATGCATATGAAGATGTGTTTATTACCACTGCGGATGGTGTGCGAATTCATGGTTGGCTTGTTGAGCCCAGTTTGGAAGCGAGCGATTCGGAAAAAGGGGTGGTGTATTTCTTACACGGCAATGCACAGAACATCAGTTGGCATATTCGTGGCGCAGAGTGGCTATTGGCCGACGGCTATCGAGTTTTCGCCATCGATTATCGAGGGTATGGTAAGTCGGCTGGGCACCCGGATATTCCTGAGGTGTATCAAGATATAACCGCAGGATTTGATTGGTTACTTTCTCAACCTGAAAACCGCGCATTGATCGATGGCGGTGCGCCGTTGGTGTTGTTTGGCCAAAGCCTGGGCGCCAGTCTGGGAATGAACTGGTTAGCCGAACAACCCATGGCCCAAACGCAAATTACCCATGTCTTAGCCGATAGCGGCTTTTCTCGTTTTGGCACTGTTGCCCGAGAAGTCGCTGACAGCCATTGGTTAACCTGGTTGGTGCAGTATCCAGCGCAATGGTTTTTGTCAGACGAGCGAGATCCCGCTGAATCGATCAGTCAGCTTTCTGGTCCCATCATGCTCGTGCACAGTAAAGACGATTCGGTCGTGAGTTTTGAACATTCCGACGTTTTATTGGCAGCGGGTGGGGAAAACGTGCAACGCATTAGTGCCCAGGGGCCACATATTTCAGCTTTTCGAGTTCACGAGATACGAGATTCGGTTCTAACGTGGTTGTCCGAAGAGGCGAAAAACTGAATTAGGGCTGAAAAATGGGAGTCAGATTGTCGAATTTGACCCTGGTGAGTATCTTTTGGGTAATTTTTTCCAAAAGCGCTTGTGTTGCTGGCTCGGTGTCCCTATGCTGGTTTAAGCGTTAGGCGGATAGCGCGTTGAATTTGGTGGCATTTCGCCCCAACAACTTCATTCGTCAGAAGTGAACTTTTAATATTTTATAAGGTAATTGTTTGTGAGTACTGGAACTGTCAAGTGGTTCGATGCCGCTAAAGGCTTTGGCTTTATTTCTCCCGACGAAGGTGGTAAGGACGTTTTCGTTCACCACTCGTCTATTAATGGCGATGGCTACAAGACCCTAGATGAAGGGCAAAAGGTCTCGTTTGAAACTGAACAGGGCGCAAAAGGTCCTGCAGCTGTGAACGTTACACCTGCCTGAATGATATCCGATCTTAGGATCTGAGGAATTCGAAAACCCCGCTTTTGCGGGGTTTTTTTATGTTTGACGTTATCTATCAAGACGACTACCTAGTCGTCGTGCACAAGCCGGCGGGTATGCTGGTGCACAAGAGTGAACTCGATGTGCATGAACAACGAGTCGTGTTGCAACGGCTTGGCGAACAGCTGGGTTTGCATTTGTATCCGGTCCATCGTTTAGACAAGGCTACCTCTGGCCTGCTGATGTTTGCGTTATCCGCCGACATGGCACGTGCTATCCAGGCGCAATTCGCCAATCATCGCATTCGAAAGTCCTACACCGCTGTGGTTCGTGGTTTTCTGCAGGGTGCTGGGGAGGTTGACCATGCCTTGAGTGAAAAACGCGATCAACGCCGGGCTGGCGTTGGCGTAAGTGAGAAAGATTGGCCTGGTAAACCAGCACAAACGACGTTTCAAGGGCTACTCACCTGTGAGATACCCATTGCCTGCGGTCGCTATCCGAACAGCCGGTATTCGCTGGTACGTTTGTTTCCAAAAACAGGCCGTCGGCATCAACTTCGGCGGCATATGAAACACATCAGTCATCCCATCATTGGCGATACCACTTATGGCCAGGGACTGCACAACCGTCTGTTTCGTGAGCATTTCCAAAGCCAAAGGCTTCTATTGTGTGCCACCGCGCTGCAGTTGCCTCACCCCAAAACCTCAGCATTGCTTGAGTTGAGCACAGACCTCGACGAAGATTTTCTGCGGGTTACGGATCAACTGGGTTGGCCAAGGTCAGCGATCAAATCGCTTGACTAATTGTCATGAAGCTTTAACGGGCTAAAAATCGGGCAGAGTTCTCGGTTTTGTCATCTTTGGCTTAAAAGCGTCTACCAAATCGCGAGACTCTGCGCGGTGGCGTCCTTATACTTATGCCCAAGCCAATCTCGCCGCTGGCGCTGATCAAAATGGATAAACGTCTGTCAGAGGATAAGACATGAAGCAATATTTACTCTTGGGGGCGCTGTGTGCCTTTTCACTATCTGCATTTGCGAAGCCTGATCCCGTGGATTCGGTATCAACAGCGGCTATCAGTTCATCATCGGTTAACGTAAGCTGGAGTGCGGTGGACGGAGCAACCTACTACGATGTGTATCAGGACAACGAACGATTCGCTAATCTGATTACCGACACCTCATTGGTTGTTGACGGATTAAGCGCTGAGACTCAGTACAAGTATTTTGTCACCGCTTGTGATATTGAGGGTCGGTGTTCAATAGCCTCCTCTTCTTCACGAGTCACTACGCTTGCAGCATCGGACTCAGGTTCAACGGCTTCTGTTTGCGGAACCGAAGGCCGTCAACCTGTCGTTACCTATGTTGAACGAGCTGATGGCTTATATACTTTAAATTGGTGCAGTGTGGAAGGCGCGGAAGGGTATAACCTTTTTGTGAACAACGAATATTTCAAGACCGTTGATGCCGCTATAACCACTTATGACATAACGGCACGCCCGGATGATGTGCTTCAGGTGGCTTATTATGCGAATGGTGAATTCCCATCTAAGTCTGATCCTGCAACACCAGTCTCAACCACCACGCCACCGGCACAACCACCGACACAAATACCGACACAACCACCTTTGGGAATGACGGATGTTGATATGTTGGCGAATTTGGAGCAGAACAGCATAGCTGGCCCGGGCGTTGTGGAAATTTTCTTCACACGCCATGCAGAGAAAGAGACGGAATTAAGAGGCAACGAAGACGGTTCATTTACGGAAGTTTGTGGTGAGGAAAAGTGTTCTGAAGTGTTGAATGCGAAGGGTGAGTTTCGCGCAGAACTGTTAGTGGATGCGTTTCAATCCGTCGGCATTACAGCCCGATTGACTCACGCATTCTCAAGCCATAAAACTCGTACTCGCCAAACCATTGAACAAATTGTCGCGCAGACGGATTTAACAGGTGACAACGATAAGAACCCAAACGATGGCATCCAAGAATTTCCTATTCTTAACGGCGATGGTGTGTTTGCAACTGAATTAAACCCAGAGGGAACTTCGGGTTCTGAAGCACCCACCATTGCAGCGTTACTGAATTTGCCTGAAGGCAGCACGGCGTTGGTGGCTGGGCACAGCGGCACCTTGTACGACATCATGGCGGGTCTGGGCTTAACCGATGTGTGTTTGTCAGACACGGTGGAGACCTGTAATCAAGATCGCTATCCGATAGACAACAAAGTAAAAGTTAAAAACTTTGGTGATATTTGGAAAATCAACTTAGTCGATGGGGTAGCGACATTCATCTACCGAATTAACTTACAGCCCTTGCAGCTAGAGCTAAACGAATTAGCGAAGTAGATGTATCGATACGTGGATGATGATCGCATTACATAGCTAGTCGCACCATTGACTTGACGTAAACAATCGATGGAAAACAGCGGCGCTGCCTGGTTTGGAGCGTCGCTTTTTTATGTGCGAACGCAAGAAAATGTTGCAACGATTTCTAGCTGGTGCACGCCGCCAGGTAACTCTAAAGCGTACCGCGATTTTTAATCGCTAAATATTCAGAGATTAAAGATGCTGATAATTGTTGCGGCAATACGTCAACCAGAGTAGCTCCACGAGCACGCGCCAATTGATGACGCTGAAATCGTTCTTGTTGGTAGCTTTCTGCACTAAACCATTGAACGGCTTCATTGATGGTTTCAGTGGGTGCGTTTAAGGCTTCTTCCAAATCCTGCTCACGCAAATCAGCAATAAGAACAAGATGCTTTTTAGATAATCGCTGCAATGCAGTCAGTGCGGTGTCGCCATCTTCATTGCGCAGATTGGTCACCAATATGATCAGCGCGCGTTTTTTCAAATAGTGCTGCAATGATTCTACAGCGGAGTCGTAGTCGGGCATTTCATGAGTGGCTTCAATATCATAGACTCCGTTAACCAATCGGGTGGCAGCCTTCGGACCCTTGGCGGGCGCGATCCAGCGATCGATGCCACCGAACGTCATGAGCCCAGTGGAATCGCCTTGGCGCAATGCTACATGGGCCAGCAGCACAACGGCATTCAGTGCATTGTCCATGTGGGACGCCCCCTCACCGGCATGCCTCATCCGCATGCTGCAGTCCAACAAAAATACAATTTGCTGGTCTCTTTCTTGTTGATATTCGCGCGATATTAATTTTTGAACTCGCGAAGTGGCTTTCCAATCAATATGACGTAGTGAGTCGCCATCACGAAACTCTCGGAGTTGATGAAAGTCTGAGCCTTCACCTTGCAAACGCCGGCGTTTCACGCCCATGGCATTTAAACTGTTTTTGTTCAGTAGCAAGCCAAATAAACGATTCGCTTGAAAGTTTGGAAACACTTTAATGGTGGACTCTGGAGGCACGACAAGTCTACGTCGCAGTAAACCTAGCTGCGAGCGCATTCGGCAATGTACGCCATCAAAATGCAATAACCCCCGTTTGTTCGAGAGCAATCGATATTTAAATGTGGAGCTATTGTGTGGCTCCAAGGCGAAACTAACCGGTTGTTGTTCGGTTTCGCAGTGAGCTGGATGCCCGTCGTGGGCTTCGATGTGCAGTGACAAACCACTGTGGTTAGTCACCAGCACAGCTAACTGAGTTTTTTGTTGATGCGCAACCACATTGGGTGCCTGGCGCGTTGCACTCAAGGATACGCTTCGTAAACGTAAGAAATCGAACACCAAACCGGCCGAAAAAACACCCACCAATGCTACCCATATTGGCCACAGTGGTTGGAAAAGAGCAGGGATTATGCTCAGAAGCGCCAACACTATGATGGCGAGAATAGTGCGTCGAGTAGGCGTCACTGTCGAGGCGCGTTGGTATCATTGAGTAAGTTTTTCACCACATCATCAGCCTTATACCCTTCAATTTCTAAATCAGGTGTCAACTGAATTCTGTGTCGTAAAACTGCGGGTGCCATCGCTTTTACATTGTCTGGTGTTACAAAGGTTTCACCCGCTAACATGGCATGACCGCGTGCCGCGCGCAGCAGTGAGATACTGGCGCGAGGCCCTGCGCCGACATCAATGCCATTCCAGTTTCGAGTGGCGTTCACGATGTCCACAATGTAGCGCTGTACTGCTTCATCAACTTGCACAAAACTGGTCACCTGCTGCAAGATCTTCAAGTTCATAATGTTCGCAACGGGCTTTAAATCATCTAGTGAAAACCGATTGGCGACTTGTTCATGAGTAACCAGCTTTAACATGGTGAGTTCGTCTTCCGGAGCTGGATAGTCAATCAGTAACTTACATAGGAATCGATCCAGTTGTGCCTGAGGCAAGGGATAGGTGCCTTCCTGTTCGATTGGGTTTTGCGTGGCAATCACTAAGAATGGATCGGGTAAAGAGCGAGAATCCCCCTCAATACTGACCTGTTGCTCCTGCATTGCTTCAAGCAGTGCCGATTGCGTTTTAGCTGGCGCTCGATTGATTTCATCGGCGATCACTATGTTGGCAAATACGGGGCCTTCGCGAACAATGAAATGGTTTGAGTCTTGATCAAACATCGCATGACCGATGATGTCGCTTGGCATGAGGTCCGGCGTAAATTGAATGCGCACATCTTCGGCCTGAACGGATTGCGCCAGGGAGCGTGCCAACAAGGTTTTGGCAAGCCCTGGCACACCCTCTATGAGCATATGCCCACCTGCCGCGACGCACACAAGCACATCATCGATGGTTTGTTGTTGACCGATGACAACCGATGAAAAATTGGTTCTCAGAGCCGACATCAATTGATGCGATGCGGCGAAGTCTGGGGCTGGAGTCATGGTGTTTGCCTGTTTGCCTTCGGTGATTTTGGTGCAGGTGGATGCAAAATTCGTTGCAGCACAAACGCTGCGTTGGGTAATTCGCGCACGCTCAGGGGCGCCGAACTCAAAGCCCTTTTTACTTGAGCGGTGGAACAGCCGATGTCTTCAGCGATTTCTCGAACCACTGTGTCAGGTAGCGAGTCTGTTTGGCCAAGCTGGTTAGCGTAACGGTGATTTATCGATCGAATGGCCGCCTGTCGCACCGGTTCCGACATGGGGGATACGCTTGCGCGCCGGCGCCAAAAATGACCTCGAGCTCGTAAGTGCGAGACCAGATTCGTCTTCCCTGGTGTGGTTTCTGTTCTTACCGGACCCAGTCGGGCAGCGGCGTAAAACACCCAAGCCAATAGCGCCACGCCAAGCAGCGAAATCAACATTGGAAACTTAGCCCAAAGTGTGTTTATCAATGTGGGTGTGGTGCGTTGCGTGATGAAGTAGTGCAGCTCTTTTGATGGATGACTACTTAATAGCTGTAAGAGGTAAGAGCTGTTGTCGTGTTTTTTTAAACCTCTATTCGTGAACATGGCGGAGTCGCCGAGTACAGTGACAATACCTTCGCCGTGTTCAATTTGCATATTCACATAAACGCCATGCTCTTTCTTAGTTCCCGGCCAGCGCACCCCCTGTAGCACGGGTCTTTTCGTGAATACTTCCGCATCGTTATTATAGTGAATGCTAATGGCATCCCCATCAGTCGAGTTGGTTTTCAGAGTTAATAGCGTACTGCCACGATTATTTGATAATGGGGTGGCTCTGGAATACGGTTTATCTGAGTGGGGTGATTGTGTGAATACGGGGTCTTCCTCTAAGTCATTTAGCCACTTTATGTATTCAAATTCCCATTGTTCTGTGCGGCCAATATCGTCGATGTCGGTAAACGCTTCCACGTCGAATGCCTCCAGAAACACGTCCAGTCTTTCTGACATGGGATCATCCAATCCCAGAATGAGGTGACCACCCTGTGATGTCCATTCCGCTAGGTCTTGGAAAAGTGCTGCATCCGTTAGCGAGTCCGCTTCCAACAACCAAATGCTTTCATTGGGTACAGCGTCCAAATCATCAAAGAATCGGATGTCTTTAACTTCTTGGGTTCGATAATCGTAGGTTTCCAATAAACGAACACTGGCGAGTAAAGGATTTTCTCTAACGATTCGTGATGGGCTTTGCTGGCTGGTGTAATCCTGCCATTCCAGCTTTTCAGTGTAAAACCACCAGCCAAACACCACTAACAGGATAGCGATGATTAATTGGATCCACGGCAAACCGCGCACATTCATTTTGCCACCTCACTCAGACCATCATCGTGATCATCGAACGAAAAATGACGTACCCAAAAGTCAATGGCGGCGTTAGATTCCTCGTGACTTGGATGGTGTTTTGCGTAAGCGATTTCAGACCATTCAGATACCACGCGTTTAAAATGAGACGATTGCTCTTGATGGTTGCACTGTTCAACCCAATCTTCGCATTCTTGTTCGGTGGCGCTCTTTGGAATGGAGAGTCCGTGGCGACGCATGATCGTTCGCAGAGCGCCGCGATACAACAAACTAGATGCTTGCCGAAAATCGCCCTGCGCTAAAGCAGATTCTGCTGCAGTGCGAATATCTGAGGGTAATGATTTGGTTAATGGGTGGTGTTCAACATCCAGTAAGTCCAATG
Organism: uncultured Granulosicoccaceae bacterium; assembly: GCA_937930305.1. GTDB lineage: Bacteria > Pseudomonadota > Gammaproteobacteria > Granulosicoccales > Granulosicoccaceae > Granulosicoccus. Next base: position 36,659 of record CALGLE010000018.1, on the reverse strand, counting down.
TCGGTTTGCGTTTATTAAACCTACTAGTAAATTGCCAGGAGTCCGGTAGGTAACGCATGAGGCCCCAAATCACCGTCACAACCAGTGCACCAGCTGCAAAATAAACCAAATATTTTGAAATTAATATAATGAAGTCAAGTATGTCGGAAATTTTCGAAGGCTCAAAATCAGGGGTGTTTAGCTCTGTGTCTTCACCATCGTTTTTGTAAACCAAGCGCCGACCTTCTTTAGTGAATCCGAACGCGGGGTCATTGAATATGGCTTCGGTGGTTTGTCTAACGCTTTCGACAGGGGGTGTGCGTGTGGATTCTGCATGTGCTTGGCTACTTGGCCCAAACGCTAATGCACTGATGGCAAAGATTGATCCGGCCAATGCCAACGGCAGGGCACTTGAAGCAATAGACGTTGAGGCCGTACTTTTTTGGTGTTTTAAATTTAAGTCCTGAAACTGATGTTCAATATCCCACGCTTCTAATCGCATGCGGCGATTGATGTACAGCAAAAAGCCGCTGCTCACATACAGTGGTGCAACCAAACCAGCCATTATCATCGGAAGAATTCCATACACGATGGTTTCAAAAGGCCCAAGAATGGATTGGCCTTGTTGCAGCATGGTGGCAATGTCATCCATGGAATACCCATGCGGTGCGAAGGCAACCACGATCGCCGCCAGTGCGTACACACCGATGCCCTCAAAATTCAACCAAGCTACCATGAGCGTGTATGCCCGGGTTACGGCATTGCTGAGAACGCTCACGCGAAGTCGACGGGCCTTACCTTTTTGGTTTTCTAAGAAGACGACCGGCGCTGTCATTGAACGCGATGGACTCAAGCGAGAGAGCGTTAAGTAAGAAGTGAATAGACGTCCTAATTGACTTAATGATTCTTTCAGGGCCCCTCGAATAGTGGCAGGTTGATTAAACAAAGCCCGCGATAGATACATTAAAATGGGCAATTCATATAAGGGCTTGAACCACCAAGAAATGAATACCACCAAATAAAACGAAACATCGAAAAACAACAACGACGAACTCAGTATAGCCACCGGTGTTGCAAAACATAGCCACACGGCCAGCAGCTTCAAGTAATGTGCCCGTGCTAGCAGCATGCCCGCATCCATGGCTTGCCAGTGCGAGCGTGGTCTTGGTAGAACGGTCAGTTGGCGAGAGCTGGTGCTCATAGAGTGCGGCTACTGCGACGACCAGCAAGGGCAAAATAGGCCAAAAAAATCACCCATATGGCTAACCCTACCGTCACTTTAATCGTCAAAGGGAGATCTCTTGGCGACCAATACGCTTCAATCACCGCGGCAAACGCAATCATGATGGAGGCTCCCATTACCAGCGGTAGGGCAGCCTTTGCCTCTTCGACTAACGCCAGTCGTCGGGTACGTTGCCCTGGGCTGATTAGGGAACGACCCAACATCAATCCGGCCGCACCGCAAATTACGATACCCAACAATTCAGGGGCGCTGTGCCCTGGCACAAAGCTCCAAAAGGTTGAGCCATAACCAATACCAGTTAGGTGGCCTGCAACCGCGCCAATAACCACGCCATTAAAGAGTGCAAAAAAAACACTGCCGATACCGAACAAAACACCGCCGGCAAACATTCTGAAGCCAATGCTGACGTTGTTGTAAATGTAGAAGGCAAACATAAAAAACGCACTGCTGTCTTCATGACCTTCAGGCCGATAATCACGCGTACTGGGGTCGTACATGTGTTCCATACCCCGGCGTTGTTCACTGCCGAGTATGAGATCGGTAACGTCTGGGTTATAAGCGCATATGGCCATGAAAATAAAGAATGGCCCAAAAAATAGCAAAGCGGACAACGATACCACTCGCCATTCCCGACGTAAGGTACGTGGAAACTCGCCAGCAACAAAGGACATGAAATTTTGCAGCCAATTGCCTTTGTAGCGATACAATTGCTGGTGCCCGCGGCGAATTAAGTGATGTAATCTAGACGTTAACCCGTGGCTGTAACCGCGTCCATTGGCCATGGCGTGGTGTTGACATAAAGCCGCATACAGCGTGGGAAATTCATCGGTGCTAATTTTTCGCCGACGCCAAAATTTAGCGCTCTCTAGCGCATCCAGCATCCCTTCGAGTTGCTCCCACTCTTTTTTGTGTGCAGCTTCAAACGCTTGTTGATTAAGCATGGGTTTGGCCTCTTAGAATCCATTCGGCCCAACACTTCAGCGTTTCAACAGGGTCCACATTGGCGTCCATCAGATGGCTCAGCATGGCGGCCAGTTCGTGTTGACGTTCCCTGGATAAATGCTCGCTGCGCTCTGCAAAATCGACTATGGCCAAACGCTCTGCCCGGGTTAAACCGTTCGGTGGTGCAGAGCTGTTGGTGTGTGAAAAACTGCTCGCGACTTCGGCTTTTGAGTCTTGATAAATCACTAAGCTGCCAGCCGCAAGATCGCCTAGGCGGCGGAAGCGATTGTCAACCAGTGTTGTAATTAAGCCCAAAAAATACATCGTGGGCAGAATGTCCACAATGCGCAGTAAATTTCGAATAACTGAGCCACCTAAGCTTAGTGGTGTTGCATTGTCATGAACGACGGTCAACTTAAACACGCGTTTTCCAGGCGTGGTACCGGTCGCAGCTTCAAACACCACCGTATAGAGTGTGCTGATTAGAAAAAAGGCCAGCAAGACGATGCCGCCGATATAACCTGCGCTGTTTGCGTCCGCGAATCCAGCCATCATCGTGGCCAGCAACATCAACAACGCAAAGAATATCGCTAAGCGAATTAAAAAATCGATGCTCCACGCCAAACCCCGCACAACAGGACCCGCAACCGTTAAATGCAAGCGTGCCCCTTCAGCCGTTTCAACGGTGTGACGAGTATCGATGGTCTTGATCGCGGTGCTCAATGCGTCAAATTGCTCTGTACAAACGGAACCTATGGGCTGCCAGTGGCGGCACGAAACATCCATGCCACCACTGAGGTTTCAAATTACTATAGAGGGATGTGCGTATTAGAGCATTCCCGTTACACCGCCCATGAAACCTAAGCCAATGAAACCCACAATCATTAAGATGAGAATGCCGACCATGACTTTCTCCCAGGTACGCGTTTGTCGCCATGCGCCGAATCGATTCGTTTCCCGTTTACCAGGAATGAACAAAATAATCAGGCCCACCACGATCAGCACTGTGAGTACCCACCAACCGCTTAAATTGCGATCATGGAATCGTTTGATCATTTGACAAAAACCGATCCAGCTGGTGATCGCGATCAAAATGCCGTATCCAATTAAGAAAGGCACGCTAGCAAACATATTCGTCATACTGTCCAGATCGGCAGGTGATGATCCGCCCATGGCAAATAGGACGCCGACGAGTAGGGCTGCAAGGGCGTAAAAAATGAGGGTAAGAACGGCGTACTGACCAAAAAAGGAAGCCACACTCAGCCTGCCGTTGCCCCAAAAAATGCTGCCGTTTTCAACTTCTCCGCTGTGATGAGTAACATCAGACTCCGGCGTTGCGTAGGGGTTAGTTGCCATTACGTGTCTCCTTCGTTGGCATAGAACAAAATCGATTGAGCAAGCCACAAGGCAATTATTGTGGCGGCATTGCTAAGTCAAGTTGATTAACTTAACGAACGCAACTCAATCTTTGATCAATCGAGTTATTTTTTCTCCATTAGTCAGTAATAGCGGTGAGATTGGTGGAAAATTGAACGATTTTGAGTGGGGAAAAAAGAAAGGCTAGTCACGCGAGTGCGTGACTAGCCTTAAGTCGTTCAGATGAAGCGATTAATTACTTGGTGAACTCAGGGTAGGCCTCAAGACCGCATTCGGCCATATCCGCGCCTTCGTATTCATCTTCTTCACTGATTCGAATGCCCACAATTAATTTCAATAGGCCCCACAAGACTAAGCTGGTGCCAAATGTCCATCCGAAAATCACGGCGATACCAAAGGCTTGAGCCGATAGAGTAGCGTCGGGATTGGTGAATGCAACGGTCAGTAGACCAAAGACTCCGACGACGCCGTGAACCGAGATGGCACCGACTGGGTCGTCAATGCGCAAGCGATCTAAGGTGATGATGGAAACCACAACCAGCACACCACCGATTGCGCCGATCAAGGTAGCAGCGCCTGCGCTGGGCGTTAAAGGCTCTGCCGTAATGGCTACCAAACCAGCCAAGGCGCCATTTAGTGCCATGGTCAAATCGGCCTTGCCCCAAAACAGCCGCACCGCCAGTAGGGCTGCGACCACACCACCGGCCGCTGCCATGTTGGTGTTCACAAATATCTGAGCAACTGCATTGGCTTCATCAAAATTTGAAACTTTCAGTTCAGACCCGCCATTAAACCCAAACCAGCCCATCCATAAGATAAAGGTACCCAATGTAGCCAGTGGCATGTTTGCGCCGGGTATCGGTTGCACTTCGCCGTTAGGTCCGTATTTTCCTTTACGTGAGCCGAGTAATAACACGCCAGCTAAAGCAGCCGCAGCACCACACATGTGCACCACACCCGAACCTGCAAAGTCACTAAAGCCAGCCGCGTCCAGTGCACCACCGCCCCATTTCCAAAAACCTTGTACAGGATAAATAATGGAACAAAACACAACCGCGAACAATAAGAACGACCATAGCTTCATGCGTTCAGCGACAGCGCCAGACACAATCGACATGGCTGTTGCCACGAATACCACTTGGAAGAAAAAATCGGAACGAGCAGAGTAGTAGGGGGAATCATCACTGCCTGCGATGATATCCGTGGCTTGGTTTTCTGCGCCAAGAAGAAAACTAAAGCCAGGCAGCCACTCACTGATTGCCGCATCACCGGGGTACATGATGTTGTAACCCACCAACATGTACATCACGCACGCGACAGCAAATAGGGCCACGTTTTTAGTCAGTATTTCTGCGGTATTTTTGGAGCGAACCATGCCCGCTTCCAACATTGAAAATCCAGCGGCCATCCACATGACCAAAACACCGGACATTAAGAAATAAAACGTATCGAGCGCATAGCTCACTTCAAATAGGGGATCCATAGTTTCCTCGAAAAGATGATTTTATTAAAGAAGAGTTAAAGCGCGGTAACGCCAGATTCTTTTGTCCGGATTCTTATCGCTTGATGCAGCTCGGTAACGAAGATTTTTCCATCACCGATTTTGTTTGAGCTGGCTGCGGTTGAAATGGCCTCAATGACGTTGGCGAGTTGTTCGCTATCAACGGCTATTTCCAGCTTGGTTTTGGGGATGAAGTCCACCACGTACTCAGCGCCGCGGTAAAGTTCTGTGTGACCTTTTTGCCGACCAAATCCTTTGACCTCGGTAACGGTCATGCCTTGCACGCCGATATCCGATAAGGCTTGTCGAACCTCCTCCAATTTGAATGGCTTGATGATCGCTGTGACCATTTTCATGCGTTGCTCCTAGACGGGTAATGAAACAGTGGTGTCAATCTAGAAGCGCAGTGTTTGTGCCATTTGAAAAATATCAATTAAAACAAATAGATAGCTCCATTTCATGTGCTTGGTAACGCGATTTTTTGCACTGTATTAGTGCGCGCCTGGAAATTTTGCTCCAATCTAGTGCATCGGCAAGCGGTAAATAAACGCTCTTTGTGTTCGATTCTGGTTACGCTACTAACATGACAATCAAAGACGTAAAAATAGAAATCCCCCCGGCGGTTCAACATTTTGTAGTGATGCAACTGGGTCAAAGTCCGTTGGATGCGTTGAGCACAGTGGAATCCGACGCCGAGCTACTTAAGCAGGCGGCAGGTAAAGGGGCTGTGTGGGTCAAGCGACGAAAACCCAATGGGCAAATGGCAAAACTGGCCCGCTTACGTGATTTGAATGAAACCGTGTTAGATGGCAGTGAGCTTTTTGCCAATATAAATCTAGACGTGTTAGCCGCTAATGTGGATGCGCCGACGCTGATGGCGCAACACAAAAACTACAGCTTTTGGTTTAAACCACGCGGTGTATTGAGTCAAGGTAGCAAGTGGGGCGACCACACGGCGATGCCGTTTTTGGTTTCTGCAGCACTGGAACGAACCACACATTTAGTGCACCGCTTAGATCGAAACGCTTGTGGAATCATGGTCCTGGCGCATACCCGTCCTGCGGTCAAAGAGCTGACGGCATTGTTCGCTAAACGTAAAGTTCAAAAGCAATATCAAGTGATTGTTAGTGGTGTGTGGGATAAGGACTTGCCACACCGTTGTGAAGAGCCTCTTGATGATCGAAGTGCGCTGACAATCGTAGAGTCAGCGAAACCGATCGACGATGGTCAGCAGTCTCAATTGCAGGTTCAGTTACACACTGGTCGAAAACATCAAATTCGTCAACATTTAGCCTCGCTCGGTCATCCAGTTATGGGGGACTTTCGCTATGGAGATAAAAATTCCAACAAACCCTTAGCGCTGATGGCCACTGAACTTAAATTCGACTGCCCGTTTTCAGATCAGAACGTTCAATGTTCTGTGCCAGAAGCGCTTCGTGAACTGCTTTAAACCGCGCTGTTCAATCGGTACACTATTACCTCGCTTTTACCTAATCAGCATCAAAAAAGACACTATCCAGAGATCATTTCATGCAACAACGTACCTTAGGACCCTTTTCCGTATCGGCCATTGGGCTGGGCTGTATGAATATTTCATTTGGCTATGGCGATTGTACGGACGAGGAGGCTGGCGAACTGCTCAATACGGCATTGGACGCAGGCTATACGTTTTTAGATACCGCAGAAATGTATGGCAGTGGTCGTAGTGAATCCCTGATTGCACAGTATTTACTGAAGCGTCGAAATGAGTACACCTTGGCAACCAAATGTGGCTTAACTGCGAGTGGAATGGATGGACGTCCCGAGGTGCTTACCAAAAGCTGCGAGGGCAGTTTGAAACGATTAAAGACGGATGTGATTGATTTGTACTACCTACACCGGGCAGACCCTAAGGTGCCGATTGAGGAGAGCGTAGGTGCCTTAGGACGCTTGGTTGAAGCGGGCAAGGTGCGAACCATTGGGTTGTCGGAAGTCAGTACGGAAACCCTGCGCCAGGCGCATGCTGAATTTCCCATCACCGCTTTGCAAAGTGAATATTCCTTATGGTCGCGCACACCCGAGCGCAAAATTTTGGCCGCTTGCAAAGAATTGGGTGTGACGTTTGTGCCGTTCTCCCCGTTGGGAAGGCAATTCTTAACTGGGCATTCACCGGATGTGAGTGAATTGCCCGATAACGATTTGCGATGCACGATCGCCAGGCCACGGTTTGAACCGGATGCGTTTAAAAATAATATGAAGCTTATGGATGGATTCGGTGCGATTGCTGATGCCCAGGGGTGTTCTAAAGCGCAATTGGCGCTTGCCTGGTTGCTGCATAGCGAGCAGGGCGGGTTAATTCCAATACCGGGTACAAAAACGCCGGCTCATGCTGTTGAAAACGCCGGTGCCGCCCAGGTACAGCTGAGCGCTGAGACAATGGCTGAGTTAAATGAACTCATCAATGAATCCACCGTAACGGGTACCCGCTACACCGCGGATCGTATGGCATCAGCGGATTCTGAAAAAGACTAAAAAAAAGGCGACGCACATTACGTGCGTCGCCTGTTTGGTCGAAACGGTGTCGGCCTATTGGCACAGCGCCGTTTTAGTAATTCGTTCAATCGCTATTGGTTGGTATCACCATTGGTGTTGTTCGAGAACGTCGTTCCTGCGTCTACGTTTAATACACAACCCGTTGGGCTTAACCAAACCCCGAAGCCCGCACTGTTTTCTATGCGACTATTCTCCAGGGTGAGCCTTCCTGGGTTGTTGGGCCCACACGTTAATCGTGCATTGGCGGCTCTGTCGATGCCGCCAATACCAGCACCACCATCAGCTAACAAGGTGTGGGTTAAACGATTGAGAGGGCTCGATGAGAGTGCGTATTCCAAGCCGTTCCAATAACCCGGAATTCGTTGTTCGCCAACAATTGAGACCGGTTGGGCCGCGGTGCCGTTGCTGGTTAATGATCCGGTAGAAGCCATCCGAAAATTGGAACTGGCAGACATCAGCAACGTTACACCCGCTTCCAATGTAAACGCATCGTTAACTGCCGTGTCGTCAAGCACGTAAGGTACATCGGCATTGGAGTAAGTAAGATCTCCGTCAGTAACATTGACGGCACCTAATTCAATCGCATCAACGACATTGCCGGTAAAGTTTCCTGCGTTGTTAAACGCTGCCGCGGTATAGGTGCCCGTTTTAACCAGAGCTGCATTGCTTGTAATAGTGACGTTTTCAAATTCAGAGAACGTAGTGCCTCTTTCTGACGTGGCAATACCGTACCCTGAACCGTCCCTGATGGTTACGTTGTTGAGCCCGATAATCGTCGGGTCATTGCTACTGGATACGGAACTTAAAGCCCCTTTTTCCTGGTTGCTTTCGCCGGCATGAGCGATGGTTACATGGCTGAATTGATTTTGGCTATCGGAAAATATGAAGGATATTCCGCCCCAACTGCCGGATAATCCCGACAACCCGTCGAGCACAATGGGTTGTTGCTCCGTCCCGTTCATGATCATGGTGCCAGCACGTCTTGCTTCAACCACGGCGTCTTCTGTAAACAACAAGGTATTACCTGCGTCAACTGTCCAAACATTATTCACGTTTAAGCTACCGACATGATATGGAACAGAGAAGTTTGCCCAAGTTGTCGCAGCTCCCATCGTGGAAGTTGGAACGATGATGGCATCTAAGGTATTGCCGGTGTACTCACTTTGACTGTCGAGCAAATCCACGTATTCACCGAATACTTTGATACTGGCTTCATTGTCAATATAACGGTTGGCTTCCAGTCTTGACGCACCAGCCCCATTGGGTAAGAAGAAACTGGGTCCGGCGTTAAAGCGAAGTGTGGAGTTGGTCAGAGTGACTCGCGTTGGTGAATTTGTATTGGTAGTGAACGTGATGGCACCTTCATTGGTCGTTGTGCCACCGGCGTATTCCAACTGAACATGATCCAAAATATTATTTGCACTGTTGGAAAATACGTATTCAATGCCATCCCAGTAACCCGGGCTGGCTTGTATACCCGTTAGCACAATGGGATTCTCAGGCGTACCATCAGCAGTTAGACTCGCGCCCTGTACCACACGCAATGAGTCCCTAGCGCCAAATTTTATAATGACACCGGGTTCTAAGGTAAGTTGAGCCGGTTCGTTCACTGTGATCCCTACATTGGCAAGATAACAACCAGCGGATACGGTTAAGTTGGTCGTCACATTGATTTCGGGAAATTCGGCGGTGCAGGAGACGTTGCTGACGTCCACCAACGGTGCGGTTAAATCAGAACCCGATGGTGTGGGTGTCGGCGTTGGCGTGGGCGTGGGTGTCGGTGTAGGCGTTGGTGGTGCTACGGTGACGATATTACCGGGCGCTGTAGCACAAACTACATCGGTTGGATCCGATGGGTTTCCGCTGCCATCCACTGCTCGCACGTCGTAGCAATACTGTAAACCTGCATTCACCGCACTATCAAACAAAAACGTTGATGTGACGTTGGCGTAGCCAGTCAGGTTGGACGGTGTTGTGCCCCGACGCACAGTGAAACTGGCGACATCATTTATAACGGTTTGATCCCAGCTGACGTCCAGCAATCCAGAGCGTGTGCTGATTTCCAGACTGCTGGGTGCCGGTGGTGGAGTGGAATCTAAAGCGGCCAACGGTGATGCACTTACTGCAGCCGATTCCGTTGATTCGTTTCCAGCTCCGTCGATGGCAATGATGGAGTAGGCGTATTGCGTATTGGCAGATAGCCCGCCGTCAATAAACACAGGATAAGGGGATGTATCAATACGCACGCCGTCTCTCAAAATGGCATAACGGGCGATACCAATATTGTCACTGGCTACATTCCAAACCAGAGTAATTTCATCGCTTGCCGAGGGCAGAGCACGCACTTGAGCAGGTGGCGTGGGTGCTTGTGTATCTGCTGTCGTTAAATTAGTGGATAAGCTTAAATTTTCGGTAGCCACTGATTGCGTTTCAGTATCTTGATCGAAAATAATAATAGTGATATTGCCGTTGTTTTGAATGATCGGGTTTTGCGTTAAAAAGGCGTCTACGCCCGTGCCATCAGCAGCAAATTCAACGGTATTTAATTCTGTCTCTGATAAGTTGTAGTCCGCTAATACATCCACTACAACTGATTCTATTTCGTTGCTAATCGAGGATAACTCACCGGCACTAGGCATGTCAGAAATTTCGCTTGCTGCAGCGAATAACGCATCTATGTCAACGCCGTTAGTGGTAAACCAATTGCGCGCAATGGCATCACTGTAGCTGTGTACATTTTGTGTAAAACTGTTGGCACTGCCAGCGTGTGCAATCCCATAGAGATAATTGCCATTGCCTAGGTCAGTTCGAAGTAGCCACGGTCCCGTGCCTTGTAAATCATCAAACTGAAATCGTCCGCGTGCATCGACGGTACCCGTTGAGCGTTCGCCAGATTGTGCTCGCGCCTCGACCACATTGGTGGCAAATTGTTTTTCACTGGTGGTTGTGCCTCGCAATACAACACCGGTACCGATTACACCATCGTCAGCACCATCTCCACCGCTTGAACAGGCTCCTAGGCCAAGCAGTGCGAGTGCACCGAGTAAAGTTCGCAGCCTAAGGCTGTTTGTGTATGTCATGGTTTCTATCTTCCTGTTTAGAGCCGACATCGTCAGCCGCGTTTTCTTCGTGGTAATAAATTCCAAGCCCAACGCGTGTCAAGGGCTCGGGAGGTAATTGGGGTAGCGCGTTATCTCGACGCGCTGTTAAGGACGCACGCAGTTCGTCTAATAGAGTTAACGCACGCGATGTCGCTTCTTGACGAAAATCATCTGCTACAGATTTTGGGATGTCCGAATACGTCAGCTGACGTTGGAGTCGGCGATTCTCGGTATCGGCATCCAAGTTGTGCACCGCGGTGTGCAGTAAATCAGCGGTACAAACCGATAGAACGTGTACCTTTTCTAATTCATCGGCTTGCGGAATGTAGCCAGATTCAATTAACTCAACCGTGTCTTTGTTCGGACGCGACACCACGCCAACACGTTCCAATTCATCGACCACTGCACCGAGCGTGATATCGCCGCTGTAGCGAGCAACAAGCGCTGAAAAACTGCCGCTTGTGCCGTGTAACGGTAAGGGTTTCGGTTTGCCACTGGCGCCGTGAAATTCTGGGTCTTGCATCCACCCGTCGATCACTCGTACAGCGCGGGTGGGTGCCACACTCAATTCGGACTCATCCAAATTCACCAAGCGAACCACTTCTTTCCGGCTTAAGCCGGTAAGCACCGCCACGCGTGAATAGGTCATCTTGCGGCCACTCAAGCCGAAGTTTGCGTAAGCCTCTTGGACATAAGCACGACGCGCCAACTCAGAAAACTCAGCGTGCGACATCTCATGGCGAATCAACACCCGCACCAACGGCCGTAAGACTCGAATGACCGCTGCGGTCAGAAGTTGTTGAAGCTTATTGCTCATAGAACGGGATTATTTTCCCATTTCTAGGCAATGTCAAGCTAAACGGGAAAATAATCCCGTTTTTTATTTCAACTCAGATCATTCGATTTGAGCTGCGGTGACCTGAATCTCCACACGAAATTTTTGCTGGGCCAGATTCGGTGATTCCACACAAGCCCGCGCTGGTGGCTCTTGGCCATCAATCCAGTCATCCCATACCACGTTCATTTCGGCAAAGTCATCCATGCTGCATAACCAGATAGTGGCTCTGAGCAGGTGTTTTCTGGAACTGCCTGCGGCAATGAGTAAATCGTCAATTTTGGCAAGAATCGCTTGCGTTTGTTCGGTTACGGTGTCGCCTTCTGCTACCTGGCCGGCGGTATAAACAACACCGGCGTGAGTGACACTTTGGCTGGCGCGCCGGCTGGATTGGGCTCGTTCGATTGACACGGTCGTAATTTCCTTACGTTCGGATTGGATGGAAAGGTTGTTTAAACATTTTTAATAAGCGATTTACTTCTTAATCGCTGCTTTAAGGGCACACGGTGCGCAATGTCGTGAACTGTGTCAAGCATTTAGACCGGGGCTGAACTGCCACCTGAGTTCGCGTAGAATCATGCCAAGCCGACTCGATCGGTACGCCAAATTCATCTTGGCACACCACATAACAAACAGAGATCATCCATGAGAAAACTATCAATTAGCGCGGCTCTGGCAGCTGCATTATTATCCGCATCCGCTATGGCGGCCGATGTTCGCATCGCTACTGAAGGCGCCTACGCCCCCTGGAACTTCATGGACGACAGCGGAAAAGTCGCTGGCTTTGAAGTTGAGCTGGGTAACGAAATTTGCAAACGCGCAGGCGTTGAGTGTGAGTGGGTTGTAAACGAATGGGATTCGATTATTCCTAACTTGGTGGCTGGTAACTACGACATGATCATGGCGGGAATGTCAGTCACTGATGAGCGCAAAGAAACCATCATGTTTGGTGATGAGTACACGCCTGCTGATCCTTCCAGCTTTGTCGCAGCCAGTGCAGCCACCATCGATATGGCAAACGCGTCGGGTTTAAAAATTGGCGCACAGGGCGCGACCATTCAAGCGGCTTACTTAGAAGCGAATTTGGCTGATGGCAACGATATTCTGTCTTACGAAAGTGCGGATCAATCAGTAGCTGACTTGGCCGCTGGCAACATCGATGTTCTATTAGCCGACACCAGTTTTCTTGAGCCAGTGGTTCAGGGCAGTGGTGGCGCTTTAGCCTTTGTTGGTGACAAAGTGGCTATCGGTGGCGGCGTTGCGGCAGGTTATCGTCAGGAAGATGGCGATTTGGCTGCGAAGATGAACGCCGCATTGGCTGAAGTGAAAGCCGACGGTACCTTAAGTAAGTTGCTGATTGAATTCTTCGAAAAAGATTTATGGGCTGAGCAATAAGAACTTCGTGCTGCCTGCTAATTCGTGTCGGAGCTTGCGACGACCGCTTAGCTTGAAAGGCATTTAAATTGATTGGGGCGCTTCGTATTGAGGCGCCCCTTTTTCGTTATAGTGCAGAACATGTCAGAAGCAATCACTCAATGGCTTAGCACCACATTCTCAGCGGATGCCGCAATGTGGTTTGAATACTTCACCAATGGCAAACACATGGCATGGTATGCCAGTGTACGGTTTACTTTAATTGCGGCCTTCGCAGGCGCAGCTCTGGCGATTGTGTTTGGACTGCTCGGTGCCTCAGCGCGTCGCTCTTCATTTGCACCCTTTCGTTGGTTAGGCTTGGCATACACCACGATGGTGCGTGGTATTCCTGATGTGTTAATTTTTTTGTTTTTCCCATTGGCCTTTGAACAGGGTGTTGAGTGGTTTATGGCGCAACGCGCTTGCTCTGCAACTGAATTGGCCAGCGGTACTTGGCCACCTTGCGCCGATGCCCAGTGGTTTTTGAGCACCACTGAATACCTCATCATGGCGTGCGTGTCGCTGGGGCTGGTTTACGGGGCATTCGCCGCAAATGTGGTGCACGGTGCGATGGATGCTGTGCCTAGCACACAGCTAGAATCGGCAAAAGCCTATGGGTTTAGCCGACGCCAAATATTTTGGCGCTTCCAAGTGCGGCAAATGTGGATATACGCGTTGCCGGGTTTATCCAACGTTTGGATGTTACTTCTGAAGGCCACAGCCTTCCTATCCTTACTTCAAATTGCTGACATTGTTCTGTGGGCAGAACGTTTAGGAGCCCCTAACTATTTTGCGCGCGCCGGTATGCTGCATCCCGATTGGCGCTGGCGATATTACTTAGTGTTGTTCTTGTTTTATATTCTTATGACGGTGTTATCCGAGCACTTTTTTAAGTACTTGGAAAAACGCGCTGGCCGAGGCATGAGATTAAACGAAGGGTCGTCATCGGTATGAGCGATCTATTCACCAATTTTTTAGCGAGTGGTTTTGTTGGTGACGTTGTCATCTTAGCCAAACCCGCCTTGTTTAACATCTATTTTGCGCTGGCATCCATTCCATTTGGTTTTCCGTTTGCCGTCATGCTGGCACTAATGAAAAACAGCTCATCGGGCTTGGTGTCAAGAATTGCGCGTACCTACATTTACGCGTTTCGCGGCTCGCCCTTGTTCATCCAATTTTTTATGTTCTATTCCTTAATGCTGGCGTTTAACCTAAGTCACTGGAAACCGATGGGCATTGACCATATTGTCATGCACCCACTGTTTATAGGTCCTTTGGTCTTAGTGCTTAACACCAGCGCCTATGCGGCTGAAATTTTATACGGTGCTTTGCGCGCTGTTCCGCACACAGAACTTGAAGCAGCCAAAGCGATGGGGATGAATCGCTGGCAGACGTTTCGCTCAGTCGTCTGGCCAAATATGATTCGATTGGCTTGGCCTGCGTACACCAACGAAGTCATATTTTTGTTCCATGCAACCGCAATTGTTTATTTTACGCTGCCGGTAATCAATGAACAAAAAGACCTAATGAATAAAGCGGGAGAACTGTTTGAACGTGACTACAACGTATTTTTACATTTCTCGGTTGCTGGTTTGTATTTCTTGGTTATCTCGCTAGTCATATTTTTTATTGCAGGCAAAATTCACCAGCGATTGACCCGGCATTTAGTGCCAACTGACCGTAATACGATGTCAATGAAACCGAATTTTATGAGGTAGTTTTTATGACGCGCCTAATTGCGGTTCTGCGAACGCTTATCTTAGCCTGTGTTGTGAGTGCATCGGGCTTGTGCACCTCGATTGCTAGTGCCAATGACACCCAGCTTGTTGAGCAGAACATCACGCTCGGCTCACAAGTCGTCAACGTCAGAATACCTGCGGGTTTTGAATTAACACTGCTAACAACTGCACTGTCAGGGCCTCGGGTTATTCATCAACACAACGATGAGCTGTTTATTGGTAGTAAATCGGGTGCCGTATATTGGCTTAAAGCCCCTTATATCCAGCCGACTGAACTTGCTCAACTTAAAGATTATCCACACAGTGTTGTGGTGCATGAAAATTATCTATACGTTGCACACACATCAGGGGTTGTTCGAACACCGTGGCCGACGGCGGTTAATGCCGATCAACTGCCGCTGAGAAATAAACACTTCGAGAAAGTCGTGGATGTACCCGGCGGCGGGGGGCACAACAGCCGAACACTAAAATTAGGCCCAGATAATCGGTTGTATATATCTCTTGGGATTACCGGTAACTGCAGCAATGAGTTCTTAGATGCAAGCTTTCCTTGGAATGATCGGCGTGGTGGGTTCTTTACTGTCGAAGCTAAGAACGGAACGAGTGAGTCTGACTTTCGATTAGTGCCGTTCGCTAGCGGCCTAAGAAATCCGGTAGGCTTTGACTGGCATCCGAAAACTGACGTTCTGTATGCCAGTAACAACGGTCCTGATCATTCGGGGTATGAGTTTCCGCGCGAGAGTTTTGCAAAAGTGACACAACGTTCTTTTCATGGCATGCCATGGTTTCAATGGAACGACAATCAGTTAATGCAGGACCCCTGTATTAACACACCAGCACCCCTATCTGGTGAAGCGGTGGTAGCGCCCGTCGCTACATTTCCTGCGCGCATCGCACCGATGGATGTTGGTTTCGTCGACTCCACAGTACAAGCGTGGCAAGCCTTCAATCACGATGCCATTGTGGCCCTTCACGGTTCTTGGGCAACCTCTGATGGTGGTGGAAGAGGGGATCCCTCCTCACGCCGCGAGCCCATGATTGTTCGCGTGGAGTTTAATGAGCAGGGAGTTGCCACAGGTGCCGTACATTCGCTTGTGGAAGGCTTTCAATTAGAGGATGGCCAGCGCTGGGCAAGGCCAATGGGCATTGCTTTCAACTCTGATGGCTCATTGTTTTTTACCAGTGATGGTGGAATCGAAGGTCTGTTTCGTTTACAGGCGGTAAACACCACAAAGTGACGGTAACTTCTGACAGTAACGTAGCGCTTTGGGTGTTTGGGTACGGTTCCTTAATTTGGCGCCCAGCTATGCAATACCAGTGTGAATACCGTGCCACAGCGGAAGATTGGGCAAGACGGTACTGGCAAGGCTCACACGATCACCGGGGCACAATAGATTCACCAGGGCGCGTGCTGACGTTGGTCAAGCTACCCGGGGGCATGTGTGAGGGACGAGTCTTTGGCATTGCACCTAAGCATGTTGAGAAAACCTTACAAGCGTTGGATTACCGCGAGAAAAACGGCTACGAAAGACAACAACTGGTTGTTGAAACCCAAGAGCGCGGAAAAGTTGAAGCACTAACGTACATTGCAGCCGAGGGTAATCCCGCGTGGCTGGGCGATGCGGCCACCGAAGTCATTGCAGAGCAAATCAGACACGCCCGTGGCCCGAGTGGTTTGAATAAAGACTATGTGCTGGAGTTGTACGAGTCACTGAGTCGAGATGGGATAAATGATGAGCATATATCTTCGGTGGCGCAGGCGTTAAACACGGCTCGCGATAACTGATTGAGTCTTTGAGTCGCTGCAGCAGGCAAGAGAGTTTCTGAGAGGCGGTTCACTAAATCCAGTTTCAAGCGCGAATCATTTAATGACCAAACGTATATATCGAGAGAATGAGTTATGAGAAGTTAAAACCTTGAGTGGATGTGTCGTTACCCGAGTGAACGGGGTAGTGGGCACATGCGCTGATGGAAAACGGTCAACACAACAATAAGATTTCTCGCACCTTGGGAATTAGCTTGCTGCTATTGGGTGTCGGTTGTGGTGGTGGGCAACCCACTGAGGTTCCCTCCAACATTGATAACGTTGATCCGGGTTTGCTACCTGCCGCAATTGGGCCAAACAGCGGCCTGCCGGTGCAGTACGTAACCGGTGATCTTGATGTGAATGAACCAGAGATTGGTGAGGCGTTACCTGTGCTAACACCTACCCCTTTACCTGCGCCCACTCCAGAACCCACACCTGTCGCTGAACCTGAACCTGAACCTGAACCTGAACCTGAACCTGAACCTGAACCCGAGCCCGAGCCCGAACCGGTCCCAGCATCATCGTTAGATTCAGTGTGCTTGGACACAAACTTGAGTGCTGATTCGGTGGTCATACCTGCATTCGACAAACCAGCGCCATTCAGCCCTTACAAAGATCCTGCTTTCGGCAGTGATGTTGTGCGAATCACGAACAGCCCATTGGGTGAAGTGAATAAGCCTTTGTACAGTACGATGCAAGCTTGGAACGCGGATGAATCTTTGTTGCTGCTGTATCGAACCGGTGCTTCTGACTCGGGATACAAACTTCATGACGGGCATTCTTACCGTTACATTCAAGATATTGATATTCGTCCGAGTGACATTGAGCAAATCTATTGGAGTCGAACGGATCCTGACAGTTTGTTTTATGTCAGTAAATCCCCAGTTGATTACGGTGAGCTAAAGCGTTACACCATCAGTACAGCATCGTCGGTTCGGGTGGCAGACTTTTCAAACTACTGCGGTAGTGGATTACCTGGCGGCGGCTCAGATCCGCACATGCATTCGGTAACTGATGAGGTATTTGGTTTTTCTTGTCGACAAGATGACGGACACCATCTCATGCTGTCGTATCAAGTTAGTACTGATTCTATTGTGACAGCGCCTATCGGAATGGGCACAGCGTGGTCAAGTTGGGGGGCACCCGTTCCCACGGCTAGCGGTGATCGGTTTTGGTTGGATGGCAAAGTGATCGGTGCGGATTTAACGCGCATCGAACGCACGTTGGATTTATCGAGCTCTGTCGAGCATTCCAATTTGGGCCAAACGGCAACGGGTGAGGATGCTTATTATCAAGTGAGTTTTGCAGCTAGCCCGAATGGGTGTGATGGTGATTTGTATAACGGTGTTGGGCACTTAATTGAACACAATTTGGAAACAGGGGAATGTCGTTCCCTGGTGAGTCAAGAGCAAGGCTATCCGTATCCCACCAGCGGTACTCACATATCGGCGCAAGCCTATCGGCAAACGGATCGAGTCGCGGTGTCTAGTATTGGTCGACTGTCGCAGTTCGACCACTTTGAAAACGCGATTCCTGCACCGGCTCTTTTGTCTGAAATTTATCTAGTTCAAACAACCAAAGAGGATAAGAAGGTGTGCCGCTTGGCTCATCACCGATCGTTCGGGAAAGCAGCCACTCGTGGCGACTACACCCCGTACTTTGGTGAACCGCACGCCACCATAAGCCCATCGGGTACCCGCATTATTTTTGGATCTGACTGGTATGATTCAGGGTCTGTGGATAGTTACGTTATCGAATTGCCAGATTATGTTGGGCGTTAGTATTGAGGACTGCAATTCGCGCTAAATTTACAAGCGCGGTTGCTAGCGTTCATCAATGATTTTCACAGTTCATCGGGTCGAGTCAGTGAAAAAACGGTATTGACTGCGGCGTAGTCTCGATAGCCGCAGCGTGCTAAAGGTTGTGCTTTTGCTGTATCAAACAAACCTTCTTTCGTTAAAAAGTCGTCGGCGATGTGCACGCCAACGATTTGCCCAAAAACGATATGGACATCCATAGGTGTACCATCCAGTGCGGTTAAGCCTTGTGTTTGGATGGTTTTGCATTCCAAAGAGGCAGGACTTGCGGCCACTCGCGGCGCTGCTACGTGACGGCAGGCCGCTTTTTCCAGCCCTGCTAATTCGTATTCATCTACGTCAGATGCCACACCTTGGCTGCTTGCATTCATTGCTTGTTGCAATTCAACGGTAGCCAATGAAAACACGAATTCACCCGATGTTTTTGCATTGGTTGCCGTGTCTTTTAACGTTTCACTAGAAAACATCAATACACCGGGGTCTGAATTGACTGCGTTGAAGAAACTGTAAGGGGCGAGGTTGACTGCACCGTTTTCATCGAGAGTGGAAATCCAACCGATGGGGCGTGGGGCAATGATGGCTTTTAATGGATTGTATGGCAGTGGGCAGGGTTCATCACTGGAATAGAACATCGAAAAACCCTTAAGCGTTGACGTCAACAACAACACGACCGCGAACTTGACCGGCCAGAATGTCTGCACCTAATTTGGGTAAGTCATTCAGGGTTGCATGTGTTGCCATCGCATCCAATGGTTCTTTGGCTAGGGTGGTGGCAATTCTCTGCCATGCACGCACACGATTTTCATACGGCTGCATAACACTGTCGATGCCGAGCAAATTCACACCTCGCAACAAGAAGGGTATGACAGTTGCGGGTAAACCGGCACCACCGGCCAAACCGACGGCCGCCACCGATGCACCGTATTCCATTTGGCCCAGCACACGAGCCAGCATGGCCCCGCCGACAGCATCAACACATCCAGACCAAGATTCTGATTCTAATGGGCGTTTAACGGTTTCGTTTATCGTGTCCCGCATCACGATGTCGTTGGCACCTAAAGATTTTAAATAATCAGCTGCTTCAGCACGCCCAGTGACTGCGGCAACTTCATAGCCCATGGCGGACAATAATGAGGTAGCGACTGAGCCCACGCCACCGGCAGCCCCTGTCACCAACACGGGTTTTCCACCCGGCTTTAATCCGTGTTTTTCTAGTGCATCAATGGCTAACATGGAAGTCAGGCCAGCGGTTCCAATCGCCATGGCTTGCTGTGTGCTCAAACCATCCGGAAGTGGCACCAGCCAATCAGCCGACACACGAGCTTTTTGCGAGTAGCCACCCCAATGCGCCTCACCCACGCGCCAACCGGTTAACACGACCTTGTCGCCGGCTTTGTAGCGATCATCATCACTAGATTCCACCGTGCCGGAGAAATCGATTCCAGGTACATGCGGATACTGTCGGACCAATCCGCCACCTGGGCCGATGCATAGACCATCCTTGTAATTCACGGTGGAGTATTCAACAGCAACCACGACATTGCCTTCTGGCAGTTGGTCAAGCTCTAAAGTTTCCACAGCGGCAGACGTCGATTTATCCTCTTGCTGATTCACCACCAGTGCTTTAAAGCCCATCTTATTTCTCCAAATGTCAGCAACCGTGCACAAGGGGCGCACACTTCGCCATAATAAACTGTTTTCACCCGATCACCACGGACAACACGAACACAATGAGTGCACACCAAGCTGTTGGCGCCCTAGATGGCATTCGGGTGATTGATCTAAGCCGTATTCTGGCGGGTCCTTGGGCAACCCAAGTGTTGGCTGATTTGGGCGCGGAGGTTATTAAAGTTGAAGCCCCGGATGGCGGTGATGGTACACGAGCTTGGGGGCCTCCTTTTATTGCAGGGTCAGAGTCGGATGCCGCGTACTTCACCTCGTGCAATAGAAATAAACGTTCCGTGTGCATTGATTTCTCAAAACCTGCGGGTGCGGACTTAGTTCGAGACTTGGTGAAAACCGCGGATGTGTTGGTGCAAAATTTTAAAGTGGGTGGTTTGGATAAATACGGCTTAGATGCCAACACACTGTGTGAGTCCAATCCGAAGTTAATTTATTGCTCGATTTCCGGCTTTGGCAGCACAGGGCCCTACGCCACTCGACCTGGCTATGACTTTTTAATTCAAGCGATGGGTGGATTAATGAGCATTACCGGTGTACCTGACGGCGAGCCGGGAGCCGCACCGATGAAAACCGGTGTGGCCATCTGTGACTTGTTTACGGGTTTATATGCGTCCAATGCGATACAAGCTGCGTTATTACATCGACACCAATCAGGAAAGGGTCAGCACATCGATTGCTCCTTACTCGATACGCAAATAGCTATGCTGGCCAATCAAGCCAGCAATTGGTTGGTGGGGAATCAGGTGCCAACACGCTTAGGCAATGAACACCCCAACATCGTGCCGTACAAATCCTACGCAGTTAACGATGGGCATCTGATCATCGCGGTGGGCAATGATGCTCAGTTCATGCGCTTGTGCGAGGTGCTTAAGTTACCCGAATTGAGTCGAGATGATCGCTTTTCTTCCAACCCCGCACGAGTGACCCATCGGCGTGAATTAGACACCTTACTTGAACCTGTGTTACTCACTTGGCAGCGTGATGCGTTACTGGCATCTCTAGAATCTGCCAATGTTCCGGCAGGGCCGATACGCGGTATTGATGAAGTGTTTGATGATTCCCATGTAGCGGCGCGTCATTTAAAGGTCACGCAGGAAAACGCCGATGGCCAGCAAATAGATACCGTGGGTTTTCCAGTGCAGCTCAGTGCAACGCCAGCCAGCTATCGATTTGCACCACCCACATTAGGCGAAGGCACTGAGGATGTGTTAAAAACGACTCTCGACTTGTCTTTGGAGGCGGTTCGCCAATTACGCATTGATGGTGTGGTTGGCTAGCAAACCCATGGAATTGCTTATCTATCCCTTACGGGGTTTAATGGCCATAAATACCCTTGTACTCGGCGTGTGCAAATGGTTGGGTTGGGTAGCTCTTGCCCTGATGGTTTTCGTGATGTTGCTGCAAGTGGTGTGTCGTTATGTACTCGACAATGCCTTGCCTTGGCCGGATGAAGCTGCGCGTTTTTTAATGCTTTGGATGACCGGTTTAATGGCTCCAGCGGCTTACCGGCACGGTGGGTTTGTCGCCATCGATATGGTGCCGCGCGCCTTGCCCAGAATACCCGGTGCGGTGCTAAAAATTGGCTTGTTGTGGATTGCTCTGTTCGTCCTAATTGCAGCGCTTCCCCATGCGTGGAAACACACCATGGGTTTCGGTGGCAACTTTGCCTCATCGTCGCTGCATCTGCCGTTTCAATGGTTGCCCGACAGCGGCTTTGGTGCGGTACTCACTGAGTGGGTGGGTAACGAATCCGTGAAAGTTAAATTGCGATATATGTATATGTCGTTGTTAGTGGGCGTTGTGTTAACCATCAGCGTCACTGTCGAACTTTTGCTGCGTTCGTTGTTGGAGTTATTGTCTCCATCACGAGCAGTGGCTCCCCCTCCCGATCGTGACCTGATGGCGGCTGACTGATGCTTGTTTGGTTTTTACCGGTATTTTTGGTTTGTTTAATTCTGGGTTTACCGGTTGTCTTCGCCTTACTGTTTGCGCCAGGCATTCTGTTAACACTGGCAGATCAGAGTCGAGATATCGCGCTGCTGTACAGAAATGTTTACAACGGCATGGACAGCTTCCCATTGATGGCCTTGCCGTTTTTCATGTTGGCAGGCGAGCTCATGAACCGAGGTGGCATTACCATCCGATTGGTGGAGTTTTCGCAAGCGTTAATGGGTCACCTGCGCGGCGGTTTGGCCCATGTCAATATCTTATCTTCCATGTTGTTCGCCGGTCTTTCAGGTTCTGCCGTGGCCGATACCTCCGCGCTGGGTTCCACCTTAATTCCAGCGATGGAAAAAAACGGCTACTCGCGTAAGTTTTCTGCGGCGATAACGGCTGCAAGTTCGGTCATCGGTCCGATTATTCCACCCTCTGGAATCATGATTATCTACGCGTACGTGATGGGTGAAAGTGTGGCCGCTTTGTTCTTAGCCGGCATCGTGCCCGGCATCATGGTGGGCTTAGGCTTAATGATCATGGTTCGCCTGTTAGCCGATAAATACGACTTACCCAAAGGTGAGCGCATTGTTAATAAGAACCAAACCATCAGCGCTGTTGAACATGTGGTTTCCTGGCTTTTGGTACGACTAAATCTGGGTTGGGTGTTGATGGCGTTGGCCCAGCTGGTGTTATCCGTTACGGGGCAAACGCTGGAGCATGAACACAGCTCGTGGATTTTGTTCGCAGCAGGTTTGTTGCTGGCGCATGCTTTGTTAACGATCTTGCGTAAATCCGTCAGTCATGATTTTCGAATTGTATGCAAAAAAGCGGTAGCCCCTTTGCAGGCGCCCATCATAATTCTGGGCGGTATTCTTAAGGGTGTGTTCACACCAACCGAAGCCTCAGCGGTTGCGGTGGCTTATGCCTTGTTTGTGTCGTTCTTCGTTTTAAGAACGATGAAATTGTCCGATTTACCGACAATTTTCAAAAAATCCGCCATGGGGGCTTCCACGGTGTTGCTTCTGGTTGGGGCCGCGGTGGCTTTTAAAACCGTAGTGAGTTTGTCCCATGCGCCTGAAACACTGGCTGAGTACATTTTAGGGCTCAGCGATGATCCACTGATGTTGCTGTTTTTAATTAACGTGCTGTTGTTTGCGGTGGGGATGTTTCTAGACGCAGGCCCCGCCATTATTATTCTTGGACCGATTCTGGCGCCCATCTTTATATCACTGGGCGTGCACCCGGTGCATTTCGCCATCATCATGTCGGTGAACTTAACGGTGGGGCTGGCGACACCGCCGATGGGCCTGGTGTTGTTCGTCGCATCCTCGGTCTCAGGGGAACGGGTTGAAACCATCAGTAAGGCGATTTTGCCTTTCTTGGCGGTCGAAGTTGTCGTGATATTTCTCATCACCTACATCCCAGCCATATCCATGACCGTGCCCAGATTGACCGGTTTCGTGCAATAGGGCGTCGTATAGGGCTATGGCGGTACCGTCCTGCATGCTACTATCGGTCACGACATCTATTTGGAGGCAAATAAAAACATGTTCAAAACCACACAAAAATTATTAGCTGCGGCGGTTCTCGCCACGGTTTCAACGGCGTCTTTGGCGGCAGATATTACGCTTCGTGCCACAGCCAATTCAAACGAAAACGATGAAGACTACGACGGTTTGGTTGTTTTCAAAAACTACGTCGAAGCGGCCTCGAATGGCGCTATCGAAGTCGAACTGTTTATAGGCACCCAGCTTTGCTCAAAAGGTGCAGAGTGCTTACAAGGTGTGGCCGATGGCTCTATCGACATCTACATCTCAACGTCAGGCGGTGCAGCTGGCATCTTCCCTTATGTACAGGTGCTCGATCTGCCGTACTTAATGGCTGACGATCGAATTGCGGAGCACGTACTGCAAGGGGACTTCACACGAACCGTGCGCGACATGGCCTTAGAAGATTCAGAAGGTGCTATTCGTTTAATGACCATCGGTAACACTGGTGGCTGGCGAAACTTTGCGAACACAAAACGTCGTGTTCAAAATCCTGCGGATATGGAAGGCTTAAAAATTCGTACCGTTGTTGCCGATTTACCGCAAGAATTAGTTAAAGCGTTGGGCGCATCTCCTACACCCATCCCATGGCCTGAGTTGTTCACCTCATTTCAAACCGGTGTTGTTGAAGGCTCTAAAAACGGTATCACCGATATCATGGGTATGAAATTCCCTGATGCGGGGCTGCAATACGTCACTCTGGACGGACACGCTTATATGGGTGCCTTGTGGTGGATGAACAACGAA
Organism: uncultured Granulosicoccaceae bacterium; assembly: GCA_937930305.1. Lineage (GTDB taxonomy): Bacteria > Pseudomonadota > Gammaproteobacteria > Granulosicoccales > Granulosicoccaceae > Granulosicoccus. Next base: position 12,458 of record CALGLE010000018.1, on the reverse strand, counting down.
CGCTTCAGCGGCATGAGTGATGAGCAAAAGCGCGTGGTTGTTGATGGCTTTAGCGCATTGCAACAAGCCACGTTTGCATCCCCTAAGCGTAAGTCCATTCAAGCCTATGAAGATTTCGTAGCCGGTGGTGGTGACTTATACGTGCCAACTCCAGACGAAAAAGCTGCGTTTAAATCAGCGGCTGAACCTGTCTATGCGTGGTTTAAAGAAAACGTTGACGGTGGTGAAAAAATCTTTACAGCCCTTACCGATGCAGTGGCTGCAGCGGAAGCCGATGTTGAAGCCGCGCGCATGGCCGACATGAAGTAATCGTTTCGTATCATCAACAGTGACAAGGATGTTGCTGTTGGTTTATCGGAAGGGGTAAATCCAAATCCGATAGTCATCGATTAATTTATGCGCCTCTGCGATTTCTTCATCCGACATTTTCTTAACCACTTCCTCTTGCGAGATAGCCGCATCGGGGTCACCGCCGATTGCCGACAACACGTACCACGTGTAAGCGCGAACCAAATCTGGCGCTTCAATACCCCGGCCAACTTCGTAATACCAAGCGATGCCCGATTGAGCTCCAGGGTGGCCTTTCAAAGAAGCTCTCATGTACCACTCGAACGCACGTCTATCATCGCGCTCAACGCCCAATCCCAAGGCGTACATAACGCCGATCAATTCTTCGGCTTCCGCATTGCCAGACCGGGCAGCCGGTTGCAGCTCAAGCATGGCGTCCTTAAAACGATTTGCTTCCATCAAATCTCGCGCTTTCTCCAGCTCTGCAAACGTCGGTGCGCTCAGGCAGCAACAAACCAGCAGCAACCAAATACGCCATACACGCGTACTTTTCTGGCTGTGATAAACCATCTTCAGAAATCTCGGGTCATGTTCATGCTCTTGAGCATAACCTGTTCTTTCGCTTTGCCCAGTGCCCATGCCGAGACTCCAAGCACCAAACCCTTGTTGCAATTGCCCGAACCACTGATTGAAAGTGATTTTCGTGACGTACGTCATGACGAGGCCATGCTTGGACAGTTGTTGTTTCATGACAAGCTGCTCTCGGGCAACCGCAACATTGCATGCAATACCTGTCACACCCCAGAGTTTGGCACCAGCGATGGCTTGCCTTTGGGCATTGGTGAAGGGGGTGTGGGGATTGGGCCTTCGCGCACAGCCGGCACGGGCGAGGATCGAATTCGAAAACGCATTCCTAGAAATTCACCGGGGCTTTGGAATTTGGGTGCAAAGGACTTGCATGTTCTGTTTCATGATGGTCGTGTGAGTGTGTCTGACGATTACGACAATGGTTTTAATACACCAGCTCAAGAGTGGCTGCCTGGGGGCTTGGATAATTTGCTTGCAGCTCAGGCCCTTTTTCCATTAACAGCACAGTTCGAAATGGCTGGAAACCCCAAAGAGAATGAAGTGGCTGGCGCACGTCATGATCGAATTGATGCGGTGTGGCCAATCCTGACGAAACGCGTGATTAATGAGCCGGAGTATTTATCTCGTCTGATCAGCGTGTATGGGGATGTGTCTGCCGCGAAAGACGTCACTATTGCGCATATTGCGAATGCACTGGCGGCGTTTATGGCGTTTGAATGGCAATCCATTGATTCACCATTTGATGCCTACTTACGTGGAAATATAAGCGCTTTGAATCAACAGCAGCAAGCGGGTATGGCGTTGTTTTTTGGCAAAGCCAACTGCAGTCAATGCCACTCAGGATCTTTGCTGTCAGATCAAAAGTTTCATGCCATCGGGGTGCCACCCTTGGGGCCAGGACGCACGCGTCAGTTTGATCCCATTCCAAGAGATGTCGGATTTATGGGGGAGTCGGATAGATTGGAGGATCGTTATAAGTTTCGAACACCGATGTTAAGAAACGTGGCGTTAACGGCACCGTATGGGCATAACGGAGCGCTTAAGACGCTTGAAGATGCCGTGCGGCATCACCTGGACCCGTTGAAATCGCTAAATGACTGGCGATTTGATCAAGTCGAATTACCCGAGGCTGCGTGGTTATCGGCAACCGATTTTATTATTTGGCAGGATGCTGCCGAGATGGCGCGCTACCAAGAGGCTTTGAGCATCCAGCCGATTGAATTGTCGCCAACCGAAATAGAAAACGTTGTGAGCTTTTTGCACACGTTAACGGGTACGCGTTCTCTTGATGGCCGATTAGGGAAACCAACAACTGTTCCAAGCGGTTTATCGGTTGATTAGCTTGGTCACAACAGACACAATATAGCCCCCAATCGGCCAAGAAGAGGGCATCCCTTGTGAGAATAGGTACACCGCGTGAAACCTTTACGGGTGAGGCGCGAGTTGCACTAACGCCAGCATCCGCTGCCCAACTGCAAAAACTTGGACACGAATGTTTGATTGAATCTGGCGCAGGACAAGCGGCTGGGTTTACTGACGAGGCCTACCGCGACGCGGGTGTGACGCTAGTCAACAGTGCCGCTGAGCTTTATAAGCAATCCGATTTCATCACCAAAGTTCGCGCCCCAAGTGAATCGGAAAGCGAGATGCTTGGCAAGGGCAAAACTCTGATCTCTTTTTTCTGGCCCGCTCAATCAACAGAGCTTCTAGACAAAATATCCAAAACGGGCGCGAATGTTGTCGCCATGGATATGGTGCCTCGTATCAGTCGTGCGCAAAAAATGGACGCTCTGTCTTCCATGGCAAATATCGCAGGCTATCGTGCCGTTATTGAGGCGGGCAATAATTTTCCTCGTTTCTTTACCGGTCAAATTACGGCCGCGGGCAAAGTGCCGCCAGCAAAAGTGTTGGTTATCGGTGCCGGCGTGGCAGGTCTTGCAGCCATTGGTGCCGCGCAATCGTTAGGCGCTATTGTTCGAGCGTTTGATGTTCGCCCTGAAGTAGCTGAACAAATCGAATCCATGGGGGCTGAGTTTCTGTTTCTGGATTTTGATGACGCCAGTGATGGTGCGGCTACTGGCGGTTATGCGGCTCCTTCGAGTCCAGAATTTCGTGAAAAACAATTGGCGTTGTTTCGAGAGCAAGCGCCGGATGTGGATATTGTCATTACAACAGCGCTCATTCCCGGTCGAGACGCTCCCAAATTATGGTTATCCGATATGGTCGACGCCATGAAGCGCGGATCCGTTGTGGTGGATTTAGCGGCTGAGCGCGGCGGTAATTGTGATGCCACTGTGCCGGATGAAAAGATAGTTACCGACAATGGAGTCACAGTGATTGGCTATACCGATTTCCCCAGTCGCATGGCAACACAAAGCTCGGAACTGTACGCCACGAACGTTCGCCATATGTTGCACGACCTAACACCAGAAAAAGACGGTGTGATCGTCCACGATATGGAGGACGATGTTATCCGCGGAGCAACAGCCGCCTTTGAAGGCGAGGTCACCTTTCCGCCGCCACCGCCGAAAATTCAAGCTATAGCTGCGCAAAAGCCAGCGGCTCCTGAGAAAACAGCGGAAGAAATCGCAGCGGATGAAGCCGCCGCGGTTAAGCGTGCCGGGCGTAATCAAATCGCGTTACTGGCAATCGGTGGTTTGATGATGTTTTTCATAGGCCAGTATGCACCCGCCAGTTTCATGAAGCATTTCATCGTATTTGTGTTGTCGGTGTTTGTGGGGTTCCAAGTGATTTGGAATGTTTCTCATGCGTTGCACACGCCGCTGATGGCAGTCACTAATGCCATCTCAGGCATCATCATTCTGGGGGCGCTTCTTCAAATCGGCTCATCCAGTGTCATCGTAACTATTCTTGCCAGCATCTCGGTTCTGATTGCCACCATCAATGTTGTGGGTGGGTTCATGGTCACCAGGCGCATGTTGCAAATGTTCCAAAAGAGCTGAGGGGCGGTACAGAATCATGTTTGATTTAAGTTCAGAAATGCAGACCGCTGCGTACATCGCCTCCACGGTTTTGTTTATTTTGTCCTTGGGCGGTTTATCCGATCAAGAGAACGCGAAACGCGGTGTCTGGTTTGGCATCATCGGTATGGCGATCGCTGTCTATGCCACGATTTTCGGCCCCGGTGTTGAGTTAGGTCCGGTGTTGGTTATCATGTTGGTCATCGGTGCGGCAGCCGGTGTTTATGTTGCACAGAAAGTTGAAATGACGGGCATGCCAGAACTTGTGGCCGCATTGCATTCGTTCGTGGGCCTAGCCGCTGTTTTCATCGGTATCAATTCTGATATTGACCCACCAACACTGGCTACTACTGCCGAGCGCGTGATACATGAAGTGGAAGTGTTCCTAGGTGTCTTTATTGGTGCCATTACGTTCACAGGTTCCATCGTTGCTTATGCCAAATTGTCGGGCAAAGTAGATGGTAAGGCGCTGATTTTGCCCGGTCGTCATGTGTTGAACGTGGCCTTACTGCTACTAAGCTTCGTACTGCTTTATCTGTACATGAATCACGCTGGTAGTTGGACGCTATACCTGATGACATTGATTGCGCTGGTGATTGGCGCGCACTTGGTGTTAGCCATCGGTGGTGCGGATATGCCAGTGGTCGTGTCCATGCTGAATTCGTACTCAGGGTGGGCGGCTGCGGCCACCGGATTTTTACTCGGTAATGACTTACTCATCGTCACCGGAGCCTTGGTGGGGTCATCGGGTGCCATTCTGTCGTACATCATGTGTAAGGCGATGAATCGAAAGTTCTTATCGGTCATCCTAGGTGGCTTTGGTGGCCCAAGTGGTGAAGCCATGGCCATCGAGGGTGAACAAATCGCCATTGATGCGGACGGTGTGGCTGCGTCATTAGACGATGCAGAGCAAATCATCATCGTGCCAGGGTATGGCATGGCCGTCGCTCAAGCTCAGCAATCCGTATCGGAACTCACTCGACGCTTACGCGCTGCGGGCAAAACCGTTCGATTTGGTATTCATCCTGTGGCTGGGCGTTTGCCAGGTCATATGAATGTGCTGTTAGCCGAAGCCAAAGTGCCCTACGACATCGTGTTAGAGATGGATGAAATTAACGAAGACTTTCCTGAAACGGATGTGGTCATTGTTATCGGCTCAAACGATATCGTGAATCCTGCGGCACAGGAAGATCCGAACAGTCCTATCGCTGGCATGCCAGTTTTAGAAGTATGGAAAGCCAAGCAAGTGTTTGTTTCTAAGCGCGGTCAGGGCACCGGGTATTCAGGTATTGAAAACCCACTATTCTTTAAAGAGAACACGCGCATGTTTTATGGTGATGCTAAAGCGTCGGTTGATGCTTTGTTACAAAAAATCAGCTAGTTTTTTTGCAGTGCCACTTGGGTGATTGCTTACATTGTGTGTCGTTCATAACGAAAGCCGGTATCTGAAGAGGTACCGGCATTTTTTATTGCGTGAGTGGGTTTAACTCTGCGGCTTCGGGGATTGGCGTCGACTGATTATAAACACGCCCACCAGTGTCAACAGCCCACCGAAAATTATACGCGGTGTTATCACATCGCCGTAAATCCAGATAGAAAAACCCACCGCGAAAAGCGTGGATAGCGTCATAAAGGGTGTGACTAAATTCACTGCGTGTTTCGTTAATAACCAGTACATCAAACCATGGCCAAATATGGTTGCGCCAACGCCGGAATACAATGGCGTCCAATAGTCTTTTATTGGAACCGAGGTGAGTGTGTGCAACGTAGGCTGTTCAATGAGTAAGGCTAAACTGCCGAGTAGAGGGGCGGAAATTAATGCGATCCAAGCTTGTAAATTGAATACGCCGACGTTCTTTATGCCGCGCATGATGATGGTGGCCACCGCCATGCCAAAGGCCGCTAAAACCGCCAGTGTAAGAGCAACAGAGTCGTTAGTGCCAACCGGTTCGAAGCCGATAATGACCACGCCAATAAAGCACATTGCAATGGCTAGCGATCGAACCCATTGAATTCTTTCACCTAGGATTACAACGGCCAATAAGGTTGACATGGGTACCATCAACTGTGTGGCGATTGCAATAGTGGAGAGCACATGCCCCATTTGGATGGCGTAGAACATCAGGGTGTAATGCCCGCCACCCATGACCAGGCCCAGCAATAGAATGCGCTGCATCTGTCCAGGCACCCAACGAATAAATGGGAACAGTAACAGCACAACAACGGTAAAGCGTATACAACTGAACAACAAAGGTGAGAATACGTCGGTGCCGATTTTGCCCGCGATGTAGTTGAATCCCCAAGCAGCGTTGCAGGCGATTAGTATGAGTACGTGGTGCAGAGGCATCGCAGGCAGTGTTTGGAAGCAGGTGCGTTTTATAGGAAGGCGGCTTCCAGCTTACACCCTGAAGTGAGATCCATCGAGACAAAATTGTTTTCTAGTACACCTTTTTTCTAGTACACCTTATTGTCTTTCAACATCTCATGGATGCTCTCAGCCAAAGCCCGGTAGCCGGCTTCGTTGAAATGCACGCTGTCGGATTTCATGCTGGGTTTTTTCAGTAGTTTTGAAACGATATCGTCTTGTACTATCAGATTGTGTTTTTCGGCCAGTGCCGTATACCAAGGTGCACTGCTGGAGAATATAGATTTCTCTGGCACAGCCACCAGCACGATTTGCGAGCCATGATTCAGTATGTGTTGAATCATTGAATCTAAATTAGCTTCTGTGTTCGCTGAGGGTAAATTCTGCAGTATGTCGTTGCCACCTTCAAATAAAATCACCAAGCCGGGGTTGTGGGTTTGCAGTTCACCCGGTAATCTTTTCAGCCCTTGTTCCGTGGTTTCTCCAGAAACGCCTGCGTTCACCACCGGATGCCCCGATAATTCTTGCAAAACTGCTGGGTAGGCTTGGGCTGGGTTTACCCCTTTGCCAAACGTCAGGCTATCGCCAAACGCCAGAATCGTGTCATCGGGCTGCAGCGTACTCAGTGGCTTCTCACCCGCGCAGCCGATTAGCGCCAGCAACCACGCACAGATTATTACGGTGATCGCAAGCTTAAGCCGGCGGGGTCTAAGCGTTTGGAAAAGGATGGTTGGAGAATAACTTTTCATGAATTCCAGTCACGCATAAGCGGTGCCAACCCCGCTGGGCGGTGTACCATCGGGCACCATGAACACAGTATTGATTACCGGTGGCACGGGTTATTTAGGACAGAGGTTACTGCCTTTGGTTGCCGAGCGCGCTCATGTGGTAGCCACCGCCCGAAACCCGCGCGCACTGAGCCGTTTGTATCACCCCGAAGCCATGGATCTGTGCGACAAAGCGTGCGTATTTGAACGCGTGTTGGCAATTCAGCCACAGGCCATCATTCACGCCGCCGCCATCAACCCGGGCGTTGACGATGCCCGAATGCAGGCCGTTAACGAGCTGGGAACGCAGTATCTAGCAGAAGCTGCGCACCAGGTGGGCAGTCGCTTAGTCATGGTGTCTACCGATATGGTGCACGATGGCACTCAAGCACCCTATGCCGACGAAGCCAACCCTTCACCGATTAATGATTATGGTCGTTCCAAAGCCAATGGGGAGCGTGCGGCGCTTGCGGCCAATGACAACACCGTGGCGGTTCGAACCTCGTTAATTTACGGGCTGGATTCGATGGATCGAGGCACGGCGGGGTTCGCTGAACGCTTGGCAGGGGGCGACACTTTATCGTTGTTTGCTGATGTGTTGCGACAACCGGTTTGGCGCGATGCATTGGCCACCAGCCTGTTGCGCTTGGCACTGGATTTCCCGAATGAGACGGGTATTGTGAATGTAACCGGCAGTGACGTGCTGGATCGCGCCACCTTTGGTGAGCTCATGTTGGATTTCTGGCAAATTCCGTATTCATCTAAGACGGTGGAACACATCCTAGCGGCGGACCTACCTGAGTTGGTGGGTGTGCCACTAAATACAGAAATGTCATTGGTTCGCGCGCACACATTGGGTTTACCCACCCCTGGGGTGCGCGAAGTTTTAGCAAACCATAACTCAGTCAACCTTGCAGGGGCCCACCATGCCACTCACGATTAATCAAAATGTTTTTATCACCTGCGCAGTCACTGGCGGGGGGGCGACTCAAGATAAAAGCCCGCACGTGCCGCGAAGCCCACAAGCGATCGCTGAAAGCGCAATGGCTGCTGCTAAAGCTGGTGCTGCCATTGTGCATTGCCACGTGCGAGATCCGGAAACCGGTGCTCCCAGCCGCGACTTGAAACTGTATCGAGAAGTTACGGATCGCATTCGTGATGCTGACATTGATGTGGTTTTGAATTTAACCGCAGGCATGGGTGGGGATATGGTTTTTGGGCCAGCGGATTCGCCGCTACCTTTAGCGCTAGGCAGTGACATGGCCAGTGCCGAAGAACGGGTGGCGCATGTGTTGGAGTGCCGACCTGAAATCTGCACCTTGGACTGCGGCACGATGAATTTTGCCGAGGCCGATTACGTCATGACGAACACGCCGGGCATGTTGGAAGCCATGGGACGCATGATGACAGAGATGGGTGTGTGCCCAGAAATTGAAGCCTTTGATACCGGACACTTATGGCTGGCTAAGCATTTGGTTGATGCTGGCGTTTTAAAGTCGCCGGCGTTAGTGCAGTTATGCATGGGTGTGCCTTGGGGTGCCCCAGATGATTTAAACACCTTTATGGCGATGGTGAACAATGTGCCCAGTGATTGGACTTGGTCAGCGTTCTCGATTGGCCGAAATGAATTACCGTATGTGGCCGCATCGGTGTTAGCCGGTGGCAACGTGCGCGTTGGCTTAGAAGATAATTTGTATTTAAAGCGCGGTGTCTTAGCCACCAACGAACAATTGGTGGGCTCTGCGGTAAACATCATTGAGTCGATGGGCGCGCAAGTGATGGATGCAGCTGCTGTGCGAGAAAAACTGGGTTTAACTAAACGAGCGCCCCTATGACTGCGGCAATCATTGGTGCAGGTGTTATTGGTGCCGGCTGGGGTGCGCGTTTCGCCTTAATGGGTTGGGATGTGTCGGTGTTTGATCCGTCACCAGGTGCGCGGGAACGATTTGAAGCCGTGTACGCCAGCGCCAGTGAATCGTTACCGGCCTTGTTCGAGCACGCACTACCAGAGCCGGGTGAAATAACCTGGTGCGACTCCATTGAAGCGGCAGTACAGCATGCTCGCTGGATTCAAGAGAGCGTGCCAGAACAACTGGCTATGAAACAAGAGGTTTATAAGAGCATACAAGCGCACTGCCGCGATGACGCCATTGTCAGTTCGTCGACCTCGGGGTTTAAGCCGTCCGAATTGCAACAAGGCGCAAGTCGCCCAGAACAAATCATGGTGGCGCATCCGTTTAACCCGGTCTATCTGTTGCCATTGGCGGAGCTGGTGGGCAACGAAGAAACGATTAAGCAAGCCGCGCCCATCATTGAAGAGATTGGCATGTATCCCTTGCACGTACGCCAGGAAATTGATGCCCATATCGCTGATCGTTTTTTAGAAGCCGTGTGGCGAGAAGCGTTGTGGCTTGTTAATGATGGTGTCGCAACTACTGAGGAAATAGACAACGCGATTCGTTATGGCTTTGGCATACGCTGGGCACAGATGGGCTTGTTTGAAACCTATCGATTGGCTGGAGGTGATGCGGGCATGGCGCATTTTATTAAGCAGTTTGGCCCCGCTTTAAAATGGCCATGGACCAAACTGATGGACGTACCGGATTTAACCCCAGAGTTAGTACAACAGATTGCCGATCAATCGGATGCACAGTCAGGTCATTATTCCATTCGGGAATTAGAACGTATTCGGGACGATAACTTAGTTAGCATGCTGCGCGCGTTAAAGCCACGTCAATACGGTGCTGGCGCATTACTCAACAAAACTGACCAGCGATTAATTAATGAGGCAGCCGTTTATCATGACGAGCAGTTGGTGACTGTGCATCGGGTAATACCAATCGATTGGATGGACTACAACGCACATATGAATGAAAGTCGTTATGGGCAAGTTTTCTCTGATGCCGCCGATACGGTGTTGCGCTTAGCCGGTGCTGATGAAACCTATGTGGCCAGCGGTGGCAGTTTTTTTACTGTGGATTGCCATATCCAGTATCGCAATGAAACCTTGCCTGGGGAAACGGTGCGCTGTTTAACTCGCATAGCGCCTCTGGATGGGAAGAAACTGAAACTCAGTCATGAGATGCGTCGTGCCAGCGACGAAACGCTACTTGCATCAGCGGATCAATTGCTTGTGCATGTGGATATGAGCACTCGAAAAAGTTCCATCCCACCCCCCCACATCGCATCAGCGCTTAGCCAGTTACAAGCGGGAGCCAGCTGATGGATTTTGGACTAAGCGAAGAGCAGGACTTAATCGTCAGTACGGTGCGCCGGTTTGTGGAGGAGGAAATTTACCCGCATGAAAATGCGGTTGAGAAAACCGGCTCGGTGCCCAAGGAGATTGCTGAACACATAAAGTCAAAAACGCAAGAATTGGGTTTTTACGCGTGTAATTTTCCAGAGTCTGTGGGTGGTGCTGGCTTATCCCACGTTGACTTTGCATTGGTTGAACGAGAACTAGGGCGCGGCAGTATGGCCTTGTCGCATTTCTTTGGCCGCCCGCAAAATATTTTAATGGCGTGTGAAGGTGAACAAATTGAGCGCTTTTTAATGCCGGCGGTGCGTGGTGAAAAAATGGACGCCTTAGCCATGACCGAACCCAATGCCGGTTCCGATGTTCGCGGTATGCAATGCAGCGCCGTGCGCAAAGATGGGGATTGGGTCATCAATGGCACCAAACACTTTATTTCCGGTGCAGAACACGCCGATTTTTTTATTGTCTTTGTTGCCACCGGCGTTGATGACACACCACGCGGACCCAAAAAACGCATCACCACGTTTTTAGTGGAACGTGGCACCCCAGGGTTTGAAGTGGCACCGGGTTATGATTCGGTGTCGCACAGAGGGTATCTAAACCAAGTACTGCACTTCAGTGATTGCCGCTTACCGGATACGCAAGTGTTGGGTGAAGTTGATGGCGGCTTTGACGTCATGAACGAATGGCTGTACGCCACGCGCATAACAGTTGCCACCATGTGCGTAGGGCGTGCTCGACGCTGTTTTGACTTAGCGTTGCAGTACGCAGCCGAGCGAAAGCAGTTCGGTCAAGCCATCGGTAAATTTCAGGGGGTGAGTTTTCAGTTGGCCGACATGATCACTGAAATCGATGCAGCGGATTACTTAACGTTGGCATCGGCTTGGCGCTTAGACAAGCAATTACCGGCGAATCGAGAAATTGCCAGCGCAAAGGTTTACGCCTCGGAGATGTTGGCGAAAGTCACGGATGCCGCTTTGCAAATTCATGGTGGTATGGGCTTAATGGCAGACTTACCCATCGAGCGTTTCTGGCGTGATGCACGCGTGGAACGAATTTGGGACGGCACCTCTGAGATTCAACGACATATCATCAGTCGTGATTTGTTGCGCCCATTAGGCGCATAAGCGGTTCATGTCGTTAAAGCGCTTATTAAGACCCAACACCGTGGCTGTCATCGGCGGTGGAGCATGGTGTGCCGCGGTAATTGAGCAGTGCCGACAAAGCGGCTTTACCGGTGAACTATTGGCTGTGCACCCCAGTCGCCAAAGCATTGCAGGCGTGGATGCTGTCTCTAGTGTCGAGGCCTTACCGTGGTCACCTGATGCCAGTTTTATCGGTGTCAATCGACGCACCAGTGTGGCTGTGCTGGCCTCGCTGGCTCAGCGCGGTTCTGGTGGCGCGGTGTGTTTTGCCAGTGGTTTCCAGGAAAGCGATGATAACGATGGGGCGGCATTGCAACAGCAATTATTGAATGCGGCTTCAAACATGTCAATTTTGGGCCCAAATTGTTATGGCTTCATAAACAATTTAGATGGGGCGGCCCTTTGGCCTGATCAACATGGTTTGGTGCGCGAAAGGCGGGGTGTTGCGATCCTCATGCAATCATCCAACATGGCGATTAATCTCACCATGCAAAAACGCGGGCTGCCGATTGCCTACATCATCACAACGGGTAACCAGGCACAACAAGACTTAGCCAGCATCGCCATGAGTTTACTCAGTGATGATCGAGTCACAGCGATTGGGTTACACATTGAAGGCTTTGGTAACGTTTCCGGATTTGAACAATGTATGCAAGCGGCACACGAGAAAGGCGTGCCTGTTGTTGCCCTTAAGGTGGGTGCGTCGGAAGCTGCACAAATGGCAACCCAATCTCACACAGCCTCTTTAGCGGGTAGTCAGGCCGGAGCGACTGCGTTGCTAAAACGATTGGGTGTGGCTTCTGTGAACACCTTGCCTGAATTTCTAGAAACTCTTAAACTGTTGCATGTGTACAACCGCTTGCCTGGAGGCCGATTGGCCTCTTTGAGTTGCTCCGGCGGTGAGGCGAGTTTGTTAGCGGATGCCGTGCATCGCTTTAAGTCATTGAGTTTACCGCCCGTCAGTGATGCCACGGCATCGGTTCTGAATCGTTCGCTAGGGCCGCATGTCACTAAGGTCAATCCACTCGACTACCACACCGATATTTGGCGCAACTTAGACGCCATGTC
>CALGLE010000017.1 GCA_937930305.1 uncultured Granulosicoccaceae bacterium | reverse complement strand
CAAAACCCAAACTCTTAAACGAACGAGGAGCTTGATGGGCAGTGGGAGCTGGCCAATGGTCCCGGCAGCAAGGATGCCGACTGTGAAGCCATTAGGAGTATTCACGGCGCCATCTTTGAAACTCGAAGCAATTGCCCCGGGGTGGAAATTTCCCATAGCCCCAACCCCAAAAAGAAAGAGGAGCTTGAAGGTGCTATAGCATCCGTCAATGGGTCTCGGCGGCAAGGATGCCGCCGCGAAGCCTACAAGGACGTATTCATGGCGCCCCATTGTTGGATGCTACGGCACTTCAAACTCCGGCCCTTTCAACCAACCCACCATGGGATAAATCAAAATTTACAGCACCCTCCAACCCCTCAGTCCCCGCAATAAAAACCTGTGTAGGCTTAGACCCCAACAATTTCAAAACACGTGAAACATTGGCCTGGTCAAGCTCGGATGCCAAATCATCACAAAGCACAATGGCATGCCGCTCCTCATCTTCATGCAGGACTTCCAGTTGCGCCAGATGCAGCGCATAAACCACAAGCTTTTGCTGGCCACGTGAAAGCACCTGTCTAGCTGGGTGTTCGCCAACGGTCATGGCCAATTCAGCTCGGTGAGGCCCATCAGTGGTGGTTCGAAACCGCTGATGCTGGCGAAGGTTTTTCGCAAGCGTTTCAAGCAGCGTTCGTTCTTCAGAGAATCCGCGTTTGTACGTCAGGTTCACCGTGAAACTTGTCGTCAGTTGTTCAAGTAACCGTTGAAAATACGGCTCTAACTTTTTCAAATAATTGGAACGACAATCGTCAATCCAGGAACCCGCGGCGGCGAATTCATTATTCCAGCTGGTGACTTCAGCTTCGGGAGCACCCACGCGCAAGGCTTGATTACGCTGCGCTAGAGCTCGGCGATACAGCTTCCAATGCGCAAAGAAATCCGGTTCCTCGTGAAACGCTCCCCAATCAATGAACTGCCGCCGTGCGGTGGGGCCGTCTTGAATTAGGGCGTGACTATCCGGTGTCAATGCTTTTACGGGGATTGCACGACTTATGACAGCCATGCTGCGCACGGTTTCATAATTCATACGCAGCTCCACATCGCCATTGGCTGAACGCTTCATTCCGCAGCGGTGTTCTCGGCCTTGTCGGTCTTGCAGTAAACCGGATACGGTAAAGCTATCGGTATTATGCGCAATCAGCTCACGAGCTTTGCGGGTACGAAATGAATGACCGGCCGAAAGGGTGTGGATGGCTTCCAACACGCTGGACTTACCCGCGCCATTGGGCCCAACGATAACGTTCACACCGGGGCTGGGTGCGAAGGTGAGTGAGTCCAGATTACGAAAAGAGATAACCTGGAATTGAGTCAGAATCACAAACGCATGGGCATGACGACGTACTGACGGTCGTTGTCTTGCTCCGGTGTGATTAACGCACTGCTGTTGCCGTCTTTTAAACGGATAACCGCGTTTTCCGTGTCCACAGCCGACAGGACATCCAACAAATACTGCACATTAAAGCCAATCTCGGCGGAATCCCCGTTGTAATCCACCTCCAGTTCATCCACCGCTTCTTCTTGTTCTGGGTTGTTGGTGCTGATGGTTAAAACACCTGTTTGCAAGGCTAAACGAACGCCTCGATACTTTTCGTTTGACAGAACGGACGCTCGAGTGAGTGCTTGCTTCAAGGTATTGCAATCAATAACCAGTTCTTTATTGCTGTCCGTGGGAATCACTCGGTTGTAGTCCGGGAAACTACCATCGATGAGTTTGGTGGTTAGACGAACATCGTTTAACGCAACCTGCAGTTGTTGGGGGGTGACATGAATGGTCACTTCATCGTCTGGTTCGGCGGTTCCCAATAACCGTTGCAATTCACTCACACTTTTTCTTGGAACAATCGCCCGCACAGGTGTTTCAGGCTCTGCTTTAGTAACGCATTGCGAATAAGCCAATCGATGACCATCGGTTGCAACACAGGATAATCGCTGCGCGCCAATTTCTAATAACAGTCCATTCAAATAGAAACGTACGTCTTGCTGCGCCATTGAAAAAGCGGTCGCTTGTAACGATTTTTGCAATTCTTCAGCGGTCAGTTTGACTTTCTGAGCATCCTTTAGTCCATCTGATTTTGGGAACTCGTTAGCGGGTAGGGTGGATAGGGTAAATCGACTTCTACCCGATTTCAGTTTCGCTTTATCGCCTTCTGCGTCGAAATCTATGCGAGCAGAGTCTGGCAAATGACGACAGATATCAAAAAACTTTCTGGCAGGAACCGTCACGCTGCCAGGCTGATCAATATGAATATCAGCTAATGCTTGCAATTCAATTTCTGAATCTGTTGCGGTCAACACAACCGTGTCGTTCGCTTCAATCAGAATATTGCCAAGTATCGCTGACGTCTGCTTCCGTTCTACCGCACCAATCACATGCTGAAGTGGCGTAAGCAAGCTTGTCCGTTGAGCGCTGAATTTCATGGGCACCTTTAAAGAAAAGATTTTTTTAATTTACTTAACTAATTATTGTTATTACTAGGGTCTATCAATACTGTGGATAAGCTCTGTAAAACGTTATTAATCAAATGCTTGTACGAAGCATAACTACCACTCAAACCGTTCTGATAACCCCGTGTGAAGCTGTGCATGGAATGTGGATAACTTTCACCCCTTTAGGTTATACCCGAACATTACATGGCTTATCCACAGGTTATCCTGCTGCACTTTACCTGTCGAACCGCATCAGGAGGTCAAAATACGAAGCAAATTCGCGCAATCTTCCTTCACCGCGTTATCCGTTCCTTTGAGTTCCGCTACCTTGCGACAAGCATGCAACACCGTGGTGTGGTCACGTCCACCAAAGGCTTGTCCAATTTCGGGCAAACTTTTACTGGTCAGCTCCTTCGCGATACTCATGGCGATTTGACGTGGACGAGCAATCGAGCGTGAACGACTTTTACCCGATAGGTCGGCCAAGCGAATTTTGAAATATTCAGCCACGGTCTTTTGTATGTTTTCAATCGTGACCAGTTTGGCTTGCACCGCCAGAAGATCGCTTAAGGCGTCTCTAGCGAAATCTAAGGTGATGGGGGAGCCTGTGAATAGGGCGTTGGCCAGCACTCGCTTAAGTGCGCCTTCCAGCTCTCGCACGTTTGATGCAATGCGTTGAGCAATGAACATCGACACATCCTGTGGCAATTCAACGCCCGCCTGAGCGGCTTTACTGTTCAAAATGGCCATGCGCATTTCTAATTCGGGCGGCTCAACAGGAACGCTCAAACCCCAGCCAAATCGAGTTTTCAATCGATCCGCCAAGCCAGGTACTTCCTTGGGGTAGCGATCGCAGGTGAGAACGATTTGCTTAGCGCCTTCGAATAGGGCGTTGAAGTTATGAAAAAACTCTTCTTGGCTTTGCTCTTTTTTAGCCAAGAATTGAATGTCATCAATGAGTAGGGCGTCTAAGTTGCGGTAGTAGCGCTTAAACGAATCCATTTTGCCGTTCTGCAGTGCCGATACCATGTCGACCACATACTTTTCTGAGTTCAAATACAGCACCCGTGCGGACGGGTTGTTTTCCAGTATGGAATGCCCAATGGCCTGCATCAGATGCGTTTTGCCCAGCCCGGATTGTCCGTAGATTAAGAACGGGTTGTAGGCCACTCCAGGGTTCAAACCGATTTGCACGGCCGCTGCGTGACCAATTTGGTTTGATTTACCTTCCACTAGCGTTTCAAAGGTGAATTTAGGGTTCAGAGCGCTGGCATGAGCGGCGCCAAAACTGTCATCAAATCCAGAATTGCCCGCGTGTGTCTTCACCTGGGTCGGCGGAGTGGGCGCGCTTGTTGAGCGAAATCCGTTGGAAGAGACTGAAGCGGTTTCTGTCACGGGCGCATCAGCGCCCACGGTGGCCAAGACTCCGGTTCCGATCTCGAGATCCACAGTGAGCGTTTTGTTCTCAGCAATGGATAGAACGATTTCATGAATACGGGGATAAAAATTGTTCTGAACTTTGGTCAGTACAAACCGATTGGGCGCCATGATTCGCAATGATGTAGCGCTTTCATGGGCTTGTAACGGGCGTATATAGGTGTTGAGCTGCTGCTCTGAGAGTTCACTCTCTAACTGCGTGAGGCACCGATTCCAGAGTGTAGGGGTCAAGAACGCCTCCGACGACGATTAGGGTAAAAACTATCCAACCCGCGGTCGTAAAATTTGACGCAAGGTGCGTTCTCAACCGGGCCAGCAAGGGTACTTTATCCACAGGCAAAAGTTCAATGTTTAAGGTTGTGGAAATTTTGGACAGTGGTACTCAGTGAAGCCTTCAAGACATTGAATTATAAGCTTTTTAATCAACTCTTCATAGGTTTGCTAATTTCAATTCATCGACTCAATTGATGAAAAATTTGCCTATCTCTAAGTCATGCCCAAGGGGTTCATTTCCAAGCGAGCCAGCGTTAAGCCAATTAAGACAAAAACAACCGGATGGGCCGTGTCAAAATCACAGACTATTCATGTTTCAGCGCGGCTTTGCGCCGAATTCTTCTTTTGGGGATGGTTATGGACGTCAATGCCGACTTTGACGAACGTGTCTTAGTGCACAGTGATGAGATGGATTGGGTGTCCTCGCCCATTGCGGGCGTTGATTGACGTAAGTGGATACGCAAATTTTAATTGTGGGTGGTGGCTTGTCTGGGCTGGCTTTAGCCAGACGCTTGGATGCTGCCGGTATCGATTGGCAGTTGGTTGAAGCACGTGCTCGTTGGGGCGGGCGTATTTTGACGCGCATGATAGAACAGCAAAATTTCGATTTTGGGCCGTCTTGGTTTTGGCCTGGTCAGCCTCGCATTACCACTCTTATTCAACAGTTAGGGCTTGTTTCATTTGATCAGGCCTATCAAGGTGAGCAGCTGTATCAAGACGAACGTGGCCAAGTTCATCGCGGGCAGGGGATGGTGTCCATGCAAGGGTCATGGCGCATACAAGGTGGCATGGCTGAGTTAATTGCGCACTTGGTGACTGATTTGCCGGCTGAGCGTCTGCATTTAAATTCTGGCATCAAACAAGTAAGCCAATTAGCTCAGGGTGTGCAGGCGCAAAGTGAATCAGGGGATGTGTATTTTGCTGAAACTGTGGTGCTGGCCGTGCCTCCACGAGTGGCCTTGCAACTGACGTTTGAGCCCGCCTTATCCGACTCGGTGACACTAGCTGCCAGTAACGTATCGACGTGGATGGCAGGGCACGCCAAAGCGGTTGCCGTCTACGAACACGCTTTTTGGAAGGAACAAGGTTTATCGGGGGATGCATCCAGCCGCATCGGGCCACTGGTTGAGGTGCATGATGCCTCACCCGCCGCCGGTGGGCCCTATGCCTTGTTTGGGTTTGTGGGGGTGCCGGCAGAACAACGTAAAGGCAATGCGCAAGCTTTGGAGCAGGCGATTCAAAATCAATTGATCCAACTATTTGGGCAGGCGGCGGCCGACCCCATCAGCTTGGAAGTGAAAGATTGGGCGTTTGATTCACGCACTGCCACCGCCTTAGACCAACAACCTGTGTACCAGCATCCCGCGTATGGCCGAGCTAAAGCGCTCAGCAATCTTTGGCAAGACCGGTTGCATTTTGGGTCGACCGAAATGGGGGCTGAATTTGGTGGGTTCTTAGAAGGTGCCTTAGAAGTTGCTGATGAAGTGGCAGAGACCGTCATACAGAAAATAAATCGCTCAAGCGCTTAGAAATTGGGGCATGGAAGAGGTTTACGACGCTCGATTGTTGATAATTCTTCGCTATTACTGTGTCAGATTGCAGAGCTGATTAAGCTAAACGATTGATAAAATTAAGTAATTGGTGAAATCCAGTGAATAATTACTTGCGTCAAAATTTGCCCATTTATTGAAGTTTCGCCGAATTCGTATTAACATTGGCGGTTCGCCGCAGCATCTTGTGGCCCTGTGACATTTAGAGCTCGATCCCGATGAAAAGACCATTTCAACCCAGTCGAATAAAGCGCGCCAGAACCCACGGTTTTCGTGCTCGCAAAGCCACTCGTGGCGGACGTGCTGTGCTTCGAGCTCGTCGTCGTAAAGGACGCGCGCGCTTAAGCGCGTAATGACCCTTGTCGTTTCCCAGGTCGCGTCGCTTACTAACGGCACGTGACTACGACACAGTATTCAAACGCAATAAGCGTGTCGCCAACCGTTATTGGACTGTCCTAGGGCATAACCGTAACGAGGGGCAACCTCGGCTCGGTATGGCTATCGCCAAAAAACGAGCCAAGCATGCTGTCACCCGTAACCGGATCAAACGTGTGTGCCGCGAATCGTTTCGCCTGCAAGGCGATGCTCTCACCGGATTTGATGTGGTTGTCATGAACCGAGATGCGGCGGCCTCTGCCAGCAAAATTGAACTGCGCCAATCCCTGGATGAGCTTTGGACCAAGTTGTCGCTTCATGCGAAATCGGCGGCTCAACAGTTATGAATCCGCTCATCGCCCTTATTTCAGTGTATCAGCGTTGCATCAGTCCGTTTTTACCTCCACATTGTCGTTACTATCCGACGTGTTCGGAGTATGCAGTACAAGCGATCCAACACCATGGCGCCTGCCGAGGCAGCGCGTTAGCGGCAAAAAGGATCTGTCGTTGTCACCCTTGGCATCCGGGCGGGTATGATCCTGTGCCGGTTGCCGATGATCGAGAGTCGTAAGGATTTATGGAAAACCAACGGTTGTTTCTATACACCGCTCTGGGTCTGATTTCGTTTCTGATCTACCTCACCTGGATGCAGACGTATCACCCACCCACCCCTCCAGCGGTTGTAGCAACGGCTGATGCGACTAACCCGGGGGCAACTTCCGGCATTGCGGCACCCACAGCGGGTGGCACCACGGGGGATTTGCCCACGGCGGCTGGATCCGCTCCCACCAGCGCAGTTTCGGCGGAAGTAGCGAAAACCGAACGAATGGTGTCAGTGAACACCGGTATTTTGGATATCCAACTCAGTAGTATTGGTGGCACCTTAACCAACGTGAATTTGCTGGAATATCCGGTCTCGGTTGATCAGCAAGATATTCCTTTTGCGTTGATGAACAACGATCCGCTGGATTTATTGGTGGCTGAATCGGGATTGCAATCACGCCAAGGCGTATCAGCCCCCACACACAAAGAACCCATGGCTGTGGCTGAAACCAACTACACCATGAACGACAGCGGTGAGATTAAGGTGCCGTTTACATGGAAATCCGATGACGGCGTCACGGTAACCAAAACCTATACCTTCAGAGCTGACAGCTATGTAATTGATGTGGATTACGCCATCGACAATCAGTCAGCTGATCCTTATGTCGTAAATCAATACCGGCAGCTCAAACGAAAGCCTGGCACCAAAGACGAAAAACAGCAGTTTGTTAATACTTACATTGGGGCTGTGGTCAGTAACAGCGAAGACACCTATCAAAAAGTGGACTTCGGTGACATTGAAGACGAGAACTTCAATCAAGATGTGACCAACGGCTGGGTGGCCATGATAGAACACTACTTTGCCACCGCTTGGGTGCCAGACCCAGAGGAAAAAAATTCGGCCTACAGCTTGTATGTGCCGAACCCCAATCCCGCCGATTATGATCACTACGTGATTGGCATGGTGTCATCAAGTAAAACGGTGGCGCCGGGTGCACAAGGCACATTTCATACTAAGGCGTTTGCGGGCCCTAAAATACAAGAAAAATTGGCTGCAGTTGCACCGAACCTAGAACTCACGGTTGATTTTGGTTTTCTCACCATCATCGCCCAGCCGTTGTTTTGGTTACTAAAAACCATTCACGGGTTTGTCGGCAACTGGGGTTGGGCCATTGTGTTCACGGTCGTTGTCATCAAGGCCATCTTATACAAGCTGTCAGAAGCAGCTTACAAGTCCATGGCACGCATGAAGAAGTTGCAGCCGAAAATGGCGCAACTCAAAGAGCGACACGGCGATGATCGGGCGGCCATGGGGCAGGCCACGATGGAGTTGTATAAAAAAGAGAAAGTGAACCCCTTAGGGGGTTGTTTACCCATGCTCATACAAATGCCCATCTTCATCGCCCTTTATTGGGCGCTGTTGGAAAGTGTTGAGCTGCGGCAAGCACCCTGGATTTTGTGGATCCAAGATTTATCCATTAAAGATCCTTACTTCATTCTGCCGGTGTTAATGGCTTTGGCAATGTACATTCAGCAAAAGCTAAACCCTGCGCCTGTGGACCCAATCCAAGCCAAAGTAATGCAATTTCTGCCGCTGATTTTTGGTGTGTTTTTCGCGTTGTTCCCGGCGGGTTTGGTGTTGTATTGGGTGGTTAACAACACGCTCTCAATCCTGCAGCAGTGGTACATCACGCGCATTGTAATTGGCGATAAATAGCGCCGGTAATTAACGGGTCCGCCATGTACACAGCCGACACCATTGCCGCCATCGCCTCCGGGGCAGGGCGTGCCGGTGTGGGCATTGTGCGCGTCAGCGGGCCAAAAGTGGAACACATTGCGCAGCAACTGACCGGCGTCGCGCTATCCCCGCGGCAAGCTCGCTATGTTCCGTTTGTGGATGCAGATAAGCAAACCATCGATGAAGGTCTGGCCATTCGTTTTGTTGGCCCGCATTCTTATACCGGTGAAGATGTTTTAGAGCTGCAGGGTCACGGTGGCCCAATAGTGCTCGATATGGTGTTGTCTCGTGTATTGGCGTGTGGGGCCCGGCCTGCGCGTCCAGGTGAATTCACCGAACGCGCTTTTCTCAATGACAAAATGGATCTGGCGCAGGCTGAAGCGGTTGCCGATTTAATAGACGCCAGCAGCCAAACCGCTGCTAAGGCGGCCATGCGCTCTTTAGACGGAGAATTCTCTGCATCGGTTAACGCGATCAGTGATGAATTAATGAATCTTCGTGCTTGGTTGGAAGCTGCGTTGGATTTCAGTGAAGAAGAAATCGATTTCTTATCCGACCCCGCCTTAAGCCAACGGATGGAACAATTAATCAAAGATTTTGATTCGCTTTTTGCACGCGCCTCGCAAGGCAGTCGGCTCACCGAAGGTTTAACAGTGGTAATCGCCGGTGTTGCTAACGTGGGTAAGTCCAGTTTACTGAATGCGCTTTCAGGAACGGATCGGGCGATTGTGACTGACATCGCCGGCACAACGCGCGATGTGTTGCACGAACATATCGTGTTAGATGGAATCCCTCTGCACTTAATCGATACAGCCGGCATTCGTTTAACCGATGATGTGGTTGAACAGCAAGGCATACAACGTGCGCAGCAGGCGGTATCCATGGCAGACCATGTTTTGGTGCTGGTGGATGCCACGAACCCAGTTTTACCGGATTTATCTGCCTTGAATGATGTGGCCATTCCTACAACAGTTGTCATCAACAAGATGGATCGACTAACGGCTGGTGTCACAGTTGATGACATTGCACTGCGTACGCATACTCAAGCAAAAACCGCCTTATGCATCTCGGCTAAGCGAGGTGATGGTTTGAATGAACTTAAACAGCACTTAATAAAAATAGCTGGACGAGATCAAGCGGTGGAAGGCGTATTCAGTGCACGCAGGCGTCATCTTGATGCATTAACTCGATCGCAAGAGGCAACGCATGCGGCATTAACGCGATTACGTACGGCGCAGTTGCCAGAACTTGCGGCAGAAGAACTTCGACTTGCGCGTGAAGCATTAGATGAAGTCACCGGGCGCTTTGACACCGAAGATTTACTCGGGAAAGTGTTCTCTCAGTTTTGTATTGGAAAGTAAATCTAAGTGACATTTTCAACGGGAGGTAATATTCACATCTATCCTAGTTAACTGTACGGCATAGTGTCTCGTTAAGTTTGTAATCTTAGGATGGGATAGGAAATGTATCGCTACTCAGTGACTTTTTCGCAAACGTTTTTAGTTGTCGCCATCGCATTAGGTTTGACGGGTTGTTCTTCAAGTGAATCTAGCTCTTCAGGTGAAGAAAATTTTAACCCAGGGAATGTACTTTTAAGCGACGGATCAGAACCGACAGGTTCTAATGGTTCACAAGATAACAACGGCCAAAACCCGTTGGCAACTCCTTCGCCTGGTTCTTCATCAAATCCTTTACCAAGCCCAACCCCTAGCAACAATGAAAATTCATCGGCAAAGCTTATTTCAGATGCAAACGTCGATGAGCTATTAATGCAAGCGATTAAGGCATTGAACTTAACGCGCTTGTCGCAAGTTCGAGAGTTTGCCGTCAAACGCGGCAGTGAACTGGCAGCGATCGGGCGCTCTGTTGTTGATGGTGAAGATATCCCTGCCCATCTAACCGTTGCATCTTTTGCAGCTACTAAAGTGGCCACAAAGAATAATTTAAATTTTGACATCACTTACAACTGCAGCAACGGCGGCCGGATTGAACAACATCTTCGTTTAATTGAGGGCCCCTTCAGTCGAATCCGTGTTCTGTTCGAAAATTGTGCTTGGCCGATTGCTGATAACAACAATGCAACTGAAATCTTAGACGGGAGGGTGGTCTACAGCTCCGGTCGACGCTCGGATACTGTTACTACGCTAGAGAATTTCACCCGCTCAAGTGGCGAAGCTTCTGCCACAGCTTCCGGCGTACACACAAACTTCTATTCACACTTTAGTGCGAGTGTCAGTTCAGAGTGGGCGAATGCAGCAGTCACGGTACAAGATGCGGCTGGCACAAAAACGCTAAGTCCTTTCTCGTGGAAATCTGAAGCTTTGCACTCGCCAGAGGTTCCAGCACAATATATCTATACCTATGACTTAAGTGGCAACTTGCAACGCCTTGTTTTTGTGAATCACAAAGCCAATATCACAGCTAGCTTTAGCTTAAATTCCGCTGCAACGGGCAACAGCCCGGTAGCTGTGAGCACAAATATCGCGTTGGATAGTCCTTATTATGACTGGGCGCCCATGCCTGGAATAACAGCACCCGATTACCCCGTGAGTGATTTAGGACCTACCTTCACCTACGCGTTCAGCCCAGAGTATGAG
The DNA here is from genome assembly GCA_937930305.1 of uncultured Granulosicoccaceae bacterium. Classification (GTDB taxonomy): domain Bacteria; phylum Pseudomonadota; class Gammaproteobacteria; order Granulosicoccales; family Granulosicoccaceae; genus Granulosicoccus. The sequence goes on along the minus strand of CALGLE010000017.1, from coordinate 16,883 downwards.
TCGGCCACTTTATTCACCGCGGTGTCGCTGCCAGCGCCTAGCCAGGCGCAATGGCAAACGGGTGGGGTGTTGCTGACTGCCACCGATGGCAGTAACGCAAAGTTAACCCCTCATGCCGATAACACTAGCCAAGTGCTGGTTGAGATTAATGGCTCGGGAACACCGACCACTCGGGTGGTAGCTGATGGATACCAAATTGCTCTGCCTGAGGTGCTGATTGGTGTGGGGCAGTAACTTGAGATCCCTGGCGAAATCCCGGCGAATTCATGGCCTATTAACGCAGATAACTAAGCCTTTCGATCCTGCGCACAATTATTGACCATAACCCCGGGTATAATCGGGAAATGGACTTTCCAACACATTTTGATGTCATCGTTGTCGGTGGTGGCCACGCAGGCACAGAGGCTGCGCTGGCGTCGGCTCGCACGGGCGCGAGCACCTTGCTGCTCACCCACAATATTGAGACGTTGGGCCAAATGAGCTGTAACCCGGCCATTGGTGGGATTGGTAAAGGCCATTTAGTGAAAGAGATCGATGCCCTGGGCGGTGCTATGGCATGCGCCGCTGATGCGGCTGGTATTCACTTTCGCACATTGAATTCGCGCAAAGGACCGGCCGTCAGGGCCACTCGAGCACAAGCGGATCGATCGTTGTATCGCTCGGCCATTCGCCAAATTTTAGAAAACCAACCGAACCTCACCCTGTTTCAACAAGCGGTGGATGATCTCATCGTGGAAGGTGACACCGTGAAAGGTGCGGTAACCCAACTGGGTGTTCGTTTTCGTGCGGAAGCGGTTGTGTTAACGGTCGGCACTTTTTTGGCAGGGAAAATCCATGTGGGTGATGCGAATTCAGCGGCCGGTCGAGCGGGCGATCCTCCAGCGGCCACACTGGCCGCCCGCATGCGTGAGTTACCACTTGAAGTTGGCCGCTTAAAAACGGGCACGCCACCGCGTATCGATTCTCGCACCATTGACTACACCCATTTGCAAGCACAGCCTGGCGATGAACCGCGGCCCGTATTTTCTTATTTAGGTTCAGTTGAAGATCACCCGGCGCAAGTGCATTGCCACATAACGCACACCTGTGAGCGCACGCACGACATCATCCGTGCCGCGCTGCATCGGTCCCCGCTTTTCTCAGGCGATATAGAAGGCGTGGGCCCTCGTTATTGCCCATCGATCGAAGACAAAGTGGTGCGCTTTGCGGATAAGAATTCGCATCAGATTTTTATCGAACCTGAAGGGTTAACCACCCATGAAATTTACCCCAATGGCATTTCCACTAGCCTGCCATTTGATGTGCAAATTGCCTATGTGCAGTCCATTCGTGGTTTTGAAAATGCGCACATCACCCGACCGGGCTACGCCATTGAATATGATTTCTTTGATCCTCGAGGCCTGCGGGCGTCACTGGAAACTAAGCCCCTTAAATGCTTGTATTTCGCCGGGCAAATCAATGGCACCACCGGCTATGAAGAAGCGGCAGCCCAAGGCTTGGTGGCGGGCTTAAATGCGGCGCGCCAGGTGAGGGGTGAAGCGCCTTGGACACCGCGGCGCGATGAAGCCTACATCGGAGTGCTTATCGATGACCTGATCACCCGAGGTACCCGCGAGCCGTATCGCATGTTCACCAGCCGCGCAGAATATCGATTGATGCTGCGTGAGGACAACGCCGATTTACGGCTAACCGAGGTGGGCCGGGCAATGGGTTTAGTCAATGATGCTCGTTGGGCTGCGTTTGAAGCGAAACGAGATAACGTGGCGTCTTTAAGTAAAGCGCTGAAATCGGTCATGATTCGCCCCGGCCAGGCGTCGTTTACCGCGGTTGAAGAAGCCACAGGCCTTAGCTTCAATCGCGAGCGTCATGCGCATGAGTTATTGAAAATGCCTGAGGTGCGATTGGCGGATCTGTTGCCCATTATTGCGCCCGATTTAACTGGCTACGATCCTAGCGTCATAGAACAAGTTGAAATTCAAGGTAAGTATGCCGGCTATTTAGAACGACAGCAGGCGGATGTGGATCGCACGCTGGCGCAGCAAAGCGTTCGGCTGCCCAATACCTTCGACTTTGATTCGGTGTCAGGTTTGTCTAATGAGGTGAAGCAGAAGTTAATAGAGCACAGGCCTGAAACACTGGGCCAAGCGGCGAAAATTTCTGGTGTCACTCCAGCAGCCTTGTCGTTGCTAGCCATTCATCTGAAAAAATCATCGCTGCAAGTCAGCGCGTAACAGCGCATCACAATTCGATCGAATTTCTCGAACCTTAAGCTCAGCGTTTACAAAGCCTTCTTGCCATGAGCAACTCCTCATCTACTGGAATTGATGAATTGCGTTTTTTATCGGAAAACGTGGGCGTTGCTGTATCAGCACACCAAGCAGAGCAACTGATCGCGTTTAACGATTTGTTGGTGAAATGGACGCAGAAATTTAATTTAGTATCCGCAAACACCTTAAGCGATTCGATCACACGGCACGTGTTGGACTCGTTAAGTGTGGGTCCGTATGTGCACGCGGAAACCGATCCTGATTCTCAGGACACAACGGTTTTTGATGTGCTGGATATAGGATCAGGGGCAGGCCTACCGGTTTTACCCCTGGCGATCGCATTTCCAAATTTAACGTTTGCCTCGGTTGAAACGAACGGCAAGAAAGTGCGTTTTCAGCGCCAGGTGTTATTGGAGCTTGGCTTAAAAAATGTTGAGCTCTTGCACAACCGAATTGAACAGGTGCAGTTAACCGCAAACAATGTCATATCCCGTGCGTTCACCTCGCCGACAGGTTTTTTATCCATCGCTACCGAACGCTGCCCCCACGGTGGGCAAGCGATATTGATGTTGGGGCAAGCGGAGCTTATGCCGGATGTCTTGCCAGCACCTTGGTCGCTGCACGTTGTGGATCGAGTCGATGTGCCAGGAGAAATGGCCGAACGGCATGTGGCGGTGTGCATTCGCGGTACACTTAGCGCATGAGTCGTACGATAGCGATTGCCAATCAAAAGGGTGGTGTAGGCAAGACCACCACATCCGTGAACCTTGCAGCAGCCTTAGGTTCACTCGGCAAGCGAGTCTTATTAGTAGACCTTGACCCACAAGGCAACGCCACCATGGGTTCGGGCATCGACAAGTACGAGCTTGAACTCTCTGTGCTGGATGTGTTGTTAGAGGGCGCAGCGGTTAGCCAGGTGATGCAGCCAGCCTCTGCTCCGGGTGTGCAGGTGCTGCCATCCAACGCGGATTTAACCGCCGCCGAAGTTGAGCTCATGTCCATGGATGAGCGCGAGTCTAAACTCAGACATAGCCTGGCTGGAATCAGTGGGGATTTTGATTACATCCTGATCGATTGCCCACCCTCACTAAATTTACTCACGCTCAATGCATTTGTTGCCGCAGACAGCGTATTGGTACCCATTCAATGCGAGTACTACGCCCTAGAAGGACTGTCGGCACTGCTCGATACCATCGAGGGCGTGCGAGACGCTGTGAACCCAGATTTGGTGGTGGAAGGGCTACTTCGAACGATGTTTGATGGCCGAAATAATTTAGGCGTCGAAGTCTCAAATCAGTTGGTGGAGCATTTTGATGATCAAGTGTTCCGAACGATTGTGCCCAGAAATGTGCGCTTGGCGGAAGCACCCAGCCACGGATTGTCCATCGTTGAGTACGATCGCTCATCCCGCGGGGCGGTTGCTTATTTGGCCTTGGCCGGTGAGATTGAGCGGCAACACCCGAAAACATCTGAATCGGTTGCAGCAAACCAGTTGGCTGAATCCAGCGATACCACGAATCCGGCAGAGGCCTAAGTCATGGCGGGCAAGAAAAAAACCATGGGCCGTGGCCTGGGTTCATTACTGGACCGGCGCACCACCTCATCTGCCAGCTCGCGTGCTAAGCCGGTGGTTGCAGATCCAGCCGACAGCGAATCGGCGGTGAAAAGTGAACCTAGCGAAAGCGGTGCTAACGCAACGCCCGATGCACCACTGGACTCGGCATCTAGTCCAGCACAACAGCCTAAGGCCAGTAAGCCGCCTGAAACTGAGATGGCGTCTGCTATATCGTCTGACCCAACCAAGCTTGCAGACTCTGGTAACAACCAAGCGGTGACGGGCACTGAAGTCGCTGATAGTTCATTACCCTCTGGCGACAAACTGCGTCTACTGGGGGTTGATCAGATTCAACGTGGCACCTACCAGCCTCGCCGACACTTTGACCAAGAGTTACTACAAGAATTAGCGAACTCCTTGAAAAGTGAGGGTTTGATTCAGCCGATCTTAGTTCGCCCCTCGGTCAAGGGGAAATTCGAGCTCATCGCCGGTGAGCGGCGTTGGCGCGCAGCTCAGCTAGCGGGTTTGACGGAAATTCCAGCCATTGTGCGCAACTTAGAAGATCAATCGGTTGCGGCCATCTCGCTGATAGAGAATATTCAACGCAAAGATCTGAACCCATTGGAAGAGGCTGAAGCGCTGCGTCGCTTATGCGAAGAATTCGGTCTTTCTCACCAGGAGGTGGCGGATTCGGTGGGCCGTTCGCGATCGGCGGTGACGAATCTGATGCGTTTATTGGATTTACACGATGATGTAAAGAAACTGGTGGACACGGGTGAGATAGACATGGGGCACGCACGTGCCCTGCTGGGTGCACCCTTCGACGATCAACCGGCCTTGGCACGACGTATTGCAAAACAAGGACTTACCGTGCGCGCGGTTGAGCAGCAGATCAAGTCCCTGCGCAGTGGCAACACGCCGCGTTCGGGAAATACTGACGTGTCAGACCCGGATATTGATCGCTTGGCTAAGCACCTGGGTGAAAAGTTAGGCGCTAAGGTATCTATCCGGCATAAAACATCAGGTGCTGGAAAGTTGGAAATTCAGTACAACTCTTTGGACGAACTTGACGGAATTTTGAAGCACATCAAGTCCTAATAGCTGCTTCGCGGAAACACCCTTGTGCCGCGACCTGAAAGCTTTCCTTTCCCGCTATATGGGCGGAAAAACACTGCTATACTTTGCGCGCTCACTGGATGGTGACAACGATTTGGCATGAAATTCATCTAGCAGCAGTGCGGAATACGTCTATATACAAGGGCGCTGTAGATGGACCCAATGGTTTACATGTTCTCCTCACTTGCAATCTGTTGCCACTGATGTGGCGTACAGAACGACTGCGGGTGGTGCGATGGGTCATTGTTTGCCAAGCTGGCATGGTCCTTGTGGTGGCATTGGCAGGTTGGTTGATCTCCCCATTAAGTGGGAAATCAGCTTTTTTAGGTGGCTTGACGTGTTGGCTACCCACGTGTTGGTTTGCCCTTAGGGCGTTTCAGTACAGTGGGGCTCGATCAGCGGCAAAGATTGCCCAATCGTTTTATGCCGGGGCGTCCGGCAAAATGGTTTTAACCATGGTTTCGTTCGGTTGTGTGTTTGCACTCGTAAAACCGATTGAACCACTGGCCGTGTTTGCGGGTTTCGCAGGCGTGGTGATTGTTAACTGGGTGGTGCCTTTGAAAGTGGCCCAACTAGACAGTAAGCGGAAACGGATAAAGAACTGATGGCAAGCGAAGGCGAACTCACCTCAACAGGTTATGTGCAGCATCACCTGCAAAACTTGGTATTTGGCTATCACCCCGATAATGGCTTAAGCATTGCCGCGAACGGTGTTGAAGCCGCTGATATGGGTTTTTGGGCCATTCATTTAGATTCCATGTTCTGGTCTGTGGCTCTGGGTGCACTGTTCTGCTGGTTGTTCAAAAAAGGCGCGGACAACGTCACATCGGGCACGCCCGGTAAGCTGCAAAACTTTGTCGAGTCCATCATCGAATTTGTCGACGAAAACGTTCGCGACACCATGACCGTCAAAAACCCACTCATCGGGCCTCTGGCGCTCACTATTTTCTGTTGGGTTTTCTTAATGAACCTGATGGACCTCATCCCGGTCGACTTCATTCCCTATGTATTCGAGCACTACCTCGGGGTGCCATACATGAAGATTGTGCCCAGTACCGACGTCAACATCACCTTTGGCATCTCCCTGTCTGTGTTTGCTCTAATGATCTATTACGGCATCAAAGTGAAGGGCCTAGGTGGTTTTTTTGGCGAACTGGCCTTTAATCCATTCAGCAGTGACAACTTCATCATTAAGTGGTTGTTTGTTCCTGTGAACTTGCTGCTGGAAGGTGTAGCGCTGATTGCAAAACCTGTCTCACTCGCTTTGCGATTGTTCGGGAATATGTATGCTGGCGAATTGATTTTTATCTTGATCGCGTTGCTACCGTGGTATGCGCAATGGGCATTGTCAGTGCCTTGGGCGATTTTCCACATATTGGTAATCACGCTTCAAGCGTTCATTTTTATGATGCTGACCATCGTCTATATGTCGATGGCTCATGATCATCACTAAACCATCGACCGTTAATTAACCGATTCATTACTTAAAACTTGTAAGTTGGAGTTCTCATGGAAAATATCTTATCGTTCACGTCAATCGCTGTTGGTCTTCTGATCGGCTTAGCCGCTCTAGGAACCGGTATCGGTTTTGGTTTACTCGGTGGTCGCTTTCTTGAAGGTGCCGCGCGTCAACCCGAAATGACTCCAATGCTTCAGGTGAAAATGTTCATCGTAGCGGGCCTCTTGGATGCGATTCCAATGATCGCGGTTGGTATTGGCTTGTTCTTCGTATTCGCTAACCCCTTCATCGGCCAGCTCTAAGTCGGCTAAGCCGAACCTAAGAGGAAAGGCCCATGAACATAAATTTAACTTTAATAGGACAGGCGATCTCGTTCGCGATCTTCGTACTGTTCTGCTTGAAGTATGTTTGGCCGCCGATCACTTCCGCGTTACGTGAACGTCAAGAGCGCATCACGGAAGGTTTAGCTGCCGCAGAGCAAAGCTCGCAGAAGCGTGAAGAGGCGGAAGCCGAAATCGCGACCATGCTAGAAGATGCAAAAGCGCAAGCAGCTGAAATCGTTGCTCAAGCGCAGAAGCGCAGCAATGAAATTGTTGAGGCGTCCAAAGATACCGCACGCACTGAAGCCGATCGGATCAAAACCAGCGCGCAGGCAGAGATTGAGCAAGAAGTGGTTAATGCTCGTGAAGATCTGCGTAAGCAAGTCGGTTCTATCGCGGTAGACGGTGCTCGTAAGATCTTGGGTGGCGAAGTCAATGCTGACGCACACGCCAAGGTCATCGACGACCTTGTCGGTCAGATTTAGAGTCCAGGCGCATGGCAGACTTCTCAACCATCGCACGACCCTACGCTAAGGCGGTGTTCGAACTCGCTCGGGATTCGGGCAAGTTCGACGCTTGGTCCAATCGATTGGAATATTGGTCAGCCCTAGTCGCCCATCCTGATATGGCCAGTCGCCTAGAAGCGCCTGGTTTCACCAATCAAGATCGAGCCAGTATGCTCGAGAAGATGGATGATCAGATGGACGATGAGAGCCGAAGCTTTATTCGGTTGTTGGCGGAAAACAATCGCATAGGTGTGATGGGCGACATTCGCGCTAACTTCGAAATGCTGCGTGCAGAAGAAGAAGGCGAAATTGAAGCGTCCGTTACCACGGCGTTTGAACTGTCCGATGCGCAACGTGAAAATATCGTTGCCGCCTTGGGTAAACGCCTGAATCGCAAAGTACGTCTTGTAGAGACCGTCGATAACACTCTAATTGGTGGTGCGATTATCCGCGCCGGCGACTTAGTGATCGATGGGTCGCTGCAAGGCCGAGTAAACAACATGGCGAACGCGGTCAGTAACTGACCGCGTTCGTCTTACGAACAATTAAACGGTGGGCTAGGCGAACAATCGCCGCTCATCCAATGGTTCCGTCCCACGGACTGGGTCGAAATCAACGTTGCCCAAAAGGCGGCGAGACGATTAATAGAGGATTGATGCATGCAACTTAACCCATCAGAAATCAGTGAGCTGATTAAACAGCGGATTGGTAACTTCGAAGCGTCAGCGGATGCTCGCAACGAAGGCACTATTGTGAGTTTGAACGACGGTATCGTGCGTGTTCACGGTTTAACCGAAGCCATGTCAGGGGAAATGTTGAAATTCAACGACAACCTGTACGGTTTGGCGTTGAACTTAGAACGTGACTCGGTGGGTGCGGTTGTTCTAGGTAATTATGAGGAATTGTCTGAAGGCGGTACCGTGCAATGCACCGGCCGTATCTTAGAAGTTCCAACTGGCCCTGAATTGCTTGGTCGAGTGGTTAACTCTTTGGGTGAGCCCATCGATGGTAAAGGCCCAATAGACGCGAAACTCACCTCTCCCATCGAGCGCGTAGCTCCCGGTGTAATCGAGCGACAATCGGTTGATCAACCAGTACAAACAGGTTTGAAGGCCATCGATGCGATGGTGCCAGTTGGTCGAGGTCAGCGTGAGTTAATCATCGGTGACCGTCAGACAGGTAAAACAGCGGTTGCGGTTGATGCCATCATCAATCAGAAAGACACAGGCATTAAGTGCATCTACGTGGCCATTGGCCAGAAGCAATCCACCATTGCTAACGTGGTAACCAAGCTTGAAGAGCACGGTGCCATGGAAAACACGATTGTTGTGGCAGCGGGTGCATCAGATTCTGCAGCCATGCAATACATCGCGCCTTACTCCGGTTGTGCGATGGGTGAATACTTCCTCGATCGTGGTGAAGATGCACTGATCATTTATGACGATCTCACAAAGCAAGCGTGGGCCTACCGTCAGGTTTCCCTATTGCTGCGTCGTCCGCCAGGTCGTGAAGCGTATCCAGGGGATGTTTTCTACTTACACTCACGTTTGTTAGAGCGCGCTTGTCGTGTCAACGCCGACTACGTTGAGAAGTTCACCGACGGTGCTGTGAAAGGTAAAACCGGTTCATTAACCGCTTTGCCCATCATTGAAACGCAAGCCGGTGACGTATCGGCCTTCGTACCGACCAACGTTATTTCCATCACCGATGGCCAGATCTTCCTAGAAACGGATCTGTTCAACGCCGGTATCCGCCCAGCCATTAACGCGGGCTTGTCGGTTTCTCGAGTGGGTGGTGCTGCACAAACTAAGATCATCAAGAAATTGGGTGGTGGTGTTCGATTGGCACTGGCTCAATATCGTGAATTGGCGGCATTCGCTCAGTTCGCATCGGATCTTGATGAAGCCACACGTAAGCAGTTGGAGCGTGGTCAACGCGTTACTGAACTGATGAAGCAGAAGCAGTACTCACCGCTTTCCATTGGTGAAATGGGTGTGTCTTTGTACGCTGCCAACGAAGGCTTCTTAGACGATGTCGACGTTAACAAGATCGTTGATTTTGAAGAAGGCATGCACGCTCACTTTCGTAGCAATCACCAGGATCTGTTGGATTCTGTTGACAGCGACGGTGATTGGAACGAAAACATCGAAGCCGCGTTTAAAAAGGGCCTCGAATCGTTCAAATCAACAGGCACCTGGTAAACGCCGGTTCACGTCGGATAAAACACTCAAGGTGAGTTATGGCTTCAGGTAAAGAGATACGCACGCAGATCAAGAGTATTCAAAATACTCAAAAGATCACTAAAGCGATGGAAATGGTGGCCGCATCGAAGATGCGTAAAGCCCAAGATCGTATGAATGCGAATCGCCCCTACGCTCGAAAAATGCGTCAGGTGATTGGACACGTGGCAGCAGCTAATGTGGAATACAAGCACCCTTACGTTATTGATCGTCCTGAGGTTAAGCGAGTTGGCTACATCGTGATCTCAACTGATCGCGGCTTGTGTGGTGGTTTGAACACCAACGCCATCAAGGCAGCGGTTTCGTCCATGAAAGAATACGATGATCAAGGCGTTGAAATCGACGTTGTGACCATCGGCAAGAAAGCCACCCAAGGGTTTGCCCGAATGGGTGCCAACGTGGTGGGTTCCGTTACCGACTTAGGTGACTCGCCAGAACTCGTTGAGTTGGTGGGTGCAATACGCGTCATGCTAGATGCTTATGAAGCCGGGAACATCGATCGCTTGTACATCGTTGAAACGGAATTCGTAAACACCATGACGCAAACCCCGCACGTTCTCCAGTTGCTTCCGGCGGAAGCAGATTTGGGTGAAGAGCGAACCAGCTCATGGGACTACTTATATGAACCGGGTGCAGAAGAAGTACTCGACAACCTGATGACGCGCTATATCGAATCACTGATTTATTCTTCGGTGGTTGAGAACGTAGCGTGTGAGATGTCGGCTCGCATGATTGCCATGAAGAGCGCATCGGACAACGCAGGTGAGCTTATTGATGAACTGCAATTGGTTTACAACAAAGCTCGTCAGGCGGCAATCACTCAGGAAATTTCCGAAATCGTTGGCGGCGCCGCGGCGGTTTAGGGTCACGAACAAATATTTGGTGAGACAGCAAACATGAGTAACGGACGAATAGTCGAAATCATTGGTGCGGTAATCGACGTGGAATTCCCACGAACTGATGTACCAAAAACCTACGATGCCTTAAACGTTGATGGCAAAGAAACGGTTTTAGAAGTTCAAGGCCAGTTGGGTGATGGTGTGGTTCGAACCATTGCCATGGGTACCTCGGAAGGGTTGAAGCGTGGGTTGGCGGTTGTCAACACTGGCGCTCCTATATCAGTGCCGGTTGGCCAGGCTACTCTGGGTCGCATCATGAACGTTTTGGGTCACCCCATTGATGAAGCGGGCCCGATCGATACAGAAGATCGCATGCCGATTCACCGTGAGCCACCCAGCTACGCAGAACAGTCGGGTTCAACTGAGTTACTCGAAACCGGTATCAAAGTTATCGACTTACTTTGCCCGTTCGCAAAAGGCGGTAAGGTTGGCTTGTTCGGTGGTGCGGGTGTAGGCAAAACCGTAAACATGATGGAACTGATTCGTAACATCGCGGCTGAGCACTCAGGCTTCTCAGTATTCGCTGGTGTGGGTGAGCGTACTCGTGAAGGGAACGATTTCTACCACGAAATGAAAGACTCCAACGTACTCGACAAAGTGGCCCTGGTATACGGTCAGATGAATGAGCCTCCAGGTAACCGCTTACGAGTTGCGTTAACCGGTTTGACCATGGCGGAATTCTTCCGTGATGAAGGCCGTGACGTATTGATGTTCATCGACAATATCTACCGTTACACCTTGGCAGGAACGGAAGTATCAGCACTACTGGGTCGTATGCCATCAGCGGTAGGTTACCAGCCAACACTGGCGCAAGAGATGGGTGCTCTGCAAGAGCGAATCACGTCAACCAAGACCGGTTCAATCACATCGATCCAAGCGGTATACGTACCTGCGGATGACTTAACCGATCCATCACCTGCAACCACCTTTGCTCACTTGGATGCAACGGTTGTACTGTCACGTAACATCGCAGAACTGGGTATTTACCCTGCGGTAGATCCACTGGATTCCACCAGTCGCCAGCTTGATCCACAAGTCGTTGGGCAAGAGCACTACGACTGCGCACGTGGCGTTCAGAACACATTGCAACGCTACAAAGAGCTGCGTGACATCATCGCCATTTTGGGCATGGACGAATTGTCTGAAGACGATAAGTTGGTTGTAGCCCGAGCTCGTAAAGTACAGCGTTATTTGTCGCAGCCTTTCTTCGTTGCGGAAGTATTCACCGGTTCTCCAGGTAAGTACGTTTCGCTGAAAGACACCATTCACGCATTCAACGGCATTGTCGCTGGCGAGTACGACCACCTGCCAGAGCAGGCGTTCTACATGCAGGGCACCATCGAAGAAGTGGTTGAAAACGCTAAGAAGAGCGCGTAATCATGGCCTCCACACTCAAAGTTGACATCGTCAGCGCTGAGAAGGAAATCTTCTCGGGCGAGGGCACCATGGTGATCGCCTCAGCGCAAATGGGTGAAGTGGGCATCGCGCCTGGGCACGCGCCGTTTATCACCGGCATCAAGCCCGGTGAAGTGCACGTAAAAGCGGTGGGTGATGCAGAAGATGTCGCCATCTATGTTTCCGGCGGCATTTTAGAAGTACAACCGCATCACGTTACCGTCTTAGCCGATGCAGCTCTGCGCGGCGATGAGATCGATGAGGCCGCGGCTCAGAAGGCGAAAGAAGAAGCTGAAGCCATGTTGGCAGGCTCGCCCACCGAGGTGGATTTCGCAGCCGTGCAGGCTCGATTAGCCGAAGCATCCGCTCAGTTGTCTTTAATCAAGAAGCTTCGCCAGAACTAAGTTTTGACGCCAAGCGTTATCGAAAAGGCCGAACAGGGCAACTTGTTCGGCCTTTTTTGTATCGGCGACGGATTGACGCCTGTCAATGTCCAGTGAACCACTGTTAAATCATTAGCTTTTGGCAATTGGCGGCTCAATTGCTTAGTAATCTAGTCCGATAAGCTTTCTAATCGACATTTAACTTTAAGCCATCTAGGGTATTGATCAGCGGCTATGGCCATACGACTTATTATTCTTGCAGCGGGTAAAGGCACTCGCATGAAGTCACAGCTGCCTAAGGTGCTTCATCCGTTAGCGGGTAAGCCGTTATTAGGGCATGTGATTGATACGGGTTTATCATTAAATGCTTCCGGCATTACCGTAGTGATCGGCCATGGTGCCGAACTGGTTAAAGACACCATCACTCAAGACGTGCAATGGGCGATGCAAACTGAGCAACTGGGAACCGCCCATGCGGTGATGCAGGGCCTAGAAGGCATCACTGATGACGATACCGTGCTGCTTACTTACGGTGACGTTCCACTGACACGTGCCTCTACGTATCAAAAATTACTCGATGTGGTCAGTGACACCCGCATGGGCTTACTCACCCTGCGCATGGATGACCCAACAGGCTATGGCCGCATTTTACGAGAAGGCAATACCGAAGACGGCCCCATCATTGGCATTGTTGAACAAAAAGACGCAAGCCCTGAACAGATTGCGATAAAAGAAGGCAACTGTGGTGTTATCTCCATTCGAGGTAAGTGGCTACTGAGTTTGCTGAAGCAAATTGGCAACGACAACGCACAAGGTGAGTATTACTTAACTGACTTAATCGGATTAGCGGTACAGAACAATGTGGCGGTGGAAGCCATCCACCCCGATGACGCTTGGGAAACCGATGGCGTGAACAGCCGTGTGCAGCTCGCTACCTTGGAGCGCGTACATCAGGCCAATCAAGCGCAAGCATTGATGGAAGGTGGCGTAACCTTACACGACCCATCTCGTATCGACATTCGTGGAACCTTAACTCATGGTACCGATGTGGATATCGACATCAACGCGGTGTTTATTGGTAACTGCCATGTGGGCAGTAACGTCACCATCGGTCCAAACTGCACATTTGAAAATGCCTCCATCGGCGACGGCACACACGTTAAAGCCAATAGTGTTATCGAAGATTCGGTGATCGGTGAAAACGGCGACATTGGCCCGTTTGCACGCTTGCGCCCCGGATGCGAATTGGCCGATAACGTCAAGATCGGTAACTTTGTGGAAACCAAAAAAGCCATCATTGGCAATGGCAGCAAAGTGAATCACCTAAGCTATGTGGGTGATGCGGAATTAGCAGAAAACGTCAATGTGGGTGCAGGTACCATCACCTGTAACTACGACGGTGCAAACAAACACAAAACCATCATTGGATCGGGTGCTTTCATAGGTTCCAATGCGGCACTGGTTGCTCCAGTGACGATCGGTAACGATGCAACCATTGGTGCCGGCAGCACCATCTCTAAAGAAGCGCCTGAAGGTAAGTTAACCATCACGCGCGCCAAACAAACAACCATTGATGGTTGGCAGCGACCAACCAAAAAGCAATAGCGGAAAATATAATCACATGTGTGGAATTGTAGGCGCTGTAGCGCAACGTGATGTAGCAGACATTCTGTTGATGGGCTTACAAAGTCTGGAATACAGAGGGTATGACTCTGCGGGTATTGCGGCCATTGACAGCGACGGGAAATTACACCGCGTTCGTCGTGTGGGAAAAGTAAAAGAGCTGGTTGATGCGGTCGCCATTGAAGGCATGCCCGGTGGTACCGGCATCGCACACACACGTTGGGCCACTCACGGCGAACCCAATGAAGCTAACGCTCACCCTCACGTATCCAGTGAACGTTTTGCTGTTGTGCACAACGGTATTATCGAAAACCACGATGAACTGCGCGCTGAATTGAAAGAACTCGGCTATGTGTTTACATCCGATACCGACACCGAAGTCATGGCACACGCCATGGACCAAGAAATGAAAACGGCTTCGAGTTTATTCGAAGCGGTGCAAAAACTATCCGCACGTCTTGAAGGTGCTTACGGCACAGTGATTATGGATCGCACCCAACCCGAGCGATTGATCGTTGCTCGTTCAGGTAGCCCGTTGGTTATTGGTTTTGGCGTGGGTGAGAATTTCATTGCATCCGATCAGTTAGCCTTACTGCCTGTTACCCGACGCTTTGCGTATTTGGAAGAAGGGGATGTGGCCGAGGTTACTCGTTCTAGCGTAAATGTTGTGGACGTGGATGGCAATCCGGTTGAACGCACTGTTGAAGAATCCACACTGGCGCAAGACTCTGGCAGTAAGGGTAAGTACCGCCATTACATGCAAAAAGAAATGTACGAACAGCCCGTAGCAATTCAACGCACCGTAACCGGACGTCTGGATGGATCGACCGTACCTGATTCAGCATTTGGTGATTTGGCCGCCGAGTTACTGCCCCAAGTTGAACACGTACAAATCATTGCTTGCGGTACCAGTTATCACGCGGGTATGACAGCACGCTATTGGTTTGAATCGTTTGGTGGTGTGTCGTGTAACGTAGAAATCGCGTCTGAATACCGCTACCGGGAATCCTTTGTTCGCCCGAACAGTTTGCTGGTAACCATTTCACAGTCCGGTGAAACCGCCGACACCTTAGCCGCGTTACGTCTTGCGAAAGAACAAGGCTACATGACCAGTCTAACCATCTGTAACGTCGATGGCTCATCACTGGTTCGTGAATCTGACATGGTGTACCTGATGAAAGCGGGCGCTGAAATTGGGGTTGCGTCTACCAAAGCATTCACCGTGCAATTAACCGGTTTGTTGCTGCTCGCAGCTGCCATCGGAAAACACCGAGGCATGTCTGACGAGAAGGCGCAGCAAATCACTAGCGCAGTTCAAGCCTTGCCAGCCAAGATTGAACAAGTGCTGAGCATGGATGAAGAAATTCAAGCGCTGGCTGAAGATTTTGCTGATAAGCATCACAGCTTATTTTTAGGACGAGGGGACCAGTACCCGATTGCGATGGAAGGCGCACTAAAGCTTAAAGAGATTTCGTACATTCACGCGGAAGCCTATGCCGCAGGTGAATTAAAACACGGGCCATTAGCGCTGATCGATGCGGATATGCCTGTTATCGTTGTTGCACCCAACAATGAATTAGTTGAGAAGCTTAAGTCGAACGTGGAAGAAGTGCGAGCCCGTGGTGGACTGATGTATGTGTTCGCGGATAAAGATGCAAAATTCAAAAGCGATGGCACCATGAAAGTACTTGAGGTTCCACCTTGTGATTCCATTGTTGCACCGATTGTTTATACGATTCCTTTACAACTGTTGTCATATCATGTTGCGATTATTAAGGGCACGGATGTGGATCAGCCGCGGAATTTGGCTAAGTCAGTTACCGTAGAGTAGGTTTCTTGTAATTGGCCGGCCCCTGTTGAGGTGATAGTTATCAACAGTGGGCGCCATGAATACGTCCATGTAGGCTTCGCGACGGCATCCTTGCCGTCGAGACCACTGTTGATAACTATCACGTCACCAGGGGCCTAGTTTCTTATCTTCGTTGGGCTGGTTGTTGTGGGCGTTATGAATTCGTCCTTGTGGGCTTTGTGACGGCATCCTTGCCGTCGAGACCACTGTTGATGACTATCACCTCACCAGGGGCCTAGGTTCTTATGTTTGTTGGGCTGGTGTGTGGGCGTTATGAATTCGTCCATGTGGGCTTCGCGACGGCATCCTTGCGGTCGAGGGGTTTTATTGTGATTGCCGGCTCCTGTTGAGGTGATACTTATCAACAGTGGGCGCCATGAATACATCCCTGTAGGCTTCGCGACGGCATCCTTGCCGTCGAGACCGCTGTTGATAAGTATCACCTCACCAGGGACCTAGTTTCTTATCTTCGTTGGGCTGGTTGTGTGGGCGTTATGAATTCGTCCATGTAGGCTTTGCGACGGCGTCCTTGCCGTCGAGACCATTGTTGATAACTATCAGTTCACCAGTGGCCTGGTTTCTAATCTTTGTTTGGGGTTTGTTCAATGCCAAACCTATACTGATTACAGTTTCCTCAACGAGAAAATCGTTAAGAGTAAATACTGATCTGCATATTTGGTTGCTGAGCGGCCCGATGCAAACCAATCAAAATAAACAAATTGATTTTCAATGGCATATATTTTCACGATAGTCATACTTATAGCGACTCCAACAATAGTTTGGTTTGGTATTCGTTCTTTCCTTCCGAAATGGTTTCGAGTGCCGGTATACGCAGCCGGTATCGCTGGAATTTTCTATATTTTGGTATTGTTCTCTACAAATTATTATGAGGGAAAGGCTGAAACTGACATTTTGGAATTCGATCAGGCACATGCAGGAGTAGAGCTATCCATTGAGCAAAAAGAAGAGCGGCGTAGATTGTTTTTGAACATTATTCATGACACGGGTAGAACCTTCGCTCCGATAACTGGGGCGATTGGCGCAATAATCTATTTCTTTTTGATTTGGTTAGTAATATTCGCTATTACTCGCATTACAAATGTTTCACTATCCAAAGAATAAAGACTAGTTGGCAGTTTGTTTTGGGGACGCAGCCGAACCTACACAATGGGATGGACTCCTCCTCACCCTAAACTGCATTGCAGCAAGTACGGCGTCATTGCGCCAGAATGGTCGTTGTGACACAGCCATTCAAAAATGAGGAGAAGTCC
>CALGLE010000016.1 GCA_937930305.1 uncultured Granulosicoccaceae bacterium | reverse complement strand
GAACTGCCGACACGATGTGTCGACCCCGGGACGCCGGCCGGTTCGATTCTGTCCCTGGCCACCATTGGGCTCTACCCACTTAACGGGGGAACGGGCATTCACTAGACACGATTGATAATACCATCCCACCCACAGTGGGCCATGACTCGTGTTCGGTAGTTTTCGAAGTTCCTAAATCCAAAAGCCCGTCTGCTCATCATCTCCATCTTAGTGTGGAACCCTTCTGTTATTCCGTTACTTTTGGTGAATCGCCACATGGCGACAATGGGTTGAAGCCAGCTGTCCAACGTCTTGGCCAATGTTCTCAAAGGGCTGTCGTGCAGTTGCTTGATGAGTTCTAAGAACCCGGGTAATTTGTTTGCCATGCGTGTCGCTGTGAGCATCTTGAGTAGCACGTATCGCATGAGCTTTTGCTTGGCTTCGTACAGCGCTTTTAACCCCGGGTAGTCGTCAAGGTATCGGCCTAACTTTTCACGCTGCTCGTCTTTCAAGCGCCATTCGTGTCGGCGCATCAGGCTCAACAACCCTCGGTTCTTTCGGCCTTCTGGGTCTTGCTGTTTCCACGCGTTCAGAAAGTGGTGATTGATTAAACGCACCACATGGAAACGGTCCGCCACGATGGTGGCGTTTGGGAAGTACCGGCGGGCGATACTGCGGTAGGTTTCAGACAGATCCATCACCATGACTTTGACGTTCTCGCGATGAGGCAAAGCCTTTAAATAGCGGCGTAAGCTGGCTTTTGAGCGCCCGAGCTGCACATCAAATACGTGGTGTTTGCCCAGATCGACAAAGGTTGTGGCGTAGCCCTTCTTGCGGGTAAAGAAATGTTCATCAATACCCATGACTTCGGGGCACCGTCGATTGGAGCATTCGGAAAGCTTTTGATCGATGTGATAGCGATACCAGCGTTCGACAGTCGCTGAACTAATATTGTGCGTGTTGGAGAGCTTACGTTGGGTTACACCGCCATCGTGCGCTTCAAAAACCTCTAGACGATAACCTTCGGATGCTCGGAATCGAGGTCGTATACCCGTGAAGCGATGGCAGAAATAACGACCACAGGCTTGGCAGTGATATTTAGGGGCTTTCAGGTGCAGCATAACGACCCGATTGCCCTGTCGAGAGTGTTTCACCGTGCGCGTATCGGTGGCCTTGATCCGAAGATGATGGCAGCCACAGTACAAGCAGGAGGGGCGTTTGCTGGGCTTAGCCCAGACGTCGATCTTCGTATTCCAATCGACGCGTTCGACTTCTAGGCCCGGAATACCTAAAATGCGAGAGGCGAGAGACATCGGTGTATCTCCATTAAATTGATTTGTCGCAAAACCAGTCTAATGAATCCCGGTGTCCCCCGTTAATGATGTAGAGCCTGAAGCGCTTTGCTGGAGATCTGTTTCTTTAACCTATTTTTTCACAAGTGCTCTGGCCATCATGCCGTGCGATTAATCATCTGCCGTGCAACATCCCTATCAAAACAAGCCTCAATCGCCCTCGGTCAAAAAACTCAACAACTATTCATCGAACAACGGCTGACTAGTCTGCTGCCCAGTCAAGTGATATCAAACACGGCGACTTAAACTTCCCAATTAATTGGATAATGCCGACTATGACATTGAACCCTCAAGATCATCAGTCGTCAAAACCCCATGCTATCTACGCTGCGTAACCATAAAGTGCTGGTGATCTTGGCGCTGGCGTTGCTGCTGGCGTTACTTGTCCTGCTCACACAATCCCCGCCGAACGAATGGTCGCAGGCTCAGCGCTTGGGTCTTAGGCTTCAGAACGCCTCTGTGTTTGAATTGCTTGCGTTCATTATTATTGGTATTTCAGCCACAGCTGTCGGCTTGCCGCGTCAGCTGTTCGCGTTCATATCTGGATTTGCGTTTGGGGTGGTGCCTGGGGTAGCGCTCTCTTTAACGATGGCTATTATCGGTTGCGGTATTGCCTTTACGTTTTCGCGCCGATTTTTACGGGGTTGGATAAAGCGGCGCTATCAGAGCCTGGTTAACAAATTGGACGCACTGACTGTGCACGATGCCTTCTGGAAAGTCGTCATGTTGAGGTTTCAGCCTTTAGGCACCAATTTGCTGACCAATGTCGCTGCGGGTGTCAGTCAAATAAATCCTCGATTGTTTTTACTGGCATCTTTTGTTGGCTATGTTCCGCAAATGTTGGTATTTGCGCTCATTGGCAGTGGGATTCGAGTCGGTTCTCGTTCCCAACTGTTGATTAGCGTCGTTCTTTTGCTAATTTCGTTTTTCATCGGCCTTTGGCTATTATCCCGAAGCGCTGCTCGTCAGGCTTCGCAGAGCTAATATGCGGTTAAAACTGTACAAAAGGACGGGATCGGTATTTATTCAAATTTAGCGGTCTATACTCGGTTAATCGAATGCGAATTAGCTTATTCACATTCGGTGGATCTCCTCCAAGTGGTGATTAACGCAGGATGCATTTGCGCCAAGGACGGCGACTCTTTTCAACTCGACACAACGCAAGCGCCAGGCACTCAATCGTGTGCGTAACAACCAGTGTTTTTTAAGCTCACTTCATTTTCACACGCTTAATATCCCACTGATAAATCCCTCGTGCGATCAGTGCGTTATAAAATTATTTAAGCCGGTTTGAGTTCCATGCGCTATCGTTTATTGCTGATGAGGGTTAAATGCGTCTGTACGGCAGCGAATGACTTTGTAATCTAACCTGCAGATTATGCGCAATCCTAGCGCTATGCTGGTTGGCGATGAAGTCATATCAAATTGCTGGTTATCTCAGGCGCGATACGTGCAGAGCCCAAAACATTGATACTGCGGAAATTATTCCTTTGAGAATGGTTGTCGCTTGAGTGGATTACAGCAATGCTTTTCGATATTCGAAGCCTATTTAAACCTGCAATGGCTGTGGGTGTTGCCCTTGGGGTATGCGCGCCAGTCGCCGCTGAATTTCGTATTGACCCGTACGTTGCGTTAAATGCCGGACTGGTCCGACTCTCACCCGACCCGGGTACATCCGGGCTGAGTGTTTCGGAATCCAACAGTGTGGGGTTTAATTTATTGTTGGGTGTCGATCTCAGTGATCGATGGGCGATTGAGGGCGGTTACAGCCAACTGGGCACAGCCACTTTGAGCGGGACAGGGCAAAGCGATGAAGATATTGATTACTCAGCGATATCGCTGAGTGCGGTGTTTCATTTATTTGGCGATGTGCGTGATATTGCAGAGCGTGAAGGGCTTTGGAGTTATTTGCGATTAGGGATTAATCAAATTGATAACGAGAGTGATTTGCCTTTGGAAGAGGCGAATAACACCGCTATTTGGGCGGGCATTGGCGTGGAATGGTCAATGAATTCGTTATTGGCTTTACGCGGTGAACTAGCAACTTTCGACGGGGATGTTCAAGCTTTGACGGCCGGTGTTGTTTTGCGTCCGTTTGATACCAGCGGACGATCTCGTCCCGTCGCTAATCCACCCAGGCAAACCCAACAACCGCGGCCGCTGCCTGAGCCAATAGCAACCCCAGACCCGGTTCCCGCACCGATACCATCGGAGGAACCGCGTCGGCTTCCCATTCCCACGTCCCCGACAGCACCCTCACAAGCTAGTGAACCCTCCCTTGCGTTAGTGGGCTGTGAAAAGCCAGTGGGCAACGAACCTGTTGGGGTGGATGGCTGCGCGCAATTATCCGGTGTGCGTCGCGACTTACAGTTCATTGGTGAGCGGGCACAACTGACTTCAGAATCTCAGTCATCCATCACTTTGCTAGCGGCTGCTATGCAACAGGCGCCTAATGTTCGAATTGAAATTCGAGCCCATGCGGCGTCAATCCGGGGCGCTAACGCGGCTCAGACCCTGTCAAAGCAGCGCGCGGTGGCGGTGGCTAAGGCCTTGGTTGCCTCTGGTGTCAGTGTCAGCCGCCTGGGTGCTCGTGCCTTTGGTGATAAGGAACCGGTGGTGAAAATTGGCACTTCGGCGGGCGAAATGTTGCCGAACCGAATCGAATTTGTCGTTCTACCCTAGATAATTCGGCGAAATGGCGCGGGCGGTGCGGAATTTGCACCGCTTGGGGCAGTAATCTGCGTCTATCGGAAAATTCGCCCCATGTTGGTCCGAATCAAACCCTCTACAAAAGCGTTCGTGCTTAAACCTACGTTGCGGCCATTGTTGTCAGCTGGCGTATCGCTGTGCGCCTTGATGATGCTTAACGGATGTTCAACACTGGAAAGTATCAGTGAAAAAACATCGGATGCGGCATCGTCTTTGTTCGCACAGCACAACGCTCAAAATTTCGCAAGCCGGGTCTATGCAGGTGCATCCGCAGGTTCCACACGCCTGAGCCCCGATACAGACGGTACGCGGTACACCATTTCTGATCGAGAAGGCGCTTCAACGCAACTGCGTTTAGGCGTTGATGTCAGCCCACTGTTATCGATGGAGCTAGACACATCGGTTCTCGGTTCAGCAACGGTGAGAGAAGTGGAAGCAGACGTTAGCTACACCTCTATCACCTCTAGCGCTTTGTTCTATGGTTTAGGTGATGCGAGAAAAAGATCGCATCGTCAAGGTTGGCAGGGCTACGGGCGTTTAGGTTATTCCCTGGTGCAACGGGCCTCCATTGTTCAACCCTTCGATGGCAGTAAATCGAATGTATTGCTGGGTGTTGGAGCGGAATACGGTTTTGGAAACGGCTTAGCGTTTCGCGGTGAAGTGACGCGTTTTGATGAAGACGCGACAATGTTTGGTCTTGGCGTTGTTTACCGGTTGGGCATGTCCGCAAGGCAATTTGGAAACGTGGTGGCAAGCGTTGCCAAAGATGCGGTTCCTTCCACATCTAACCCGACATTCGAACCCTCTTTAGGAGCGGCATTACCCAGCAATGAAGCTGCCCCTGGGCATGTTTCACTTGTGCATCAAGGGCCACATGCATCGCTTTGGTCGCAGCCGGTGCAACAGGGCGATTCCGACGGTGATTCTGTTAGTGATTCCGTGGATCTTTGTAAAGATACCGCTAAAAACACCGCTGTTAGCCAAAATGGCTGTGGGCTGTTTGACTCTATTTTATCTAACGTCACTTTTAAACCGGGCACGCATTGGTTGTCGCCTAAATCTCGCGGTGCCATCGATGAGGTGGTTGATGTGTTGTTAGCGTTTCCTGAAGCGCGCATTGAAGTGCAAGCGCATGCTGACAATCAAGGCCCAGAGGAAATTAACCACATTGTATCCACAGCCAGAGCGGATGCTGTGGTGAATTACATGATTAAACAAGGTGTTGGAGCTAAGCAACTGGTTGCCAAAGGTTATGGGGAAGCAAAGCCCATTGCCTCCAACGACACGGCAGAGGGTCGGCAAGCGAATCGGCGGGTACAGCTTGTGACTTTGCCCAGCTTAACGCCTTTAGAAATTGCCAGCCAATCACCGCTAAGCCAAGCTTCCTCAACAGTTGCATCGACAAGCGCTGCAAGTAAACCGTCATCGAAAAAAATGGATGTGACGATGAAAACTGACGACATTCTCGCCTTGGCCAATATGGCCGAGGGTATGGATAGAGCGCCAGGTGTGAATGCAAATGACAGTGCCGTGAATGGCGAACCCGTGTTAGGCGCTGCGTTACCAGCGAAATCGTTGAGAGATTCAGCTTTGTTGCCTGCCATAAGAATCTCTAGTTTGGGATTAGGGGGGCCGTTACGAGGCGTAAAATTTAAGCCTGGAACGACTGATCTTGAAGCTTCGGCCAAGTCCGAATTGGCAAAAGTATCTGAGCAGCTAAAAATGCATTCTCAAGTAAAAGTTGCGTTGATGGTTCATGTAAACGAGCCAGCTGACAACGTGGCCAACTTGTCTTTAAGTCGCGATCAAGCAAACACTTTGGTGGACTACTTAGCGTCACAAGGAATTGATCGACGTCGATTATTGGCTGAGGCCTATGGTGACGCTTTACCTGTCGCGCAATCGGTTACGGAAAGTGATCGAAATAGGAATCGCCGCATTGAAGTTCGGGTGATCAATCCACCAGGTCGTTAATCGTTTCGTTTATTAATGCATTGTTTAGTTAGGGATGCATTGTGAAGGGAGGATAGAGTTGTGTGAGGGTGTGATGTAACTCACATTTTTACTAAGCTCTTTAGTTTGTCAAAGTAAGTAACTATTGTCGGGGTTTCCTGGATCCGGCACTTAATTGCTTGCATTTAGCAAGAATTGTTTCGTATGCCTCTATGTGGCCCTAAAAGCTGCTTTACGCAGGATGGCAAAGCTATACTCAGTCAGCGATCAATTCCTAAAGTCAGTCGGTGTACTTCAAGTGCTGAAGATGGCACAAAAAAAGCGACTGTTAATAAACATTACCAACAAAGCCAGGCATTAGTGAGTGCACTCATGATGATTGTAAAACGAGCTGTAGCAAATACCGTTCTAGTTGTATCCAGCCTTACCCTAGTTGCTTGCGGCTCGCTTGGTGGCGGTCCGCAATCGGACTTCAAGGGCAGAATTTACGGTGGGGCTGGTTTGTTAATCAGTAAACTTGAGCCTGAAAATAACGGTGTAACCGAGTTCAGTGTTGATGAAACGCAAAGTGGCGGTGGCAGCGTGGTTATAGGCTACGATGTGATGCCGCGCATTTCGGTGGAAGGCCACTACTCTGCATTGGGTGAGGCCACGTTCACACCCGATGGCAGCATTGATTATCAAGTGGCTGGGCTCAGTGCTTTGGTATATGGATTAAACGATGAGCGTGACCGCGCTCGACGTGAAGGATTCTCTATATACGGCCGCTTGGGTGGGGGCTTTTTGCAGAATGACGCTGAGCTTGTCCCGTTTGAACAGGTTAATGAATTTCACTTATTGGCGGGAATTGGTGCCGAGTATGGTCTCTCCAATGGGCTGGCGGTACGGTTAGAGGGTGTATCGCACGATCTTGATGCGCAATACGTTCAAGCCGCTTTGATTTATCGAATTGGAGAAAGTGGTTCGCGTCGTTCGCGGCCTGCTACTCAACGTGCTCCAGTCACGCCGGCACCGACGCCGGCAACCATTCCAGCAGAAACAGATTCCACTTCTTCACTGGTCATTACTGATGCCACGCCACTCGATAGCGATGCTGATGGTGTTGTGGATACCGCAGATCAGTGTAATGACACGCTAGCCGGCACACCCGTTGGCGCTGATGGTTGCACCTATTTTGATGGTGCTATAGAAGGTGTTGTATTTGATTCAGGTTCTGATGTGCTGACTTTGGAAGCGCGCAGTATTTTAGGTGAAGTTGTGGATGTGTTGAATCAATACCCACAAACACGCATCACGATTGGTGCGCACACGGATAATCAAGGCTCTGGCGAATCTAACCTTATGTTGTCTAAGCAACGTGCCATTGCGGTCACGCGCTTCTTGGTAGAGCAGGGTATTGATGGTTCAAGATTAGCTCCACGCGCCTATGGTGAATCTCAACCTCGTCAAAGTAACGATACGGCAGAAGGTCGCGCAGCCAATCGGCGCGTGGAATTTAATCTGCTGTAATGAAGAGGCTTGCGGAACATATCCAAGGGCATGGCGCTTGGTTGTTGGTTAGTGCAACGCTTGCGGGATGTGTTTCTCCGCAAGCGTTGCCCGATGCCGACTATCGTTCCGGTTATGTTGTTGCGGGTGCGGGTGCCGCACGAATTGATGCAGATCGTTTGGACGGCACCTTAGAGGTAGCGGAAAACACGAGTGTGTCTGCACACCTAGGCTTGGGTTATCAATTCAATGGTTTCTCGGCTGTTGAATTGCGCTTGGCGAACTTAGGTGGTGTGGAATATGAAGATGGTCGCCAGCTGGATTACCAATTAGTGGATGCCACCGGATTAGTCATGTTGCGCCAGAAAAATGCGTCAGTGTTCGCACGACTAGGGGTAGGTACTTTTCGCAACGAAGGTGATTTTGATGTGGAGTTGAATAACCCAGTGCACCCCGTCATTGGTGGTGGATTGGTGTATCACGCTACCCCTAATATCGATTTGCGATTATCCGTGTCAAGTCATGACGTTGATGCGGTGTGGAGTAAGCTGAGCTTAGTTTGGCGATTTTCCAGACGATCTAGCGCACCTGCGGTGATTGCGGCCAAGAACGGTGGCGTTGTATTTGACAACAGTGAAAGTGACGGCTTTAAGTCGGTAGAACCAGTTACGGACATTAACGTTGAAGACTCTATTGCTGGTGTGGCTGAGAGTGGATTGCAGATTGATGAGAAGCCGGTACCCAATATTCAAACCGAGCCTGTACTAGCTCCAGCTCCAGCGGTCTCACAACCTTTAACTGCGCCATCGCAAAAACAAATTTCCGTTCCGGATGTCGTCTTAGTGCCCGGTGATGGCGTCGAATCAGAGCCGGTTGCTGTCGAAGTGACTCTTGAACCGGCATCGTTCCCATTGGAGCCCGATACGGTTTTGCCCATTGGGCCATTGATGTTTGAACAGGGCAGGGCCACCTTAACCCCCCCTTCCCGAGCCGATTTAGAAGAGTTAGTTGATCTACTGAATGTAAATTCAACATTGCAATTGAACGTAGAGGCGCATGCAGCGCCAGTTGGAAATGCCGAATTGAACATGTTGTTGTCGCGTCGGCGAGCGTTAACTGTTATCCGATTGCTGGTGGATCAAGGCATTGAAGCCACTCGCTTGCGCCCCCAGGCTTTCGGCGACACTTTGCCGATCCCGGATGCAAGCTCGATTGATCTTAATGATCGCATTGAATTACGAGTGAGGTAGGGCACATGGACAATACATTGCATAGACAAACCTATCGTCGCCTGTGCTGTACGACCGCTTTAGTTTGTAACGACAATAATTTATCAAACAAATCTCGATTAGTAGGAACTATCGAACATGCTTAAACCTAATATACTGAACATATTCATTGCTGCAGCGCTGGGCGTCGCAGCGTCTCCCGTGCTGGCTTCCGATTCCGGTGATGCACCAGCGGCCTATGGCACAGCAACCCATGAAGTGGTGGTTGGTGCTCCGCAAATCGGGCAGCAAGCACCCGATGACAACGGCAATGTGGCTAGCCCATTTGCTGATGGGGATGACTTATCCGAAACCGTTGATGATGAAGATGGCGTATTTGGCTTTCCCACCTTGGTTCAAAACGGTAAGTCATTCACTACCAATGTATTCGTGCAAAATCCGACAGGTGCGCCCGCGTATCTATCCGGTTGGGTAGATTTCGATGGCAATGGAAGTTTTGACGCCGATGAATACGCGACAGCTGAAGTGCCTCCTAGCACCCCGGGTGAAAACGTAAAAGTTAAGCTTTTATGGCCTTTCTTAACCGGTGTAACTTCAGACTACATCGGGCCCACTTATGCGCGTTTTCGTATCAGTTCGCAACCGATCGGTGCGGGTGACGCAACGGGGTCATGGCCGGATGGGGAAGTGGAAGACTACGGCTTAGAAATACTGGCCGATTACGACGGTGATGAAATTCCCGATATCAGTGACCTAGACAATGACAATGACGGTATCCCGGATGCGGTAGAAGGCACAGTGGATAGCGATGGCGATTTAATCCCAGATTATTTGGATTTTGATTCAGACAACGACACCATCGCTGATTTCATTGAAGCTGGAGATAACCCAACCGTTCCTGCTGACTCGGACGGTGATGGCGATCCAGATTATATTGACCTAGATTCTAACAACGATGCAATACCCGACAGTGTGCCGGCAAGCGACGATACCGATGCTGATGGTATTCCCGATGGGATTGAAGGTAATGGTGATGACGACGGTGACGGCATCTTAAATGTTTCTGATATTGATTCAGACAACGATGCCATTCCCGACGCCATTGAATTTGGTCCTGGGCCAAACGCTGCAGATACCGATAATGACGGCACACCGGATTTTCTCGACTTAGACAGCGACAACGACGGAATACCGGACATTCAGGAATCACACATCCTGGCGCTACCGTTGTATCTGCTCGACACAGATAATGACGGTCGGATTGACAGCGACTATGTGTTTGGCACGAACGGTTTAGCGGACGATGTCGAAACCGATCCGGATACGGGCATCATCATTCACACCATTGCAGATTCAGACACTGATGGTTTGCAAGATTTTCGTGATCTGGATAGTGACAGTGACGGGATCACCGATGCCTTAGAAGGTGGTGCGGCTGATAACGATAACGATGGCATTGTTGATGACGGTGTTGACGCGAACGGTGATGGCTGGTTTGATGGGAACATCAACTTCTTAACTCAAGACGGTGTGCTTCCTGATAATGACACAGACGTTCTGCCCGATTTCCAAGACGTGGACGCCGACGGCAGCACGAACGGCCCAGTGGGTTCGACTGTGACGCCACCCACCGATCCAGGTACACCGACCGATCCAGGCACACCCACTGAACCAGTCAATGGCGGTGGTGGTGGGGCCAACGATCCTGATGCGGTTATTCAGACAGGACTGCAAGGGGTAGCAGGTTGCAGCGTGCAGGGTCGCGGAACGGAAAGCACTTTGCCTCTGATTGCCTTGGCCAGTCTCTTGTTGCTGGCAGTTCGCCGACGCAAGGTGAAAGTGGCGCAACAAGCGAAACATCGCTAAAACGGCAAGTTTGATTGCTGTTCGATAGATGAAAAACCCGCTTCGGCGGGTTTTTTTATGCCTAAGTGTTTCACGTTGTAAAAGAATGGAAACTACCAAAATTAATTTTTCAGTGTGTTCGTAACGATACATGTCTCACAAACGGCGTCGGCGGATCTTCCGAAACCGCGATCTATCGCCGCAAGCGTCTTTTTATTTTGTAGTGCTGAAGGTAGTGAAACTACGAAATAGCCCTGAAAAGGCTCTGCAGTGCGGATTTTTGGTGAAATTGACAGTGTCGCTTGCCGATAAGCTGTCGTATAGTTCGCCCACATTAGGCCGCTAATCTTTAAAGCGGGCAAATAAAGAACTCGTGAATTGGAATCAGCAGGAGAGCAACCCATGAATGCATCGGCAAAACAGATCATCACTCAACTCGATCTGAGCCAGCATGGCATTACAGGCGCAATAGACGTCGTTCATAACCCCAGCTATGAGCAATTGTTTGCTGAGGAAACCGCTGAGAACCTTCAGGGTTTAGAACGCGGCTTAGTAACTGAGAGCGGCGCTATAGCCGTTGACACCGGTGCATTTACTGGTCGCTGCCCTAATGACAAGTACATCGTTATGGACGACACCACGCGCGATACCTTGTGGTGGGCAGGTGACAACAAAGCTAATGACAATAAACCCATATCAGAAAGTGTTTGGGCTGATCTAAAAGCGGCAACCATAAAACAACTGAGTAATAAACGTTTATTCGTTGTCGATGCCTATTGTGGTGCAAATGCGAACACACGATTATCTGTGCGCTTTGTCGTGGAAGTTGCGTGGCAGGCTCACTTTGTAACGAACATGTTTATACGGCCCAGCGCGGCAGAATTGGCTACCTTTGAACCCGATTTTGTGGTGATGAACGGTGCTAAAACGGTTAACGAAAAATGGCAAGAGCACGGCCTAAACTCTGAAAATTTCGTCGCATTCAATCTCACGGAAAAAATGCAAATCATCGGTGGTACTTGGTACGGCGGTGAAATGAAGAAAGGCATGTTTGCCTACATGAATTACCTACTGCCATTGCGTGGAATCGCTTCCATGCATTGCTCTGCTAATGCAGATGAAAATGGTGATACGGCTGTATTTTTTGGCCTATCGGGTACCGGAAAAACCACTTTGTCCACTGACCCTAAGCGACGCCTTATTGGTGACGATGAACACGGTTGGGATGACGATGGCGTATTCAATTTTGAAGGCGGCTGTTACGCTAAAACGATTCGCCTAAGCGCTGAATCTGAGCCCGATATCTACAACGCAATTAAGCGAGATGCGCTGTTAGAAAACGTCGTGGTAAGAGACGATGGAAGCGTGGATTTTGATGACGGTTCAAAAACTGAAAATGCACGTGTGTCCTATCCGATTCACCACATTCAAAACATTGTTAAGCCCGTATCACGAGCTGGCCACGCATCCAAAGTGATCTTTTTATCAGCGGATGCCTTTGGTGTGTTGCCGCCGGTATCAGTTCTAACACCAGAACAAACTCAGTACCATTTTCTATCAGGATTTACGGCCAAATTGGCCGGTACAGAGCTTGGTGTGACGGAGCCAACACCCACATTTTCAGCGTGTTTCGGTAAGGCGTTCTTAAGCCTGCATCCCACTCAATACGCCGAGCAATTGCTGAAGCGTATGCAAGCCTCAGGCGCGAAGGCGTATCTTGTGAACACAGGCTGGAACGGTTCCGGCGAGCGCATTTCGATTAAAGCCACACGCGCAATTATTGATGCCATTTTGGATGGATCTATCGATGCGGCTGAGACTGAAAACGTACCCGTATTTGATCTGGCTGTACCAACCGCATTGCCGAATGTGGATAGCGCGCTGCTCGATCCTCGTAAGAGCTACACGGATGCGGCCGAGTGGCAACGTCGGGCGGATGATTTGGCCGCCAAATTTATTGCCAACTTCGAGCAATACACTGACAATGATCATGGTGCATCGTTAGTAAAAGCAGGTCCTTCACGCCTTGCGTGAAGGATGAATCTACGGCTGTTAAATTAGTGTTATCAGCGCCGCGGCTTTTATCGCGGCGCAACCCCTCTAACCACGTTCAAACTTGCCCGCAGTCGCAATTCATCTTGGCTGCCTGGAGACACGTGGCGTAACGCCAATTCCAGTTGATTGGCTGCGCGGTCATATTCATCGAACTCTGCAAAGTAGTAGGCCAAGGATTCATGGCTGGCCGCCACTTCCCCTAGTTGTTGTTGCACACTGGCTAAAGTTCGGTACGCGCGAGGGTTAGGGGTGTCGGTGTGTCGAATGTAGGCCGTGGCAAGATCTCTTGCATCGCCTAGCTGACGATCATCGATGGTTTGTTCTAACAACATCTCGAGAATGGAAAATCGCTCTGGGAAGAGTGCATGCAGGATGTTCAGCTGACGCTTACTTTTCGCGCTATTACCTTGGGCCGAACTCAGCTCGGCACTTAACAACAAAACTGTGGGGTGATCTTTCGTGAGCTGGGTCAGCTGATCCATCCACGCTTTGGCATCCTTTAAGCGATTGCCTCGCAAGTGCAACAAGGTGAGTGCGTAAGCGGTTTCCGGTGTTGCCTGCTGGCGCCAGTGGGCCTTTTCCCTAAGTAGCTGCCGCGCCGGATCTCGCGTGGTCAACACCCGCATTCGCGCCTTGAACAAATTGAAGTCTAATTGTTTGTCCCGATCACGCTTTTCTAGATTGGCGGCGCGGTTTGATGCCTCAGCTATTCGTTTGGAGTCGAGTGGGTGGGTGCGTAAATATTCCAGTTGCAATCCTGCGGTGTTAAGTCGATTTTTACGCTGTAAAATTTCGAATGACTCGGCCATTGCGGATGGATCAAACTCTGCGCTGGCTAGAATATCGATACCAATTCGATCAGCCTCGATTTCATTGGATCGTGTGAAATTGATGGTGGACTGCTGGGTGGCGGCAAGACCTGCTGCTAAGGCGGCTTGTCCGGCTTCTGGGGAGGCTTGGCCAATCAGAATGGCGGCGAGAATGGTAGCGGCCGCACTCAACGAGCGCGATTTACCAATGGCAAACATTCGGGCGTGGTGACGCTGTGTCACATGCGCTATTTCATGAGCGAGCACTCCGGCCAATTGATCCTCATATTTCATGGCATTTATAAGCCCTAAATTCACTCCAATGTAGCCACCTGGTATGGCAAAAGCGTTGACGCTTTCATCCTGCACGATGAAGAAGTTGAATGAGGTGGTTTGGCGCCCCGAGGCTTGAACCAATTGCTGCCCGAGGGTGTTGATGTATTCGTTGAGTTGGGTGTCTCGGGTGAGCGGCAAGCTGGCCCGAATTTGTCGCATCATTTGACGCCCAATGGCCTGCTCTTCGAGCGGAGAGAGCGCGTTATCAGCCGGTTCGCCCATAGAGGGCAGGTTGCTCTGAGCGGTGGCTGGCAGGGTCGCGATGACGCACAGCACAGCGCTGAGTAGCCCGGCACACAGCAATGAACCAAAGCCGTTGATTGCCTGGATACACCGAATTGTTAAAGGTTGTTTGGCCACGATAAAAATGTTTTTTTGGGGAATTCCCTGTGTTTGTTAACGGCCTAAACCGGCGTCACTGGAGCGACACAATGCAGCGCCAGAATCAATCTATCACGCACAGCGCACCGAAGTTCCAACGCCGTCTCACTTCCGGCTCCAGAGCACCTTCCAGCACGGTGATTGGTTATACTTCAACCACGTTCTGGGGCAAGACACAATCAGGTTTGGCAGTGCACCAATGTCGCAATCGACTTTAACGGATTCGATTGACACCATGCGGACATACCCACCGCTCACGTCATTGGCTGCAGTTGACTGTCCTACCACCTCAACGACACACCCAAAGCTTGGTGATTTAGCAGTTCAATTCGCGGAGTTATCACCCGCCAAAGATCTGTCACTACAAGACGCGCAGCGGGAGGTCCCGCTTTTATCGAATTGGTGTCTGTGCGACGAAAAAGGTTCGCTTCGTCGACATAACCATAAATTGAGGAAACCACACGGTGGAGTTATCTGGCGGAGAAGTATTGATTGAAGCACTCAAGGAAGAGGGTGTTGAGTATATTTTTGGGTATCCCGGCGGCGCTGTTCTGCATATCTACGATGCGCTGTACGAGCAGAATTCGGTCAAACACATTCTAGTGCGTCATGAGCAAGGGGCAACTCACGCCGCCGATGGCTATGCGCGAGCGACGGGCAAACCCGGTGTTGTCTTAGTGACCTCAGGTCCTGGGGCCACAAACGCGGTCACCGGTATTGCCACAGCCTTCATGGATTCCATTCCTATGGTGGTTATATCCGGTCAAGTACAAAGCCGGTTCATCGGCAGTGACGCATTCCAAGAGGTCGACTGCATTGGTATCACGCGGCCTTGCGTGAAGCACAATTTCCTAGTGGATTCACTCGAGACGTTTGCTGAAACAATAAAGAAAGCTTTCCATGTGGCCACAACGGGTCGGCCTGGACCCGTGGTTGTGGATATCCCCAAAGACTTCACCACCCCTGGGATTACGGTGCCTTTCGATTATTCGAAAAGTGTTGAAATGCGATCCTACACACCGGCTGTGGAAGGACACCCCGGCCAAATCCGAAAAGCGGTGGATTTAGTGCTGTCCGCGAAACGGCCCATGATTTACTCAGGCGGTGGCGTGGTGTTAGGCGATGCTTCCGAGCAACTCACGCAATTCGCGCGTTTACTGAATTATCCGGTGACCAATACCTTGATGGGCTTAGGTGCCTATCCTTCCACAGATCCACAGTTCGTTGGCATGTTAGGCATGCACGGTACCTACGAAGCGAATATGGGTATGCACGACTGTGATGTCTTAATCGCCATCGGAGCACGTTTTGATGATCGTGTAACTGGAGAGCTGGAAAGCTTTTGTCCGCACGCGCGCATCGTGCATATAGATATCGACCCTGCCTCCATTTCTAAGAACGTCAAGGTGGATGTGCCTATTGTGGGTAACGTAGGACAAGTGCTGGGAGAGATGATTAAGCTCATTGAGGCCACAGACAAGCGCGCTAACCCGAGTGACTTGGATGATTGGTGGGCGCAAATACGCGGTTGGCAGTCCAGCGAATGTTTGGCATACGATCAATCCAGTGATGTGATTAAGCCGCAGGCTGTGATTGAGGCGGTGTGGCGCGCAACCAATGGAGACGCCTACGTCACATCCGATGTGGGGCAGCATCAAATGTGGGTTGCTCAATATTACCCATTTGATAAACCGCGCCGGTGGATCAATTCGGGTGGCTTAGGGACGATGGGCTTTGGATTGCCCGCTGCTTTGGGCGTGCAGTTGGCTTTTCCGGATGAAACCGTGGTGTGTGTAACCGGTGAAGCGAGTGTGCAAATGTGTATTCAAGAATTATCAACTTGTTTGCAGTACGGAACGCCGGTAAAAGTTATTTGTCTGAATAATCGTTACATGGGCATGGTTCGTCAGTGGCAAGAATTCAGTTATGAAAAGCGTTACTCGCATTCCTATATGGATGCTCTGCCCGATTTTGTGAAGCTAACTGAAAGCTATGGCCATGTCGGTATGCGGATCGAAAAACCCGGTGATATTGATAAATCCTTGCAAGAAGCTTTTGCAATGAAAGATCGTTTGGTTTTTATGGACTTTGTTACCGATCAAACCGAAAATGTGTACCCAATGATTGAAGCTGGAAAAGGGCATCATGAAATGCGATTGAAGCCCTCGAGGGAGCTTGCCTGATGCGCCACGTAATTGCTGTACTGCTTGAAAACGAGGCAGGTGCCCTATCACGAGTTGCTGGATTGTTTAGTGCGCGTGGCTATAACATCGAATCATTGACCGTTGCCCCCACCGGTGACCCCACTTTGTCTCGTATCACGATTGTTACCTCGGGCACCGAAAGGGTCATTGAGCAAATCATTAAGCAGCTTAACAAGCTAGTGGAAGTGGTTCGACTCACAGACTTATCAGAAATATCCTGTATTGAGCGGGAAATTATGTTGGTGAAGGTGAGGGCAGTCGAGCAAGGTCGTGAGGAGGTCAAACGCTTAACGGATATTTTTCGTGGCAGAATTTTAGATGTAACTGACTCCAGCTACGTTATAGAGCTTACCGGCGATGATCAAAAAATCTCTGCTTTTCTTGAAGCAATAGGCGATGATAATTTGTTGGAAGTAGTGCGTTCTGGTGCAACTGGCATTGCTCGCGGCGAAAAAGCGTTGAAGGTTTAAGGGTTCCCGCGTGAGTGAATTGCCAAATAGTGGTGCGCCGATCAAGCCGCGAAGTCGCGGTATTTATTTGCTACCCAACTTGTTCACCACCAGCGCGCTGTTTGCCGGTTTCTATGCCTTAATTGCCGCTTACCAATCGCAATTTGAAACCTCAGCCATAGCCATTTTGGTGGCTATGGTGCTCGACGGTTTCGATGGGCGAGTGGCGCGTATGACGAATACCACCACCGCGTTTGGTGCCGAATACGACAGCATGGCTGACATGGTGTCTTTCGGGGCAGCGCCTGCGTTTCTAATGTTTACTTGGTCATTGTCCAGTTTGCCAGCAGAAACTTGGGGGCAATTGGGATGGGTTGTGGCATTTGTTTACTGTGCGTGTTGCGGTCTGCGTTTGGCGCGATTCAACGTTGCCGTGGGAACTGCAGATAAGCGATTTTTTCAGGGGCTAGCCTGTCCTGCAGCTGCGGCCACCTTGGCCAGTTTTGTTTGGGTAAATATCAACTTCGGTAACGCGGGGTCTGAGGTAGTGGGATTTGTGCTAATCGCCACATTACTCACTGGCGGCCTGATGGTGAGCAACTTCGCTTACTACAGCTTTAAAGATATGACGGCAAATAAAAAGGTGCCGTTTGCGATGTTGCTGGCCTTGTTACTTTTATTTGTGACAACGGCCGTTGATCCACCAAAAATGATTTTAATTGCCAGCATCTGCTACGCCGCATCGGGCCCAGCTTGGGCGCTGATCAGTTGGGTTCGTAAGCGACGTTCTCGGGGACAGACTTAAACCCTAACCCTATGCCATTTTTACCGCAGCACAAGCAGTATCTAGAGGCCATGGGATTAGTGCCTTGGGTGCGTCGTGACGCCCAGTTTGAAGGGCTTGACTCGCCTGCGGGTGCAAGCGCGGGTGCAAGCGCGGGTGCAGATGACACGGCACGCACACCCCTCGAATGTCGTACGGTTGTGCCGTCTACTCATAATGCACAGTCAGGTTTCGTTCACGATCCGGGCGCTGCAACGCTATTGTTGGTTTTCGATGAGCGATTTGGGCACACCGATGTGTCACTCAATTCCGCTGACAATCAGCTTTTACTGGATATGCTAAAAGCCATTCAGCTCGATGATTCCTCAGTAGCGCGTTGTTTACTTGCCGCTGCTGAGAATGAGCACACAGCACGTGAGTTACGCCAACAACTCGCTCCAAGCATTCAAGCCGTGCTGCACTTAGTGGGAGAATCCACCGCCATCGCCAGCGATGATGAGTTGGCATCTCGACAAGTTGCCGAAAACTTGTCTGTTCCAGTTTGGTGTTTACCGCATCCGCATTGGATACAACAACAGCCTTTATTAAAGCGTCGAGCTTGGAACGTATTGAAAGCGGTGAAGGTGGTTTTGAACGAACACAGCGTCGTTTAATGACGGCGACTATCACTGACATGCATGCCGACGATGTCGTATCGATTGGGGAGATCGAGCGGCGTAACTACGCGGTGCCTTGGACGGATGGGATATTCCGGGATTGCATTAAGGCTGGCTATAAGGGATTTTTGCTGAAAGACGATGGCCATTTGCTGGGGTATGCGATGCTTCAAATCGGTTACAAAGAATCGCATGTACTGAACCTATGTATCGACTCCCCGTATCAAGGGCTAGGCTATGCACGGTTGCTGCTCAGCCATATGGAGTCTGTCTCCTTGGCCGAAAGGGCCGAAACGATGTTTTTGGAAGTCAGACCCTCAAACCCTCGAGCTCGAGCCTTGTATGAGGCGAATGGGTTCAACGAAATCAATGTGCGAAAAGACTACTACGACACGCCAACTGGGCGCGAAGACGCTGTTGTGATGGCGAAAACATTGGTGCGGTGAACACGACTTGCTTGGTTGATGCCACAATACTCGGCTAAATAACCTAAGGCTTTGTGATGAGCGAGAGTGAATTGATCAAAGAGGTGGGAAAGCGTCGCACCTTTGCGATTATTTCGCACCCAGATGCGGGTAAAACCACGTTAACCGAAAAACTGTTGCTGTTCGGCGGAGCTATTCAGTTAGCCGGTACAGTTAAGGGACGCAAAGCCGCGCGGCACGCCACCTCCGATTGGATGACCATGGAGCAGGAACGCGGCATATCGGTTACATCCTCTGTCATGCAGTTCCCCTACAAAGAGTGCATTGTCAATCTGTTGGATACGCCTGGGCACGAAGATTTCTCCGAAGATACCTACCGCACACTTACCGCGGTGGATTCAGCCCTGATGGTTATTGATGTGGCCAAAGGGGTTGAGGCAAGAACAGAAAAACTGATGGATGTTTGTCGGCTTCGTACCACGCCCGTCATGACCTTTATTAACAAGTTGGATCGGGAAGGCCGGGAACCCATCGACTTGATGGATGAGGTTGAAAAAGTGCTCAACATTCGCTGTTCGCCCATCACTTGGCCTATTGGTATGGGTCAGCGATTTAAAGGGGTGTACCACTTACACAACGATACGGTGCATTTTTATTCGCCCTCGCACGGCGGTCGTGTGCAAGAGGGTGAAGTGGTAAGTGGTTTGGACAACCCGAAACTGGACGAAATCTTAGGGGATATGGCGTCCGAGTTACGCGATGAAATTGAGTTGGTGCAAGGCGCTTGTAACCCCTTCGACAAGGATGAGTATTTGGCGGGGAACTTAACACCGGTATTTTTTGGCTCCGCAATCAATAATTTTGGTGTTGCAGAGTTATTAGATGATTTTGTTGAATACGCTCCTGCGCCCCAGGCTCGTCCTACAGTCAGCCGGGAAGTGCAGCCAACCGAAACGAAGTTCACCGGCTTTGCTTTTAAGATCCAAGCCAACATGGATCCACAGCACCGCGATCGAGTCGCTTTTGTGCGTATCTGTTCCGGTACCTACAGCAAAGGCATGAAGGCTCGACATGTGCGCCTGGGAAAGGAGGTGCGTTTTAATGACGCATTAACTTTCCTCGCCAGTGATCGTGGTCACGTGGATGAAGCGTGGGCCGGTGACATTATTGGCTTGCATAATCACGGCACCATTCGTATTGGCGATACGTTTACTGTGGGAGAAGATTTAGCCTTTACCGGTATCCCCAACTTTGCGCCTGAACTATTCCGCAGGGCGATCTTGAAAGACCCTTTGAAAATGAAAGCACTACAGAAGGGTTTAGAACAATTGTGTGAGGAAGGTGCAACTCAGTTGTTTCGCCCGATAATTAACAACGATCAAATTCTTGGGGCGGTGGGCGTGTTGCAATTTGAAGTGGTTGCGCAGCGTTTACGCGATGAATATAAAGTGGAATGTCAGTTCGAGCCCATCACCATTCAGCAGGCGCGATGGATACGCTGTGAAGATGACAAAATGCTCACGGAATTTCGTAAGAAGCTCGACGGCAATCTCTCGTTTGATCACGCCGGAGAACTCGTCTATCTCGCGCCAACCCGGGTAAATCTCACCATGACGCAGGAGCGCTGGCCGGATGTTGAATTTTTGGCCACTCGAGAGCAAGTGTTCAATTGATGCCGCAAGGTTGTTGTCATCGCGTAATTCGTGTGACACCATTCACATATTGGTTTTACTCACCGTAACTTTGGGAATGTCACTCAACCGTGATTGGTCGACAAATTAGGCTCCGTGTCAGCATCGGACTAGTCGCGCTGACATTACTTGTCACTTCTCAAGTTGCGCGGGCTGAGTATCTGGGTTTATTGCATGGCCGTATGGCAGACGTATCCCGCATGCCCACGCTGTCCACCGACGTTGGCATCGTGTTGGGTGATGACTATCAGCTTCTCGGTGTGCGAGCCAACTACAAGCTCACCCCCATTTTCTTGGTGTACGGCAATTTAGGTTTTGGGGAAATAGGGCGAACCGACGGCGTGCCCTTTGGCTTAGGTGCTCTGTATACCGTGGAAAATCTGTTCAGTGGTTTGGATGTCGGTGTTAAGGCCAGCTACCAAACGGGTAAGTTTGAATTCAAACGGTTCAATATTAGCGCGACAACCTCCGTTTTCGCCTTGGAAATGGTGGGCAGCACCCAAAGCGGGTTTGGTCCACAAAGCAACATCGATTTGTACGGCAATATTGGATTTCATTACTTCAATAGTGATTTCCTTATTGATGATTTAGAATTTTCCTTTGGGGGCGGCGCTATCATGCCGGTCGGCCCAGGAGAAGTCTTCGTCGGTATCGACTTTATCGACGACGCCATGTTTGGAGGTGGGTTCCGGCTTTTCTTCTAGTTCCGGAACACAAGCGCCTTAGCCTCGTATATAAATAGAACAACGAGGTGGTAGGCGACGGGTTGATTTCATCAGGTCGCCAGCTCCGCTTCCTGGCTACCTGGTGGAATCAATGTCCGAAGTAATAAAAACCGATGCGCTCATCATCGGCACAGGCCCCATTGGCCTGTTTCAAGTGTTTGAGTTGGGGTTACAGGGCATTGAATGTCATTTAGTGGATGCGCTTCCCGAGGCCGGTGGCCAATGCATAGAGCTCTACCCTGACAAACCCATCTTTGACATACCCGCCATTAAAGAATGCACAGGCGAACAGCTCATTCAGCGATTGATGGATCAAATCTCGCCATTCAACCCAGTTTTTCATATGGATCAAACGGTCGATTCTGTGGAAAAGCGG
This sequence comes from uncultured Granulosicoccaceae bacterium, assembly GCA_937930305.1. Lineage (GTDB taxonomy): Bacteria > Pseudomonadota > Gammaproteobacteria > Granulosicoccales > Granulosicoccaceae > Granulosicoccus. The sequence goes on along the minus strand of CALGLE010000016.1, from coordinate 18,155 downwards.
GGTGAACATGATTTTGTGGTGACGACTTCTAAAGGCATTTGTTTTGAATGTCGCGTAGTGATCGTTGCCGCCGGTGCCGGTTCCTTTACTCCGGTGCGCATTCGATTGCCCGAAATAGATCAGTATGAAGGCGGGCAGCTGTTGTATCGCGTACGTGACCCTCAACAGTTTGTCGGTAAACGCGTCATTATTCTTGGCGGCGGTGACTCGGCCTTGGATTGGGCCTTAAGTTTGGTGGACATCGCCAGTGAACTCACAGTGGTTAACCGAACAGAACGCTTTCGTGCGGTCGATGCCACGGTAGAAAAGGTTCAGGCTTTAGCCGCAGAGGGGCGCTTGGAGTTATTACTTGGCGCAGCAAAAGCTTTTGAAGATGACAATGGCACCTTGACGTCATTAACGTTTGAAATGCGTGATGATGAGAAATCCATGCGCACCATTGAGCTGGATAATTTACTGGTGTTTTTTGGGCTTTCTCCAAAGCTAGGCCCCATTGAAAATTGGGGGTTGGAATTAGAGCGTAAAGCGATCTCCATTCAGCAAGACACATTCGAAACGAGTGTGCCAGGAATTTATGCCATCGGAGATATCAACACGTATAAAGGTAAGAAAAAACTCATACTCAGTGGTTTCCACGAAGCGGCGTTAACCGCTTATGCCATCAAACAATCGTTTGAACCGGATAAGAAAATCTTTGTGCAGTACACAACGACAACACCGTCGGTGCAGGAAAAATTGGGTTCGAGTTAAATACGCCTAATAATTCGCTAGCAATTTGACGAACTATCACCACTGAATGGCGACTGTTGCCACGCAGTCATTCAACTCGCCCCGTCACTTGGCCTTAATATGGACTCAACTCTCAGTGCAATTTAATATCTGCTCGGGTGGCCTTATAAATACGGTCACCCAGCATAATTAGTAGCGTTGCTCCCCATCCGTGAATCGCGCTTTGGTGCATTCGGTATAAAGACAGGTAGAACAAGCGTGCGATCCAGCCTTCTATAAAAACCGTTCCTCGCATTAGATTCCCCATCAGGTTACCAATAGTAGAGAACTCGCTAAGGCTTATTAGGCTGCCAAAGTCTTTGTATTTAAATTCTTTTAAAGGTTGACCTTGAATGTTGGCCACAATATTTTTATAAGCGGTGCTTGCCATTTGGTGCGCAGATTGGGCACGAGGTGGTACGAATTGACCGTCGTCCATCGGGCAGGCACAGCAATCGCCTATGGCGAATGTATTTTCATGTCCTACCACGCAAAGCGTTTTATCCACCTGGACCCGACCGATTGAATCGGTGGGTAGACCACTTTCAGAGATGAAAGAGGGCGCCTTTATACCTGCGGCCCAAACCACTAAATTGGCTGGGATAGATTCATCGATGTGCGTAACAACAGAATCGGCATGCACTCGCTGAACTTTGGTTTGCGTGCGAACATGCACACCGATGTTGTTGAGTTCTTTGGTTACCGACACGCTAATGCGTTCAGGTAGCTGACCCAATATGCGAGGGGCTGCTTCCACCACCGTAACCGATAGGTTGTCACTGGAAAAATCTGCAAAGCCATAGTCGGGTAATTGTTTGGCAACCTTGTGAAGATCTGCCGCCAGCTCCACACCCGTAGCGCCGCCGCCGACAATAATGACGGATAGAAGTTTGGGTGGGTTTTGTGTGTCGCTAAGCCTGTGCAAATGATTGATGAATAGGGAATGAAATTTTTCAGCCTGTTGGCGTGAATCCAATAACAAACAATGATCGGTAACGCCCGGTGTGCCGAAGTCATTGCACAAACTGCCCACACTCAAAACCAAATGGGTGTAATCAATTTGGCGTGTCGCAACAATCTCTTGGTGGTTTTCATCCAAAATCGGATCAATGTTGAGGTGTTTTCCATCCGTGTTGATACCACCCACTCTGCCTAAGACAAAAGAGAATTGGTATTTTTTTGCCAGCAAGCGATAGCTGGTTTCATCGTGATTACTGTTTAATGTGCCCGTGGCCACCTCGTGCAATAGTGGCTTCCATATATGCGTGGGGTTACAGTCGATCAGAGTAACTTCAACGTCCTGATTTCTTTTGAACTTCTTGGCCAGTTTGACCACAAGTTCCAAACCACCAGCTCCACCACCAACCACCACAATTTTTCGGTTCATGCTTGAGCCTAATTCAATGCGTGCCTTGGCCTAATATAGGGGCTAATTCAATCGTTGGGGATGACGATGAATTGATGCAAATGTGTGGCTAACGCACAAACGTCATTCTATTGAGGCTTTGGCTACTTTCGCACGTCACTTTTTTTAATAAACGTTTTTGCGTCCACGATGGTCATGCCGGGTACGTGGTTGAAGGTGTGCACGCCTTGCACACGGTCGTTCCAATCGGGCGTTATTCGGCTGATCGGTTGTTCCGCGTAGCGTTCGTCATTTAGTTCTGTCACTTCATGAAGCTGAAGGGCATACCCATAGTCCACGCTGCAGTCTTGAGCGGGTCGATACAGTTTGCCACCCTTTTTAAATAACGCACCTGCGGGTCGAGCCATACGCACATCAGAAGATACGACCCCTTGCGGATGCGGTTCCCACTCTTCATCCAGAAAATGATTAGCTGAAAACACATGCAGTTCATCGTGGGTGGTGCCACCTTCTGTGTCACAGCGATTGGTGAACAGCCACCACTTGCCATTTGATTCGTACAGGGTGGTGTCGACGGCCCGCACATCATTCATGAGTGTTTTCACATGTTCCCATTGATCGGGGAAGCGGGTGCATTTGTATAAATCGATTGATCGATTCTCGCTGGATTCGGGAACCATAAAGGTTTCCCCATCGTGTTCAAACATGAAGGGGTAGGACAAATGATAATCGGGGGCCAGTACGGTTCTGGCTTCACCCACGGTGCCATCTTTTTCGACTGGAATAACAGCGATTCGGCCACGTCGCGTTTTATAAATAAACTCTTCTGCGAAAATGTAGTAGGTGCCATCACGTTCAACGATAAACGGATCGGCCCAGTACCGATCATTATCTGACTCAATTTTCGCAAATTGCCAAATGGAGGTGGATATCTCATCGCTTAACTTAAAGTATAGAACCCATTTCTCCTCAAACCGTCTTTCGAATACCGCCTGTTTTACATAGGCGGAAGCGTTCCGCCAAATGTATCGGGACACTTCTTTAAGTGTCATGCCTTTTTCTGTCAGTAGAGGCTGAGAGTAAAAATTGATTGCAGGGAATTTGGCACGGGTGCGTTTTTCAAATTCCTCAAACCCTAGTTTACTTAACTCCTCCAACTTGCGCGGCAACATATCTACTGAACGCCAGTACAGTTTGTGACGAGTCTTCGCAACGGAAGTTTTGTCGGTAGCGGTGATTGAACGTTCTACCACCAAACCATCGTCTAATTCTTCACTTAATATTTGTAACGTAACGCCTGTACAAACTTGACGATGATAATGTTCCCAAACCCCAGGTGGGCCGCCACGGTTAACCGTATTGTCACCATGGTGGAATGACCAAACCCCATAACGGGGAATAGTTAATACATCGCCTTTGAGAATGCGCCACCCCAACCGTATGATGACGTCAATATTGTGCTCTCGCAGAGTCTGGGCGTCGGCATGATTTAGACGATCCACCCACCGGGTGGTGTCAGGTGACAGAGTAAGTGTGCTGATGGAAGCATTGATGTCGCTTAATGGCCGGGCGGTAAACGGGTTTGGCTTTTGTAGAAATTTCTTTCTATCCCATTGCACATATCGATAGAACAGCGACAGGGCAAATGGCTCTTTCTCTGCGGGTTCAACTAGGTCATGGTCGCTACCACGCACAATGGCTAAGACGACTTCGCCGGTACCGTTTTTACGGATTTTGTCCAACATTTGAAACTGCCATTCAGACACGCTTGCGCTGTTGATCATTAGGGCGATGCGCATGGGGGAGTTTGTTGGCATAGGGTGCGTTCAGTAATGTAAGTGGCAGCTGCGAAAGTGAGAGTCTAAAAATGAGGCTAAGTTCTGATGCATCAATGGAGGCTGGGCTGTTGGCTTAGCTGGCCTGGACCTGTATTTTACGCTAGCCAACTTTTGTACCGTCGGAAACAGGCCTTAAATTTACAAAAAGAAGCCTAAAACCATGAAAAGACACGTGTTAAGTGGGTGTCGGCACGGGTCGCGCGATGTGTTTTTATTGAGAAAGCCGTCTCATTTCATTAGGTATCATCGCGCGGTTGTAGAAACATTGTGGGTTGCATTATCGGTTACTTTCGCGAGCTGACTCCTTTGTCGAGGCCGGCTTGGTCAGTTCCCAGAAGGCGGATACGAGTGGGTTATGTAGCCTTCGAGTTTGTGTGAAAAGGCCAAGGCGATAGGGTTCAAGCAGTGGGGAGACTCGCCATATCTTTACACTGGGGGCTAATACGCTGTTGTCTAAGACAATTTTCGGCACCACGCCCACGCCTAATCCAAGGCTCACCATGCTAACAATAGCCTCGTTGCCACTTACCTGGGCATAGATTTTCGGGTTAACTTTTATGGCTTTGAACCATTGATCCACACGCGTTCTGGCCAGTCCGCTTTCGGCCAGTATCAGTGGCACGCCCCGCCAGTCGTCACTGTTTTTGGGCGAACCCTTAACCGGAATTTCTGGCATGTTGTGAACCTTAGGGGCGATAAATACTAAAGGGGAGGACTGGAGGGGTTGAAAAGATAGCCCGCGAGGTAGATTGGCCGGACGAGCGGCAATGGCAAAATCTTCCTCACCCGCCTGAACACGAGAAATGCCAAATTCTGGATTGCCTGTATGCAGTTTGATATCTATGCCTGGGTGCGTGGCGCGCAGGCGTTCCAGTAAATCAAACAACATGCTGTGGCTGGCGGTTACCGAGCAATACAAGCTAATTTCACCGCCCAATTTGCCTTCATCCCCCTGTAACTGGCGCTGAATGCGATGCCAATTAATCAACGCCTCCCGGGCATAGGTTTCAAATTTGTGCCCCTCCTGGGTGACCGATACTGAGCGATTATCCCGATCGAACAGCCTGACACCCACTTCGTCTTCCAGCTGGCGGATGCTTCGAGAAAGGGCCGAATGGCTCACATTCACCCGTTCGCTCGCGCGGCCAAAGTGCAAGGACTCGGTGAGGGCCAGAAACTGTTCGAGCAGTCGGGGCGTCATAGTGAAGTTATGTTGCAAAATATGGGATATTGTATCCCGAACAGTTCAATTTACGAAACGAGTAAAATGCGCAAAAATGCGCAGGCAGTGTTTTCGCCCACCTATCGTTTAGAGCCAGGAGCCTGTCATGGGAACCAATTATTTCAATTCATTATCACTGCGAGAGCAGTTAGAACAACTCGGCAAATGCCGGTTCATGCATCTAGATGAATTCACCGAGGGTGTGGATGCGCTGAAAGGCAAAAAAATGGTCATTATCGGCTGTGGTGCGCAAGGTTTAAATCAAGGCTTAAATTTGCGCGACAGTGGCTTGGATGTTTCGTACACCCTGCGGGCAGAAGCTATTGCTGAAAAGCGCCAGTCTTGGAAAAACGCAAGCGACAACGGATTCACGGTTGGCACCTATGAAGACTTAATACCAACAGCGGACGTTGTGTTGAATCTTACGCCCGATAAGCAGCATACAGCGGTCGTTAATGCGGTTATGCCGATGATGAAAAAAGGCTCGTGCTTATCCTATTCGCATGGCTTTAATATCGTGGAAGAAGGTATGCAAATACGTGACGACATCACAGTCATTATGGTGGCTCCTAAATGCCCTGGTTCTGAAGTACGCGCAGAATATGTACGGGGTTTTGGTGTGCCTACACTCATCGCTGTGCATGAGAATAATGACCCGAATGGTGAAGGCTTAGCGTTGGCTAAAGCTTATGCTGTGGGTACAGGTGGGCATAAAGCCGGTGTGTTGATGTCCTCATTTGTTGCCGAAGTGAAGTCTGATTTGATGGGTGAGCAAACCATTCTGTGCGGCATGCTGCAAACCGGCTCTTTGCTGTGCTTTGACAAAATGATAGAAGAGGGTATTGATGCGCCCTATGCGGCAAAATTAATTCAGTACGGTTGGGAAACGGTAACTGAAGCATTGAAGTACGGTGGTGTGACCAACATGATGGATCGTTTATCGAATCCTGCAAAAATTCGAGCTTTCGAATTGGCTGATGAGATGAAAGACATCATGCGCCCGCTGTATCACAAGCATCAAGACGACATCATGACGGGCCATTTTTCATCCACCATGATGGCTGATTGGGCTAACGATGACAAAGAGCTGTTAGGTTGGCGCGCAGACACCGCAGAATCTGCTTTTGAGAAAACAGCAGCCGGTGATATGGAAATCAGCGAGCAAGAGTATTTTGATCATGGCATTTTGATGGTAGCTATGGTGAAAGCTGGTGTTGAATTAGCCTTTGAAACCATGACCGATGCCGGCATCATTGCCGATTCGGCGTATTACGAGTCATTGCATGAAACGCCTCTTATCGCCAATACCATTGCGCGTAAAAAGCTGTACGAAATGAATGCCACCATTTCTGACACGGCGGAGTACGGTTGTTACTTGTATAACCATGCTTGTGTCCCACTGTTGCAAGATTTCATGAAGCCCTTAAAAAGCGATGTTATCGGCAAAGGTTTGCAGTTGAATGATATGAGTGTGGACAATGCGCGCTTAATCGAAGTGAACGAAGCCATTCGAAGTCATCCTGTCGAAGCCATAGGAGCCGAACTTCGTGGCCATATGGCTGATATGAAGCGAATCGTTTAATGGTCAAGCCCGTCGATATCGCGTTCGAAGACGTCAGCGTCGATTTCGACGGGCATTTCCAGCTTCATCGTATTCATTGGCAGCTTAACGGTGGGCAGCACTGGTTGGTTGCAGGGCCTAATGGCGCGGGTAAATCGGCACTGGCTGCCGTGCTAAGTGGTGCTGGTGATATCACCAACGGAGCGGTGCAGGGCCTACCCAGAAATGTATCTATCGTCTCCTATGAGGCACAAGCGGAATTAATTGCCGCTGAACTGAAAAAAGATGATGCCGACATACTCGATGTTCTGAGTGAAGGTACGCCAGTTGCCGAAATTATCGAACGTGATACTCGGGACAAAGCACTGGCCAATCAACTCATTGAGCAGTTTGATTTAACACCCTTATTAAACCGTGCATTCCGCAAGCTCTCTACGGGTGAAACTCGTAAAGTGATGCTAGTGCGGGCTTTGGCCAGTGAGCCTGATTTACTGGTATTAGACGAGCCGTTCGATGGTTTGGATGTGAATACACACGACATGCTGATGACGCACTTACACGGCGTGGTTGATACGACACCGACCGTCATGGTTCTGAATCGAATTGATGAGCGGCCAAGCTTCATTACCCACATCGCCTGGGTAGAGGCAGGACAGCTCACTCACTGTGTGGCGTGTGATGATGAAAGCGCTATGGCTGAGCTGATTCAATGGTTGCATTTAAAGCACGGTCAAATTGAATTGCCTAACCCTGATCCGATTGATCGTTTGCCCGCACTCGACCCAGATGAGCCTTTGGTGCAGATAAAAGAGGCGTCGGTTAGATACGCAGACAATGTGGTTTTCGAAAACATTTCCTGGTGCATTGAGCGCGGTCAGCACTGGCAGTTAACGGGTCCCAACGGTAGTGGGAAAACGTGTTTACTGTCGTTGATTACAGGGGACCACCCACAGTGCTATGTCAATAACATTCGTGTGTTTGGATTTCAACGCGGCAACGGCGAGAGCATTTGGCAAATCAAGCAATTTATTGGCTATGTGTCCACCCAGTTGCAGTGGGAATACCGTGTGGGCACCAGTTTAAAAAACGTCATCATTTCCGGCTTTCATGACAGCATTGGTTTGTACACCAAGCCAAGCGATGTGCAAAAAGCGGTGGCTGATGATTGGCTAGATATTTTAGGTATGAGCTCCCGTGCCAATGAGCCATTTAACCAACTATCCCATGGTGATAAACGACTGCTACTGATTGCAAGAGCCATGGTAAAGCACCCGCCGTTACTGATTTTGGATGAGCCGTGTTTAGGGCTTGATGATATGAACCGTCGTTTGGTTCTGGCACTGATTGAAAAAATATGCGCGAGCGGAAAAACTACGGTGCTCTACGTAAACCATCATGCCGAGGATAAAGTTCCCGGAATTGAGCATCATCTAGCCTTAGGAAAATCATGAGCCTATCCAGCCGATTTGCTAACACACCCGAAATAGACTACTACGCCGTAATTTTTAGCAACAGTCTTTCTGATAACGATCAAGGGTATGAATCCATGGCGGATGCTATTGGGAAGCTTGCGTTAAATCATCCGGGTTGCCTAGGTATGGAATCTACTCGGGACGCGTTTGGTTTTGGTATAACGGTTTCTTATTGGACCGATGAAGCCAGTATTTTGGATTGGAAAAACGATGCCAAGCATAAGGTTGCTCAGAATGCGGGGATTGATCGTTGGTATTCGCACTATGAACTGCGTGTGGCAAAGGTGGAGCGCAGTTACTCAGGCCCGAAGGGGCGCTTAACGGTTTAACTGAGTGGGTTGTCCCATCACCAAGGTATCGTAAACGATGCGATCATCGCCCAGCATCAATAAAGCAAATAAGCGTTCCTCCCAAGTGGTGTGAGAAGTTAATTTTCTTGCCAGTAAGGGGATAGCAGCTTCATCCAGCACAACCATGTCCGCTTCTTTGCCGATTATAAAATTTCCGATATGTGCATCCAAATCTAAGGCTTTTGCGCCACCTAAGGTCGATAGATACAGCAAGCTAGCAGGGGAAATGGCGTTTTTCTGCAGTTGCTGAACCTTATAGGTTTCGTTGCATGCTCTTAGCATGGAAAAACTGTCACCCCCGCCCACGTCTGTGCCCAAGCCAACGGCTACGTTTTCTTTCACCGCCCTTGCGTAGTTAAATAGGCCACTGCCAATAAATAAATTTGACATCGCACAATGCGACACCGCAGCATCGTTGTCAGACAAAGACTTCCATTCTCGATCGGATAAGTGAATGCTGTGTGCGAACACGGAACGCTTTCTTACTAGCCCAGATTGTTCATACACGGATAGATAGTCTGCGTTTTCAGGGAACAGCTGACTCACCCATTCGCATTCTTCTGGGTTCTCTGATAGATGTGTGTGCAGATGCACATCGGGGTACTCTCTAAGCAATCTTCCGGCGGCATCCAATTGTTCGCGGGTGCTGGTGGGTGCGAATCGTGGTGTGACGGCATAACCTAAACGATCTTTCCCATGCCATCGTTCTATTAAGGCTTTAGAGTCTTCGTAGCTGCTGCTGGCGGTGTCCAACACCGCCTCGGGTGCGTTACGATCCATCATGACTTTGCCAGCCACCATGCGCAGTTGGCGTTTCTGCGCTGCAGTAAAAAAAACATCAACCGATGCCACATGGCTGGTACCAAACACCAAGGCTGTGGTGGTGCCGTTTTTTAATAACTCATTTAAGAAAAATTCAGCGGTTTGTTGTGCATGCTCCTTGTCACTGAACTGCGCCTCGCACGGGAAGGTGTAGGTTTCCAACCAGTCGAGTAGCCGAGCCCCATAGCTTGCCATCACATCGACTTGCGGGTAGTGGATATGGGTATCGATAAACCCTGGAACGATCAGTTTTCCACGATAATCAAGCACCGTGTCCTCGCCGTTCGCGCGCACGTCACCCGCGGGTCCGAATTCGATGATTCGCCCATCTTGTACCCGGCAGGCGCCATCCGCGATATAGTCCACTGCGCTGTTGCCATGCTCTGCTGGATCAGCGAGGCAGTGCAAGAAGCTTGCTCTTATCAGGTGTGATGGTGCCATTGTTCTGATGGGTCGATAGAATAGGTAAACTCGCGCCGAGTGTAACTGCTTGAAATGGGTTTGGCAGCACTCAAAAGAAAGAAAATGGTTGCCGCTTTATTTGCTCTTTTTTATGTGGAAATAATTTATGTTAAACCCAGCTGATGGGCCGCTCGTATCGATGCGCGGAATCACCAAAGCCTATCCAGGTGTCATCGCAAATGATGCGGTCAGCTTGGACTTGCAGGCAGGTGAAATTCATGCCCTGCTGGGTGAGAACGGAGCAGGTAAGAGCACCCTAGTGAAAGTGCTGTATGGGTTGTTGCAACCAGATACGGGAGAGGTGCTTTGGCGCGGCGAGCATGCCAAGTTGCGCAGCCCGTCGGATGCGCGAAATTTAGGCATCGCCATGGTGTTCCAGCATTTTTCTTTGTTCGAATCCTTAACCGTTGTGGAGAACATTGCGCTCGGAATGGCGGTGTCAGCGAATGACTCATTGCGCACGCGCATTCGTGAGGTGTCCAGCCGATACGGCCTACCACTGGACCCAGATCGAGACGTGTTTTCGCTGAGTGTCGGCGAGCGTCAGCGCATAGAAATTGTGCGCTGCTTATTGCAAGAACCCCAATTGTTAATCATGGATGAACCCACGTCCGTGCTCACACCACAAGAAGTCAGTGAGTTGTTCGTGACGTTAAAGCGCCTAGCTAGTGAAGGGGTTGGCATTTTATACATCAGTCATAAGTTGGATGAAATTCGTGAACTGTGCGATGTGGCAACCATACTGCGTGGTGGTAAGAACGTCGCTACCGCTTTGCCAAAGCAGGAATCAGCGGCCAGTTTAGCCGCCCTAATGATCGGTGAAGATGTGCAACCGGTTGTTCGAGTAGACAACCCTAAAACCGGGGATCCGCTGTTTGCTTTGAATAAGCTTGATGTGCCTGCGAAAACGCGACAGAGCTTAGCCTTGCAAGATCTATCGTTAGTGGTGCACGCGGGTGAAATTGTTGGCATCGCCGGTGTTGCTGGTAACGGCCAAGATGAATTGTTAAGTGCTATTGCGGGAGAAGTGCCCGTTCAGCCCGATGAAATGATTTGGTTAAAAGGTGAAAGTGTGGCCGGGTGGACAGCAGGTCAGCGCAGAAGTTTTGGTTTGTGCGCGGTGCCGGAAGAACGATTGGGCCATGCGGCTGTACCCAGTATGTCGTTAGCAGAAAACGCGTTACTCACCGGGTTTCATCGTCAACCGTTGCAACGAGCCGGGTTGATTGCGATGAGTCGTTGTAAGCGGTCCGCGAACCAAATCATTGACACATTCTCGGTGCAGTGTCACGGCACAGGCAGTGCAGCGAGTAGCTTGTCGGGCGGGAACTTGCAAAAGTTTGTCGTAGGCCGTGAAATCTTACAATCCCCCGATGTATTGGTGGTGTCGCAACCGACATGGGGTGTGGATGCCGGGGCGGCGGCGGCTATACACAAAGCCTTGCAATCCTTAGTGAAAGAAGGCGCAGCCGTTTTACTCATCTCGCAAGATCTTGATGAATTGATGGCTATTACTGATCGGATCGGGGCATTGTGTGCCGGCCGCTTATCAAATTTTTATTCAACACCGTCCATAGATGCCCAACAAGTAGGGCAGCTTATGGGGGGTAAAACAGCTTTGGACGGTGTGGCGTGATTCATTTACAGCGGCGCGCGAACCCATCAAAATTAATGGGCTACCTTGCCCCCGTCATCGCTTTAGCTATGACGTTATTGGCTGGTTTTTTATTATTCGCTTTGTTGGGCGTGCCTGTGGGTGAAGCGTTTCGCGCTTATTTTATTGACCCCATCAGTGATTCGTACGGCTTAGCAGAATTGGGTGTGAAAGCTGCGCCTCTGATCATGATTGCCGCGGCCCTTTCATTGGGGTTTCGAGCCGGTGTTTGGAACATCGGTGCAGAAGGGCAGCTGATATTAGGTGGCATCTGTGGTGGCGCGGTGGCTTTGTATTTTTATGAAGTTGAATCGGCCTTTGTGTTGCCATTGATGTGCTTAGCTGGCGTGATCGGTGGCATGGCTTGGGCCGCAATTCCTGCGTTACTGCGTACCACGGTGAATGCGAATGAAATATTAACCAGCTTAATGCTGACCTACGTGGCTTCACTGTTATTAAGTTTTCTTGTGCACGGGCCTATGCGTGATCCGGATGGGTTTAACTTTCCTGAAAGTCGCTTGTTTCACGATGCGGCCACCTTACCGTTAGTGTTGCCTGGAACGCGATTACACATCGGCGCGCCCATCGCGATATTCATCGCGTTAGCCGCTTGGATCTTACTCTCGCGAACTTTGTTGGGTTTTGCTTTGCGTGTGAACGGCAACGCGCCAAGAGCTGCACGACACACCGGATTTAGCCAGGCTAAGTTGGTTTGGTTCTCTTTGTTGTTCACCGGGGCGGTGGCAGGGCTTGCCGGATTATTTGAAGTGGCAGGCCCCATCGGTCAACTAAACCCTGTGATATCTCCTGGGTATGGATTCACCGCCATAATCGTTGCCTTTTTAGGGCGATTGCACCCCATCGGGGTGATCTTTGCCGGGCTGATTATGGCTTTGTCTTATCTGGGCGGGGAGACGGCCCAAATTACATTGAATATGCCGTTAGCGGTAACTGGCGTGTTTCAAGGCATGTTGCTGTTTTTTTTATTAGCCGCTGATGTGTTAATTCATTATCGCGTTGTGTTCGGCCGGGAGCGACACTATGTCCGATGATCCATCTACTTTCGTTCTTATCGCCCTAACAGTTATCACAGCGGCCACACCCTTAGTTTTTGCGGCCATGGGCGAATTGGTTACTGAGCGATCGGGTGTATTAAATCTCGGGGTCGAGGGCATGATGTTAGCAGGAGCTGTGTCCAGCTTTCTGTGCGTGCACTTGACCGGCAACGCGCCGTTGTCTTTACTCGTTGGCACAGCAGCCGGCATCGTGATGGCGTTGCTGTTCGGATTTCTTACTTTAAGTTTGCAAGCGTCTCAAGTGGCGACAGGTCTTGCATTAACCATATTTGGCACCGGGCTGTCTGCGCTGGTGGGGCAATCCTTAATTGGTGTCGCCTACGAAGGCTTGCCCAAACTGAGTGTGCCGGTACTGTCCGACATTCCCACACTGGGCCCGCTGTTGTTTCAACACGATGTGCTGGTCTACGGTTCGTGGTTACTCGTACCGGCCGTGGCCTACTTTCTCAATCGCACTCGCGGTGGGCTAGTTCTCCGGGCGGTAGGGGATTCCCATGACGCGGCTCACGCCCTTGGTTATCGGGTTATTCGTGTTCGATATTTAGCCACGCTTTTTGGAGGTGCTTGTTCCGGACTGGCCGGGGCCTATTTGTCCATGGCCTATGCGCCCATGTGGGTTGAAAATATGAGTGCAGGGCGAGGTTGGATAGCGCTAGCGTTAGTGGTTTTTGCGGTCTGGCAGCCTGGATGGGTGTTGTTTGGGGCCTATTTGTTCGGTGGCATCACCATTTTGCAGTTGCATGGCCAAGGGATTGGAATCAATGTTCCCTCACAGCTGATGTCGATGCTACCCTACATCACAACGATAGTTGTGCTGGTCCTGATTTCACTAGATCAGGGAAGGGTGAGGCGCAATGCGCCAGCGGCCATAGGACAGGCGTTTCACCCAACGACATAATGTCGATTCGCCCCATATGACGGGGTGAAAGTCTGGCCAGGATGATCAACTTCGCTTGGCGTTCAAAAGAACGGGTTCATCCGTCGCGCCTGTCGTATTTTCGCAATCTGGAGAGATGATCGATGCCTGAAGTTTCACTATTTACATCCACTCGGCGTGCATTGCTGGCAATGGCGGCATCCGCTGCCTTAGCATTGCCCGGCGTGGGTATGTCAGCAGACAGCCCGCTCAAGGTGGGTTTTGTTTATGTAGGGCCTGTGGGTGACCACGGTTGGACCTATCGCCACGACATTGGTCGTTTAGCGATTGAAGAAAAGTTTGGCGATAAAGTTGAAACCACCTTTGTAGAAAGTGTGCCTGAAGGCGCTGATGCTGAACGCGTCATTCGCAAACTCGCCAGTAGTGGCCACGGCTTAATTTTCACCACATCGTTCGGGTACATGAACCCCACGGTGAAAGTGGCCAAGCAATTTCCTGATGTGAAATTTGAACACGCCACAGGTTATAAGCGCGGTGACAACGTCTCAACTTACTCTTCGCGTTTCTATGAAGGCCGAACGATACTCGGCACCATGGCCGGCATGATGACCAAGTCCAATACCATTGGTTACATCGCGTCTTTCCCTATTCCCGAAGTGGTGCGTGGCATTAACGCATTCACTATTGCCATGCGTAAGGTGAACCCAGATGCAACCGTGAAAGTGATTTGGGTGAACACGTGGTATGACCCAGGTAAAGAGGCAGATGCCGCTAAAACGTTAATTGATCAAGGCGTGGATATCATCACGCAGCACACCGATTCTCCTGCCGCGTTGCAAGTCGCTGAAGAGCGTGGTGTATTGGGTTTTGGACAAGCCTCTGATATGTCATCTTTTGCCCCCAATGCGCAGCTCACGGCCATCGTGGATGACTGGGACCCCTACTACATCGAACGCACGCAAGCGGTGATCGACGGCACTTGGGAATCCACAGACACTTGGAAAGGCATTAACTCGGGCATGGTGGCCATGTCTGACTATGGTCCCAAAGTTCCTGATGACGTGAAAGCGGCCGCGGATCTGATTCGTGAGGGCATTGTTGAAGGCACGCTGCATCCGTTCGCCGGACCTATTAAAAATCAAGCCGGTGAAGTGGTTGTAGCAGAAGGTGAAGTGTTAGACGATGGCGTTTTATTGGGTATGGATTACTACGTAGAAGGTGTGCAAGGCACCTTGCCCAAGTAAGCACCTGAAAAATACGAAGTTAGAAAAAACCGAAGCTGGAAACAGCTTCGGTTTTTTTACGCCTATAAATATTGTTTGAATGTTGCTTCTAGTTGTTCAGCAGGGGTGACACCTTGCACGGTGTGCACATGATTACCCTTCTTATCGAACAGCAACAACGTCACTTTTCCCACTCCAAACTTCGCACCCATCTCTCGCCCCTCAGCCGAGGTTAAATCTGCGATGCGATATTGAATGTTTGGAGACGCTTTAAGCGCACTTGTCGTTTGGCCTTTTAGTCGTCGACACGAGGGACAAGAGGGGTCATGCACTTGCACAACGGTAGGTGTGCCGTTGCCGATGACGGATAGATCATGCAACGTTTTCGATTGCACATCATGCCGATGGATGCCTACTGCACCTGCCACTGAGGCCACGCCCAGCCCTGCATAAATGAGAAACGATCGTCGAGTGTTCGATTTTGATTTTTTCTTTGCCATAAATGGTGTGACGAATAAAGTGACGTTTTTATTGCAACTGAGCGTTTTTGGCGGACTATCCTAATCAGGGACAGTGTGATTTCAGCCTTTTACATACTTCACATTAGCTCGGCAACCCTGCCAGCCAAACTGCTTAATACCAACCACTAAGCTGCCCGAGCCTTTCGCTAAATTGCCCTCAACGATAAGGCGGCGTCGCCCATCGGCCATCGTGGTAGCGGATGCTCCACTGGCACTGGCCTTTTTATTCAGGGGTATCGTTAACTGGAAACGACCTTTGTCATCGATGTTAGTTGGAAAAGACTTCTTGCCTTGCACGGACAGCCCGATAATCGCTTGGCCTTTTTTTACCGTGACAGGGACCGAATACGCTTTGCCACCGCAATTCATATTCCAATTTTCTACATACTGTAAGCCTGCCATTTTTTGTACATTCATACGATAGTTCCCGTCAAATTTGCCGGAAGTATCGCGCTGGCTGTCTTTAACTGGGCCACTGGCACAGGCTTGCAAAAGGAGGCTTGCGCCAATGATCGTGGCGGCCAATATGCGTTGTTTGTATTCCATGTAGAACGTCCCGTGTAGTTACCTATGCCTACGGTAACGCACGTAGCATCAAATTTGAACCTCTAAAAATACCGCCATTAACATGATGGTGAAGGGCATCGTCAAAAAAGACAAAGCCGTTTGCACGGTGACTATGGCCGCCATCGCAGGCGCGTCGCCACCCATCTGTTTGGCCAGTGAGAACGCACCGGCAGCCGTGGGCACAGAGCCAAATATCATCGCCACCAGTGTGGACGAGGGATCCAACCCAAACGCTATGCTGGCGGCTGCAATACCTGCGGGAAATATGATCATCTTACCCGCTATCGATAGAATGACGGGTAGGGCCGAAGAGGCCATCGCTCGAATGCGAATATTGGCCCCCACGCACAGAAGCACAATAGGCAGGGCTGCGGCGCCTAAAATTTGGCACACATCGAATAGGACCGGGATATTTTCGATTCCCGCTAAGTTCACCATCCAACCAAAGAAAACCGCCAAAAGGATAGGGTTACGCATAAGTTCTTTGATGATGACGCCAAACACGCCTTTAGGTTCTCCACCTCGCAGCGTCACAATCATTAAGCTGACCACAGATAGATTGGTAATGGGAATTAATAGGGCGGTGATGAAACTGGCAATGATCAAGCCTTCGTTGCCCAGCAAAGCTTCTGCCACTGCCAAAGCAATAAAGGTGTTGTGTCGGGCACCACCTTGAATTAACGAGGTGTGCAGCGGGCGGTCAAATTTTAGAATCCAGCCGATGACCAGTACGAAAACCAACGCTACACAAAAGCCTGTGTAAACAACCGCCGCTAACTGACCAAAGGCCTGGCCAGATAATTCCATCGTTGCCATCTTAAAAAACAACAGCGGTGGAAACAGCACCCAATAGACCAGCTTGTCATTTAAGTTCCAAAATTCCAACGAGGGGATGTTTCCACGGCGCAGCGCGTGACCCAGGATGATGAGTAGGAAAATGGGGGCTATTGCAAGGAAGATGTTGATCATTAAGGGGCGGATCTTGTTAAGTATGATGGGCTGTACCAATGGGCGCCATGAACGTCGTCCCTGAGGGCTTCGCGGCGGCATCCTTGCCGCCGAGACCATTGGTACAGCCCATCATACTTAACAAGATCCTTGTTCTTTATGAATTGGTGGCGTGGTGGTTCCCAATGGGCGTCATAAACGTCATGAACGTGGTCCCTGATGGCTTCGCGGCGGCATCTACTCACTTTTTGTTGGGATGATCGTGCTAGGGAAGATGTCGTTCAGCGGACTAACCACTCCGCGTCCGCCACGTTGTAATACATGGGTGTAGATTTGAGTAGTTCTAACATCTGTGTGCCCGAGTTGTTCTTGAACTGTTCTGATATCTGCACCGCGTTCGAGTAAGTGTGTGGCAAAAGAATGGCGAAGGCTATGGGAACTTGCAGGTTTGTTTATTTTCGCTTTGTAAATCGCTTTCTTTATTGCCCGTTGCAAAGTTTGTTCGTGAATATGATGCCGTGCAATTTTATTCGACTGTGGATCTATACTTCGATTTTTTGATGGAAACATGAATTGCCATTCAAACGATGCCGCAGCATTTGGGTATTTCCGATCAAGTGCGTGAGGAAGAATCGTTCTACCGAACCCGTCTTCGATGTCTTTCTGGTGAAGCATTCGAGCATGGCCAATCTGTGTTTTTAAATGGTCAATTAGGTTGTCAGGCAATGTCACTACACGATCTTTTCTTCCCTTGCCTTGCATTACTTTTATGGCCCGATATTGGAAATCGATATCTTTAATTCGAAGGCGCAAAGCTTCCATCAGTCTTAAGCCCGAGCCATACATCAGTGCTGCTAGCAACCAATGTGGGTATTCTAAACTCTGAATTAACCTTCGGATTTCATCCTGATCGAGAACGACTGGTAACTTTTGTTTTCCCGAAGCACGTTGTATGTGTTTGATCTGCTCTAGCGGAGAGCCGAGGACATGCCGGTATAAAAACAACAGAGCATTAAGTGCCTGGTTCTGTGTGTTTGGTGCCACTTTCCGATCCAACGCTAAGTGCGAGAGAAACGCTGATACATCGGATTCATCCAGAGTGTTTGGGTGTTTGATACTGTGAAAACGGATATATTGTTTTATCCACATCACGTAGCATTGTTCCGTGCGATAGCTATAGTGGCGTACCCGTATTGCTTCGCGTACTTGATCTAACAACTTTGTTGACTTAGACATGTGCGGTTCCTTCCGCTTACTTTGGCGAGTTCTAGAATACTGGAATAATAAGGGTGTTCCCCACATCGAGTGGGTGACAAAAGCTGGGCATAATGCCAGCACACAATCGAGTTGCGCTACACTGCAAAATCCATCTGTTTTTTGTTTAGTGAATCGCAATGGACGAACTCTCCCTCTACGAAAAAATACTTA